>DAORXN010000003.1:0-170172 GCA_035358955.1 Syntrophales bacterium | reverse complement strand
CCCCATCCCTCACAAACCGCGAAACCGCCTCCCGAGCCGTCATAACCTTGCCGTTATTAATTTGAGCCATTCCAATCTACCCCCTCTAAATTTGAAAAATATTTATCGCCCTTCCTTCAATAAACACAAGTCGCGTGAATCAAACTTCCAGATACTTAGCCCGCACCTCCGGCGCGTTTTTAAACTCCTCGATGGTACCGGTGTACCCAATATGGGCCTTACCCATGAGATAGACCCGGTGAGCCAAAGAAAGGGCTACTTTCAGGTTATGTTCCACGAGAAGAATAGATACCCCCGCCCTGTTAATTTCTGCCAGCATATCGCGCACCTCCTGCACCATGATAGGTGCCAGTCCTTCCGTGGGCTCATCCACAAGGAGCAAACGAGGATTTCCCATGAGAGAGCGGGCAATGGTCAGCATCTGTTGCTCCCCTCCGGAAAGAAAACGCCCTTGCGAATCGCAACGTTCTTTTAGTTTGGGAAAATGGGCAAACACCCTCTCCATGGTCCACGTATAGGGGTCGTTGGGATCCCCCTCTTTCCCCCCTTTGATTCCCATTTTGAGATTTTCGATGACCGTCAGGGTGGGGAAGATACGCCTTTCTTCCGGTACGTAACCGATCCCGACCCTGGCCACCTTAAAGGGCGGGAATCCCATAATGTCCTTCCCCTCGAAGATGACATGCCCCGATTTCGGTTTTACCAGGCCCATGATGGATTTTAGCGTGGTACTCTTTCCCATGCCGTTTCTGCCTAAAAGGGCCACTATTTCCCCCTTTTCCACCGAGAGTGATATCCCTTGCAGGACATGAACCGGACCGTAAAACGTATTTAAATCTTTCACCTCGAGTTGCATTTTCTTCCTCCCCCGGTATTAGACTTCCAGATCACCCAAATAGGCATCCTTCACATCCTGGTTGGCCCGCACTTCCTCCGGTTTACCCGATGCAATGATGCGACCGTAATGAAGCACCGTAATACGGTCCGCCAGAGAGAATACAACATCCATATCGTGCTCGATTAAGATGGCTGTTTTCCCCTCCGTAAGCTTCCGCACCAATTCAACGGCCGCATGGGTTTCATCGCGCGACATGCCGGCCGTAAACTCGTCGAGCAGGATAAGTTCAGGGTCGGTGGCGAAGGCCAGGGCCATCTCTAATGCCCTGGTTTTACCGTATGACAAGGCACTGGCAGGCAGGTTCCTTTCTTCGATGAGATTCACACGCCTCAGGATTTCGTCCGTTTCTTCCGTGACCTCTTTCATCCGGTCGATGAAGCGAAACAGGTTGAAACGGATTCCCCGTTTCGATAAAACGGCGAGCCTCACGTTCTGGAATACAGTAAGGTTCATAAAGATGGTCGTGATCTGGAACGATCGCCCGATGCCCATTCTGGTCAGTTCATGGGGTTTTCGCCCCGTGATATCCATCCCTTTGAATAACACCTTCCCACTTGATGGGTGGTAAGTGCCCGTAATGCAATTAAACAGGGTCGTTTTGCCTGCACCGTTTGGGCCAATTATGGCGTGCTTTTCGCCTTCCTTTACTTGGAGATTCACTCCAAAAAGCACCTTTAAGCCGCTAAAATCATGGTTTAAATCCTTCGTTTCCAAGATATACATGGATTATTTCCCCCGCCCAGCTCTGTACGTTTGCCATTTGAGATTCAATGCAGAAAGGAAACCGGCAAATCCGCGGGGTGCATACATAATAACCAATATCATGATGACCCCTGTCACCAGCTCCACCTGTTCCGTAAATCGAATGGTAATTTCTTCCAAGATCTGAAAGATCGCCGTGCCCCAGATGGGGCCAAAGAAGCTCCCGATACCGCCGATCAAGGTTGCCGTAATAGCCGCAAAGGAAACGAGAACATTGAGGGAACCGTCGGCAGAAACCAGATTATGGAATAACCCGTATACGGAACCTGCCATGCCGGCAAAGAATGCGGACGTAATGTAAATCACGGCTTTTGATTCCGGCACCTTAAAGCCCAGGTAATCTATGCGCTTGGCATTATCACGAATCCCTACCTGAATTTGCCCAAAGGGGGTCTGGGTAAAAAACCACATGAGCCAGGTGCACAATCCCAGGACAAGAAGGGCAAAGTAATAAAAGTTTACGGGATTGTTTTTCAGGGGAAGTGAAATAATTCCTAAAAAAGAAAAATCAGGGAGGGGGAAATTCCCTATCCCATCTTCACCCCCCGTGATATTTCTCAATTTCAGGGCGAGCACATACATGAGCTGACCGAACGCGAGGTGTACCATGGCAAAGGCCGTTCCCGTCACTCTTATCACTACGGGACACAAAATGGCGGCGAGCAAAACTGCCGCTGCCACTCCGCAACCCATGGCCGGGAAGAGGGAAATTCCCTCGATATGCCTCAGGGCCAGAGCGGTACCGTAGCCGCCCATTCCAAAAAAGATGGCATGACCGAAACTCAAAAGCCCTGTAAAACCCAATAGCATATTGAAGGAAAGGGAAAAAACGGCAAACACCATGAACGTTACGAAGAGATTCACGTAGTACAGGCCAAACAACTTCGGATAAGCCAGAAGTAGGATGGCTAGGGCCAACCAAAGAACAATTTTCGTCATCTTTTCTTTCATTCTTCCACCCCGAACAATCCATGCGGACGAATTATTAGCACGAGGGCCATGAATCCCACCATCAACACCGGTGCCAGCTGGGACACAAACTGGATACCAAAGGAACTCAACAGACCAAAGATGAGGGAAACGATGAAGGCTCCTCCCAGGCTACCTATACCCCCCGTTACCACCACGATAAAGGCATCCATCCCCACCTGGTCGGCCAAACCGGGAAACACGGTGAGAATAGGTGCGATGGCAACGCCGGCAATACCGGCCAGCCAGCAGCCGATACCGAATACAACCATAAAAACGAGGGGGATGTTGATGCCTAAGGCATTTACCATATCTCGATCGGACACGGCCGCCCGCACGATCATACCCAACCGTGTCTTATATAGGGCGAGGATCATCAACACGAGCACAAAAAGAGAAAGCCCGATCACAAACAAGCGATAAATGGGGTACTCCAACCCGAAAATTCGAACGAGACCTTGAAGAGTTTCCGGTACCGGAATCGGCAAGCTCTCCGTCCCCCAGAAGAATTTTACTCCCGCAAGTATGACCAGTGATAAGCCTACGGTGAGCATAAGCTCTCCCAAATGACCGAAGGCATGCATGCGTCTCAAAAAAACACGCTCCACGATGATACCAAAGAGGGCCGTCCCCAAGGGGGCAAAGAGGAGGGATAACCAGAAATTTCCAGTTATCGTGAGCACCTGATAGCAGAAATAGCCGGAGAGCATAAAGAAAGAGGCGTGCGCCAGGTTGAGTACACCCATCATCCCGAAGATGAGGTTCAATCCCGAGGCGATGAGAAACAAGATCATGCCGTAGGCAATCCCATGAATCGCCTGGGAAACATACATGGCAGTTGTTGCATCCATTTGTCCCTTCCTCTTGTTTTTATTTAACCGCACAAGCGGTTTATATCCCTTCAATACCTTATGACTTTGCGCTTAAAAAATTCACAATCATTTTCTTTGAATAAAATTAACCTTACGATATTATTGTTTATTTAACTAAGTTTTTTAATATCTAATCAACAAATGATTGTCAATAAGCGTTTGCTGTTTTCTCGAAATTTTTGTTTCACCGTAAAACATAATTTAGGCTTGAAACAGAATAAGACCCGTGAGATGGTCAATCACATTTGTCGACGGCCGTTTCGCAAATGGCTTCTTCGAAAATAGAGAGGCCTTCCTGAATCTGTTTTTCGGTTATGACGAGGGCGGGGAAAAAGCGGATCACTTGCTCCTTGACGATATTTAGAATCAGGCCTTTCTTCAGGGAGGCATCGAAAACGGCCCCCGCCTGTTCAGGCCGCGAAATCTCGGCGGCCCACAGTAAACCCTGTCCCCTTACCTCTTTTATGACGTATGGATATTTGTTTTGAAGTAATGCAAGGCCGGTGCGGAAGATACCGCCCATTTTCTCCACGTGGGAAGAGATGTCATGGTCGATGAGGTATCTAACCACTGCTTCCGCCACGGCACATCCCAGAGGGTTCCCCGCATAGGTTCCTCCGTGGTCTCCCACCTCGATCTTGGCCGCCACTTCCTCCGTCATGGCAAAGGCCGCGAAAGGAAAACCGCTCGCGATGCCCTTCCCCATCGTAAGGAAGGAAACATCGAGGTTGAGGGAAGAAGATGCAAACATGGGGCCTGTTCGGCAAAACCCCGTTTGAACCTCATCGATAATCAGCAAAGCCCCATACTTACGACACAGCTGAGAGACGTAATAAAGATAACCCGGCGGCGGCACGAATACACCCCCCTCACCTAAGATGGGTTCCATGATCACGGCCGCCACTTTATCGTCGATGGCCTTTTCTACCTCCCCCTCATCACCGTAGGACACAAATCTAAAGTGTGATGCCTGGGGGTCGATTTTCTCCCGGTGGCCAATTCCCCCCGTGGCCGAAGAAGCGGTTATCATGCGGCCGTGAAATCCCTGGGAGGCCGAAACAATATCCATGCGACCCGTTACCTTCCTTGCCAACTTGATAGCCGCATCGATCGCTTCGGAACCGCTGGTGCAAAAGAAAGTCCTCGTGAGAGGTGGAGGCAAAATGTTCGCCATCAAGGCAAGCAACCTGGCCCGGGTAGGATTACAAACCAGGCCGGCATTGGGTGTTTGCCAAATCTGGCGGGCTTGCTGTTGTAAGGCTTGAAGGATGACCGGATGGGCATGCCCCAGGGAAGTGACACCCCAACCGGCCGTGAAATCAAGATATTGGCGTCCCCTTTCGTCCCAAACGTAGATGCCCTCTCCCCTTTCGATAGATAGAGGCAGCTTGCGAAAAAAAGGGGGGCTGAAGCGATTTTCCCAGTCTAAGGTTTCTTGGCCGGACACTAATTCTTTTCTCCCCTCTTTTTCATTTCCTCTTCCCGCAATACCTTGCGTAATATCTTTCCTGCCGCTGACTGGGGCAAAGAGGCGCGAAACTCCACTTCTTTCGGCACTTTGTAGGGCGCGAGCCTTTCCTTACAGAAGGCAATAATCTCCTCGGCCGAAACCTCCTCCCCTTCTTTCGGCACGATGAAGGCCTTAACCGTCTCGCCCCGATACGGGTCGGGGATACCCACCGTCACCGCCTCCTTCACCTTGGGATGTCGGTAAAGGACCTCGTCTATTTCCCGAGGATAGACATTGAACCCCCCTGCAATGATCATATCCTTTTTCCGATCCACGATGAATATGAACCCATCTTCATCCTGCACCACAATATCCCCGGTATAGAGCCAGCCGTCTTTCAGCACCTGGGCCGTTTCTTCCGGATTGTTCCAGTATCCCATCATGACCGAGGGCCCCTTAATAAGAAGCTCTCCCGGTTGCCCACGAGGCACCTCTGTTTTTCCGTCCACCACATCTACGATACGAATATCGTTATCCGGAGCCGGTAATCCTATGCTCCCCGGCTTTTTCTTTCCCAAAATGGGATTGACGATACCCAGGCTCGAGGTCTCACTCATCCCCCATGCCTCCGTGATGAAGACCCCCAGGTCGCGGAGACGTTCGATCAGCTCAACCGGGCAGGGGGCGGCACCGGAATTGATAACATGTACCTTGCGGCCCAAATTGACCTCGCCAATGCGGGGATGGTTTACGAGGGCCGTGAGCATCGTGGGTACTGCAGGGAAATAGGTGATTTCATCGATTTCACAGAGAAGATCGATAACCTCATCCACCTGGAAGCGAGGGACAAGTACTTGGGTCACGCAGTTGAAAAGGGA
Source organism: Syntrophales bacterium (assembly GCA_035358955.1). GTDB lineage: Bacteria > Desulfobacterota > Syntrophia > Syntrophales > UBA8958 > JAOAFE01. The sequence continues at coordinate 164,343 of DAORXN010000003.1, read as the reverse complement.
CCAGTTGGCCACCAGATTCCCGTATACATGGTACAGGGGCAAAATTATGAGAGATTTTCTCCTTTCCGGTGGTATGAACTTAAGGATGGGCTCCATGCGGGGAGAGGTCTGCATTACGGCGGCGATCATGTTGGCGTGGCTCAAAACGGCCCCCTTCGGTACACCCGTCGTCCCCCCGGTGAATTGAATAATAGCAGGATCGGTCGTCTCCACCTGAACTCGGGGACGGCGCGGCTGTCGAAACTTTTCGAGCAGGTCATGAAAGCTCAACCATCCTTCCCTTAAATCGCAGGAGATGCCCGTTTTCCTCTCCCGTCCGTAAAGGCCTCGCGCTGATACAATTATCCTTTCGATGGAAACTTGCGGCTTTAGCCTTTCAATCCGATCCGCCGTCTCGTCCAGGGTAAAGACGGTTGTCAATCCCGTCGTACGGGCTACCGTAAGCAATTCTTCATGGGGATAGGCAGGATTCAAACCCGTTACAATGGCCCCCAACATCAAGGAAGCGTAATAGGCGACTAGGTACTGAGGGCAGTTGGGCAAGTGAATCCCCACCCGATCCCCCTTCTTCACACCCAATGCCTCTAATGCATTGGCCATCCTCAGGGCATGGTGGCGCAAGTCAAAGAAAGATAACTCCGCCCCTTCGTAGATGGCCGCTGCCTTGTCGGGTAAAACGTTGGCGGGTATCTGTAGGAGCTCGGGGATGGTAATGGACGGATAACGTATGGTCGTCGGCATATTGTAATCGTAAAACCTCTGCCAGAATTTCTCTTCCATGGTCTTCCCCCTTATATCGCGATTCGTTTAATAATGCTTTTTACAAACTTAAAGGCCCAGCAGCAAGAAAATAATGGTTGACAAAATATGTGAATTATCAGTATAGTCAGATTAACCTGATTTTTTGGAGGTTGCAGATGACTACACGCAGCAAAGCCGGCACATGCAAGATAGAAGCCCTCGTAAGTATCGACGAAAGAGGGCAGATGGTCATACCGAAGGAAATAAGGGATCTCATGGGTGTGCAAGCGGGCGATAAAATGGCCTGCGTGGTATGGGAAAAAGAAGGGAAGGCCTGCTGTATTACCTTGATTCCGGTGGTAGAATTGGCAAGCGGGATTACTTCCTTTATCAATTCCGTAATGGGAAGCTCCAAGGAGGTTTAGAACGATGGAACAAAAGGAACGAGTGAAAGAATCGGTAAAAACAGCCTACGGCAAGATTGCAAAAAAATCTCTCAGCTGCTGCCTGCCCCCTACGGCTTGCTCAATCACCACCTTGACGGAGAAGATCGGCTATCGAGAGGAGGACCTACAATCCGTCCCGGAAGGCGCCAATCTTGGACTGGGATGTGGTAATCCCTTGGCCCTCGCCTCTTTGAAAGAAGGGGACACGGTCGTGGACTTAGGTTGTGGGGCAGGTTTTGACTGTTTTCTTGCGGCTCGTAAAGTGGGAAAGAAGGGTCGGGTCATTGGCATCGACATGACCCAGGAAATGATAGAAAAAGCAAAAGCTAATGCGATAAAGGGCAAATACGAGCAAGTCGAGTTCCGCCTCGGAGAAATCGAGTACCTGCCCCTAAATGAGAACACGGCGGACGTCATTATCTCCAATTGCGTGATAAATCTTTCCCCGGATAAGGAAAGGGCCTTTGCCGAGGCCTTCCGTGTACTCAAACCGGGTGGATTCCTTCACATTTCCGATATGGTTCTAAATGGGGAGCTCCCCCCCACGATCAGGGACTCCATGGAAGCCTACATCGGGTGCATAGCCGGTGCCGTAGAAAAAGAAGAGTACCTTAGCGCCATCAGAAAGGCGGGCTTCGTAAATATCAAGGTAGTGAAAGAATCGGCCTATCCCGTTCAAGAATTGTTATCACCGCTTATGGACCTAGACGAAACAACCGATATCAAGGTGATAAGCATACTCGTCTCGGCCCAGAAACCGATGAAATAAGTTGAACATAAAATCAATTTCCGATAGGATGCCCGGCCATGAAGGTCATCCTGGCCGGTTTTAATGTAGATCGAGCATCTTTGCCTCCAGCCCGCGAAGGCGAGGCCACGCCGGAGGCGATCGCGGCTGCTTATGCCCGCATCAGCCGTAGCCCTCTTCCAACCTGGGAACTGAGAGAGATGGCAAGAAAAGACGTGGAAAAGGCGCGGAAGTCCAATGAAAAAATTGTCTTTGAGATGGGTCATAGTTCTATTGCCGAGCATGCCGTTTTTAATATAGATATCATAGGTGTATCCCGCCTGCTCGTCGAGGAAATAGAAAAATTTCGCCTCGTCTCCTTTACCGAAAAATCTCAGCGCTACTGCCTGTTTCAGGACGACTTCACGCTCCCCGAAGAACTGAAGGATTCTTCATTGGCCGACCAGTTCATAGCAACCATTCGCCGCCAGCAGCAATTCTACCGCACGGCCTACGAGCAACTTCGGTCCTACCTTTCAGGATTAAACGGGGGGCCTCTTTCTCCCACCCTCGATAATGCCGCCAAAGAAGACGCCCGCTATGCCATCTCTCTTGCCACCCACACCCAGCTCGGCATGACCATCAATGCCAGAAACTTCGAATTGATGGTAAGACGCTTGTCAGCCCATCCCCTCGCCGAAGCTCAAAAGTTAGGTTACGCCCTGTTTGAAAACGTCCATCCTGTAGCGCCCTCTCTCATCCGCTACGTAAAACCTACCGCCTATGACTTGAGGTACCACCGCCAAGGGGAGTTCGCAGGGACCATTCCCTCTCAGGGGAAGCCGGTTAACCTGGCCTGGTTTACCCCCGATGCCGACCGGAGGCTTATCGCTGCCCTCCTTTACGGATTAAATAAAGGTAGTTACGAGGAATGTTTTGCCCAGGCGACCAAACTACCCAAGGAAGAGGGAAAAACCATCATCAAAGATGCCCTCCGTCACATTCAAGCCTACGATCAAGTGCGGCGGGAATTCGAAATAGTAGAGCTTACTTACGATCTTACCGTAAGTGCAAGCTGTTTTGCTCAACTAAAGAGACACCGCATGGCTACCATCGTAAGCCAGGATTATCATCCCGCTTTAGGCAACACCATACCGCCCAACCTCCTATCCGCCGGTCTCCAAGAGGCATTCCTCGACCTGATCGAGACGACCAACGAAACCTATGACCAAATCCTGAAGGAAGCGCCCCAGGCCGCTCCCTACATCCTAACCAACAGCCATCGTCGCCGCGTCCTGCTCAAGGTAAATGCCCGAGAGCTCTATCACATGGCCAGGCTGAGGGCTGACCGCCATGCCCAATGGGATATACGCAGCATCGTAGAAGAAATGCTTGCCTGCGCCCGAAACGTGATGCCATTAACCCTGATGCTCGCTTGTGGGAGAGATGCATTTCCCGAAGCATATCAATCCATATTCTCGAAGGAGGAAAGCTGAATGAAAGAAGTCGTCATTGTATCCGCTTGCCGGACTGCGATCGGTAGTTTCGGTGGTTCACTGCGTGATGTCAACCTGGCCCAATTAGGAGCCGTCGTGATGGAAGAAGCCATAAAAAGAGCAGGCATTACGTCCGACATGATAGACGATGTAAGGTTTGGATGTTGCAGGGAACCCAGCGACAGCTTGAACACGGCTCGTGTCTCAGCTCTTTTGGCCGGTATTCCTGAAACCGTACCGGCCGTAACCATCAATCGGGTATGCATCTCCGGTATGGAGGCCGTAATTTCCGGCTGGGCCATGATCAGGGCGGGGCTTGCCGACTGTATCCTCGCAGGTGGCATGGAACACATGTCCGGTATATCCTATTCCGTTCCCACCGCCCGGTGGGGCAGTCGCCTTCAAGATCAAGTCCTCGTGGACGATCTAATTCATGCCCTCCATGCCGGCTCTCACATCATCCCGGGATTGGAAAAAGGGCCCGTCAAAGAAGGACTCATTGTCGAACTTTTCCGGGGTAAGCCTTATATCATGGGCGTTACGGCCGAGCTCGTGGCATACAAATATAACCTCTCCCGGGAAGAAATAGATGAAGTGGCCTTGAGAAGTCACAACAACGTGGAGCGGGCCACCCGGGAAGGGGACTTCAAGGAAGAAATCGTACCGGTGATGATTCCCCAAAAAAAGGGCCAACCGCCCAAAGTATTCGACCGCGACGAACATTTCAGGCCGGGATTGACGATGGCGGATCTCGCTGCCCTTCCACCGGCCTTCATTCCCAAAGTTGGGAAGGTAACGGCGGGCAATGCCTCGGGTATCAACGACGGCGCAAGCGCCATGGTGCTCATGTCCGCGGAAAAGGCACAAGAGTTAGGCCTCAAACCCATCGCCAGGATAAAGGCGGTGGGGAAAGGCGGATGCCATCCCTCCGTTATGGGCCTAAGCCCCGTGCCAGCGGTAAGAGACCTCCTCCAGAGATCGGGGCTAAAGCTCGAAGATTTCGAATTGATCGAACTGAACGAGGCCTTCGCCGCCCAGTACTTAGCCTGCGAACGGGAACTTAAGCTCAATCGGGAAATCACCAACGTAAACGGCTCCGGCGTCGGCTTAGGGCACCCCGTCGGTTCTACCGGCTGCCGCATTATGGTAACCCTCATTCACGCCATGAAGAAGAGGGGAAAATCCCTGGGGCTCGCAACCCTCTGCGGAGGTGGAGGGGTTTCGATGGCGGCGGCCATTGAAATGATCTGACCAAAGTGATCCGTAAGAGGCGCCCAATCATAGGCCTGAACACATCTTTGAGCGGCGGAGGGGTCGAAGTTCCCTATAGCTATGTCGAGGCGGTCATTTCGGCCGGGGGAATCCCTCTTTTGATTCCCCCGAGTGCCGACCTTGATGCGATAAGGGAGATTTCTTCCCGGGTGGATGGTTTCATCTTCATTGGCGGCCAAGATTACTCACCAAAACATTACGGTGGTCATCCCCAGCCGGAGGAGGAACTTATCCATCCCCTACGGGACCGTTTCGATTTCGCTCTTGCCCATTACGTCCTCGAAAAGACAGAAATCCCCGTCCTTGGCATCTGCGGGGGCATGCAACTTATGACCATCGCGAGGGAAGGAAAACTCATCCAGGACATAAGGAATGAGTGGTCCATTCAGCAAGACAAAGCCGTAAACCACAAAGAAGGCCGGCATGAAGTAAAGATCTTAGCCCACACGTATTTGGCCGAGCTTTTGGCTTCGGGCGAAGGGTTAACCCTGGTCACCAACACCTCTCACCATCAGGCCGTGCAACCTCAGGCACCGGGGCGGGGCTTCAAACCTTGTGCCTATTCCCTCGACGGAATCGTAGAAGCGATCGAACCTGACGCCGCCTCTTCCTGGGCACGAGAAAAGCGCTTTGTTATCGGCGTCCAGTGGCACCCAGAACGAATGATTTCAGACTTGTACCAGCTTAGCCTCTTTAATCATCTGATCGAAGCCGCCCAAAAATGGCGATGGGGAAAAGCGTAATTACCATCTATTTGAATCGGCGCCTCTTCCTCATGCTCATTTTGGGGTTTTCCTCCGGTCTACCCCTGACGCTCACGGGCACCACTTTGGCAGCTTGGCTGGTGTCTTACGGCGTAGATCTCCCCACCATCGGCCTGTTTGCCTTAACGGGCCTCCCTTATGCGGGAAAATTCCTCTGGTCTCCTTTCATGGACCGTTTGGCCCTCCCCTTTCTCGGCCGGCGCCGGGGCTGGATACTCATCTTGCAGCTTGCCCTTTTTATTAGCATTTCCGCCATGGGGTTTTTGAATCCCGCCCGGCTTACGGGTCTCACCGCTTTCTTTACCATTACAATCGCCTTTCTCAGCGCCAGCCAGGATATTGCCTTAGACGCCTATCGAACGGAGTACCTCTCCCCGGAAGAAAGGGGGCCCGGTGCTGCCGTTTGGATCACGGGTTACCGGCTCGCGATTCTCGTGGGAGGTGCCCTGGGGCTCATCTTGTCAGACTACCTCCCCTGGCCAAAGGTATTCTTCCTTCTCGCCATGACGCTCCTACCCTGCGCCATCGCCGTCCTCCTTGCCCCCAACACCCCGGCGGATAACTCCTTCCCCTCACAGAAAGAGCCCTTGACAAAGAGTCTTACCTTGCCTTTTTGCGACCTCTTGGCTCGCCGGGGAGCAATCGAGGTCTTGTTATTCGTGGTGTTGTACAAAATAGGAGATGTGGCCGCGGCCCAGATGACGACCCCCTATCTTTTAGGACACCTCACCTATACGCGGACGGAGCTCGGGATGATCTTGAAAGGGTTCGGCATGATTGCAACCATAGCCGGCGGCATCGTCGGGGGATGCTTACTTAACTACCTTACCCTTCCCCGGTCACTTTTCCTCTTCGGTGTTTTTCAAGGCCTCTCTACCTTCACCTTTCTTTTCCTCGAATTTACCGGCCGAAGCATTTGGGCTTTGAGCTTGGTGATCGGGTTGGAAAATTTTACTGGTGGGATGGGTACTGCCGCTTACATGACGTTACTTATGTCCCTTTGCAACACAAAATTCACCGCCACCCAATATGCCTTCCTGAGTAGTCTGATGGCCATCAGCCGCTATTTGGTAGGCGCTCCCACCGGATTTCTCGTTGCCTCGGTGGGCTGGATATGGTTCTTCACCATCTGCACCGTCGCCTGTATCCCGGCGCTTATTCTCCTTCGCCGCTTCAGGCGGTGGCAAATATGAAGGAGGAGGTAACCTTCTATGCGCCTTTTGCGTAAGCTTTACGACTGGGTACTTCACTGGGCCGAAACCCCTTACGGGGCCGGGGCCCTCTTTTTATTGGCCACGGCCGAGGCATCCTTCTTCCCCATTCCCCCTGACCCCCTGCTCATTGCCCTGGTCTTGGGTGCGCCGGTACGGGCCTTTCGCCTCGCCCTCATCTGCACCTTAGGCAGTATCGGCGGGGCCATCATAGGGTACGCCATCGGATACTTTGCCTGGTGGTCATCACCGGGGCAATTCTCCCCCCTCGCGTGGTTCTTCTTTCACCACATCCCCGGCTTTTCCGTACCCTTGTTTGAAACAATTCAAAAGCAATTCGAAGATTGGAACTTCTGGGTAATCTTCACTGCCGGCTTTACCCCCATACCTTACAAGGTATTCACGATTGCCGGCGGCGCCTGCGCCATCAATTTTCCCATGTTCGTTTTCGCTTCCTTAGTGAGCCGGGGCGCGAGGTTCTTTCTCGTCGCGGCCCTCATATGGAAATTCGGGGCCCCTATCACCGCCTTCATAGACCGCTACTTCAATTGGCTTGCCTTCCTCTTTACCATCCTGCTCATCGGCGGCTTTCTCGTAATTCGCTATGTTCTATCTTAATCACAAAAACCCGCGGCCAGAATTTACCGGTTATGAAGACAAGACGGCTTATGGGATCGTAGGCAATGCCGTTGGCCACATCCACGTCTTTTTTCTCGAAGGTAGCGATAAGGCCGCTCAAATCCATCTCCCCTGTAACCTGCCCAGAGACTGGATTTATACGGATAATCCGCGCCGTGGGCCAAACATTGGCGTAAATGCTACCCTCGATGAACTCGAGCTCGTTTAGACCGTAAACCGGTTTTCCTCCCTCCATAACTCTTAGGCGGCCTATTTCGCGAAAATCGGTCGGATGCCAAAAACGGATCACCTCCGTCCCATCGCTTACCAAGAGGCGATGACCGTCATGGGTAATCCCCCAACCCTCATGGAGGTAATGAAACATCTTCCTCCGACTGAAGGTTTTCTTATCGTAGACGATCCCTATCCCCGTTCGCCAGGTAAGCTGGATGAGGCGGTCGCCTAAGACTGTAATCCCTTCCCCGAACCATTCATCGGGCAAGGCTACTTTTCTTTTTATCCGGCCCGTGCGGGCCTCCACCATCCGGAGAGAAGATTGCCCATAAAGACCCGTACTTTCGTAAAAAAACCCCTTTTCGTAGTACAGGCCCTGGGTGAAGGCTTGAGGTGCGTGGGGAAAGGAAGCCACTACGCGGTAAACAATTTCCCGCTTTATCACGTCCCCCGCCCATCCGCTCGCAAGCGGGCAGAGGGCGAAAAAAAGGGCCATAAAATTTATTTGTAAACCCCGAATGATTATATTATAAAGGTGGAAAGTCCTATGGAAAAGCATCATAAATTTTCCCTCTGGTACGTGCTTATCGGCATCTGGGTGGTGCTCATCATTCAGAGCTACATCTCTGCCCTCCTCTCGATTCAGGTGATCCCTTACAGCCAATTTCTCTCCCTCCTAAAGAGTGGCAGGATAACAGAAATTGCCATCTCTGCCAATCAAATCCAAGGTAAGATGAAGACGGAAAGTGGCGAACTAAAATCCTTCCGCACCATCCGGGTCGATCAGGAACTTTCGTCCATGCTGGAGAAATATCCCGTCGTTTTTAAAGGGGAAATCGAATCCACCTTTTTAAAGGACTTATTTTCTTGGTTATTCCCCATCTTCCTCTTTTTCGGGGTCTGGTATCTCCTCATGAAGCGATTAAACGGTCGGCAGGCGGGTTTTCTCCAGTTAGGAAAAAGCAAGGCCCGCATCTACATGCAAAGCGACTTAAATGTCACCTTCGATGACGTCGCCGGCGTCGATGAAGCCAAGCAAGAATTGGTCGAAATCATTGACTACTTGAAAAACCCAGAAAAATTTGCCGCCTTAGGAGGAAGGATCCCGAAAGGTGTCCTCCTGGTGGGACCGCCGGGGACAGGCAAGACGCTCCTCGCCAAAGCGGTGGCAGGGGAAAGTGGCGTACCCTTTTTAAGCATGAGCGGCTCCGAATTCGTGGAAATGTTCGTCGGCATGGGGGCCGCCCGAGTCCGGGATTTGTTCGAGCAGGCCAAGCAGAAGGCCCCCTGTATCATCTTTATCGACGAGCTCGATGCCTTAGGGAAGGCAAGGGGATTTGGCGTTACTTCCGGCCACGATGAGCGGGAGCAGACCTTGAACCAGTTACTCGTGGAAATGGACGGCTTCGATTCCCGGACGGGTGTCATCATTATGGCCGCCACCAACAGGCCAGAAATACTTGACCCGGCCCTCTTAAGGCCCGGGCGTTTCGATCGCCACGTCCTGGTAGACCGGCCGGACAAAAAGGGCCGCATGGATATCCTGCGGGTTCATCTGAAAAAAGTAAAGATCGGGCCCGATGTAGACATTGAGAAACTCGCCAATATGACCCCGGGCATGGTCGGGGCAGACCTCGCCAATCTCGTCAACGAGGCCGCCCTGCTCGCCGTTAGGCACAACAAAAACCAGGTGGAAATGGCAGAATTCGAAGAAGCAGTGGAGAGAATAATCGCCGGTCTGGAGAAGAAGAATCGCCTGATCAGCAAGGAAGAACGAGAGATCGTCGCCTACCACGAAATGGGACACGCCCTCGTTGCCTTATCCCTACCAGGTACCGATCCGGTGCAGAAAATATCCATCATTCCCCGCGGGATCGCCGCCCTGGGTTACACGATTCAGGTCCCGACGGAAGACAGGTTTCTCATGAAGAAAACGGAGCTGCTAAACAAGATTGCCTCCCTTTTGGGCGGAAGGGCCGCAGAAGAAATCATCTTCGGGGATATTTCGACGGGGGCCCACAATGACCTCGCCCGGGCTACGGACATCGCCCGGAGCATGATCAAAGAATACGGGATGAGCGGTCAGTTAGGGCAGGTCTATTTTGCCGATGAAAAAAGGCCTTACTTTCTCGATGTCGGGAGCGGACCGGCAAGGGGCGATTACAGCGAAGCGACGGCGGAATTAATCGATTCGGAAATAAGGCAGATCATAGACGAACAGTACAAAAGGGCAAAAGAGATCCTCCTAAACCGAAAGGAAGCTCTCGTGAGAGGGGCAAAGCTCCTGTTAGAAAAGGAAAAATTAGAAGGGGAAGAAATTCGGGCCCTCCTCGAGGCCTCATAAAAACCTTAAAAACACCCCGGGGGCGCAATTATCCCTTGACATCGATGGACATTTAAGATAGGAGCACGTTTCACATTTCTCGTAGGAGGAAAGTTACTCAGTGGCTCACAGCAAATCGGCCATCAAAAGGGCGCGGCAGAATGAAAAAAGACGTCTGAGAAATAGGGTGGTAAAATCTAACTTGAAGACGGCCGTCAAGAAGGTCCTGCAAACCCTCGAAGCGAAAAACTATGAAGCGTCAAAAGATGCCCTCCGAGCGGCCATTTCCAAGATCAGCAAGGCGGCGGCGAAAGGCGTAATCCACAAACGCTCGGCGGCAAGGAAGATATCCCGCTTAACCAGAAAGGTAAATACCCTCCTGCAACCGGCGGCCCATTAATATCTGGCAGCTATGGGTCGGTAAATGCGCTCGCCCATATCATTGGCCAGCTTAATGAGGGCAGAACGGCGGGCATCCTCCCGGCGGTTCACATCCACCACCGAATAATCCTGTTCCCCTACCATCTCTTTTTCTTCCCAAACAATCTTGCCGCTTCGCCTTTCTTTCAAGGAAACTTCTAACTTCACCTGAACCCTCTCTTCGGCGGCGATGTTTCCCAGGCGATAAGAGATGGGGACGGTGTACATATTTCTTACCTTCCCGACGAGAACGAGATCCGCCTCTTCCTCCCTCGTTACGACCTTCAATCTCGTGGCCTTGAGAAACCAATCCATGATGGCACTTCTCAAGAAGCTATCCACATAAGCCTCCCGGGTACTATTCTCAAACGGGGCCACGTAGATGGAAGTCCCCACTTTCTTCAGCTCCACCTCTTCCCCGGCAAAGCGGTATCCACAGCCCGAAAGAATGAAAAAAAGGGAAACTACCGCCACACTCAAAGGTATAAGCCTATTCACACTATGAGTCCTCTTTCACCACGAGATTGACGAGCTTCTTCGGCACATAGACCTCTTTTACAATTTCTCTCCCCGCAATTATCTTTTTTACCTTTTCGTCCTCTCTCGCCATGGCCTTTATGGCCTCTTCTTCCTCATCCGCCATGACCGTGATGCGGCTTCTTAACTTTCCGTTTACCTGGACGACAATGGTAATTTGCTCTTCACTCGCCACGTTTTTGTCGTACTGAGGCCACGGCGCATCGACTATCAAGTCCTTATGCCCCATGAGAGACCACAGCTCCGAAGCAAAGTGGGGTACGATGGGGCCAAGAAGCAAGAGAATGGCCTCCAACGTCTCTCTCACCACGGAGAGGGCTATTTTGTCTTCCTCGGCCGGACGGGGAGTAAGATACAGGGTGTTGACCAACTCCATGATGGCACTTATGGCCGTATTGAAATGAAAACGGTCCTCTATGTCCCGTGTCACCTTCATGATGGTCTGATGTGTTTTCTTGCGCAAGGCCCTTAAATCCTCATTGATTTCTCCTTCTCCGGCATAGGGTGGAACGTCCCTTACGGCATCGAGGTACTCTACAAAGATCCTCCACGTCCGGTTGAGGAAACGGAAGGCCCCTTCTACCCCCTGATCGCTCCATTCCAGGTCTTTTTCCGGGGGTGCGGCAAAGAGGCAAAACATGCGCACCGTATCAGCCCCATAACGCTGGATCAGGTAATCGGGGTCCACCACGTTTTTCAGCGACTTGGACATCTTCTCCGTTTTACCCACAATAACCTGTTCACGGCAGTGCATACATCGGCCATCCTTTACTTCCGTAGGATATAGATAACCGTGTTGAGGACATCTTTGCGTTTCCTTGCAGACCATGCCCTGGGTCAGAAGGTTGGTAAAAGGCTCATCGATACCCATTATTCCGAAGTCCCGCAGCATTTTGGTGTAGAATCTCGCATACAAGAGGTGGAGAATGGCGTGCTCGATGCCCCCTATATACTGATCAACGGGAAGCCAGTAGTCGAGCTTTTCTCTCTCCAATCCCGGCTTCTTATCGTAGCGGGCCGAGCAGAACCGGGCGAAATACCAGGACGATTCGACGAAGGTGTCCATGGTGTCTGTCTCTCTCCGCGCCGGCCCACCACACCGAGGGCATACGGTGTTTACGAACTCGTCCTGTCGGGCCAGGGGTGAACCTCCTTCCCCCGTAAATTCCACGTCATAGGGGAGAACGACGGGCAAATCCTCTTCTTTCACCGGTACGGTGCCGCATTTCTCACAGTAAACGATGGGGATGGGCGCACCCCAGTACCTTTGACGAGATATCCCCCAATCCCGGAGACGGTACTGGACGGTCCTTTTTCCCATGCCACGCTCCTCGAGGTAACTTATGATCTTGTCCATAGCTTCTCGGTTTTCCATGCCTGTGAAGGGGCCCGAGTTGACAAGGATACCGTCCTCAACGTAGGCTTCCGTCATGGTCTGGGTATTAAGGGTCTTGTTGTGGGGCTGGATGACGATTATGAGGGGTAAATTGTACTTCTTGGCAAATTCGAAGTCTCTCTGGTCATGGGTGGGAACGGCCATGACACAACCGGTACCGTAATCGGCGAGCACAAAATTTGCCGCAAAGACGGGCATTTTCTTCTTAGTAAGGGGGTTTATGCAGTAAGTATCGAGGAAGATGCCCTCTTTTTCGTAATAATCGGAGGTGCGAAGCACCCTATCCTGCTTCTTTATCTTCTCCACCCATTCCCTTACTTCCGTCTCTCGCTCCTTCCCGGCGATGAGCTCCATAACGAGAGGGTGCTCGGCGGCAATGAGCATAAAGGTAGCCCCGTAGAGGGTGTCGGGACGGGTAGTGAACACCTTTATCTCGCCGGTGCGATCGGCGAGGGGAAACGTAACTTCGCAACCGTAACTTTTCCCGATCCAATTCTTCTGCATGGTCAGGACCCGTTCCGGCCAGCCGGGGAGCTTGTCGCAGAACTCGAGCAGTTCCTCCACATAAGCCGTTATGCGGAAAAACCATTGATCCAGCTCTCTCTGTTCCACCTCGCTGGAGCATCTCCAGCATAACCCTCCCTCCACCTGTTCATTGGCCAGGACGGTCTGGCAATCGGGACACCAGTTTACGACCGAGGTCTTCTTGTAGGCGAGGCCTTTTTCATACATCCACAGGAAAAAAAGCTGCTCCCACCGATAATAGTTGGGTTCGCACGTGGAAATCTCGCGCTCCCAATCGTAACTGAAACCGAGACGTTTTAGCTGATTGCGCATGAAGTTGATGTTATCGTTCGTCCAGACAGCGGGGTGAATGCCATGGGCAATGGCCGCATTCTCCGCCGGCAGGCCGAAGGCATCCCAGCCCATGGGATGTAGTACATTAAAACCCCTCATCCTCTTGTAGCGGGCCACCACATCTCCAATCGTGTAGTTCCGCACATGCCCCATATGGATACGACCGGAGGGATAGGGAAACATTTCGAGTAGGTAGTACTTGGGTCGACCGGGATCTTCCGAGACGTGAAAAATTTTCTCTTCCTCCCATCTCTTCTGCCACTTGATCTCGATATCGAACGGCTTATATTTTACGGTCATCTTTGCATACCCCTCGCGATTTTTTAGCTTGCCTTGCGTAACACATAGTGAACGGGATTTCAATACGATAGATAGGCTTGAGGGGCCTTGAATCCAGGCCCCTCCATAGAGAGAAAACTTACTGGGCTTTTCTCAGATCGGCCGGTTTTCTGTACAGTTCTGGATGGAGGAACTTCCTCATAGCCGGCTCGTTTTCCGGGCATCCTTCATTCAAGTACACCACTTTCCCGTTCTGCTGGAATTGGACGTTTATTTGATGGAAATAACCAGGATAGGATTTGTACGGATCCGTGGGAAGTACTCTCATCATGGAACGATAGAAGGGTTTTATCTTTTGTGTTTCATATTTTAACTTACCGAGCGAATAGGGGGTTGCTACCTCTTCCATGGCCTTTATAAGTTTACTTAGATTGCCGACACCCTTTGCTTTTTCCACTGCATCTTTGAAATGATAAATATCTGCGTAAGCGAGATGGACGTGCTCCTGCATGGGAATATTTCTTTCCCTTGCTTTCTTCACCAACGGAATCGTCTGAGGAGTCACAGGTAGATCAAAAAAATCCGTATATTCGGAAAGGATTCCTAATGCTTTTCCTCCCGTCATCTGCCAAAATGCCTGTGTTTGAGAAACTCCACCATAGAGAAAAGGTGGAATATCCTTGGCCGCTGAATCAGCCCACTGCTTGGCAAAGGACTCTGTATCGGTGAACCAGGAGCTCACGTAAAAGATGAGCTCTGCCTTGGCGGCCGCTACCTGCTGGAGAACGGGAAAATACATGGTACCACGGGGTTTCACGAGTTTGCTGTAAACCACCTGGATACCGCAATCTTGGGCCAATTTTTCCCAGGTTGGCAGATTTAGATAGGAAATCCCCTTCCTCCATTCTGTGGTCCACGCCAGATCTTCCCAAAGGATGGCAAGTTTCTTGGCTTTGTATACTTTCGGGAAAATATTGCTGAAAAAATATTTCATCTGGCTATAACGACCCGGTTCAGGATCGAAAGAGCGAAAGCAATGGTCATATTTAGGTGCCTGGTCCAAAATTCTTGCCGTTAATTCGGCTCCCATGGGACCATTGAACACGAGAATGTGGGGATACTCCTTCACCAGCATGGCCGATGCCTCCTGAACGGCAAGACATATCTCCGTCCTTCCCTCTACGGAAACCATGATGGCTTTGTCCTCGATAACCAACTTTCGCAAAGCCTCAACAGAAAGGGAAGAATCACCTTTCCCATCCTGAATCTTATAAACGACGGGCCGTCCCAAGATACCGCCTTTGGCGTTGATCTCTTCCACCGCCATCTTCTGGATGTCCATGCAAGGCTTTGTTCCAGGGGAGGCCACGTTTCCTACATAGCCTATCACGATTGACTCCATCTTGGCTTTTGCCGCCAAGGAAGGCACGCTAAAACAAATGATCAAACCCACTGCCAACACAATCGTCCCTATGAACTTCCCGCGACCAATGTTCTTCATAAGTTCTCCTCCTTTCAAGCTAAATGAAAACCATGCTCTCAAAATTCCCTGCAGTGGTTCCTATACTTTTTCCGTCAGGCCCGGTCAAGGAGATTAAAAGGCACAAAGAAAGGGCATAAACGTGTAAAGGGATGTGACTTGAAAAATCAACACCCATTTACAAATAAATTGTTCAGCGATTACTGGGCTTTTCTCAGGTCGGCCGGTTTTCTGTACAGTTCTGGATGGAGGAACTTCCTCATAGCCGGCTCGTTTTCCGGGCAGGTTTCGTGCAGAAAAACCATTTTCCCGTTTTGTTGATACTGTCCTACCAATAGATAGTAATAGCCGGGATAGGTCTTATAAGGTTCCAGAGGATTTACCTTTACCCGGGAATGATAAAAAGGCTTCACCTTCTGGGTCTGGTATTTCAACTTACCCAGTGAATAGGGGGTAACGACGTCCTCCATGGCTTTTATTAACTTCTTTAAATTATCGGTGCCCCCGGCCTTCTCCACCGCATTTTTGAAGTGGTATATATCCGCGTAAGCGAGATGAACGTGGATCTGCATGGGGATGTTTCTCTCATGGGCCTTCTTCACGAGAGGCACGGTGAGGGGCGTAACAGGCGTATCGATGAGGTCCGTATAAGAGCTCAAAATCCCCAGGGCTTTACCACCCGTCATCTGCCAGAAGGCATGAGTTTGGGCCACACCCCCGTAAAGAAAGACGGCCAGATCTCTTGCAGCCGAATCCGACCACTGCTTGGCAAAGGACTCCGTATCGGTGAACCAGGAGCTCACGTAAAAGATAAGCTCTGCCTTGGCGGCCGCTATCTGCTGGAGGATGGGGAAGTACATGGTGCCGCGAGGTTTCACAGGTTTACTGTAGACTACCTGGATGCCACACTCCTGGGCCAGCTTTTCCCACGTAGGGAGATTAATATAGGAAATCCCTCGCCTAAACTCATTTGTCCAGGCTAGATCCTCCCAAAGGAGGGCTATTTTCCTTGCCCCCACCACCTTGGGAAAGGAGTAGGAGAAATAGTACTTTGTCCAGGCATAGTGGGCCGGTTCGGGGTCGAAATCGCGAAAACAGTGGTCGTACTTCGGTGCTTCGTCTATAATTCGGGCCGTGAGCTCCGCCCCCGTGGCGCCGTTAATCACCAGAATGTGCGGGTATTCCTTAACCATCATGGCCGAGGCTTCTTCCACCGCCAGGCCTATTTCCGTCCTACCTTCCACGAAAACGATCTTGGCTTTGTCCTCGATGAGCAACTTCCGCAAGGCTTCTACCGAGAGGGCCGTATCGCCCTTTCCATCCTGAATCTTATAAACGACGGGCCGTCCCAAGATGCCGCCCTTGGCGTTGATCTCGTCCACCGCCATCTTCTGGATGTCCATACATGGCCTCGTCCCCGGCGAGGCAACCATGCCCACATAACCTATGACGATGGGCTCCTTGGCGGCAGGCGCGGCCGACGCATTGTTATTCAAACCAAGAAAAAAAACTATCAACAATACCACCAGGCCAATGTACCGAGAAAATCTGTATTTCTGCATATTTTCCATCTCCTCTATCAGCGACAAAAAGGGGTGGTCCGAAGAACCACCCCTTCCGCAAAAAACAGAAACATCGTTATTTGCCCGCCCTCAATTCGGCCGGTTTCTTGTACTTTTCCGGATGGAGGAACTTCCTCATAGCGGGTTCGTTTTCTGGGCAGGACTCGTGGAGAAACACGAACTTGCCGTCTTGCTGGAACTGACCGACCAGCTGGTAATAGTAACCGGGATAGGTCTTGTACGGGTCGGTCGGATAAACCCTCGTCATAGAATGGAAGAACGGCTTCACCCGCTGGGTCTGGTATTTCAACTTACCCAGTGAATAGGGGGTAACGACGTCCTCCATGGCTTTTATTAACTTCTTTAAATTATCGGTGCCCCCGGCCTTCTCCACCGCATTTTTGAAGTGGTATATATCCGCGTAAGCGAGATGAACGTGGATCTGCATGGGGATGTTTCTCTCATGGGCCTTCTTCACGAGAGGCACGGTGAGGGGCGTAACAGGCGTATCGATGAGGTCCGTATAAGAGCTCAAAATCCCCAGGGCTTTACCACCCGTCATCTGCCAGAAGGCATGAGTTTGGGCCACACCCCCGTAAAGAAAGACGGCCAGATCTCTTGCAGCCGAATCCGACCACTGCTTGGCAAAGGATTCCGTATCGGTAAACCAGGAGCTAATATAGAGGATGAGATCAGCTTTGGCCGCTGCTATCTGCTGGAGGATGGGGAAGTACATGGTACCACGGGGCTTTACGGCTTTACTGTAAACTACCTGGATGCCGCAATCCTGGGCCAGCTTTTCCCAGGTGGGCAGGTTGATGTACGCAATACCCTTTCGCCACTCCGTCGTCCAATCCAAATCCTCCCATAGGATGGCCAATCTCTTCACGCCAAAAATCTTGGGATATGCGTAAGAGAAGAAATACTTCATCTGGGCGTAGTGGGCCGGCTCCGGATCCCAGTCACGGAAGCAATGGTCGTACTTTCCCGGTTCATCGAGTATCCTGGCCGTAAGCTCGGAACCCATGGGACCGTTGAACACGAGAATATGGGGATACTCCTTGAAGAGCATCGCCGAGGCTTCCTGGACCGCGAGACATATTTCCGTTCGACCCTCCACGGAAACCATGATGGCCTTGTCTTCGATGACGAGTTTTCTTAAGGCCTCGACGGAAAGAGATGTATCGCCCTTTCCATCCTGCACCTTGTAAACGACGGGTCTTCCCAAGATGCCGCCCTTGGCGTTAATCTCTTCTACCGCCATCTTCTGGATGTCCATACATGGCCTCGTCCCCGGCGAAGCCACCATCCCCACATACCCAATAACAATGGGCTCTCCCTTGGGGGGTGCCGCCATGGAAGGGCTACCCGCATAGAGGATAAGCCCCAAGACCAATAAGAAAAAACCTAAAAACCGCCACATTTTTTTCTGACTCATAAATTACCCCTCCTTCCGAAAATAATGTTTATTTACCTCCTATATCACCCATCACCGGCGGGCTCACTTGTCCGCCAGGTATTTCTGCCTTACGTACTCATTATCGCGACCGATCTTCGTTGCCACCCACTTTACCCGCGGGGGAGAGGCGGACATCTTTACGAAACTCGCATTGAGGATGAACTTCTTTCCCAAATCTGCGTCCTCCACCTCCTGGAAAGCCTTCCTTATGTGCCACTGCTTGTTGGCGAGGGCCGTCACGGGGGTCATAACCCTCATCACGATGGGGACCCCTCCACCGCGCCACTTGGAACGAGCGGCTTTCTTGCTGTAATTGAGAGCCTTGGCTACGAGATCGTCGGCGTTGAATTTAATCGTCTTTTCCTGAATTATCTTATGAAGATGGGTGGCCTGCTCGAGGATATCAGGAATACGGTCTGAAGAATGGCGCCAATCGTCCTCGATTTCCCACAAGCCGAGAATCTTCAGTAAGGCACGGAAATCGTGGTCCCTGGGGGCAGCGATGGCTACCATCCCATCCTTGCACTGCCAGTGACCATAAGGGTAAAGGGTAAAATCGAGCACCCCGATTCTGGGCCGCGGCTTTTCCCACGTATAGCCAATCGTGGGGGGAATGGTAACCATATTGGCATAGGCATCCATGGAGGCAATATCTATCATCTGCCCGGCGCCCGTATTCTGCCGATGCACGATGGCTATCGCCCCACCCAGAGCCGCACTCAAACCCGAGATGTACCATGCCGCCCATAGACCGGCCTTGAGCGGCCAGTTGTACGGCTCCCCTGCTTCCGGGATATCTCCCATATTGGCCGGTAGGCCGGATCCCGCCTGGGAGGTAATGTCACTGTCCGGCAATTCGGCAAATTCACGTGCCTTTTTGGTATACTGTCCATACGGGGTGATGGCGATGTAGATGAGACCGGGATTTTCCTTGCCGAGCTGCCGGTAGCCGATACCCCAGCTATCCATCTGGCCTGCGGGAAAGGTCTCGATGACTATACCCGCCTTCTTTGCCAAACGCCGAAACGTTTCTCTATCCTCCGCCGAATTGATGAGATCCAAGGTCATGTAGCGTTTGTTCCTGCCCTCGACGATGAACGGGATCCCCACTTGGCCTACCTCTTCCCCTTCAGGGGTCATGTGACGGGCCGGATCGCCCTGGGGAGGCTCTATTTTTACCACTTCGGCACCAAATTCAGCGAAGATGCTTGCCGCAATTATACCGGCAAAATTGGCATAGCTTGCGTCAAGAACCAATATATCTTCCAGCACCTCGGGCTTTCCCTCCGGGTCCATAATCTGGGCGAGCGCCCGAGCGAGATCGGAAGGTCGTCCATATCTCGTATAAATGGCTTCTTTCGTTTCCGTCGTCATTTTCCAACCTCTCTTCCGTAATTGTAAATCGGGTCGTTATCCAGATTGTAATAAACGGGCGGCTTCAATCCCGGACGATCGTCGAAGGTGCCGATTACCTTCTTCTTCTCTAAGTCCACTATCTCCTCTTCCGTCAGGCCCAAGAATTTCTTCAGGACGTAGCGATTATGATACCCGAGGGGGCGGGCAATCCATTTTATGCGAGAGGGAGTACCGCTTAACTGCGCTGAGGGCCCGGAAAGGGCGATTTCCCCGTACATGTCATCCCTGAATAGAATGACGCTGCCCCTTTCTCGCCGCCAGCTATCGTGACAAATCTCGTAATCATCCATCACCTGGGCGACGGGAAATGCGTAATCTCTTCCCGCCTGAACTACTTCCTCCGCCGTTTTTGCCTTTACCCACTCCGTCACTATCTTTCTCAGAAACTCGTTGTTTTCCGGCTTCAGGCTTTCCCTGTAATCCAAGAACCTTTCTTCCCGGGCCAGGTCTTCCCTTCCCATGGCCTTCAGAAGGCCGTGGAATTGGGTCGTCGTCCCACAGGCGAGGGCAACAAACCTTTCATCTTTCGTTTTGTAGATGGCGGCGGCGATCATCGTCGGATCCGTATTGCCTACCCGCCCTAATTCTCGGCCCGTTAAGGAATAGAAAGTGAAGTGATAGAGCATTCTCATCATGGCTTCCGTCTGGGCAATATCGATGTACTGACCTTGACCCGTCTTGTTCCGGTAGTAAATGGCCATGATGACGGCGAGGGCACCGAAGTTACCCGGCACGAAGTCCCCCAAATAATCGGGCAACTTGAAGAACTTGTCCGTGCCCGGATAGCCGTTCAAGCTGAGGACCCCGCTTGCCGCCTGGGCCAGCAGGTCCCAGCCGGGGAAATACCTCATGGGTCCGTACTGTCCGTAGGTGGAACAGCTCAAAAAGATGATCTTGGGATTGATCTTGCTCATCTGGCTGTACCCCAGACCCCAGGCTTCTGCCGTACCGGGGGCGAAATTTTCGATGACCACATCGGCCTTTTCTGCCATCCGGTAGATGAGGTCTTTCGATTGCTGAAGCCTCAAATTTACCGTTATAAAGTACTTATTCTTGGTCACACTGTGCCAGATGGGATTGGAGTGCTTCCAGTACTTTCCCCAATAGGTAGCGGGACGCCACAAATCTCCGTAATAAGGCAATTCCAATTTGATAACTTCGGCCCCGTAATCGCCGAGGATTCTGGCCGCCGTGGGACCGAAAATGACGTGGGAAAAGTCCAGGACGCGAATGCCTTGGAGGGCCTCGGGCTTTCCCATGATTGCGGACTGATCAAAAAGTTTGGCTGTGTAATCGAAGTAGTCTTCCATATCCATTATCTCCCCAAATATGCCTTTTTCACTAAATCGTTCTTCATCAAATTACTCGCCGTATCCTCCAGCACGATGTGGCCGTCCTGAAGGATGTATCCACGATCGGCGAGCCTAAGGGCGCGCAGGGCATTTTGCTCTGTAAGCAGGATCGTAATCCCCGTCTCCCTCAGCTTGGTCAGCGTTTCATAGACGGCATCCACAATAATGGGGGCCAGCCCGATGGAAGGTTCATCCACCATCATAAGTTGAGGATTTGACATGAGCCCCCGGGCAATCTTCAGCATTTGCTGCTCTCCTCCCGAAAGCAGCCGGGCGGCCTGATTCGACCGCTCCTTCAACCTGGGGTACAGACGGTAAACGAATTCCATTCTCTCCTTCCTCACCTTCCAGGAATTGCCACGATAAGCCCCCAAGAGGAGATTTTCCTTCACCGTCATGTAGGGAAAAGTCTTTGCCCCTTCCGGTACCTGGACAATCCCCATCTCCACTATCTTGTGAGGCGGAAGTCCCAGGATGTTTTGCTCGCGGAAAATCACGCTTCCCGACGAACTCTTCAGAAAGCCCTGAATGGTATTGAGAATAGTCGTCTTCCCCGCTCCGTTCGAACCCAAAATGGTAACGATCTCACCTTCCCGCACGTTGAAACTAACATTATGCAGAACAGGTATCACACCGTAAGCGACGTTGATATTATTTACCTCAAGCATACTCTTTCCACCCCCTACCGAGATAGGCTTCAATTACCGCATCGTTATTCACCACCTCGTCCGGCGTACCCTCCGCCAGTTTGGCCCCGTAGTTAATGGCCACGATTCTATCCGCCGCTTCAACGAGGACGGCCATGACGTGCTCAATCCAGAAAATCGTCAATCCGAACTGTTCCTTGGCCTTGGCTATCATCTTCACCGCCCGGTTTGCCTCACCGGGATTGAGACCCGCCATAACTTCGTCAATGAATAGAATCTTGGGAGTAGTGGCGAGGGCACGGGCCAGCTCCAACATGCGTAGTTCATAGAAGGTGAGGTCTCTCGCCAGGATGTTTCGCTTGCTGAACAAGCCTACGAATTCGAGATAGTGGGTTGCCTCGACCGCCGCATCTTCAAAACTCTGATTCTTACGTTTCTTCCCACAGAGGGCACTTACCGTCACGCTCGCCAGGGCGGTGAGCTCAGGAAAAGGCCGCGGAATCTGGTAGGTTCTCGCCAATCCCAGACGGGCCCTTTGATACGGTTTCATGTGGGTTATGTTCACCCCGTCTAATTCCACTTCACCACTATCGGCCGGTATGAGACCGGAAAGTATGTTTACTACCGTCGATTTTCCCGCTCCGTTGGGTCCGATGAATCCCAACGTTTCGCCTTCTCTTATCTCGAAAGATAAATCGCGCACGGCCACGATGCCGCCGAAATTCTTGTTTAGGTTTCTTACCCTGAGAATGTCCTTCATGTCCTTACCTCCGAACGTGCAGGGTGGGGAGATATTCACGATACCGTCGCTTGCGCCAGATACCGAACAATCCCTCCGGTAAAGTGAAGAGGAAAATCATAAGAATCACGGGGAAGATGATGGGCTGGGTGGGGCCTAAGTAGCGGATGAGGAAGGTCTCCAAAAAGGCCACGAAATACCCGCCCACAACACAGCCGAAGATCTGGGCGCGTCCCCCGATCATCATGACGAGGAGGATCTTCAACATGAAGGTAAGGGGAAGATACGTAATGCCCGCAAAGGAGCTGAAATAATGGGCGTAAAACCACCCCATGATACCTATCATGCCCGAGGCGGCAACAAAGGAAATGATTTTCACCTTGTTTATATTTACGCCTATCCCGTGGGCCACATCTTCGTCGTCGTTAATGGTGGCCATGATGAGACCGTAACGGGACTTTAGGATCTTGTTTATCGCCAGGAGGTAGACGAGCATAATGGTGAGAGAAAGGTAGGCGACGATGAGGAAGTTAATCTTCGCATTTCCCGTATCGACGAGGGGAACGATACCGAAGAGACCCGTATCCCCCTTAAAGGTGTCGGAATAAATGAAGGTCACCTCCAGGAACACGAGAGGGAGGAGCAACGTGAGGAGCACGTAGTAAAGACCCCGGGCAATGATCACGAGGGGGCTGAAAACGAGGGCCGAAACGATGGACGTAAAAATCGCAAAAGGTAGGGTCATAAGAGGCCCCCAGCCGTAAGCGATACTCAAGAGGGCCGCCGTATACCCACCCACACCAATATAGAAGTTGGGACCGAAATTCATCCGGCCCGTGCCGATGGTCATGAGCCCCAGAGGGATGGCAATCGCGGAATATATGTTGGCATTGATCATGGTGTTGATCAAGCCGGGGCTCACGAAATAGCAAACGGCGGGGAAAATGAGGAGAACCAGCGTCCAGAGTATGGCGTTACGCCAGTAACGCGGCTCTAATATCCAATCCCACTTCTTATCCTTGTAACGGATGACGATTCTTTCTCTTTTGAGTTCGATGTCTACCATATGCTCTCACTCCTTGCCAGTCCTTGAGGCCTGATCACTAAGATTATCATGACGAGAACCAGCGCCGATAAGTTCATGAATCTCGGCTCTCCCAAGATATTACACATGACGGCATGGGTTAGCCCGATGAGGAAACTTGCCAGAATCGTTCCCTTTATATTTCCCAACCCCCCGAGAACAGCAACCAAAATGGCCGTCGTCTGGTACAACCATCCCATCCCGGGTTCCACGTTCCATATGGGCGCCACCAGCAACATCCCGATAATGACGGGTAGAAGCACGACCATCATGATGAATACGTAAAGTACTTCCACGTTTATGCCCACGATCTCGGAGGTGTATATGTTCTGAGAAATAGCCCTTACCGCCATGCCCTCTTTCGTCTTGAGGAAAAAGAGGATAAAGAGGCCGGTCATGACAAGAGAGATAATCCCCCCCAAGAGGAGCTGCCAGGGGATTACGACCGAGCCGATGGTTACGGTTCCCTCCTTTAAGGTAGTGGAGAGGTAAACGGCTTCCTGAATGGGATAAAAGTAATTGGCCACCTGCTCCACTATCAGGGCCACCAGCAAAAGCCCGGTCAGCTGTATTTCTTCCCGTTCGATGTAACGCTTTATGATCCCGATATATATAATCCAGGCTAAAACAAACTGGATTACCACCATCCCTAACATGGACGAAACGAGCCCCCAGCCGAACTCTTTCATGAACATCCACGTACAATAAACGGTAACGGGAAAGATGTAGGCGTATCCCAGATGGAAGATCCTGAGAACACCGCAGATGAGAGAAAATCCCAGGGAGATGAGAAGATAAATCGCCCCGAGAACAAAACCATAGATTAAAACCTGCTGTACATAGGTAACTAACATCTCCATAGCTGTAACCCTCTTTCCTTGCCCCCCTTCGATTATTTTATGGGAACAATTATGGAATTGATTTTTGAACCTTTGATGCCCCGCAAGTGCGTGGCATTGAGATGGAAAAATTCACCTCCTTTCTCGAAAAATAAAAAAGGGATGGCACTTTACGTGCGATCCCTTAGTTTTCGCAAAGTCGAAGCAATATGACGGCGCTTTTTCAATTCCCCCCCCTATGGGTTTAGGGGAAAAACTAACCCATAAAATCATTCCCCTGAGGCCCCTCCTGCCTCCAGAATAGCTATCTAATACCCTTTAAGCAAAACGTCATTTTCATGTCAAGGCATTTTTCGGCGCGTTTAATTTTTGCAAAAAATATAAACGCATTATCAAATAGTTAAAAGGCGCACCCTTACCCGCGGTCAACATGCATTACAACCCACACGACGTGGTCAGAAGAAGCCTACGGCCCCTATCTTCTTAAAAGACAAGCGTATTTAGTTCTAAAGGCGCTTGACCTCTTTTTCCAGCACGTCTGCCATGTCCGTTTTTTCCCAGGGATAGTCGTCGAGGAACAGGGTCCGAGGGATGCGACGATAGATATCCCCCTGCAAAAGATCGAAACGGGTAATCATACCCGCGGGAGTCAGGTCGAATACCTGAGCCACCACCTGCGAGAGCTTTTTGTCGGGGATTACGCCTGTCCCGAAAGTATTTACATAGATAGAAAAGGGGCGGGCGATGCCGATGGCATAAGCTACCTGAACGGAGCACTTCTTGGCCAAACCGGCAGCCACGATATTCTTCGCCACGTACCTCGTACCAAAGGCAGCGGAACAATCCACTTTCTCCGGGCTTTTATTCACCACCGACCCTCCTCCTAACTGGGCACCAGGATAGCCGCCGTAGAATTGCACTACCAGCTTCCTCCCCGTAACACCCGAATCGGCGGCACTGCATGAGTTCACGGCCTGCCATTCGCCGGTAGGATTGAAGAGAAATTCCGTTTTTCTGTCCACCCACTCGTCCAAGGCGGAAAAGGCTATTTTTTTAGCCTTCTCCTTTACCTTCCCCTTGGCACCTTTGACAAAACGGTAATCGACAGCATTGGACATCAAAACCTTTACGAGCCGCACGGGTCTCCCCGTCCGTTCGTCGTACTCAATCGACACCTGCCCCTTGCCATCGGGCGCGAAAACGGGGTCCCCGCAATCCTCAAAGGCCCGCATGAGTTTGTTCACAAGGACGTAAGGAAGGGGTAACAACTCCGGGGTTTCATCACAGGCAAACCCGTACATAATACCCTGGTCGCCCGCACCTATCTCCCTATTTTTATTGAGCAGGCAACTCGTCCCCAAGTTAATATCCGGTGATTGGGGAATGATGGCATTGAGGACCCCCATCAAGTGGCCATTTAACCCCTTGGCGGTATCGTCGTAACCGATGGACAGAACAGTCTTCCGAACTATATCACCCACATCCACGCACACCCGGGTCCTTACCTCCCCCCCCACGATGCAAAGCCCTTTCCCTAAGAATACTTCCAAACCGCAGTGAGGCATGTTTTCGAGGGAGAGACCTAATTTGGCCTCCTCATCCAGAATGGCGGCGATGATGTGGGCCGCAATCATGTCCGCGACGATGTCAGGATGACCGACCTTGATACTTTCCGATGAAATCTGCATTTTCTATTCTCCTTGGCATAAAATAAAAACCCGTGCCAAAGCACGGGTCCAAAAATTCTTTGTTTCGGTGCTTTAGCACATTTATAAAGCGGAGCAAGTTACCCTTAAATCACCGCTTGGGGTGCCTTTTACCACCCCAACCAAGATTGTCAAGAAATTTTATCGCTTCTCATCTCTTTTCTCGAGGTGGTTGTAAAGGGCATCCAAGATACCGTTTATAAAGGCACTCGAATTCTCGGTCCCGTATAGCTTCCCCAAATCGATGGCCTCGTTTATGGAAACCTTGGGGGGAATGTCGTCGCAGTAAAGCATCTCGAATATGGCCAGTCTAAGGATGGATCTATCTACACAGGAGATGCGTCCTAAAGACCAGTGCTCCGAGTATTGGGCAATCAGGTGATCGATTTCCCTGCGGTGCTGCCAAGTACCCAAGACCAGATGGGTGGCAAAAGGCTTCACCTGGCGTGAATACCTAACGGTGTCTTCCCTATCTTCTGCATAAGCCCCCATGTCCCAGAACAAGGCCATCGCTTCTTCCGCGCTATCTTTTGTCATGTCCAATCCGTAAAGAACCTGGAGGGCTGCTTCCCTGGCCTTTCGCCTTCGGTGCATACTCCTTACTTCAATTTCCTAAAGAGATCTACCATTTCCACGGCGGCAATCGCTGCATCCCATCCTTTATTGCCGGCCTTGGTCCCGGCACGCTCAATGGCCTGCTCGATCGTATCCGTCGTCAGAATACCGAAAGAAACGGGTTTCTGCAGCTCAAGGCTTACATTAGCTATACCTTTTGTTACTTCGGCACTGATATAGTCGAAATGAGGCGTGGCCCCGCGAATCAAGGCCCCCACGCAGATCACGGCATCGTATTTCCCCATCTGACCGATCCTCTTTGCCGCCAGCGGCAACTCAAAAGCCCCCGGCACCTTGTAAACATCAATATCTTTCTCCTCGGCCCCTGCCCTGATGAGGGCATCCAAGGCCCCTTCCACCAGCCGTCCGCTTATGAAGTCGTTGAATCTGCTGGCAATGACGGCAAACTTCATGCCTTTCGCAACGATTTTGCCTTCAATTACATTAGCCATATGCGCTCCTCGATTTTAGATTAAATGCCCCAACTTCTCCTTTTTCGTCTGGAGGTAGTGGGCATTAGTTTCCGTGGGACTTATGACGATGGGCACTCGCTCCACAATCTTCAGGCCGTAGCCATCCAAGCCAATGATTTTCTTGGGATTGTTGGTCATAAGCCTCATCTTCCTCACCCCCAGGTCAGCAAGAATCTGGGCGCCGATACCGTAATCCCTTAAGTCCGCCTTGAATCCCAATTCCAGATTGGCATCGACCGTATCCCTCCCCTGATCTTGCAGGGCATAGGCCTTTATTTTATTTACAAGGCCGATCCCCCGACCTTCTTGCCGCATGTAGACGATGACGCCCTTGCCGGCTTCTTCGATCATCTCCATCGCCCGTTTCAACTGGTCTCCGCAGTCACACCGGAGGGATCCGAATATGTCGCCCGTGCAGCACTCAGAATGCACCCGGACGAGCACCTCGTCTTCCGGATGAATTTCCCCTTTCGTCAACGCGATGTGTTGGTAATCGTCCACGTCGTTTTCGTAAACAATGATGCGGAACATGCCCCCGTATCTGGTGGGTAAAGTCGCCTCCGCTACCCGATGAATGAGGGATTCGTTTTTGAGCCGAAAGTTTATAAGATCGGCAATGGTCACGATCTTCAAGCCGTGCTCCCGGGCAAAAACCTCTAAATCCGGCATGCGGGCCATCGTTCCGTCATCCTTCATAATCTCGCAAATCACCCCGGCCGGTTTCAACCCAGCGAGCCTCGCCAAGTCCACGGAGCCCTCCGTCTGGCCCGTTCTTACCAACACGCCCCCCTTCCTGGCCCGGATAGGGAACACATGACCGGGGCTCACCAGATCTTCTGGCTTGGCATCGTCGGCTACGGCCGTTCTGATGGTGGTTGCCCGATCGGCCGCCGAAATACCGGTCGTAACACCCCTCTTGGCTTCAATGGACACGGTGAAGGCCGTCCCGAACCTCGACTTGTTGTCCCTCACCATGGGCGTAAGGCCCAAACGGTCGGCATGTTCCTCCGTCAAGGTCAAACAGATGAGGCCCCTGCCATAACGGGCCATGAAATTAATGGCCTCCGGCGTCACGAATTCAGCGGCCATGCACAAGTCACCCTCGTTTTCCCGATCCTCATCATCTACGAGAATGACCATCTTCCCGTTTCTTATATCTTCAATGGCTTCTTCAATGGTACTTACCGGCATATGATCACCTCAAAAAACCGTGTTCTGCGAGGAATTTTTCATCAATTCCCTTTTCTTTTCTTTCTATCAGCTTTTCCACATATTTACCAATGATATCCACCTCGATGTTCACCCGCTCGCCCGGACGCTTCCGACCCAGGGTCGTCACCCGAGCGGTATGGGGTATGATATTGACATAAAATACCCTCCCCTGACAATAATTTACGGTGAGGCTGATACCATCGACACTTATGGAACCCTTTTCCACGATGTACTTTACCATCTCTTCCGGCACCTCCACGCCTATTATCAGGGCGCCGGGCTTCTCCGTCTTTTCCTTGATTACGCCCACGGCATCCACGTGACCAAGCACGATATGCCCGCCTAAAAAATCCATGGGGCGCAAGGCTTTTTCGAGATTTACCATCTCACCCATCTTTAACTCCCCGATGGTGGAACGCAAGAGGGTCTCTTGCGAAACCTCGACTTGAAATACAGAGCTCGAGATACCTATGACGGTAAGGCACACGCCGTTTACCGCTATACTATCCCCTATTTTAACATCGCCGATCTCACCCGCCGTCTCTATCTCCAGACGGGCGATCCGCCCCGAGCGATCCCATCTCCTTACTTGACCCGTAAACTGAATGATGCCTGTGAACAAGTTATCCCCTCTTTCGTTTCAAAAGATCCTTGAGCTCTTCCATAAAATCGCTCACATCTCTGAATTCCCGGTAAACAGATGCAAATCGCACGTACGCCACCCCATCGAGATGACGCAGTTCTTCCATCACGCGTTCCCCGATGAAGGAGGTGGAAACTTCCCTGCCCGGTGTGCCCTGGCAAGCCCTCTCTACCCTTTCCACGATCCCTTCTATTTCATCGACGCTGATGGGGCGTTTTTCACAGGCTTTCATCAAGCCCATCTTTATCTTCATGCGATCGAAAGGCTCTCTCCTTCCATCTTTCTTCACCACCATGGGCATTACGTCTTCTACCACCTCGTAGGTGGTAAAACGCTTCCCACATCCCAGACACTCCCGGCGGCGACGGATGGCACTACCATCTTTGCTCAAGCGTGAATCGATGACCCTGTCCTCATCGTACTGGCAAAAGGGGCATTTCATAATGTCCTGACCTCTACTCCTGCCTCACGAAGTATGTCTTCGGCCAGTTTATCGGCGTAACTCTCCTTGACGACGACCGAGATAATGCCCGCGTTGACAATCATCTTTGCACATATGCTGCACGGATGATTGGTACAGTACATAGTCGCATCTTTCGTGCTTACTCCGTGCAGGGCCGCCTGGATAATGGCATTCTGCTCCGCATGAAGCCCCCGACAAAGTTCGTGGCGCTCCCCGGAAGGCACATTCTTCTCCTTTCGGAGGCAGCCGAGTTCCAGACAATGCTTGAGCCCGGAAGGGGCACCGTTGTACCCTGTTGCGAGAATTCTTTTATCCCTTACCAGGACGGCTCCCACCGCCCGCCTCAGGCAGGTAGACCTCGTCGCAACGAGGTCGGCAATGTCCATAAAATAAGTATCCCAATCAGGTCGTTTTCTTATCTCCTGTTCGGGACGCATCACTGCCTTTCCGGATAGAGAGGAAACCTGGCACACAGGGCACTCACCTCTTTTCGAATCCTCTCGATTACGGTCTCGTTATCTATATTTTTCAAAATGGTCGAGATGAAGTGACCTATGATCTCCATTTCCTCTTCCTTCATGCCCCGCGTGGTTAGGGCCGGGGTGCCAATCCGAATCCCACTCGTGACGGTCGGCCCCTTCGTATCGAAGGGAATGCCGTTTTTATTAACGGTAATCCCCGCCCGATCCAGGGCTTCCTGCGCATCTTTCCCCGTTATGCCCTGAGGCGTGAGATCTACGAGCATCATGTGATTATCCGTACCTCCCGATACCAAACGGAATCCTTCTTCCATAAGAACCTGGGCCAGTTTTTTCGCATTCTTCACAATCTGCCTTTGGTAGTCCTTGAACTCCTCTGACAGGGCCTCCTTGAAGGCGACGGCCTTCGCGGCTATGACGTGCATGAGAGGCCCTCCCTGCATGCCGGGGAAAACACGGCTGTTGATCACACTGGCGAAATCATGGCGGCACATGATGATGCCACCCCGAGGCCCCCGGAGGGTCTTATGAGTCGTGGAAGTAACGAATTCACAAACGGGCACCGGTGAGGGGTGAAGACCGGTCGCCACCAGTCCGGCGATATGGGCTATATCGGCCATCACCATGGCCCCTACCATATCGGCGATCTCTCTGAACCGGATAAAATCTATTACACGCGGATAGGCACTGGCTCCCACAACGATGAGTTTGGGCTGATATTTTTTGGCCTGTTCTTCCACTTCGTTAAAGTCAATGGTCTCCGTCTCACGGCTTACCCCGTAGGCAACCACATTGTATAAACGACCGGAAAAATTGGCCGGGCTGCCGTGGGAGAGGTGGCCGCCGTGGGAAAGGTTCATTCCCAAAATGGTATCGCCGGGTTTGAGGACGGCAAAATACACCCCCATATTGGCCTGCGTTCCCGAATGAGGCTGAACGTTTACATGATCGCAGCCGAAGAGCCTTTTGCATCTCTCTATGGCCAGGTTCTCGACGACGTCCATGTACTCGCAACCGCCGTAATACCTCTTTCCGGGGTAACCCTCGGCGTACTTGTTGGTCATCACACTACCTTGGGCCTCTAATACCGCCTCGCTGACAAAATTTTCTGAGGCAATCATCTCGAGTTTCCCCGCCTGCCTTTTCGCTTCTGCCCTGATCGCCTGGGCAACCTCGGGGTCCACCTGCTCTAAATACAAATCACAACCTCCCTTGACATATTTTTTCCTCAATCATCGTTATCTTCTCCAATCTCCGCGCATGTCTATCACCGGCAAACGGCGTCGACCACCAGACGCGGAGGATCCCTTCCGCCCGTTTAATATCCAAAAGCCGGCCTGCCAAGACCAGCACGTTTGCATCATTGTGCAGGCGTGCCAGCCGCGCCATTTCCTCGGTCAAACAGTTAACGGCCCTCACCTGTGGAAACCGGTTGGCTACGATCACCATCCCGGCACCCGAGCCGCACACCAGGATGCCACGGTTGAATTCTCCCCGGGAGATGCGCTTCGCCACCTCCACCGCAAAGTCCGGATAATCACACGGCTCTTCGCTCATGGTTCCCACATCCGTCACTTTAACCTCCAGAGAGGCAAGAACCTCCTTCACCGCTTCCTTCAGACGGAACCCGGCGTGATCGGCACCCATTATAACATTCATCACTCGATTAATCCTGATACTTTTTAAAAACGAGGACGGCGTTGGCACCGCCGAAGCCGAAGCTATTGGACATGGCCACCCTTACGTCCCTCTTCACGCCCCGATTACGCACCAGATCCAAATCCCCCACTTCCGGATCCGGTGAATCGAGATTGATCGTTGGAGGAACAAAGTCTTCGCAGATGGCCTTTACGGTTATGACCGCCTCCACGCCGCCGGCCCCACCTAAAAGGTGGCCCATGACAGACTTCGTGGAACTGATGGCAAGCCGAGGCGCATGATCCCCGAAGACGGACTTTATTGCCTGGAGCTCATAAAGATCGTTGAGAGGAGTGGATGTACCGTGGGCATTGATGTAGTCAACCTCATCCGGCCCCACCCCCGCATCGGCCAGCGCCTCCCGCATGCAGCGGGCTGCCCCTTCGTGCCCCGGTGGCGGCGCGGCCATGTGATAAGCATCGCTTGTCGAAGCAAAACCCACGATTTCAGCGTATATTTTGGCCCCGCGGTTCAGGGCTTGATTCAGCTCTTCAAGTAAAACCAGGCCACACCCCTCGGCAATGACGAACCCGTCCCTACCCTGATCGAAAGGCCGGCTTGCCTTTTCTGGTTCTTCGTTTCTTCGGGAAAGGGCCCGCATAGCATTGAAAGCGGCTACGGAAAGAGGGGTCACCGCGGCATCAACACCCCCTGCCACCATGGCATCCGCATAGCCATAGGCAATGGCGTGAAAGGCCCTACCTATCCCATAGGCCCCTGCCGCACAGGCCATCGCGGGGCATTCGATCGGGCCTTTAAGGTTGTAACGGATGGACACTTGCCCTGCGGCCAGATTGCCTAAAATAGCCGGGATGGCAAAAGGAGAAATTTTCCCCGGGCCGTGGTTCATTAACGTTTCCTTTTCTTCTTCGATGGAGGCCACCCCTCCAATGGCCGAGCCGATGATCACCCCCGTTCTCTCGGCCAATTCCCCGGAGGCGACAAATCCCGTCTCGGCCATCAACATATCCGCCGCCGCCAGGGTGTAAATAATGAAATCGTCCAGCCGCCTCAATTCCTTCTTGTTCACATGGGCCAGGGGATCGAAGTTTTTTATTTCCCCTGCTATTTTCGTGTCGTGATAGGTGGGATCGAATTTCGTAATGGGGCCGACGCCGGATTTGCCTTGGCAAACGGCTTCCCACATCTTAGTGACATCGTTGCCTACCGGGGTAAGTACCCCGGCTCCGGTAACAACCACCCGCCTTCTCAATATAAATCCCCCTACTTGACCCCCTTGGAACGGAGGAAGTCGATCACGTCTTTAATCGTCCTAATCTGCTCCAACTCCTCATCCGCAATCTGAATGCCGAAGTTTTCCTCCATTTCCATGATGAGCTCCACGATATCCAGAGAATCCGCTCCCAAATCTTCTATGAATGATGCCTCCAAGACACACTGCTCTCTACTTACGCCCAACTGCTCCACAATGATATCTATGACTTTTTCTTCCAACGTCATACCTTGCATCCTCCATTGTAATGTGCAGTAACTACATATATAAACCACCGTTTATGTGGATTACCTGCCCCGTTATATAAGAGGCCTCCTCCGAAGATAGGAAAGCGACCATGCCAGCCACGTCATCCGCCCGCCCCAGCCTCCTTAAGGGAATCATATCGCACATGGCCCGCTTCATTTCTTCCGGGATGTCTTTTGTCATGTCCGTCTCGATGAACCCTGGGGCAACGGCATTGACACATATATTACGGGACGCAAACTCCCGCGCGAGAGACTTCGTCATTCCCACGATCCCGGCCTTGGATGCCCCGTAGAGGGCATCGCCACTATTACCGCTCAAGGCAATAACGGAACTTATATTGATAATCCTGCCCCATCTCTGCTTCATCATAGCCCGTACAGAGGCCTGAATTAAGTTGAAGGTCCCCTCCAGATTCACCTCCATTACCCTCTTCCACTGCTCTGCCCTTAATCTTAAAGAAGGGCCCCCCATCCAGATGCCCGCATTATTGACGAGAATGTCAATCCGCCCCTTTTCCTCGATAATTTTTCTTACGGCCTCTCCCACGGCCAAGCGGTCTTCGACGGGGAATTTCAGCAGATCGCCTTCTCCCCCTTGCTCATGGATCATCTTCATGGTTTCTCGCGCCGCCTCTTCATTACTCACAAAATTCACGTAGGTAAAGGCACCTGACCGGGCCAGTTTTACGGCAACCGCCCGACCGATGCCCCGCGAGGCACCAGAAACCAAAGCCACCCGGCCGTGGAGATCGATGATCATTCTCCCTTCTCGACGGCTATTACTTCCCGACCCTTATAGTAACCACATTGGGCGCATGCCCGATGAGGCAACTTGGGGCTGCCACACTGAGGACATCGCGAAACGGGGGGACTCGCAAGGAAATCGTGAGCCCGCCTCTGATTTCTTCTCGTTCTGGAATGTCTCTTTACTGGATTTGGCATGACCTTTTACCTCTTAGCTGTTATTGGCCTTTTCGATTACTAAACCTTTCAATTGCGACCACCTCACATCTATCTCCTCCTCCCGGCAGGTGCAGACTCCGTAGTTCAAATTCTGCCCGCAATGAGGACAGATACCCCGGCAGTCCTCCCGACAAAGGACGACCATCGGTAGCTGCAGACAAATCTGCTCATAGACAAGGGGCAAGAGATCGATGCAATCGTTCGCATAGTATCCGTATTCTATATCTTCGGCGGTTAACTCCATATCTGCCTGGTACCTTGAAGGTTCCGGCACCATGACGTAACGGAAGTCGGCATCGATGGGAAAATCGGCGGGCTCCAAACACCGGGCACAGGGCAAGATGAGCCGCGTCGAAACTGAACCGTTAATGACCACCGTGGTGCCCATCTTTCTTACCTCTACCGAAACCTTCACCGGGCCGGAACAAGAAATCTCATCTCCGAACTCGGCAAACGTCCCCTCTAACCAACCCTGTTCCAGGGTGATGGGTAAGCGCAAGCCCTCCGCCGGTAGACACGAAACTATAATCTTCACTTATTAATTGCCTCGCTCGATCCACTATGAATTTGTGGGATTAATTACAAAATGCGAAGCTTGTCAAGCACAATTTAAATCTTGACAAGTCAGTCCCGTGAAACCTATATAGAAATAGACCCCGTGGCGACAGGGGTTTTTGTTTACTTAAGAAAATGGAAAGCAAACCTTTGGTAAGAACCAGATTTGCCCCTTCCCCAACGGGTTATTTACATATCGGTGGGGCGCGGACGGCCTTGTTCAACTGGCTTTATGCCCGCCATCACGGGGGCGTCTTTGTCTTGCGGATCGAAGACACCGACCAGCTCAGGTCAACAGAAGAATCCACCCGGGCCATCCTCGACGCCATGACGTGGCTTGGCCTCACCTGGGACGAAGGTCCCTATTTTCAGGCAGAGAGAATCCACACCTACCGAGAAATGGTGGCCAAACTCATCAGGGAAGGCAAGGCCTACTTCTGTACTTGCACGCCGGAGGAGTTAGAAAAGAAGAGAAAACAAGCCCTGGCGGAAGGCAAGAAACCCAAATACGATGGAACATGTCGGGATCGCAATCTGCCCGAAACTCCTGGTGCCGTCGTCCGTTTCCGTTCCCCGGAAGTAGGCGTCACCATCGTTCACGATCTCATAAAGGGAGACATTGTTTTTCAAAACGAGGAGCTTGACGATCTGGTTATCCAGCGCTCCGACGGATACCCTACTTACAACTTTGCCGTCGTCGTGGACGATGCCCTGATGAAAATTACCCACGTGATTCGTGGAGACGACCACGTAAACAACACTCCCCGCCAGATCCTCCTATACGAAGCCTTAGGTTTCCCCGTTCCAAAATTTGCCCACGTCCCCATGATCTTGGGCGCCGACAAAACACGCTTAAGCAAACGCCACGGCGCCACATCGGTTATGGCCTACAAAGAAATGGGCTACTTGCCGGAAGCCCTGGTAAATTATCTCGTCCGCCTTTCCTGGTCGCACGGGGATCAGGAAATTTTCTCTCTCGATGAACTCATCGCCTACTTCGATCTGGATGGGGTTGGAAAGTCACCGGCCGTCTTCAACCCGGACAAACTCCTTTGGCTAAATCAGCATTACATTCGCGAATATCCCTTGGATAAGCTTCTCGAGAGGGTGAAACCCTTCTGGGAAAAGAAAGGCTACGATCTTTCCGACGAAAACTACCTAAAAAAAATTATTCAAGACTTGAAACCCCGCGCCAAAACCCTCATAGAAATGACCGAGCAGGCGGCCTTTTATTTCGTTGAAGACTTGACCTACGATGAGGAGACGGCCTCTAAATATCTCACAAGGCAAGTAAGACCCTATTTCGTGGCCTTGGCCGATAGTTTAAGATCATGGACGGATTATTCGAAGACCGGCCTGGAAAAATTCTTCCACACCTTCACGGAAGCAAACGGCATCAAACTTAAGGTCATTGCCCAACCTTTACGCGTGGCCCTCACGGGCAGAACGGTAAGCCCGGGGCTCGACGAGGTGATGCTGACCCTGGGGCAAAATAGGGTTTTGAAGCGCTTAGAGACAGCCGTTCAGTATATAGATGCGACCGCCGGATAAAATCGACCTTGACTTTTGCCCTTTAATTTCATAGAAGATGGCCCTCATCAAGGATAAGGTCCCATCGTCTAGTGGTTAGGACGCTGGCCTCTCACGCCGGAAACAGGGGTTCAACTCCCCTTGGGACTACCATTTTTTAGAAATAGGGGTGTTTTCCCTTTGGCGTAAGCCTTCCATGATCGTTACCCTGACGACAGATTTTGGCACTTCTGACCCTTACGTGGCGCAAATGAAAGGGGTTATTCTATCGGTGAATCCCAACGTAACGATCGTGGATATTACCCATGAAGTGCCGCCCCAGTCCATAACCTGCGCTTCCTTTATCCTGGGCATCTCTTTCTCTTATTTCCCCACCGGGACCGTGCACCTGGCCGTGGTAGATCCGACGGTAGGATCCGGCCGTCGAGGGGTCATCGTTTCTGCATATCAACACTTCTTTGTCGGACCCGATAATGGCATCTTTTCGTCCATCCTAGAAAAGGAAAAAGGCAAATACCGCGCCGTAAGCATAACCCACCTACCCATTCTCA
Organism: Syntrophales bacterium; assembly: GCA_035358955.1. Lineage (GTDB taxonomy): Bacteria > Desulfobacterota > Syntrophia > Syntrophales > UBA8958 > JAOAFE01. Next base: position 128,073 of record DAORXN010000003.1, on the reverse strand, counting down.
AACACCCGATAAGTCAGACTTTTCACGGACGAGATGTATTTGCTCCCGTTGCCGCAAGGTTGGCAAGGGGCGTAGATATGGCCGAATTCGGCCCGGAAGTAGAGGATCTCACCATCATATCCGTACATCGACCCCTGAGAGAAGAAAACCGCCTAACTGGCGAGGTGATATACATCGATCGATTCGGGAATGCCATTACCAACCTTTCGGAAAAAGACGTGCCTTTCGGGTTCAAGGTGGAGCACGTCCTTCTCAAGGAGAGGGTCATTAAACCCGCCCGATTTTACACGGATACTTCCGAGGAGTTGGCCTGCCTGTTCAACAGCGCGGGGTTTTTGGAACTATTTGCCCCCTTAGGAAGCGCGGCGGATAAATTCGGGATCCAAACGGGTACCCCTGTTCACCTGATTCTTTCCCATGATTAATGCAGATGCTTTTGACTTGCAAAGTATGCGTCAATTACGGCCTTGGCCACCGGGGCCGCCACCGCCCCGCCATGACCCGCATTTTCTAAGATGACGGAAACGGCAATTTCTGGATGCTCGTAAGGGGCAAAACAAACGAAAAGGGCATGGTCTCGAAAACGGGCAGATAGGGTGCGCCCCCGCTCCGGCTGACTTATTACCTGGGCCGTTCCCGTCTTCCCGGCCACATCCTTGGTCAGCCGCCGGGCCGCCTGCCCCGTTCCTCCCCCTTCATTCACCACCCCCCATAACCCACGCCGGACAACAGAAAGGGCCTCAGGCGAAATAGCCGCTTTTCTCTTTATCTCTGGGGCAAACGATTTAATGACGCGCCCATCCGGTTCTTCGATCTGTCTCACCACATGAGGTTTATAGACGATGCCCCCATTGGCTATGGCCCCATAGGCTACCGCGAGCTGAAGGGGGGTCACCAAATCGTAACCCTGACCGATAGCGACAGGAATCGATTCCCCCAAATGCCACGGCTTTTTCATCCTTTCCCACTTCCATTGCTTGGTGGGGATAAGCCCCCCCTTCTCCCAAGGTAAATCTATCCCCGTGGGTTCTCCCAGCCCAAACATCTTCGCGTATTTGGCCATGCGATCAACCCCTAAAATCTTTCCTAAGTTGTAGAAATACACATCACAGGACTCGACTATGGCTCGATGGAGATTTACCCAACCGTGGCCGTGTTTTTGCCAGCACCGATAAGCCCTGGTCCCCAACTGGAAGGTCCCGTTGCAGAAAAACCGTGTATTTTCTTCGATCGCCTTCTCCTCCAGGGCCGCCAAAGCGACGAAAGGCTTAAATGTTGAACCCGGTGGATACTGACCAGAGACGGCCCTATTTTTCAGAGGGTGCCAAGGATTACCCGCCAGTTTTTGCCACTCTTTGGCTCTGATCCCTACACAGAAGAGATTGGGGTCGAACGAAGGCGAGCTAACGAGGGCCAAAACCGAACCATCTCTCACGTCAATGGCGACTACCGCCCCCGGACGGCCCTGCAGGGCCCTCCACGCTGCCTCCTGAGCGTCTAAATTGACGGTTAAAACCACATTGCACCCCGGTATAGGTTCGATTTTGCCCAGCGATCTTACCACCTTGCCGACGGCGTTTACCTCCACCTGCTCGGCACCACTCGTGCCTCGCAAATAAACGTCGTAAGCCCGTTCGACTCCACCTTTTCCGACAATGTCCCCGATGCGGCAATTGGCCCAGTCCTTCTGCCCGAGTTCATCTTGCGTTACTTCCCCGATATAGCCCACGAGATGCCCTATCATCTCACCTGCCTTATAGCTGCGGATGGCGGTGGGCTCTACGGCCACCCCGGGCAATTCGAGGATATTGGTTTCGATGATCGCGATTTTTTCCCAGGAAATGTTTCTTTCCAACCGAACGGGGACAAACGGCTGTAGGTAATCGGAGGGAATAAGGTCGAATTGGGGGGTTAGGCCGTAACGGTGGTAGACGTTTTCCACTCTATCCAATATGGGCTTGATGCTTTCTCTCTTTTTGGGCAGATAAACAAGGTCAAACGAAGGTTCGCTATCGGCTATGACCCGGCGGTTCGCATCAAAGATCACCCCCCGAACGGGTTTGATCTTCCTCAATCTTACGCTGTTATTCTCGGAGCGCAGGCGATACTCATCACCCTTTATAATCTGCAGATAAAACAAGCGACCGAAAATGATAAGACCGGCCACCATCACGAGGGCAAAAAATACGGCAAGGCGACCCCTGTAGTCCCGCCGATCAGGGGCGTTCAGGCGACCGTTCATTAAATCCATGGACAATACCCCATCGATCGGCCAGGCGGAAGACAAACGGCCCCAGCACACAAAGAGGGATGACCTGAGGAAACATTAATCCCCACCACCCTGAAAGGGAAAAGGCACCGAAAAACATAGACTTAAAGGAAAGAAGAAGCAAAGCCTCCACCACCCCCCAAAAGAATACGAGCATCATAATGAATCCATCCCCTTCCCCGTATAGATGGCGGGAGACGAAATAAGAGATGCAGAACACCAAGAAATAGATGAACATGTAGGTACCCGTCACGGTCCCGGTGACACCATCCATGAGAAAACCCAAGTAGGAACAAATTATGACGCCTCTCCATAAATTCACCCGCCGGGCCAGGTAAATTACGACAATGAGGGAAATTTCTAAAGGGCAGAGCCCGCGGAACAAGACATCCGCCAGAAGACTCTGGACTACTACCAGCAAAAAAAGGAAGAGGGGCACGACAAAATAAGCAACCATCACCCACCATCATGAATGAGCAATACCATCACCTCTTCAAGGCGGGAAAAATCTACGGCCGGATCCACTTCCACCTTTTTGAACATGCCTCCCTCCCTCCAATCTACCCGGCTTACGTGACCGATCAGAAGACCCTTGGGGAAGATTTGCGAGATGCCCGCGGTAATTACGGCATCCCCTACCTTCACCTCATCCACCTTTCCCACGTACTTGACCGCACAGCCATGTCCCGTTCCCTGCACTATACCCTGAACACGAGAATTCTGGACGATAGCATCGACGTTACTCGTCTCATCGATCAAGAGTAAAACCCGCGACACCCGCCAAGAGGTTTCCGTCACCCGCCCCACGAGCCCGCGATCCGTGATGACGGGATCATTTTTCCTGACCCCATCTATAGAGCCGCGATTGATAATCATTGCCTTGACGACGGATTTCCTATCGACACCTATAACCCGAGCCACGACATGTCGGAAGCGGATCTCCTCGCTTAGCTTGAGGAGACTGCGCAACCGTTTATTCTCCTCATCGGCCTCCTTATAATTTGCGAGTTGGGAGACGAGTCGATCGATATCTTTCTTCAATTTCCGGTTTTCTTCCACGACCCCGACGAGAAAGATATACCTCTCCCAGGCATTTTTGGCTGCCTTCAAAGGATAGTCGAGGGCATTTCTCACTATTGTAGCGCCCTCGATGACTATTTGGCGGAAGAAAGAAACATGCTCGTCGTGATAAAAATTGTAGACGGTAAAAGAGAAAAGGAACACCCCTACGAAGAGCAGGATAATCGGGGTGCGAAATTTCCTGGTCACGACCTAATCACCCGAGAGCCTCTCTCCTTAAACCCTTACCGCCACTTCTTTCAACACGTCGATTTGATCGAGGGCAATACCTGCCCCTCTGGCTACGGCCGATAGGGGACCCTCCGCCACCATCACGGGCAGTCCCGTTTCTTCCCTGATGAGTCGATCTAAATTTTTGAGAAGCGCCCCACCACCGGAAAGCATAATCCCCCGATCCACAATGTCACCGGCGAGTTCGGGAGGGGAATTCTCGAGGGCATCCTTGATGGCATCCACAATCAAACTTACCGGTTCCGAAATAGCCTCCCTGATTTCCTCGGAAGTGACCTCGATCGTTTTCGGAATGCCGGAGATCAAATCCCTTCCCCGGACTTCCATCGTCTGGATTTCCTTGTCCGGGAAGGCACAACCTACCGTCATCTTTATCTGTTCCCCCGTTCTTTCTCCGATAAGAAGGCTGTATTTTCGCTTCATGTACTGGACAATTTCCTCGTCGATCTTATCTCCTGCCACGCGCAGCGACTTACAGTAAACGATACCCGAAAGAGAGATCACGGCCACTTCCGTCGTTCCCCCACCTATATCAACGATCATGGAACTCGTCGGCTCCGTCACGGGAAGCCCCGCCCCTATGGCAGCTGCCATGGGCTCCTCGATTAAGTATATTTCCCGCGCCCCGGCCGATTCCACCGTCTCTCGTACCGCCCTTCTCTCCACCTGGGTAATGCCCGAGGGAATGGAAACTATGATCCGGGGGCGCACCAAAGTCCTCCTATTGTGCACCTTCAAGATAAAATACCTCAGCATCGCTTCGGTGGTATCGAAATCAGCGATTACACCCTCTTTCAAAGGCCTGATGGCTTCAATATTGCCGGGTGTGCGACCTAACATGTTCTTCGCTTCCGCACCTACGGCCAGGACCTTTCTCGTACCCTTAGAATCCCGATGAACAGCAACCACGGAGGGCTCATTGAGGACGATGCCTTTTCCCTTGACATAGACGAGCGTATTTGCCGTACCCAAATCGATGGCCAAGTCGTTGGAAAACTTCCCCAGGATAAAGTCGAAAAACACGATGCCTCTACCTCCATATTTTTGATGGCTAAAATTTTCGATTGCTTATCTCATTTTTTGCCGTCCGGCAATGTTTTTATTTTGACCCAGCCTTTAAAAAGGAGGCCTTCCCACACCCTTTTTATATTTGATTTGTGGCCGGGGTTATATTATGTGGGGACATTAAAGACAATCGAGAGGGAGTTGAAATGCTCAACTTGATGAGAAAACATGCCAGAAACTGGATGATGAAGGTCCTTCTGGGCATCATTATCGTCGTTTTTGTCCTCTATTTCGGATCTATGGGGGGAAGGCACCGGGCCGAAGCCATCGTCTCGATCGACGGGAAAATAATCACCCAGGCCGAATTCAACCGTCAATATCAAGACCTGATAGACATGTACCGGCAAAGATTCGGCGGACTCCTCAGCGAGGAAATGATTCGGTCCATGAACCTGAAAGAACAGGTGTTAAACAAGATGATCTACGACACCCTCCTCATGAAAAAGGCGGAGGAAATGAAGATCAAGGTCTCGGATGAGGAGCTGAGGAAGAGCATTGCTTCCATCCCCGCTTTTCAACGAAACGGCGTCTTCGACGAAGCCCTCTACCAGAGAATGCTCAGGTTAAACAAGATAAAGCCGGAAGAGTTCGAAGACATGCAGCGAAAGAACCTAACTGCCGCCAAGTTGGAAGAACTTATACTGGACGGCATTCACGTCACCGAGGCAGAAATCAAGGAATACTACCAATCACGAAATGCCAAGGTAAACTTACTCAAATGTCAGATCCCAGCATCGGAATTTGCCCGTCACATAAAACCAGATCGCCCGGCATTAGAAACATACTTTAAAGCCCACGAAGGGGAGTTCCGAGTTCCCACCCGCGTGCAGGTAAGATACATGCCTTTTTACGCGAGCTGTTATACGGATAAGGTGGTGGTGGAAAAAGACGAGATCAACGATTACCGCCTGCGGGTGAAAGAGAAGGTAGCGGAAGAAAGAATCGTGGCAGAAATAAAGAAATCAAAGGGCATGCAAATCGCTTACGGGGAAGCCAAAAAAGCCCACGATGAAATATACCAGATGGAAAATTTCGAAGCCTATGCCGCCAAGCACAACCTGAAAATAAAAACGACCGATTTCTTCGATGAAAATAACCTGCCTAGTGAACTAAAGGGCATTCGGGACCTGGCCAAGATCGTGTTTTCTTTACCACCCAAAGAGATATCCCGCGTCCTTTCGACCGACGATGGTTATGTCATCCTGCAGGTGGTGGCCAGAAAAGAGGCCCACAGTCCACCCTTCGCCACCGTAGAGCAAGAAGTCAGGAAAAGGTACCTGGAGGAAGAAGCAAAAAAACAGGCCTTCCAAGAAGCGGAGGCGATAATTGCAAGGATGAAAAAGGGAGAAACCCTGGAGAACATAGTTAGGGGGAAAAACCTGCCCCTTTCGGAAACGGGGCTTTTTGTTGTCACTTCTCCCCCTTCCAACTTGGGAAGTGCCACGGACGTGTATTCGGTCCTCTCCCGCCTGAGCCCCCAAAATAGAGTGGTGGAAAAACCCATTCCCTCGGGCAACGGGTACCTCGTGCTTCAGTTAAAAGATTGGATCCCCCCCACGGACCAGGAATTGGCGCAGAAAAAGGCTACCATCAGAGAAACCCTGCTGCAGATGAAAAAGGCGGAAGCCATGCGTTTTTGGATCGAGGCGCTGAAGACAACCATGGTGAGGGAAGGCCGGATCAAGTACATGAAGGAGGTAAAAGAACTTTAATTGCCCCGGCACTTCGAGGCACCCTTACCGCGGCCGACGGGTTCCTCCTTAATCAGTTTTCCACCGTCGAAGGTAAGGACGTACATAAAATCGTCTTCACCGCAATTGTAGGTCCACTGTTCCACGTGACGCCCCGATTTTTTCCTCCCACCTTTTCTTTCCAGGTAGGGGTCTTCTTTCAACCTCACTTTTTCCCGATATTGCGGCTCCCCGCATTCCGCGAGCACCTTCGCCTTTATATCACCCACCACAACAAGGCCCTTCCCGCACCTAAGGGCCGCCGATGGGCAAGGAAGGCTCAAAAGTGCCGCCACCATCAATGCTATTGTTCCCCTCATGCCCCCTCTCCCTCCATGTAGAGTTTGTTTTCCTTGATGTACCTGATTACAGGATCGGGCGTTAGAAAAGTAACGGAACGCCCCTGCCTTATCATCTTACGGATGCTGCGGGCTTTGATGTCGAGAAACGTCACGGAAACGAAATAAATGCCATAGCCGGCCGGCCCCCGGTAACAATCATCCTTTTCGCTGTACTGGAAGTAAGCTGCCACCTCCGGCGTTAAAACGCAAGCAAGATCCCCCCTCAAAGAACCCGGCCTGGTCATAACCGCGAAGTTACATATCCGGATGAGCCTCTCCCACTCTTTCCAGGTTCGAATGGCATCGAAGGCATCCTGACCGGTGATAAAGAAAAGGCCTTTTTCTTCCCCCCACTGTCTTCGCCAGGAATCAACGGTATCCACGGTGTAAGAAACGCCATCCCTTTTTCCCTCTTCATCGGAAACCTCAAAGAAAGGGTGGTTGCCAATGGCCCGCCTTACCATCTCATAACGATGAGGGAAAGCACTTAGTCCGGCCGGATCTTTATGTGGGGGGACACGGGTCGGTATGAAAACCACCTTCTCGAGGCCCAGCTTTTCTCTCACCTCTTCTGCGCTGCGCAGGTGTCCGTAGTGAATGGGATCGAAACACCCCCCAAAAAGGCCCCATCTCATGTTCTAATCTGTCCTTCACCGTAAACGATGAATTTGGTCGTCGTCAATTCCTCCACCCCCATGGGGCCGTAAGCGTGGAGTTTCGTCGTGCTGATGCCGATTTCTGCGCCCAATCCCAACTCGAAGCCATCGCTGAATCTGGTAGAGGCATTCACGAGGACGGTCGATGACTGGACTTTATTCAAAAATTCTTGCGCCCGACTATAATCTCGGGTGACGATGGCCTCCGTGTGATTAGAGCCGTAGCGGGCAATATGGTCCATCGCTTCCGTTAGGTTAGGCACCACCCTTATCGCCAAGATGAGGTCCAAGTACTCGGCATACCAATCTTCTTCCGTCGCCGCTTCGATATGAGGAAGGATCTTTCTCGTCTCCGGGCAACCCCTGAGCTTCACCCCCACCTCTTCCAGGGCCCGCGCCACCTGCGGGAGAAAGACAGGGGCCACCTTTTCATGGATGAGGAGCGTTTCCATGGCATTGCAGACACCGGGGCGCTGAACCTTGGCATTTAAGCAGATCTGGAGGGCCATCTCCAGATCTGCATCTTCATCCACAAATACGTGACACACCCCTTTATAGTGCTTAATCACGGGGATCCTCGACTCCTTAACGACGGCACGGATCAACTCCTCTCCCCCCCGGGGAATGATGAGGTCAATATACTCGTCGAGCTGCAGCAGCTCGTAGACAGCTGCCCTATCCGTTACAGAGACCATTTGAATTGCCCCTTCTGGAATGCCATGTTTTGCCACTACCTGCCTTAACACCTGGGCAATGGCCACGTTGGAATTAATGGCCTCGGAGCCACCGCGGAGTATAACGGCATTTCCTGCCTTCAAACAAAGGGCGGCAGCATCGGAGGTTACATTCGGCCGGGACTCATAAATGATGCCTATCACTCCCAGAGGGATTCTCATGCGACCCACCAAAAGCCCGTTTGGCCTGCGCCACATGGAGGTGATCCGCCCTACCGGATCGGGAAGGGCGGCTACCTCTCTTATGCCCCTTGCCATGTCATGAATGCGGGCCGGCGTGAGGGTAAGGCGGTCGATCATGGCGGCGGAGAGCCCCATCTCTTTTGCCCTCTTCACATCCTTTTCATTTTCTATAACCAGGTATGCGATTTGACCGGTTAAGGCCTCCGCCATCTCCATCAACGCCATGTCCTTGACCCGCGAAGAAAGCACCGCCATTTCTCGAGCGGCCTCCTTGGCTTTCTTGGCTAGGTTAACCATTTCATCTCTCAAGGCCATTTTTTACTCCTTTCTCTTTCCCGGAAGGTGATTGACAAAAAACGATATCCTGCCTATGAAACCATGCAACTTACCTTCTACCAGGCGAAAAAGGCGCATGTCAAGCCAATTCATCAAAGATTTAAGGGTTCTGGCCGGCCCTCAAGCTTACGAAATCATCAAAGACGGGGGCCTTAACTTCGATGATATCGGCGTATATTTCGGCGCCGCCGTCGGTCCCCGCTGGCTTATCGCGTCCGGATTTGACCTTACCTTGCTGAGGTACGAAGTGTTGGGGAAAAGAAGGCCGGTTTTGCTCATCGGGGCTTCTGCCGGCGCCTGGCGGCTTTCTACCTGGACCATGCCAGAGGCCGAAAATAGTTACCGAGCCCTCATGGAGGCGTACATCTCAGCCACTTACACGGATAAGGACACCCCCCAAACCATAAAGAAATCTCTTGAGCACGTCATCGACCAGGCCATCAGAGACGACGCCATTTACTTGGCCCTCAAACATCCCCGTTATCGCCTGGCCATCATCACGGCGAAAGCCAAGCACCTCACCTCCTTTGCTTCGAAAATCATCCAAGGCACTGGTTTCGGCCTCTGTTACTTACTGAATATGGTTTCTCCTTCCGCCATCTTTGCCTTTGTGGACCGGGTTATCTTCTTCTCCGGCCCACACCCTCCCCCCTGCGAGTCGGGGTACGTGGTACCCCTTTCCCCGGCGAATTTTAAACCGGCCCTCTTGGCTTCCGGGGCGATTCCTTTGGTTGTGGCAGGGGTAAGAAACATTTGGGGGGCCCCTCCGGGTACGTATCGAGACGGGGGCCTTACGGATTACCAGCTTAATTCCGCTTTCCCTCCGGAGGCAGAGGTGGGGTTAACCCTCTGTTTTTTGCATCAAGCAGCAATCATCCCACGCTGGCTCGACAAGAAACTCGACCGACGGCCAGATCCGAAAAGGGTGAAAAAAACCATCTTGGTCGTGCCTTCGGCAGAATTTATTGCCCGACTGCCGGAAGGAAAGGTCCCGGAGAGGGATGATTTTATCCATTACCTTTCCGACCCCGAAAGGAGGATGAGAAACTGGCGGGAAGCGGTCAGGTGCTCATCCCACTTAGGCGAGGTGTTTATGGAGCTTGTAGAGAGTGGGAAAATAAAAAGTGTTGTGGAGCCTATTCCCCTTAAATGAACGCCCTGTACGAAAGACTATCCAACTGTACCCTCTGCCCCCGGCGTTGCCGGGTGGATCGGAGAGAAAAGAAAGGGGGTTTTTGCCACCTGGCAGATTACATGGTGGTGGACTGCGCCCTACCCCATTTTGGAGAGGAGCCACCCATTTCCGGCACCCAAGGCTCGGGAACGATCTTCTTTTCCTCCTGCAACCTCCGCTGCACTTTCTGTCAGAACTACCAGATTAGCCACGTCGTCACAGGTAAGAAAACGACCCCAGAAGAATTGGCGAACATTATGCTTTCCCTCGCGAAAGAAGGCTGTCACAACATTAACCTCGTCACCCCTACCCCCCATGCCCCCTTCATCCTCGACGCGATTTTCGAAGCACGGTCAAAGGGGCTCAACGTGCCCATCGTCTACAACACAAGCTCTTACGAAGAGCCAGAGGTAATCCGACTACTTGCCGGATGGATCGACATCTATCTACCGGATTTTAAATTCGGGGACGAACAGGTGGCCTCTGAGCTCTCCCGAGCAGGGGATTACGTGAGGATCGCCACGGCCTCCCTCCAAGAGATGATAAGACAGGTAGGGGATGGACTTTTAATCGAAGATGGAATCGCCAAGCGCGGCCTGCTCGTGCGCCATCTCGTTCTGCCCGGCCGGGTGGAAAATAGCTTAAAGGCCATCCGGATCCTGGCCGAAGAGGTGTCTCGCCACCTGACCTTGAGTATCATGTCTCAGTACACCCCTATCCCTCCCCTCTCTTACCATCCCCAACTGGGGCGGCGTCTCTCCCAGGAGGAGTACGAGACGGTGGTAAACTACGCCCTGGACATGGGGTTTGAAAATATTTATATTCAGGAAGTCGATGCCAGGCACTTGATGCCGGATTTCGGACGGGAAAAACCCTTTGCCTGGTATGACGATAAGGAGGGTAAGTAGATGCAACCATTCCCTACCTTGGGAAAGCTCTTAATTGCAGCGGGCGTAATTTTGGCCCTGATGGGTCTGGCCTTGATCTTTATGGATAAAATACCCTGGTTCGGCCGGTTGCCGGGGGATATTTCCTATGAAGGTAAGCGGGTCCACTTTTACTTCCCCCTCACGACCTGCATAGTCATCAGCTTGCTCCTCACCTTTATATTATGGCTCATCGGAAGGAGATGACCCCTCTGGCCGGCGAGAGCGAAGGAAGAACGTAAACCGCCTTAGGAAAACCTTCGCTCCGGAGAGCTTGCCTCTAGACCCTATCCCCAGAGAACAAGCCCCGATTCGATGATGGAATCGAGATGGGGATGATAGGGCATCACACGGACGCCGTACTGATACTGGCCGTTGAACTTAACCTCATAAGATAAATTATAAATAAGCACGCCGCCTTCTCCCTGCTCGGTAAGGCTGAGGGGTATCCTTTCCGGCATGCCGCAAAAACCGTTCGCTCCCCGTTCGCCGATGACCAACTCCACGTATATCTCTTCCGGGCCTAACCGTCCCGGTGCAATACGGACCGTCACCTCGAGGGTATCCCCGACGGAGATAGAATCTCCCTGAATGCCCTTAACCACTACCTCTTCCAGTTTCAGAGACGAAAAGCGCATGGCTATCTTCGACTTCCAATCGGCTATTTCCTTGGCCAGGGCAAAGGCATTTTCCGCAATTTTTCTCCCGCGACGGGCGGCAGGCTCGTACATCCGGCGCAGGTAGTCCTGCATCATCCTCTCCGTGTTATACACGGGCGCCAGGGTCTGGATCGACCTTTTGACCATGGCCATCCACTTGACGGGCACCCCCGTTAAATCTCGGTCATAGTACAGGGGGACGATGGTATTTTCGAGTAGTTCGTACAGCGAATGGGCATCTTCCTCATCGGGCTCTCCCGCTTCTTCTACGTATCCTCGGCGAACAGGACCGATGGTCCAACCGTTGGTTCCATCGTAACCTTCCACCCACCATCCATCCGATACACTGGCATGAATAACCCCGTTTATTATGGCCTTTTCTCCGCTCGTTCCGCTCGCCTCATAAGGTCTCCTCGGGGTATTCAGCCATACATCCACTCCTTGAAGGAGATGGCGGGCCATACGGATGTCGTAATTGTCCAAGAAAAAGATGCGGCCTACGAACCTATCATCCCGACATACGGTCGTAACCCTTTCGAGGATTTCTTTTCCTAAATTATCGTTTGGATGGGCCTTCCCAGCAAATACGATTTGCACCGGCCGCTGAGGATTGTTGACTAAGCGGTCCAATCGATCGAGATCGGACAGGATGAGATAGGCACGTTTATAAGGCGCAAACCGGCGAGAGAAACCTATGAGCATGGCCCCACTGTTCAGGTAGCCAAAGACCTGTTCTCTCCTGATTTGCTCACTCCTGTAGAGGGGCCAATTCCGGGTAATCCGTTCCCGGATGAGGTCCAGAAGTTTTTGCTTGAGCTCGCCGTGGACCCGCCAGAGAACCGTATCGGGAATGTCCTGCACCTTGGCCCATCGCTCCGGATCTAAGAGATTTTTTTCCCACTCAATCCCTAAGTAGGCATCATAAATGGCCTTCATGCGGAGGGCGAGATAGGAGAGAAAATGGGCCCCGTTTGTTATGTGCATGATGGGAATGTCCGTTTCGTCGAATCCCTTCCACACATTTCGCCACATGCGGCGGGAGAGTTCCCCGTGGACCTTACTTACCGCGTTTTTCCGGTACGTCAATTTCAGGGCCATGATATTGAGGTAGAAATTCTTTTCGTCCCCCCCTTCATGCCGCCCCAATTCCCAGAATTGATCCCAGGACAATCCCAATCGTTTGGCAAAACCAGAAAAGTAGTGTTCCATCAACTCACGGGGGAAACGTTCATTTCCTGCCTCCACCGGGGTATGGGTGGTAAACAGGCTATCTGCCCTCACCACTTCCGCTGCTTCCGAAAAGTTAAGGCCCTCATCCTCCATTAAAGATCCCATGCGCTCGAGGAGCAAGAAGGCCGAATGCCCCTCGTTTATGTGATAGGCGCAAGGTTTTATCCCCAACTTTTTCAACAGTCTTATCCCCCCTATGCCGAGGAGGATCTCCTGCTCCAGGCGCACCTTCTGGTCGGCCAAGTAAAGGCGGGCAGTTATCGCCCGGTCTTGTGGCGTATTGCGGGGCACATCGGTATCGAGGAGATACAGGGAAACCTTACCTACCTTCACCTCCCATATATTGGCAAAGAGGACACGTCCAGGAAGCTCGATGGAAATCTGCACTTCTTGCCCCTTATCATCCCTCACACACCGAATGGGCATAATGGAGAAATCGTTCTCCGGGTAAAGCTCCTGCTGTTTGCCGTTCTGATCTATCAGCTGCTGAAAGTACCCGTTCTTGTATAGCAACCCCACCCCTACCAGGGGGATTCCCATATCACTGGCCGTTTTCAAATGATCACCGGAAAGAGTGCCCAGTCCTCCAGAGTAGATAGGCAGACATTCATGCAGGCCGTATTCGGTGGAAAAGTAGGCAATCGGCGAGGAGGACTTTATCTCTTCTGCGTAGGGGTACTTTTTCTTTAAGCCTGGACCTTTCATGTATTCATCGAAGCGCTGGAAAATCTGAGAATAAAGGGCAAGATAAGTCTCATTCTCCGAGGCTTCTTTCAAAGCCTCTGGAGAGACGCTTTCGAGCATCCGCACGGGATTGTTACCCACCTCATTCCACAGACGTAAATCGAGGCTGGCAAAGAGATCCAGTGCCCGAGGATTCCAGGCCCACCATAGATTGTAGGCCAATTCCCTCAAACGGGATATATTTTCGGGTAAGCTGGCGATCGCCGTGAAAGAGCGAAAATGCGGGCGAGCAGAGGCAACTCCGGCGAAAACATGGACGCCGGCCATCAGTTTTGCCTCGGGAACGGCTTCTTTTCTCTTTTCTGCCTTAACCCTTGCCCGGGCAAAGGCCTCCAGGTAGAAGGAAATGAAATCTTGCCAATTGGCCTTCATAGCCACCGTACGGGCACTTTTCCTCCGTTCTTCCAGGGCTTCCGGCGGCCAAGAGAGAAAGGCCTGGAAAATGGCCTTCATGTCCTGAATAACCTGATCGAGAGGTCTGCCGCGGCGGCGAAGCAGAATGATGCCCGATGCCTCCCCGATATTTGCCTCCACCCAAAGACCAAATCCCGCCTGATCGGTGGTTACCGTGGGTACTGCATGGGCCGCCGCTTCAAGGGGCGTATAACCCCACGGCTCATAGTAAGAAGGAAAGACCCCTAAATCACATCCGGCCAATACTTCATAATAGTTCATGTTGAAAAGGCCATCATGGCCGTTTAGGTAAGCGGGGTTGAAAATTACGTTGACCTTATTTTGGGCCTGATTGGTAAGACCCAACCGGTTACAGGCCTGGAGAATGGGATCAAACGACTCGTTCTCCAGGCGATGGGTAGCAATGGGGATGGCTTGCGTCTCTGCCTTGGCCTGATCGCTTCTCAAACTCGGGATTAGGTCCTTATAACCCCCTACAACAAGCACCAGGGCCATGAGAGGTGGCCCTACATAGGCAGAATTCTCCAGCTGTCCCAGCGCCTCGAGGAAAATATCGAGCCCCTTGTTCCGATATTCGTAACGTCCCGAGATGGCAATTATTCTCGTGTCGGAAGGCAATTCTCTCCGGAGAAAGCGGTTGGCGGCCTCGAGAATCCTGGACTTTGCCTCCAGGGCAAGTTCCCGATTCGTCACCAAATCGGGAATGTTTTCCATATCCAGTCCATTGGGGGTAATAACGTCCGGCTCGCAACCGAGGAAATTTTTCACTTCGACGGCAGTGATGGCACTGACCGTGGTGAAGCAGTCGGCCTCACGGGCCGCTGTCATCTCCAGAGAATATTTGGCGGACACGTTGTGAATGCTGGCTTCCTTCTGGGGGGCGATACTGTCCATCTGGGCATAAATATCGATACCGGCCCCGGAAAGGGCGCGCCCCAAGATGGTAGCATGGGTGGTAAAGACCGTTCCCACCTCGGGGAGGTGCTCTTTAAGGTAGAGGAGCCCGGCCCCGGCCATCCACTCGTGAAAATGGGCAATGACGGGAATGTTCTCATCTCTCAGGTGAAGATTGTAATAGGTTTCTATGACTTCCCCGCAGGCGTAACTGAACAAAACGGCCTCGACGTAATCCATTCCCCCCGCAATAGAATCCACCCCGAAGGTTTCCCACAGGTGGTAGAGTAGCTGATCCGAGCTATACCTCTTACTGGCCGAAACGAGAATCACCTTAGGTTCGCCGGGGATACGCCAGCGGCCAAAGCGACAGGACAGGCCCTTAATGGCCGTCCCCTCTCTTATCTTCTGCCAACCTGGCTCGTCCGTCTCCTCAAAGTCGATGTTCATCTTCAGGTCGGGCCCCAGAAGGATGTAGCGATCCCCGAATACCTTCTCAACCTCCCGTAGTTTGGTGGTGATGACGGTATAGATGCCTCCGATCTTGTTGCAAACCTCCCAGCTTACCTCGAATAGAAACGCCGGCTCTAATGCCTTCATGCCTCTTTCCCTCCCCCTACCCGTCGGGTAAAATCATCGATGATATTCATGTAATTAATGTAAGCCTCATAAGGGGATGGATACGGATTGAAGTACTTATGGACATCCCCATCGGCAAACCATTTCGTACACATGTAGTAAAAATAGTCCGAGGTTTGAAGCTTTCTCCAGGCTTCCAGGAGGCCGTCATCTTTCGCCTGTTGCACCACTTTTTCCAAGCCGTAGAGGGTCTTGATGGCATCGTTCTGGAGATGATTACCTATCCAAGCTGTCAAATCCCTTTCCACATCGGCCCAGGACATGGGCTCCGGCACGTTTAGCGAACCTACCGGTTCATAAACGTCTATCACCTCGGACGGCGTGAGGAAGTTTAAATCGGAAAGTTTCAGGATCTCTTCCGGCAGGGCCCGCAGGAACTCGAAGATCCCTGTATCCGCCCACTGATGTTCGCCAAAGGTCTCGTAATCCATAAAGAGATTGATGATCTGACATCCTGCTGCCGCCTCTTTTATCCAACGGGCGAATTTGTCGGCCATGAGAGGATACTCAGACCAGGAACGGTCTGAAAAGCGGAAGGCTACATCATCGGACAAACGGTAGTTTCTCAGGAGTATGCGCAAACTTCCCCGGGCAGATTGATAAACAAAATTCGGGGAGCGCCAACCTAAGATACGATCCGCGCCTTCGGCCAGCATGGCTTGATACCCCATCTTCTCTACTTCCTCGGCCAGGGCATCGGAATATATGAGCTCGGTATTGCGGAAAACACGGGGAGTGAACTTAAAATGTTTCTCCATTGCGGCCTGATGAAGCTTAACCTGCGCGCGAAATTCCGGCAGGGAAAAGAGGCTCGCCAAGGAGTGGTAGTATGTTTCACCTAAAAATTCCACCGCGCCCGTTTGCGCCAAATTGACGAAGCTATCCAGCACCTCAGGACGGTATCTTTGCAACTGCTCGAGAATTATACCGGAAAGGGAAAAGGATAGGCGAAACTTTCCCTCATACTTTTCGATAAGTTCCCGTAGCAAAAGATTGGCGGGGAGGTAACATTTATCCGCCACCTTCTCCAGTATCTGCCTGTTCATTTCCTCATCCTCGTAAGGAAGACCCTTGCCGATATCAAAGACGGAAAATCGGCGATGACGCAGGGGTTGATGAACTTGAAAGTAAATACAAACGGCCGGCATTTTGCCCCTCCTTATGAACAAAGGTCTTGGTATAGGCGAACGACTTTTTCCGCTGCCCGATCCCAATGAATATTTTTCAAGTCTTCCTGAGATTTCTCCGTAAGCTCCCTTACCAAAGCAGGATGCTTGAGGGCGCTTACCATCATATTGGCCAATTCTTCCACATCCCAGAAATCCACCTTCAAGGCGTGCCTCACCACTTCCGAGACCCCCGACTGTCGGGAGATGATGACCGGTACATCGTAGAGCATGGCTTCCAAGGGGGTGATGCCGAAAGGCTCGGATACACTGGGCATGACGTATAGATCGCTTAGGGCGTACATGCTGTCCACCTCTGCTCCCTGGAGAAAACCGGTAAAATGAAAATGACTCCCCAGCCCCAGGCTCGCCACGCGCTCCACCATGGCGGGCATCATGTCACCCGTACCCACCATGACGAATCGCACTTCCGGCATTGCTCTTATGACCCTCGCCGCCGCTTCGACAAAATAATCCGGCCCCTTCTGAAAGGTAATCCGGCCCAAAAAGAGCACTATCTTCTCGTGGGGATTTTTGGGCATCCGCGCATATGTCATCCCTTCTTTGCGAGAGACGGCATTGTGAACCACCGTTACCTTTTGCGGGTCAAGGCCGTAGCGGCGGATGATCATCGATTTGGTATAGTTGCTCACGCTGATCACATGATCTGCCTCCCACAACCCCAATCTTTCAATCTCAAAGATTTCCCGATTTACGTTATCCCCACTCCGATCGAATTCGAGGGAATGGACGTGGTAAATGAAAGGTCGGCCGCTTGCCTTACGGGCCGCAAGGCCCGCGTAAACGGTCATCCAATCATGGGCATGGATAACATGAAACCTCTCCTGGGAAGCTATGATCCCTGCGGCAATACCGTAAGACTCAACTTCCCTGAGCATATCGGCCGTGTATTCCCCCGTGAAGGCCTTTTCCCCGTTATGATACCCCGCCGCAGGTGGATACGCGTAAAGGCGGGTAAACTTCTTTCCCGGACCCAGCGCAGAAGAAGCCGACCTTATTTCCACGTGGGAGGCAGAGATCTCCCCTTTGATGTGAGGCAAGACAAAGATGATCTGCACACCTAGGCGGCTCAAAGCCTGGGTCAGGCCCAAACATGCCGTACCTAAACCTCCGCTGATATAAGGCGGAAATTCCCACCCAAACATGAGTACCCGCATATCTGTGACCTCCTCCTCGGGAAGCCCCAAGGGGCTCCCTCTTTACTGCATGGGCAGTACCGCTACTCCCTGGGGGGGAGAAAAAAGAAAGAGCCTTTGATTCAAAGGGACGTTAAGTTCGATA
Source organism: Syntrophales bacterium (assembly GCA_035358955.1). Classification (GTDB taxonomy): domain Bacteria; phylum Desulfobacterota; class Syntrophia; order Syntrophales; family UBA8958; genus JAOAFE01. Next base: position 110,300 of record DAORXN010000003.1, on the reverse strand, counting down.
TCCCTGAATTTGATGAAAACTTCATTTCCGTAATCGTCTGAATACCGGCAGGAGGTGACAAAAAATGATGACGGGCTCACGGTTACTTTCAGCGCCTTTACCGTTAGAGACGGCTCTTTCGGCTTCATCGTCAACCTGATTTCCCCTGCACTCCCCTCCATCTCGACGAAAAAATCCTCCTCGATGCGACCCGCCCCCATGATGAAGCGGGCGACCGTATTTGAGGCTACCCCTTCCCCCTCTTTCACGTATGCCACCTTATCCGAGGGGAGATAAAGCCAATTTTTCTTGGGCGAGAGGTAAAGCTGTTTTTCCTTGGGGACACGATAATCCCATCGCATCAAACCGGGGCGCCGGAAATAGACCTTGCCTTCTTCCCGGATGACCTTCTTGGCGGCACGTATCTGCGTCTCCTGAACAAAAGTCGCCCGAAAGGTATCCATCCCATCATAGACCGCTTGAATTCGCTTCACCACTTCCTCGGCAGTAAGTGACCACCCGGAGCGGGCAAAAACGACCAAGATTACAATGGAACATATGAAGACAAAAAGGAATTTCTTCCTTACCTGATCTGTACCGGGGGAGGAACGAGACTTCCACAAGAACCGTGCCATAACATTACCTGTTAATAAACTTAAGAAGCAGAAACACCCAACCCCCTCTATCCCTTGAAAAATTGCAACTATTTAATATCATTGAGCAAACATCGTGCTCAATTCTTGTGCAAACCGTTCCTTTCACGTGATATTTCGCACCTTATAGAAGCTATCCACATACCTGTCAACATGTTTTTCCACAAGACTGTGAATTCCCCGGCCAAGTAGGCTTACAGCCTTTCATTATCCACCCGGACCCGCCAACCGAAGGGGTCTTCCTTCTCTCCATACTGGATACCCATGAGTTCATCGTAGAGTTTCTGGGTCAAGGGACCCGTCTTCCCCTCATTAATGACCATTTCCTCCCCCCGGTAATAGAGAACGCCGACGGGAGATATCACGGCGGCCGTACCGGAGGCAAAGACCTCCCTCAACCGGCCGCTTTTATAGGACGCTACGACTTCGTCCATGGCCATGGGGCGCTCAACGACCTTTATCTGCCAGTGCTTTGCCAAGGTGATAACGGAATCGCGGGTGATGCCGGGCAAAATGGTCCCCGTCAGGGGTGGGGTGATCAACTCATCATCGATCAGGAAAAAGATATTACTCGTCCCCACTTCTTCCACAAACCGCCTATGAACCGCATCCAACCAAAGCACCTGAGTGTAACCCTTCTTCGCGGCGATGGAACTGGCGTAAAGGCTGGCCGCATAATTACCGGCCGCTTTTATATGCCCGATCCCGCCCGGGGCCGTACGAGTATACTCTTCAATGACGTAAATCTTGGTGGGGTTAAAACCCTCGGCATAGTAGGCCCCTACGGCGGAGAGGATAATGAAGAAAAGGTATTCCGAGGAAACATGAACGCCCAACGCCTTCTCGGTGGCAATCATCGTGGGTCTTATGTACAGGGAAGTACCTTTGCCCTTGGGAAGCCATGCCCGGTCTACCCAAACGAGGGCTTTGACAGCCTTCAAAAAAAGTTCTTCATCCAGTGGGGGCATGCACATCCTTTCGGCAGATCGGTTCATCCGTTTCGCATTTTCCCCGGGGCGAAAGAGATAAATTTCGCCTCCTGGGCCGTGGTAAGCCTTTAATCCCTCAAAGATCATCTGGGCATAGTGGAGGCAGATCGTAGCGGGATCCAATACGAAAGGACGATACGGCCCGATTTTGGGCTCATACCAACCCCGATCGCGATGATATTGAAGCGTAAACATGTGATCGGTAAAGATCTGCCCAAATCCCAATTTTCCTTCATCTGTATACTTGGGCTTTCTCTTTTCCGGCGAAATGAGCTCGCATGCTATTTCCATAGAAGTACCCCCTGAAAGTTAGGTGAAAGTGATGTAACACAAAAAAAGGGCCGGCTCAATGAGATGTTTTGTTGGCTTTACAATTTCCGTCCCCGTTTTAAAACGCCTCATGCCTGATTTCACTTGGGTGCAAGGAAAGCATCCTTTACCTTTTTATAGCTTTCGGTTGCCTTCTCGACCAATTCCTTTCGCCCCTTTCGGCACACGGCGATCCATTCGGAGACGGCCTTCCTTTCCTCTTCTGAGAGGTTAGGCGTCTCCTGCAAGAAAAGCTCCATCATCTTCTCTGTTTGCTCCAAAAGGACCGTGATGGTGCGCATATGGTTGTCAAAACATTTCTTATGAAAGGCCAGTAACTCGCAGATGATCTTCCCCCGTTCCATCAAGGGTGCCTCCTATTTTATTTATCCCATCATAACCGCTGAGAAAAGGGCAAAAACGACCCTTCAATTCAATCCCAAAGTTGACTTTCTTTACCATGAGACGTATGATGCATTTAAGGTCATTGCCATGGAAAACCCAGTTGCCAAAAAGATAGTTATCCATTACGCCGCCGAAAACGTAGATCAACCCGTCATCTACGAACTGGTAAAAAAATACGACCTCGTCGTCAATATCTTGAAGGCCCGCATTCTGCCCAAGAGAGACGGGGTAATCGTTCTTGAACTGAGCGGAGGCAAAGAAAATTTCGATCAGGGCATTAGATATCTGAAGGAAAAGGGCCTACGGGTGGAGCCCTTATCGAAAAATGTTACCCAGAATACGGACCGCTGCGTCCACTGCGGGGCCTGCACCGCCTTCTGTCCCACGGGAGCCCTCTCCATCGACAAGGAAACCATGAAAGTATCTTTCAACGTTGAGCGCTGTAACGGCTGCGAAGTGTGCGTCACGGCCTGTCCCGTCCGGGCCATGGAGGTCAATCTTTTTTAGCCCCCTTTTCCGCCTCCCCCTTTTTCAACTTATCTACCACCCCCTGGGATATTTCCTGCCCCTTTTTCAATACTTCCTGCCCCGTTTTTACCGCCGCCTTCCCCTTTTCCACGACGGTCACCGTTTCGCCCTTCATTTTCTGCCAGGCCCGGATCAGATCGGAAGGAGACTTCTTCGGCGCGGTAAGGAAAAAGTACGTACCCACGAGAACGAGAATCAAGATGGCGACCATCGCCAGCTTAACGAGGTTTTTAATGAGAAAATAGACCACGATCAGGGCTAAAATAACCACGGCGATGACGGCGGCCTGATGGGTGTGGATAAACTCGAAAATAGATTCCATCTTTCCCCTGACGCAAGGTGATATAATAGTTTACCACAAAATAAGACCTTTGCCAAACCCGTGTCAAAAATTATGCCGTCTTGACAAGTACCGTTTAGGATAGTTAAATGGCGCGAGGTTTCACGTATGGCGAGGGAAAATAGCAAAAATATGAGGCGATTCTCGGTTGCCACCCTGGGTTGCAAGGTTAATCAGTACGAATCGGCGGCCATCATCAATGCCTTGCAAAAGGCGGGCTTATCATACGTGCCGTTTACCGCCAAGGCGGACTGTTACATCATAAATACCTGCACGGTCACGGCCAAGACCGATTATCAGTCACGCCAACTCATCCGACGGGCGATCAGACAAAATCCGGCAGCGAAGGTAGTGGTGACGGGTTGTTACGCGGAACTCCAGGCCGCGGCCATCGCAAAGATACCCGGTGTTACGCAAATTGTGGGAAACAAAGAAAAGCAAAGCCTGGTCGAGCGGGTCATGGGAAGTAAGATGTACGCTCAGGGGAAGGAAGAGACTTGGACCAACAATTTCCCGCCCCCGGCGGTACTGCCCGGGCGAACGCGGGCGAGTTTGAAAATCGAGGATGGTTGTGATGCTTTCTGCTCTTACTGTATCGTACCCTTGGCCCGGGGCCCGGTCTTAAGCCTTCCACCGACCGAAGTCATTAAAAGGTTATCCCTGCTTATCCAGACCGGCAGCCGAGAAGTAACCTTGACGGCGATCCATCTGGGGGCCTATGGGAGAGATCTAAATCCACCATGTAGCTTAGATGAGCTACTCTTACAAGTAGCCCGGCTTCCCGGGGAGGCTCGCATCCGGCTCAGTTCCATCGAACCCTTAGAGATAAGCGAGCGCTTGATTTCGCTCCTGGCCGCCGGTGACAAAATCTGTCCCCATTTGCATATTCCCCTTCAAAGCGGAGACGATGAAGTGCTGGCGCGCATGAACAGAAATTACAGTGCCAAATTCATCCGCCACTTAATCAACGAAATCACAACCCTCTGCCCCGATGTCGCCATCGGTATGGACGTGATGGTAGGATTCCCCGGCGAAAGCGAAGCCTCGTTTGCCAAAACCTATGCCCTTTTAGAGGAGTTGCCGATCGCCTACCTACACGTCTTCCCTTACTCGCGAAGACCGGGCACCCCAGCGGCCTCGTTTCCCGATCAGGTCCCGGAAGAAGAAAAAAGGAAGAGGGCAATGGCGCTTCGGCTTTTGGACCAAAAGAAGAGAAGGGCATTTATGGCCTGCTTTTTTCAGCGGCCCATCGAAATCGTCGTGGAACAGAGAAGGGATAAAAAGACCGGATTGATTAAGGGGATCTCCAAACACTACCTACCCGTGGTGGTAGAAAATCTCACAGAGAAGGACGCCAATACTATCCAGACCGTAAGGCCCATCCGGATAGAGGAGGGGATGATCCTGGCAGAGGCAAGCCGATGAACGATGCACGAAGAGAAGCCCTCTCCGCCGTGGAAGAGGCCTTAGGTTATGCTTTCGAAAATATCAAGCTCCTCGATCAGGCCTTGACTCATCGATCCTTCTCGGGCGGGAAAGGGGGTGATCCCCGGGTAGACAACGAAAGGTTAGAATTCTTAGGGGATGCCGCCCTTAACCTCATCATAAGTGACCTGCTTACGCGTATGTTTCCAGAAGATTCCGAAGGCCTCTTGTCACGCAAGAGGGCGGCCTGCGTAAATGAACTCGCCCTGGCGCGACTGGCCACTCATTTCAATCTGGGCCATGCGCTCCTCCTGGGAAAAGGAGAAGAAACGACCGGTGGCAGGACGAAAACATCCCTGCTTGCCAATACAATGGAGGCGGTGATTGCGGCGATTTACTTAGACGGGGGATACCAGGCCGCCTACGATTTTGTTGCCCGATGCTTCCAACCTGCCCTCGAAGGGCAAAGAGACGATCTCCTCTTTGAAGACTACAAATCTTCTATCCAGGAATGGTGCCAGGCCAGATTCAGGTGCACGCCGAAATACTTGACGGTAAGTGAATCCGGCCCCGATCACGACCGCACCTATGTTGTTCATCTAAAGATTCAAGACAAATTCGTCTCCGAAGGGCAGGGTAAAAGCAGAAAGGAAGCCGAAAAGGACGCCGCAAGGAAAGCCCTGCATATCCTGGATGAGCTATTTTAACCATGCCACTCATCATACCCATTTTTATCAATCAGAAAGGTTGCAAAAACAGGTGTATCTTTTGTAATGCCCGTATCACCGGGGGAGAAGAGACCCCTTTAAATAAAGATGCCCTGGCTAACCTCGTCCAGCACTATCTAAAAAACAGCAAAAATAAAGGGGAAATTGAAATTGCCGTCTATGGGGGAAACTTTACCGGCCTTCCTCCCCAAGAACAAGAAAACATCCTTCTCCTTCTGAAACCCTTTGTAGAGCAAAAAATCGCCGCGGGAATCCGCATTTCCACCCGACCGGACGAGATAGACGAAGAAAAGATCGGAATCCTCACCCGTTACCATGTGACCACGGTTGAGTTAGGAGCCCAATCGCTGGATGACGAGATCTTAAAGCAGGCCAACCGAGGTCATACGGCAGAAGACGTTATTAAAGCCACGGGTCTCTTGAAGGCCCGGGGTTTCCAAGTGGGCCTGCATCTGATGCTGGGCCTTCCCGGGGATAGTCTCGATCGGTTCATGCGCACGGTGGCAAAAGTGGCGGAAATTGCCCCCCATCTGGTTAGGCTACATCCTACCGTCGTCCTTGCCCAGACGGCCCTCGCAGAGGACTACGAAAAGGGTCTGTATCACCCTTTATCCTTAGAGGAGGCCGTGGACTGGGCCGCAAGAGCCGTAAAAATATTCGAGTCTCGGAACATAAGGGTAATCCGGCTGGGCTTGCAGGCTACAGCGACCTTGATGAAGCCAGGAAACATCGTCGCCGGCCCCTTCCATCCAGCCTTCGGTGAGCTGGTGAAGTCGAAGATGCTGAGGGATTATGCTTGTTTCCTCCTTGCAAGTAAGGAGACAGGAGGAGCGACGGTAACGTTTCAAGTGCCGAGGAAAATCGAATCTGCTTTCCGGGGAAAGGGAAACGAGAATCTAAGGTATTTAAAAGAGGCCTTTCACCTCACCCGCATCGACTTAATTCGCGGAGACGGGCGTGAAATCCATCTCCTCGACCACTAAAGGCTCCCTTCCATGACGACGAGGGAATGTTTCCGTTCGGGTTTCATAGGAATCGTGGGGCGGCCCAACGTGGGAAAATCTACGTTGCTCAACGCCATCCTGGGGGAAAAGATTGCCATCACCACCCCCAAGCCACAAACCACGAGAAATCGCATCATGGGGATAAAAAATCTCCCCAACGGTCAACTCATCTTCGTCGATACGCCGGGTATCCATGAGGCAAAAAATCCCCTGGGCCAGGCTATGGTGGCGGAAGCAAGGGCGGTATTTTCTTCCGTCGATGTAATCGTTATCACCGTCGAAGCCCATAGGGGCTTGGTTGCGGGCGACAAGGCAATAATCAAGGCAGCAGAGGAAGCTTCCTTGCCCCTCGTCCTTGCCCTCAATAAGAAAGACCTGGCCTCTCCTGAGCAGATGAGGGAGATGATAGCTCGAGCCTCCGAACTTACCCCCTTTTCCCATGTGTTTCCCATCTGTGCCGTGACGGGTGAAGGAGTCGAGGAGCTTATAGAAACCATAAAAAACCTTCTTCCCGAGGGGCCGGCCTTTTTTCCACCCGATATGATCACCGACCGTTCGGAAAGATTTCTTGCCGCCGAAATAATCAGGGAAAAAGTCATGTTGTATACTCACCAAGAACTTCCCTATTCCACGGCCGTGACGGTAGAAACGTTCCAAGAAGACGAACAAAGGAACTTGATAACTATCGAGGCAACCATCACCGTGGAGCGGCCATCGCAGAAAAAAATCATCATCGGCGCGGGCGGTGCGCTTCTAAAGAAAATTGGAACTTTAGCCCGTCTTGAACTGGAGAAATTCTTTGCCACCCGCGTATTTCTTTCCCTCTTCGTGCGGGTGCGACGTGACTGGACGCGAGAAGAAAAGTGGATTAAAGAATTCGGATACAAAACGTAACGGGAGGAATAGTGAAACCGATTATCGCCATTGTGGGGCCCCCCAATGTGGGAAAATCAACCCTTTTTAACCGGCTGGCAAAGAAGAGGAGGGCCATTGTGGCAGATGAACCGGGAACAACCATTGACCGAAACTACGCCGAGGTTACGTGGGAAGGACGGCCCCTGACCATGGTGGATACGGGGGGATTCGAGCCTAACCCCGAGCGGGACCTCATGGCTCAAATGAAAGAACAGACCCTCCTGGCCATCGAGGAAGCCGATGCGGTCATTCACCTCTCAGACGGCAGAACGGGCCTTACGCCCGCCGACCGGGAAATGGCTGCCCTCTTGAGAAAGACAAAAAAACCCGTCTTTTTTGCCGTGAACAAAATCGATGCCCCCAAACACGCGAGCCTCACGGCAGAATTCTATGAATTAGGTGTAGCACCCATCTATCCCATCTCCGCCCTTCACGGATATGGCATATACGAGCTAATGGAGGACGTGGTCGCTTCTTTACCCAAGTCGACTATCGCTAACGAAGAACAGGACGAGGACGAGATTCGCCTCGCCGTGATAGGGAGGCCCAATGTCGGAAAATCCTCCCTTGTCAATCGGATCCTGGGACAAAACCGGACCGTAGTCAACCCCCAGCCGGGTACAACAAGAGACGCCATCGATACGCCCTTTACGTATGGAGGCCGGCACTACCTCCTCATCGACACCGCCGGTATCAGAAAAAAAAGCCGCATCAGCCTCACGCTGGAAAAATACAGTGTCCTTTCCGCCCTCAAAACCATCGATCGATGCGACATTGCCCTCATAGTTGTAGATGCCACTGAGGGCATCACGGAGCAGGACGTTAAAATTGCGGGCTTGGCCTACGAAGAGGGGAAGGCTTGCCTTTTCGTCGTAAACAAATGGGACGCCATCGAGAAAAACAACGAGACGGTGGGCTACTACGTAAAAGCTATCAGAGATAAGGCTAAATTTCTCGATTTTGCACCCATCATCTTCGTCTCGGCCCTCTCAGGCCAGCGGGTGATGAAGATTTTTCCCCTGATTGAGGATGTCTATGTCCAATACACCAAACGCATCCCCACGGCGGAGGTGAATCGTGTCTGCCGGTCTATCATTGACGAGAACCCACCACCGCGGGTTCACGCACGGGAAAACAGCTTTACCTTTATGACCCAGGTAAGCACCCGACCACCTACCTTCGTCTTTTTTGTCCGCGAGCCGGAGGCCATCCACTTTTCCTATGAGCGTTTTCTCAGAAATCGTCTGCGGGAAGCCTTCGGTTTTTTCTACGTGCCCATCCGGCTTATTTTCCGGAAAAAATCACGTAAATAGACGCTTAAAAAGCGCCACCACATCCTCTCTCACCAGGGCAACGAAAACCAAAAGGAGCACAAAGGGGGAGATGAACTTAATGGTAAAAGCCCAAAGTTCCTTCACGGACAGGAACGGCGTGTCAGGGTCCAGTTCGTGAATCGTTTTTTCCAACCCGTATTTCCACCCCAAGCAGATGGCAATGAAGAAACCCCCGATGGGAAGCATGTAATTGGACGTAAGTTTGTCGATGAAATCAAAGAAAGTCCCCCCCAAAATCGAGATATGAGAGAGGCATCCAAACGATAGGGCGGAGGGGATTCCAAGAAGGGCAATGGACGAACCCATGATGAGAACCGCCCGTCGTCGGCTCCATCCCCGCTCATCTATTAAATACGCGCAAACGACTTCCAATAGAGAGACGCCGGAGGTGACGGCGGCAAGAAAAAGCAAAATGAAGAAAAGCACGGCGAATATCTGCCCTGCCGGCATGCGGGCAAAGACCGCAGGGATGACGTGAAAAACAAGACCCGGGCCTTCAGCTGGCGAGAGCTCCATGGCAAAAACGGAAGGGAAGATGGCAAAACCGGCAAGTAAAGCGACCGCCGTATCAAGGAAAACAATCCAAAAAGCGGCTGAAAGTATGCGTTCTCGGGGAGAAAGATAGCTTCCGTAGGTGATCATCGCTCCCATACCCAGGCTCAAACTGAAGAAGGCCTGACCGAGAGCGGCCATAATCGTTTCTCCCGTAATCTTGGAGAAGTCAGGGGTGAGATAAAAGGTGAGGCCCTTTTCGCCACCCCCGGCAAGAAAGCCCCGCACAATAAGCACTAAAAGAATGACAAAGAGAAGCGGCATGAGCACTTTGTTCCACTTTTCTATGCCCCCCCTGACGCCCCCTATGACGATGTACATACAAGCCGCCATAAAAAGGAGGTGAAATAAAACGGATAACACGGGATTCACAGTAAATTCTCGAAATTCCCTGGCGGCGGCATCCGGCGTCGATAAGTTAGAAAGGGCCCCCGTTACACCCTTGACGATGTAGCCAATCGTCCAGCCCCCCACCACACTGTAGTAAGACAGGATCAAAAAACCGGAAAGCACCCCTAAGTATCCCACCAGGACCCAGGGTGTACCCCCCACCATCGTTTTAAAGGCCCCCACGGGATCCTTCTCCGTATGACGCCCGATAACTAATTCTGCAATCATGAGGGGTAGCCCGAGGATGAAAACGGCCAAAAGATAAACAACGACAAAGGCCGCCCCACCTTTGGAACCGGTCAAATAAGGAAATTTCCAGATGTTCCCCAATCCCACCGCCGAACCCGCAGCAGCCATGACGAATCCAAATTTTGATCCCCACTGCTCTCTCATTTTTTTATCGACTCCAAATGTTGAAGGGCGATTACATCATCTGGCCTAAGGCTGTCAACCTCTCTGCCGTGGAATCTCGAAAATTGATTCTGATGACCCGGCGACCGCCTTGAGTAAGTGCCTGGCAATCTCCGGCCCACTGGGCGGCCCGGAGCGCTCCGAAGGTTAAGGACGATCGGTCCTCGGCCATGCTCTCGGGGATGGGCACATCTGTGTGAACAGGCTCTGTGAGATAGATAAAAACACCCTTCCCCGCATCTCCTTTATGGAGCTGTCCGGTGGAGTGGAGGTACCGGGGGCCGAATCCCACGGTGACCGCCTTTCTGTATCTCTGAACAAAGGCCGCCCTAAGCGCCCGAAGAGCCTCTAAAATTTCGGGAGATGGCGTGAGATAGGCCAGGATGGCAAGGTAGGAGGTATCTTGCCGGGTTATTATGTCATCCAGCAGCTGCGAAATACGGGAAAAACCCTTAGCCCCGTAAATTTCCATCCCATCCACCGTGAAATCGGGCCTTTCTTCCCTTCCCCCGTGCAAGGCCTCCCGGGCGGCTTTCTTTGCCCTTTCCACATCGGGCTGATCGAACGGGTTGATGCCCAACCGCCAGCCGGCAATAGCAATGGCGAGTTCCCACAGGAAGAAAAGGGAGCTTAGGTCGGCCAGGTCGGTAAATTTTAGGTCCACATAAGGCCAGTCGACAAGATAAACGGTCTTTTCATCCGATTTCCTCAGGTGGACGAAGACGCGATCCGACCCGTAATACTCCGCAGGCAAAATAGCCTCTTCTACTATGGGAAGCATGCCTTTTCCCTCCTTCCCCGTGCTTTCCGCAATAAGCTGTTCCAGCCAAGCCCCCAGTTCCGAAAGGTGAGGTGAAATGAAAATTTCGAGTTTGTCTGGCCCCAAGCGGGCCAGCTCCCCGAGAAAGACGCCGAGCCGGGCCGAAAGGGCTTTGCTCCCCCTTTCCCTTTCCTGCGCCGCAAAGCTATCCGCCGCGGCCAAAAATTCGCGACAGTTTAGCCCCATCAGCGCACTGGGCACCATTCCGACCAGAGACAGGGCACTGAATCTACCCCCGATCTCGGGGTCGTTTAGAAACACATGGCGAAACCCAAATGCCTCTCCTATTTTAGCCAGGTTACTATCCGGATCGGTAATGGCCACCATCCATCGCCCCGCCTCTTTTGCCCCCCATCGGGAAACAAGGGCGCGGTAGAAATACTTCATCAAGGCATCCGTTTCCACGGTCGTACCGGACTTGGAAGAAACGATGACGAGCGTCTTAGACCGCTCGATAGCCTCCCGTTCCCGTAAAATTAAGGCAGGATCCGTCGTATCGAGGACACTCAAGGGCAGGTAGCCGGCTCTTCCTTTATAGATTTGGGATATGACTTGGGCAGCAAGCGAAGAGCCTCCCATGCCCAAAAGAAGTACCCGCTCAAAACCATCGCTGATGACTGAATCCACGAATGCTTCTATCTCGGGTAGATGTTGAAGAGTCCAGCTGGGAGCCGTAAGCCAACCCAAGCGATTGACAATTTCTTGTGGATTTTCTTTCCAAACCGTGTAATCCCTCGCCCAGATTCTTTCTACTATCCGATGCCTTTTTAGCTCCCTTTGCGCCCCGGCCACTTCCCGTATGTACCTACCTCCCTCACAATTCATGCTTAGACCCATACTTACTTACCTCCCTCCCCCAGGCAAAATATTAAACGGTAACTACCTATGCCCTGCGCTTATACACCTCTTGAAAGCAAATAAAAAGGCCAGGGCTTTTTTAGCCCTGGCCCATAACGGCGAGAAGTTTACCTCAGCCCTTCTGCGCTACTTTGAGCATCAAGTCTGCGAGCTGCAGCTGTCTGGTAATGCGTTCGTATTCCGGATCTTCCTTTACCATTTTTGCCAGACTGGCGGCCGCTTCCGCCTTTTGCTTTTCTACCTCTGCCTTGTCTATGACATCCGCCCTTTCCGCTATTTCCACGAGTAAGGTCACCTTGTAAGGAAGTATTTCCGCGTAACCGGAACTGACGGCAAAATACGTGCGTTTTCCTTCCTTCAAATAGCTCAGCTCTCCCAAATCTATAGCTGTAAGAACAGGCGTATGGCCGCGCAGAATACCCATCTCACCTTCGACCCCCGGGATTGTCACATCCTCTACCTGACCGCTGAAAATCATACGATCTGGGGTTACAATCTCCAGTACCAGATCATCTGCCATCATATCCTCCGATTATTCCGTCAGTCTCTTCGCTTTCTCTACCGCCTCTTCGATGCCGCCGACCATGTAAAATGCCTGTTCGGGCAAGTCGTCGTGTTTGCCTTCGAGAATCTCTTTAAAACCTCTTACGGTTTCCGCCACGGGAACAAACTTTCCTTCCACGCCCGTAAACTGGGCCGCCACGAAGAACGGCTGCGAGAGGAATCGCTGAATTTTCCGCGCCCGGCTCACGGTGAGTTTGTCCTCTTCGGAGAGTTCATCCATCCCGAGGATGGCAATGATATCCTGCAAATCTTTGTACTTCTGCAACGTCATCTGAACTTGGCGCGCGACCGTGTAGTGTTCCCAACCCAATACGTTGGGGTCGAGAATGCGGGAGGTGGAATCCAAGGGGTCCACGGCGGGATAAATGCCCAGCTCAGCGATGGGGCGAGAGAGCACGACGGTACCGTCCAGGTGGGCAAAGGTGGTGGCCGGCGCCGGATCGGTCAAGTCGTCGGCGGGCACGTAAACGCACTGGACGGCCGTAATGGAGCCTTTCTTCGTTGAGGTAATGCGTTCCTGAAGTTCGCCCAAATCCGTGGCCAGGGTGGGTTGGTAACCCACGGCCGAAGGCATTCTTCCAAGGAGGGCCGATACTTCCGAACCCGCCTGGGTAAAACGGAAAATATTATCGATAAAGAGGAGCACGTCCTGACCTTCCACATCCCGGAAGTATTCCGCCGCTGCCAGGGCGGTAAGGGCCACCCTGGCCCTGGCTCCGGGCGGTTCCGTCATCTGACCATAGATCAGGGCCGCCTGCTTGATAACCCCAGATTGTTTCATTTCGAGGTACAGGTCGTTGCCTTCCCTTGTCCGCTCTCCCACACCGGCAAAAACGGAAATTCCCCCATGGTGCATAGCGATGTTATGAATCATTTCCATCATAACCACCGTTTTTCCTACGCCAGCGCCACCGAACATGCCCATCTTTCCGCCGCGGGGAAACGGCACTAAAAGATCGATAACCTTGACCCCCGTTTCGAGCACATGGACCGTGGTATCCTGCTCGAGGAAAGAGGGCGCTTCCCGGTGGATAGGGGCCCAATTCTTCGCCTCAATGGGGCCCAAGCCGTCCACCGGACGACCTACCACGTTCAAAATCCGCCCCAGACATTCCCTGCCGACCGGTACCATAATGGGTTTACCCGTATCCTTCGCGGGCATCCCCCGGACGAGACCGTCGGTTATGTCCATGGCGATGCATCGCACCACATTGTCTCCCAGATGCTGGGCTACCTCTATAACCAGGTTGTCTTCTTCATCATTGATGGCTGGATTGGTTATGAGGAGGGCACTTAAAATGTTGGGAAGCTTCCCTTCTTCAAATTCGACGTCAACAACCGGCCCGATGACCTGTACAACCTTTCCTATATTCATAACTATCTCCTTGATAAGTTAATTCTTTGATCCCTTGGCCAATGCCTCGGTACCACCGACAATATCCATCAATTCTGCCGTAATGGCAGCCTGTCTGGCTTTGTTAAACTTCAACGTCAAAGATTCAATCAATTCATCACAGTTTTTGGTGGCGTTATCCATGGCCGCCATGCGGGCCCCATTCTCTCCGGCAGACGTTTCCAAGAGAGCCCTAAACAGTAACACCCGGACGTACATACCAAGTAACCTGTCGAGCAGTATATCCGAAGACGGTTCATACAAGTATTCAATCCTTTGCTCCGGCTCCACGGCTTCTTCCGAACCCACGGCGGGTAAGGGAAATAGCCTCACCAGTGCCGGTCGCTGAGAAGCCACATTCCGGAATTCATTGTAAACCAGGTATAGTTCGTCATATTCACCCCGAATGAAAGGCAAAATGACGTCATGGGAAATATCGATGGCGAGTTTGATATCGAACTTCGCCATACAATCCACCCGTTCGTGGATGATCTTGGCCTTTTTCCGGAAGTAGTCTCTCCCCTTCCGCCCGATAGGGATAAGCGATACATCCTGCCCCTGAGACATCTTCAGGGAGATGAATCTCTCGGCGGCCTTGATCACATTGGTGTTGAACCCGCCGCAAAGGCCGCGATCGGAGGTCATCAAGATGACCCAAACCCTCTGGGGAGGCCTGACGGCCAGGAGGGGATGGGCTTGGACATCTACCCTCAGGGCCAAGCTGTTCAGTACCTCCATGAATTTCCCCGCGTAAGGACGGAAATTATCCATCCTCGCCTGGGCCACCTTAAACTTTGCCGCGGCCACCATGTTCATGGCCCGGGTAATCTGCTTTGTCTTCCCTACCGCCGTTATCTTGCGCTTAATATCCTTTAATGCGGCCATTTAAACCTTTCTCTCCTTTACCGTAATGAAATCGGTTCATGCGGAAAAGACCGTATCGAACTCGGAGAGCACCTCTTTCATTTTCTTTTCCAGATCGGAGCTTATCACCTGTTTTTCTTCGATTTCCTGCATTATCTCCGGATACTTGCTCTTGACAAAGGAGAGAAGTTGAGGCTCGTAATCCTTTAGCTTCTCCACGGGGTATTTGTCCAAAAAGCCACGTGTACCGGCAAAGAGTACTACCACTTCTTCGGAAAGGGACATGGGCTGGTATTGGGGCTGTTTCAATATCTCGACCAGCCTGATGCCTCGGTCCAACTGAGCCCGGGTGGCCTTATCCAGGTCACTGCCGAACTGGGCGAAAGCGGCCAGTTCCCGGTACTGGGCCAGATCGAGCTTGAGGGTACCCGCCACCTGTTTCATCGCTTTAACCTGGGCGGCACCGCCCACGCGCGAGACCGAAAGGCCGACGTTAATCGCCGGTCTGATACCGGAGTAAAACAAACCCGGTTCCAGGTAAACCTGCCCATCGGTAATGGAAATAACGTTCGTGGGGATATAAGCCGAAACGTCGCCGGCCTGGGTTTCGATAATGGGAAGAGCCGTCAGGGACCCGCCCCCCAATTCATTGCTCAGACGGGCAGCCCTCTCCAGCAGGCGAGAGTGGTTGTAGAAGATGTCACCGGGAAAAGCCTCACGTCCCGGGGGTCGACGGAGGAGGAGGGAAATCTGCCGATAAGCAACGGCCTGCTTGGACAAATCGTCGTAAATGATGAGCGCATCCTGACCGCGATCGCGGAAATATTCACCGATCGAGCACCCGGAGTAGGCGGCAATGTACTGAAGGGTGGCCGGGTCGCTAGCACAGGCAGAAACGATGCAGGTATAAGAGAGGGCATCGTACTTCCGCAAAGTTTCAACCACCTGGGCCACGGTAGATTTTTTCTGCCCAATGGCGACGTAGATACACTTGATCCCCGTATCCTTCTGCCGGATGATGGCATCGATACAGATGGCCGTTTTGCCGATCTGGCGGTCACCGATGATGAGTTCTCTCTGCCCCCGCCCGATAGGTGTCATGGCATCGATCGCCTTTATGCCCGTATACATGGGGGTATTCACCGGCTGGCGGTGGATAACGCCGGGGGCCACCATTTCTATGCGGCGGAACTCGGTCGCTTCGATGGGGCCCTTGCCATCCAGCGGACGACCCGTGGCATCGATAACCCGGCCCAATACCGCCTCTCCCACCGGCACCTGAGCAATTTTACCCGTTCTCCGTACAATATCGCCCTCTTTTATATGGGTAACCTCGCCCAAGACGGCCACACCGACGTTGTCGCGCTCGAGGTTGAGCACCATCCCCAACGTACCACCGGGAAACTCAAGGAGCTCCATGGCCATGGCATTCTGAACCCCATAGACACGGGCGATACCGTCACCCACCGAAAGGACCGTACCCGTCTCGCTGATGTCGAGTTTTTTCTCATACTCCTTTATTTGTTTCGATATGATCTGACTTATTTCTTCGGCTCTGATCGCATCCATTACGCTATTTTTCCTCCCCTAAGAGATTCCTTATATTGTTTAGTTGGGTCTTAATGCTGTTATCGTAGACGAGATCCCCGATTTTAACCACCAACCCACCCAACAAAGATTTATCCTCTGAAACTTCCATCATCACCCTCTTACCCGTATTCTTCATGAGGAACTCCTTAAGCTTCCCTTCCAGTTCCGGGCTCAGGGGAAAGGCGGTTCTCACTTGAACACGAACGATACCCAGGGCCTCGTCCATCTTTTCCCGGTAGGCGTCAACAATTTCCTTAAAGATAACGATACGCCCCTTGTCCGTAAGGAGGCGAACAAAGTTGGCAGTAATGGGGGATGGCTTGACCTTTTCGAGAATAACCTCGATTATGTTCTTCTTATCCCTCTTTTCTACGATGGGGTTGGCCAAAAACTCTTTAAGTTCCCCGTTTTCCTCGATTAACTCACAAAGGGCGCTCAATTCACCATAATACTCTTCTAACTTTTTTTCTTCTTCCGCGATTTCAAAAAAAGCCTGGGCGTACCTTTTGGCAACTGTGCTTCCTATCAACTTTTTATCACCGCCTTATCAAGATATTCTCGAACCATGTTTTCATGGTCTTTGACCGTTATATTCTTTTTTACCAGCTCTTCGGCCATTTCCACGGCCAGCTTTACGGCCTCTTTCATGAGCTCTTCCTTGGCCAGTTTGAACTCCTGCTCCATCCTTGCCCGCGTGTCTTCCTCCAACTTGGCCGCCGCCTTGCGGGCATCCTCGAGGATTCTCTCCCTTTCCGCCATCCCCTGCGCCTTTATTAACTCCACAATACCACCGATTTCCTCGGTCGCCTTATCCATTTTGGTGGTATACTCTTGGTATTTCCTCTCCGCTTCTTCCTTCAGCACCCGGGCCTCCTCCAGGGAAGAGGTGATGGTGGCTTTGCGACCGGCAAAATAATCCTTGATTCTCTTTGCCAGCAACCACCAGAGGAATCCCACGAGAATAATAAAATTGACCATCCGCCAGGCAAAATCGATCCAATCCGATTTGCTTGCGCCGTGGGCCTCCTCGCCACTGGAAGCGTAAACCAGTGCCACTTGTAGTACGAATACTAAAACAGATATCACAGCGCCTTTGGAAAAAACGCCCTTCATTAGAGACTCCTTCCCAATACTTTTTCCGCAATTTCCTGAGAGAGCTCCTTCGACTGTCCCTGTAAGATCTTCCTTGCCGCTTCCACTTCCTTCGCCACCCTCTCTTGGACCTCTGCCATCATGGCAGGAATCTTGTTCCTCTTTTCGTCTATCATCGCCTTCGCTTCATCGTTGGCTTCCTTCAAGATGCGGGCCTTCAGATCAAGAGCCTCCTGTTTGGCCAACCTCAATTTCTCCTCGTACTCCTTTTGCTTTTCCTCAATGGTCTTATTTAAGCTTTCCACTTCGGCGGCCGAAGATTCGAGTATCTTTTTTCTCTTTTCGATTATGCCGAGGAGCGGGCGATAAAGAAGGTAGTTTAAGATGATCATCAAAAGGATGAAATTCACCATCTGCAGGAACAACGTTTTGTCTATACTTATCATGGCACCCCACAACCTGCCTTGATTTTTAGGAATTTCAAGGGCGTAAATACGCCCACCGGCAGACCTTTAGGCCCACCTTTTGTCAATTTCACCAGTTTCGTGGGTGGAAGAGATTACTTGCCTTGAACATTGACCGGCATTCAGAATAACTATCGTATACGGTGGAAATGACAAATCCAATTCCTCCATACATAAAAGCGCGGACTACTAACCACATGTAAACTATGTTGTCAAGTTTTTTTTGTCCCTTTTATCTCAGCCGTGAAGGGCAAAGCGGCGGACATCTACGTTTAGCAAAAGACCCACGGCCGTGAGAAAAGCCACGATCGATGACCCCCCGTAGCTGAGAAAAGGTAAGGGTATCCCCACGACCGGCAGGAGCCCTAAGACCATGCCGATATTGATAAAGACACTCCAGAAAATGAGCATCGTAATCCCGAAGGCAACGAGCGTCCCCGGATAGTCCTTGGCGTTAAGAGTGGCACGAAACCCGTATCTTAAAAGGGCGATGAAGATACCCACGACGATCGCCCCCCCAATGAAGCCCCATTCTTCTCCCACGACGGAAAATACAAAATCGGTTTGCTGCTCCGGCAGAAACTTAAGCTGGGTCTGGGTCCCTTTCAGAAAACCCTTGCCCGTCATGCCCCCTGATCCGACGGCGATGATGGACTGGATAATATGGTAGCCCGCTCCCAACGGATCTCGATCGGGATTGAAAAAGGTAAGTATGCGTTCTTTCTGATAATCCTTGAGGA
The DNA here is from genome assembly GCA_035358955.1 of Syntrophales bacterium. GTDB lineage: Bacteria > Desulfobacterota > Syntrophia > Syntrophales > UBA8958 > JAOAFE01. Next base: position 91,953 of record DAORXN010000003.1, on the reverse strand, counting down.
GATACCAGAGGGCGGGTAGGCCTACCAAACCTAAACCCGTCACGGCCAGAAGATCCTTCCATCTGATGCGAACGAAAAGAACCACCGAGGCAAAGATAATAACCAGCATCAGGGCAGTGCCCAGGTCCGGTTGATGGAGGATGAATACAAAGGGAATGACCATCATGATGAACGGGACGATCAATTCCCTCAATTTGTATCCATCGTCCCGGTAGTTTTCACTGAAATAACGGGCCAAGGCAAGTATGAGCGTAATTTTTACCACCTCCGACGGTTGGAAGCAAAGGCCTCCCATGTAGATCCAGCGTTGAGAACCGCGTGTCGCATAACCGTAAAGTGAAACTAGAAGAAGCATAGCAATGGCAAGGCCATGTAAGGGGTAAGCGTATCTTACTATGATACGATAATCCGTTGCGACCGCCGCTACCATGAATACCAAGCCGACCACGATCCACTGGCATTGTTTGAGATAGAAGGGGGCTGCCCCTTTGGTATCATAAGACAACCCGGCACTGTAGAGATTGATGATCCCTATTACGCACAGAAGCAAGGTGACAAAGGCAAGTGGCCAGTTAAAATGACCGAAAAGTCGGCGTTGGGAGAGAATCATTTCTGCATCTCAACCTTTGCCTTCACCTTAGCCCAGGTATCCCTCAGGGTTACCGTCCGGTTAAAAATAAGCTCCCCCGGCCGGGATTCATCGTCCACGCAGAAATACCCTAAGCGCTCGAATTGGAACCTTTCCTGGGGCACGACATGGGCAAGACTCGGCTCCACACGGCAAGCCCTTAATACTTCCAACGAATGGGGGTTTAGATAACGAAGAAAATCATCGCCCCCACTCATGGGATCGGGCACGAGGAATAATCGGTCGTACAAGCGCACCTCGGCCGGGAGACTATGCGCCGCCGAAACCCAGTGAATGGTAGCGCCTACCTTGCGGCCATCCGGCGCAAATCCGCTTCTCGTTTCCGGGTCGTAAACGCAGCGCACCTCCGAGACTTCACCTGTGGTGGGGTCCTCCTTCCAATCCACGCACTTGATAAAGTAACCCCCTCGCAACCTCACCTCTCGCCCCGGCGCCAGCCTTAAAAACTTGGGAGGGGGATCGACCATAAAATCGTCCTTTTCTATATACAAGACGCGAGAAAAGGGTACAACCCTCGCCCCCAACGATTTATCCTGGGGATGATACGGGCAGACGAATTCTTCCGTTTGTCCCTCGGGGTAGTTTTCGATGACGACCTTTAACGGCCTAAGGACGGCCATTACCCTCTTTGCCTTGCGATTCAAGTCATCCCGGACACAATCTTCCAGCAAGGCCACATCGACCAGGCTATCATTCTTGGCCACCCCGATACGGTCGCAGAATTCTCGGATGGCCTCCGGCGTATAACCTCGCCGTCTCATACCGGAAATGGTGGGGAGCCTGGGATCATCCCATCCCCGTACTACGCCCTGCTCCACCAATTCTATCAAGATCCGCTTGCTCATCACGGTATAGGTAAGATTCAACCGCGCAAACTCTATCTGGCGGGGGCGTACTTGCCATTCGAATTGATCCAGCACCCAATCGTAAAGGGGACGGTTATTCTCAAATTCGAGGGTGCATATAGAATGGGTAATACCTTCGATGGCATCCGACAACGGATGGGCAAAATCGTACATGGGATAGATGCACCACTTGTCTTTCGTGCGATAATGAGTCATTTTTTTTATGCGATATAAAACGGGGTCACGCAAATTCATATTCGGGGACGCCATATCAATCTTGGCCCGCAATACCCGGCTTCCTTCGGGGAATTCTCCCTCCCTCATTCTCCGAAACAAGTCCAAATTCTCCTCTACCGAACGATTACGATAAGGGCTCTCCTTCCCCGGTTCCGTTAAAGTACCGCGGTAGGCTTTCATCTCTTCCGGGCTCAAATCGCATACGTATGCCTTTCCCCTCTTGATGAGCTCCACGGCGAATTCGTAGAGTTGATCATAATAGTCGGAGGCAAAAAATAACCTTTCGCCCCAATCGAATCCCAACCACTTCACGTCCCGGATGAGGGCCTCCACATATTCCATGCTTTCCCCTTCCGGATCGGTATCGTCCATCCGGAGATTGCAGGTTCCTCCGTATTCCTGGGCCAAACCAAAATTTAGACAAATAGACTTGGCATGACCAATGTGCGGATAACCGTTGGGTTCGGGCGGAAATCTGGTCGCGACCTTTCCGTCAGTCTTCCCCGCCGCCAGGTCTTCATCTATGATCTGCCGGATAAAATCCCGGGTTGCCTTTTTCGCTTCCCTATCCTCGTTCATGGTTATTCTCCCGACGTCAAAAAGGTCTCCTTGACTTAATTGGCTTTGGATATTACTTATCACCGGCAAAATATCAAGGAGGTTTTTCATGCCCACCGTTACCGATGCCCTTTGCCAACGGCGCAGTATCAGATGCTTCAAACCGGATCCCGTTGATCGCCAAATCCTGAAAGAAATCATCTCCCTGGCCCGCTGGTCCCCTTCGTGGGGCAATACCCAGCCTTGGAGGTTTTGGGTGTTTCAAGGGGCCTCCTTGGAAAAAATAAAAGACCTCGCCTCCCAAAGGGTATTAAAGGGTGAACCGTTTCAACCGGAGATACCCATGCCGGCTGCCTGGCCGGAGGCGCTGAAAAAAAGATACGGAGAAACGGGCAGGTTGGTGCTTTCCTCCCTGGGCATTGAACGAGAAGATAAAAAGGGGCGCGGTGATTTTTACGTCGAGATGTCACGCCTCTTCGGTGCCCCCTGCCTTATCGTCGGTACTCTTCCCCGAGAGGTCGCCGTCGAGTACGCCATGCTCGACATGGGGATCATCATTCAATCCATCTGCCTGGCCGCTTACGCCTACGGCCTCGGCTCGTGCATCATGGCCGCCTCTGTGGGTTACCCCGATATCATAAGGCAGGTGGGAAACGTGGACGTCAATACCCTAATCGTTATGGGGATTGCCCTCGGATATGCAGAAGACGCCCCGATCAATAGATTCCCGCGCCCGAGGATACCCGTAGAAGAGATGGTCACCTGGGTCGATTAAGCTCAGTAACTTTTCAAGCCGTATTTTTTTAGTTTGTAGCGCAGCATACGCTCGCTTATGCCCAATATCTCCGCTGCTCGGGTTTGGTGGTGAGAGGCCTTTTCCATCGCCTCTACGATCATCTTTTTTTCCAGCTCTTCGATGGAGCTTCGGAGCCATCCTTCCGACCTTCCCTCTTCCCGTCCCGACGCCCAAGATTCTTCACCAAAGGGTAAATCTTCGAGGGTTATCACATCGTCCCGGGCGATGACGACGGCCCGTTCGATTATGTTTTCCAACTCCCGCACATTTCCGGGATAATCGTACTTAAGCAGTACATCGCGCGCCTCTCCGGACAATCCCGCCACCTCCTTTCCGTTTTCTCGCGCATACTTTTCGATAAAGTGGTCAATGAGCGGCGGCAGATCTTCCTTCCTCTCCCGAAGGGGAGGGATCTTTATATTGACCACATTGAGGCGATAGTACAGATCTTCCCGGAATTTCCCTTCCTTCACCATTTTTTCCAGGTCTCGGTTCGTGGCGCTGACGATGCGCACATCGGCATACAAGGTCTGGTTACCTCCCAACCGCTGGAATTCCCGATCCTGGAGGAAACGCAAAAGTTTCACTTGAATGGAGGGCGGTAAATCCCCCACTTCGTCCAGAAAGAGGGTGCCTCCGTCGGCTTCTTCCACCCGTCCAATACGCCTCGTTACGGCACCGGTGAAAGCACCTCTTTCGTGGCCGAAGAGTTCACTCTCGAGGAAATTTTCGTGCAGGGCCCCACAGTTCACGATAAGCAAGGGGCGAGAAGAGCGGGGACTGATCTGATGTATCAGGCGGGCAAAAAGTTCCTTCCCCGTTCCGCTTTCTCCTTGAAGGAGAACGGTGGCCTTGCTCGGCGCCACCCGACTGACCAAGTTCACGATACCTTCCATGACGGCACTTCGGTAGACAATCTGATCCGTCGTCACCCCTTTGGCCCGCAGTTCCTGGCGGAGCAACTCATTTTCCCTGATGAGCACCCTTCTTTCCTGAACCCGCTCCAAAAGTAAGGTCAGTTCCTCGAAATCTACCGGCTTGGTTACGTAATCCAAGGCACCTGCCTTCATGGCCTCCACCGCCGTTTCAATGGTCCCGTAAGCGGTGATGATGACCACATCGATTTCCTGGTTAATGCGCTTTACTTCCCGTAAAACTTGCATGCCGTCCATACCCGGCATCTTATAATCGAGGAGCACCACGTCGAAATAGCGAGACTTCACCTCCTCCACCGCCTGCTCACCGCTTCCTGCCTCTCTAACCGTATATCCTTCCTTGATGAGGAAATCGCGCAGCATTTCCCGCTGCGATTTCCCGTCTTCCACCACCAAGATTTCCAGTTTCTTCATGCCATCACCTGCCATTCACACCGTTTTTCTGATTCACGACCTTCGGTCGGGGCAAAAGAATTTCAAACACCGTCCCCTTCCCCGGGCGACTCATAACCCTGATCTCCCCGTTATGCCCCCTTACGATCTCATGGGCTAAAGACAACCCCAAGCCCAATCCCTTCTCCTTGGTCGTGTACTCGGGGTTGAAAATCTTATCGATCTCCTCCGCCGTCAACCCGCAGCCCGTATCGGAGATGCGGATGAGCACCCATTCTCTGAAGGATTTGTCCAGGGAAACGGTTACCACCCCACTTCCTTGGATGGATTCGATGGCATTTTTTATCAAGTTGAGGAGGGCTTGCCTCAATTTGTCCACATCCATGGGGATCACCGTCGCCCCATCACCCCAGGCCCGCTCTAATTTCACCCCGCAATGAGCGGCCTCTTCCTCCATGAGACTCACCATTTTTTGCAGGACCTCTTCCACGGGATAGGGCGCGAGAGTCAGGCGACGGCTCCGGGAAAAGGTGAGGAACTCTTCGATGATGCCGTTTAAGCGCCTGATTTCGTCTTTTATGACGCCTGCGATATTCTGAAATTCCTCCTTTTTCCCTGCTTCTGCCGGCATGTACTCTTTCATCAAGCGTTGAGAAGCCATACTAATGGCATTGAGGGGGTTTCTTATTTCATGGGCTACGCCCGCCGCCAGCTGCCCCAGGGCCGAAAGCCTCTCCGCCTTTTCGAGGCGCCTTTCCATCTGGACGATGCCTTCCAAATGCCTGTTTTGATTGGTATAAAGAAGCCACATGGAAAGGAGGGTTATGATGATCGTAAGACTAATGAAGATAATGACATTCTTCCTGCTTTCTGCGAGCACCGCTTCTGCCGCCCCCCGGGCAAGCCCCAGTCTCACATGTCCCACAATCATATTATTCAAATGAAACGGGATGGCCATATCCAAAATTTCCCGTTTCAGGTAGACGACTTTCCTGCTATCCCACTTAAGGTTACCGCTCAGCACCTCTTTTAGGCGTATTTCACCCTCTCGCCATTTCTCCGGTAACGTTCCGGCCGCTCCTAACAGGCACCCTTTTCTATCTTCCACGAGAAAATAAGCAAGTTCGTGCATCTCAACCCCCCCTAATTCCCGGATCGCTTTCTCGAGGGCAACTTTCATCCCCCAGAAGCGAACCCCCTCCGGATCCAGGGCAATGATAATGGTTCCCTTACCATCTCGACGCTTCATGGCAATGAAGCCTATTTTCTTCAATTCCCCCAGTTGGGTAAAGAGGTCAATGGTTATCTCCGGCCGCCGGCCCTTACCCTTCATCTGGGGCGGCAGGTATTCCGGGGGCAAAGGACGGTTTTGAAAGAGCAGGCGGCCCCGGCTGTCTATAACGCCGATGTAGAGCACGTGCTTCTCATCCGCATATTTCCGCAAAAATGCTTCCGTCAATTTCTTGCTCATCCACTTGTTATCCACCTCTTTGCCCACTTCGACCAAGGCCGAAACGAGGTACTTTTGAGGTGAGAACTCATCGCTCTGCTGGGTGGCGGGACGCTTTTCCTGGAGTTTAGACGCCCGGACGAGATTGTCGAGATTTTCTTGGGACAACCTTTCCACCACCGATACGAGGCTTACCCCCCGGTTTTCTATGAATCCCATCAGGGCCTGCTCCATCCGCCTCATATCCATGATGCCCATCACTAAAATAAGGCCGATAAACACGGCGCAAACACTGGCTACGGCAATGGGCTGGATGAAAGGACGCCTCTTTGGAAACCTAAAAACCTCCCACCTTACGTGTTCTTCGTTCTTCATCATCTTCCCGATGGCCCTATGAAATCCATTTCCGACATTTTTGTCGAGAAAAAATCCCCGTCCCTTCTGCCCCTATCTCAAGGACGGCAAAAAAGCGACAATTTTTGCCCTCGACAAAAAGCCTCGCTTTACAATACCCTTTAAATATCCACATGTTATATGCTACCACAAGCTGGCACAATAAATGCTTTAATCATAAACGACAGGAAAACCAAGAGGGTTTTACTCCGGGCATGGTAAAACCTCCTAACCGATTCCTCCTTAAGAACGGGGCCCTTTTCAGGGGCCCCGCTTTTTTTCTTTCTCCTTCTCCCAGTTCGCCATCCTTTCGGCGATCTTTTGCTCGTAACCCCGGCTGGTTGGGAGATAAAACTTGACTTTTCCCCCCTGAAGCGCCTCGGGGAGATACGGTTGATCCACCAGGGCCTCTTCAAAGTCATGGGGGTAAAGATAACCTTTGGCGTAGCCCATTTCCTTCATCAGCTCTGTGGGGGCATTTCGGAGATACAGGGGAACGGGTAAGGGCCCGGTTTCATTTATCACTGCTCTCACCCGGCCGTTAGCCACGTAAAGGGCATTGCTTTTCGGTGCCGTGGCCAGATAAACGGCCGCCTGCACGAGGGCCAGTTCGCCCTCTGGGGAGCCTAAAAACCGGTAAGCCTCCATGGCACTTAAGGCCACCGTCAACGCCTGGGGATCGGCCAATCCTACATCCTCGGAAGCGAATCTAACCAGGCGCCTCGCAATGTAGAGCGGATCTTCTCCGGCCATGAGCATCCGCGTAAGCCAGTAGATCGCCGCATCCGGGTCGCTTCCCCTCAAGCTCTTGTGCAGGGCAGAAATGAGATTGAAATGTTCTTCCCCGGCCTTATCGTAAAGAAGCGGCTTTTTGTGCAGGGCCTTCTCCACCAGTATACGGGTGATTCTCTTTTCTTTTCCTTCGAGGAGCGATGCCGCCGCCTCCAAGCTATTCAAAACCATCCTGGCATCACCGTCTGCCATCCATACGATCAAATCGGCGGCCTCATCTTCTATCTCGCAACCCTCTGCGCCGAACCCCCTCTCCTCATCCCTTAGTGCCCGCTCCAGGATGATCCGGAGTTCCTCCCTCGTATAGGGATACAAAACGAGTACGCGGCAGCGGGAGATGAGCGGGGCAATGATTTCAAACGACGGATTCTCCGTGGTAGCCCCAATCAAGGTTATGAGCCCGCTTTCCACATGGGGCAGAAAGGCATCCTGCTGAGCCTTGTTGAAACGATGAATCTCGTCGACGAAGAGAATGGTCCGCTTGCGAAACGTATCCCGGTATGAGAGGGCCTCTTCCACCACCCCTTTCAGCTCTTTCACCCCCGCCAGGACAGCAGAAAGGCTGACAAAGTGGGCCTGCGTTTCTTTCGCAATAACACGCGCGAGGGTCGTTTTTCCCGAGCCGGGAGGACCCCAGAAGATCATGGAAAAAAGACGATCTTCTTCTATCGCCTTTCTCAACAAAGCCCCCGGCCCCAGGAGATGGCTCTGCCCCACAAATTCTTTCAGGTTTCGGGGCCGCATGCGGTCCGCTAAGGGCGGTTTCATTTGGGCCATTTTTGTTTCGATCGCGCCTCTTCGACCAGACCTATCAAGGTGGAAATCTTGTCTTGAAAGTTTCGTGCCTTAAAGGCCTCCCACGCCTCGGGACCCATATCTGCCTTCAAAAACTCCTCCACCCTGAATCGGCCCTGCCAACAGGATAAAATCCGTTCACAGGGCATGGTTCCAGACTCGCTTCGGCAGTATGAGAATTCCACCTCATGGCCGAGCCGGGGACAGCGAATAATCATAGGACGTTCAGGGCTTGGGGAACCCATTGATCGCCTTAAGGGCCCTTTCTATCTCCTCTTCCGGCAGTTCGTAAGGTTGCAGTTTGCCCGTTAGATAAGCCTCATAGGAGGCCAGATCTACCAAACCATGACCACTCCAACTAAAGAGGATCACCTTTTCTTTGCCCTCTTCCTTCGCCCTCCTCGCCTCATCGACCACCGCTGCAATCACATGATCCGTCTCCGGGGCGGGGATGAAGCCCTCCGTTCGCGCCCAGTTGATACCCGCTTCGAAGGTTTCCAATTGATTATAAGCCCTCGCCTCGATTATGCCTTCCCGAACCAGATGACTGATGATGGGCGCCATGCCATGGTATCTGAGGCCACCGGCATGAATGGGGGCAGGCACGAAATCGTGACCCAAAGTATGCATGGCAAGAAGCGGCGTTTTCTTTGCCAAGTCACCGAAATCGTAAGCAAAAGGCCCCCTCGTCATGGTAGGACACGAGGTCGGTTCAGCCCCTACGATGGTAACCTGCCTTCCATATATCTTGTCGCGGACGAAAGGCAGGGCAATACCCCCGAAATTACTGCCCCCGCCCGCACAGCCCATGACCACATCAGGATATTCGCCGAGCATCTTCATCTGCTGCACGGCTTCCAGTCCGATGATCGTTTGGTGAAGGAGCACATGGTTGAGGACACTCCCCAACGAATAACGGGCTTCGGGATCGGAGACCACATCCTCGATGGCCTCGCTGATGGCAATGCCGAGGCTACCTGGAGAATCGGGGTTTTGGGCTAGGACCATTCTTCCTGCCTCGGTAAGTTCACTGGGACTGGGGATACACTCTGCTCCCCACGTATGCATCATAATCCGCCGGTAAGGCTTTTGGTCGTAACTTACCCGTACCATGAAGACCCGGCAGGCAAGGCCGAACATCTGGCACGCCATGCTGAGGGCACTACCCCATTGCCCCGCTCCCGTCTCCGTGGAGATGCGCTTGGTCCCAAAGACCTTGTTATAGTAAGCCTGGGCGATGGCCGTATTGGGCTTGTGCGAGCCGGCCGGGGAAGTCCCTTCGTGTTTATAATATATCCTCACCGGCGCATCGAGGAGGCGTTCAAAGTTTCTCGCCCGGTAAAGAGGGGTGGGTCGCCACAAAAGGTACTTTTCCAGTACCGGCTCCGGGATGTCGATCCATCTTGCCGTGGAAACCTCCTGCTCGATGAGATTCATGGGGAAAATGGGGGCCAGATCCTCCGGCTTCACCGGCTCACCCGTGGCCGGATGGAGCGGGGGTTTAAGAGGCGAAGGCAAATCTGCCAGCACATTGTACCACTGGCGGGGGATGTCACTATCCGACAGAATGACCTTAATCCGTTCCATAAGAGAAATCTCCTTTTTTAAAAATCAAACGGCCGCAGGTTTTCCCCGGCCGTTTTAAACGCGTCATGGGGATAATGCTAAGGGCTTCTTTTATCATCGCATGTTTAGCTCCGTCAAGGATTTAGCTTAAGGCAAATCACAGGCGGGAAAAGATGCCTTCCTTCCGACGGTACCAAAGGGAAGGGAAAAGCCTGTACAAAAGGCGGGAGACGGCGCCCACATACTCCTTTTCCCGACGATCAAACTGACAGGCTTCGATTATCAACTCTTTCATCTCCAGCTTATTTACCCCCTCGTTGAAAAGGCAGTAGGCACAATTAAACAGGGGGCTGTACATGTTTTTCTTCTCCAAATATCGATGGACATTCCGGATCGTGTGCGGCCCTTCGGGGGTACCATCGATCCTCTCGAGGACCCGTAAGTTCGTCTCGATGGGATTACCATCGTAGAGCTCATAGAAGAACTTGCCATAACGGTAGTTCTTACTGGCCAGGGAAGACACGGTGACATACATGTCTCCCACCCCCGCTTGGCCGTTGAAAGCCTGGAACCCCCCGCCCAAAATCATGGCGAGGGCCCTAACTTCCACCCCTGCCCGCGCAAAGATCGTGCCGGGAATGGAGTCGCCCAGGTTCAGGCAATCGGTCAGACCCTTGATATTGGCCACCACATTCTTGAGGGACCCACAAGCCTCAACGCCGATGAGATCGTAATTGTAGTAAGAGGTCAGTTCCCGGCGATTGGTTCCCAGGATTTCCTTTCTAATGACCTTCGCCAATTTCCGGTTACCGGCCACCGTTACACACACGGGATTCCCTAAGGCGATATCCACATCAAAGAAGGGCCCTCCGATACCGACGACTTCGTAGAGGGGCCTTATATCCCTCAGATAATTGTGAATGAGTTGCGAGGGGGTAATGAGCTCGCTTGTGATTTCATCCGAGGTAAGGCCCTTGATGGGGGTAATGAGACAGGTACTGGTAGCCTTCTTCTTTAAAAGGGGTTTTAAATCATGAAGAAAATTGGGCAGGTGATCCATCGTAATGGCGATGATGAGGAAGTCGTGGTCTTCCACCACCCTCTCCAGGTCGTTGGTCGCCACGACCCGTGGGGGAAGGCGGGGCACGCAATCCATACCTCCTAGCCTCATGGCCAGGTCTTTCGTTAAATGGATGGGATTAAGCCGATCTCGATTGATGGCCCGGCAAACCTCCGAACGATGATAATAAATGGTAAGGCGTTTGTTATCCCGCCCTAATTTGTAGGCAAAAGAGGTCCCCAGCCTCCCCGGCCCGATGATGGCCACCCGTGATGTGTCCAGTTGCTCCAAAGATAACATGGGGTACGTTTTTAAGAAAAAAATGCCGCCCCGTCAAATGCTAAGATTGTTATTGCGATGGCCATCCCCCGTGGGGTATAAAAGGGCCATGAAGCAGGTAAAGGCCATCTCCAAAGTGGAATTCGATCCTTCCTATCCACCTCCGCCTGAACTGCCCCTTTCTCTAAACTACCAGTACCTCAAGCGTGAACGCTGGGTGCCCCTGGATAAGAGGGGGGAAGAATGGGTGGTACTCATGGTCAATCCCGATGACCTACCCCAAAGAGACAGAATAGAACAGATATTGAAGACGAAGAATGTCAAATACCTACCCGCCACCGCGGAGGATATAGACAAATTCATCGACCATTTTTTCGGCCTGGAAGAGATGGTGGCCCATGGGGAGGCCGATAGCGTGATCGTAAAGATGGTCGATAAAATAATCAACGAAGCGTGCGAGCGGCAAGCCTCCGATATTCACATCGAGCCCGATATCAGCGACGAAGATGTCAAGGTCAGGTTTCGCATAGATGGGGAATGCCTTCTGTATAAAACCCTCCCCTTTTCCTATCGTTCCCCCATCGTTTCCCGCCTCAAGATCATGGCCAATCTCGATATCACGGAAAGGAGATTGCCCCAAGACGGGAAGATAAAGTTCCGGCGCCCCAACGACGAGGAAATAGAACTAAGGGTGGCCACCATTCCCACTTATGGCGGGGTAGAAGACGTGGTCCTCAGGATTCTCACGCGAGGGCGGATCTTGTCCCTGGCGGAGCTCCAAATGACACCCGAGGATCACCGGCGATTCTTGGAGGTTTTGAAGAAACCCTACGGCCTTATCCTCATCGTAGGGCCGACGGGTTCGGGAAAAACCACCACGGCTCACGCCGCCCTTCAGATATTGAATAAACCCAACGTCAAGATCTGGACGGCCGAAGATCCCGTGGAGATTGCCCAAAAAGGGATAAGACAGGTTCAGGTCCATCACAAAATAGGATACGATTTCAGCCATGCCATGAGGGCCTTCTTAAGAGCGGACCCGGATATCATCATGGTGGGGGAAATGCGGGATTACGAGACGGCCAAAACGGGCATTGAAGCCTCCCTCACGGGTCACCTGGTGCTAAGTACCCTCCATACCAACAATGCCCCGGAAACTATTGTCCGCCTTCTCGATATGGGCATCGACCCTTTCGCCTTTGCCGATTCTTTACTTTGCGTTCTCGCCCAGCGCCTCGTGAGAACCTTGTGCCCCGCCTGCCGCGAGCCCTATCGACCGACGGCGGAAGAATGGGCCCAGCTCGAACACTTATCTGGAAAATCCCTCAAGGAAGAATTTCCAAAGACCCAGACCCTCTATCGACCCGTCGGCTGCAAAGCCTGCAATAAGACAGGCTACCGGGGAAGAAAGGCCATCTTCGAGCTTCTCATCGCCTCGGAGGAGATTAAACATTTGATAATCGGGAAAAAATCCGTATCCGAAATAAGGAAAACGGCCATGGAAGAAGGCATGAAAACCCTGCTTCAAGACGGTATTCGGAGGGTGATGGCGGGGCAGACCGATTTGACGGAAGTGTTATCAGTTTGCATCAAATAGGGGGAAATCATGAAGACCATTAAAAAATTAGGTATCATATGCCTGCTGGGGATTTTTATCCCCACCGTTTCCATAGGCACAGACCAAAAGCCGATCAAGCTCGTCAAGCCCCAGATGGATGGGGGACGCCAACTTATGTTCGTGCTAAAAGAGCGTAAATCCTCACGTGATTTCAGTACCAGGAAACTGCCGCTGAGGGTGCTTTCTAACCTGCTGTGGTGCGCCTGCGGCATAAATCGCCCCCCCACGGGAAAAAGAACGGCCCCCTCCGCCAGAAACTGGCAGGAAATCGACGTCTACGTATCAACTGCCAACGGGCTTTACTTGTATGACCCGAAAGACCATCTCCTTGTACCCGTCCACGAACGGGATATAAGAGGAATAACCGGTATGCAACCGTTCGTTGCTAATGCCCCAGTGAACCTCGTGTATGTAGCAGATCTCGCCCGCATGACGGACTGTCCGGCAGAAGAACGGGACTTCTACGCCGCCTTGGATACGGGGTTCATCGCCCAAAACGTTTATCTCTACTGCGCCTCAGAGGGTATCGTCACGGTCTTTAGAACCTCGATCAACCGTGAGCAACTCCATCAAGCGATGAACTTAAAACCGGACCAAAAGATAATTGCCGCGCAAACCGTAGGTTACCCCACCAAGTAATGAAGAAACTCCTCTTAGGCCTGATCATAAGCGCCCTCCTTGTTTACCTTTCCTTCCGGGGGATCGACAAAAAGGCCCTCTGGGAGGCGCTGAGACGAATGGACTACTACTACATCTTAGGCACCTTCTTCATTCTCTTCCTCATGCAGCTGGTGAGATCCGTCAGGTGGGGCTTCCTCCTTGCCCCCTTGCAACCCATCTCCCAACGGGTCCTCTTTGCCATTACCTCCGTTGGCTTTCTCGCCATTGCCATCATTCCCGCCCGGGTAGGCGAGCTAGCACGCCCCTATCTCATCACCAAGAAAAGCGAGATCCCCATGTCTTCGGCCCTCGCCACCATCTTCTCCGAACGCCTCCTCGACTCCATCACCGTTCTCATCCTCTTGGCCATCGCCATCCTGGTGACCCCTCTCCCCTCCTGGCTCGTAAAATCGGGCATCTTTGTTCTATCTTTTACGGTAATCACGGTGACTGCCATCATTTTCGTCTATGTAAAAAGGGAGCTCGTCTTTCACCGGCTCCTTTCCGGCAAAAACCCCGCGCGGGGAAGGTGGGAACGCTTGATCAGAGTTATTGAGCGATTTGTGGAAGGATTCAAAATCGTCACGGACTTAAGGGGGCTCGCCCTGGCGGGAATTTTATCCCTCCTCTTCTGGGTCTTGGATATTTTTTCCATCTACCTCCTCCTTAAGGCCTTTCACCTTCAGCTTCCCCTAATCGCGGCGGTGGTTATTATGCTCATTCTCCTGGTTGGCATTGTCATCCCGACCGCGCCCGGATTCATCGGCAACTGGCATTTTTCCTGCGTAATCGGCCTTTCCCTCTTCGGGGTGCCGAAGGCAGATGCCCTCTCCTTTGCCATCGTTTATCACTTCGTCAGCATGGCCTTAATCGTCGGCCTGGGGCTCGTTTTTTTACCCTCTTACGCTTTTAGATGGGGAGAGATAAAAAACTCCATGAGAGGCTAACTATCTTACTATCCGCAGGTCCCGAGAGAGGAAATCGTCCAATGCCGCCTGCCAGAAGCGCAAGGTTTTTCCTGTCACCTGGGTAAACTTGCGACTGCTCAAGCCACTAAAAGGAGGCCTTAAGGCTTTTCTGCCCACTTCATATGACTTTATAGGTTCGATCTTCACGCCGTTTATGCCCGCTATTTCCAGTATCTTTTTGGCAAAGGCATACCAGCTGCAAAGTCCACGGTTCGTTACATGAAAGATGCCCGTCACATCCATTTCGATGAGTAACTGTATGGCTCCGGCAAGATCCCAAGTGTAGGTTGGCGAACCGATCTGGTCGTCGACGATGCGCAGATGTCGCTCCCTTCTGGCCTTATCGAGGATGGTGGTAACGAAGTTTTTTCCGTTCTTTCCGTACAACCAGGCCGTGCGAACGAGGATGAATCTCCCCGGCCACTTCCTTAGCAACTCTTCTCCGGCCAGTTTCGAAGCCCCATAGGTGTTTAAAGGCGAGGGTAGGTCTTCCTCGGTGTAGAGGTCTCCCTTTTTGCCGTCAAACACGTAGTCCGTACTGAGATGAACGATCTTCACCTCCCTCCCTTCACAGGCACGGCAGAGATGCGCCACGCCCGTGGCATTGACGGCGAAACTCAAATCCCTGTTCTCCTCCGCCCCATCCACATCCGTATAGGCCGCGCAATTTATCACCACCTGGGGATCGGCATCATCCACTACCTTCCTACAAGAATCGGCGTCCGTCAGGTCGAAATCCCCCACATCACGACCTATCACCTCGTGGTGAGCAGCTAATCTCTCCATGACATCGCATCCCAACATCCCCCTATGGCCCAGTACCAACAGGCGCATATTCACCTCCCGTATTTCACGTCCTTGAGAAACAATCCCTGCGGCGGGGCGGTCGGCCCGGCCTGGGCGCGATCCCTGGCCTGGATTATGGCCTGAATATCCGTCGGCCTCATCTTCCCCTTCCCCACCTCGACCAACGTACCCACGATTACCCTGACCATATGCCGGAGAAAGCCGTCCGCTTCTATCTCGACCTCTATTATCCCCCTCGGGCGAGAGAAAATGTTCGCGCTTAGGATGGTCCTTTTCTTATTTTTGACCTTCGTCTCCACGGCGCTAAAAGACGTAAAGTCGTGCGTCCCCTTTATATAAGAAAGCGCCTCGCCCATGGCCGCCACGTCGAGAACAGGAAAAACGCTCCAGGCATACCTATACTCCAGGGGCAAGCGGGTGGGCTGGTTGCAAATGCGGTAGAGGTAGACCTTACTTACCGCGTCATAGCGGGCGTGGAAATCCATCGGTACTTCTTCTATGCCCTTTACGGCAATATCCACGGGCAAAAGGCTGTTCACGCCTCGCAAGATATTGGTGACGTTTAAGGAGGTCTGCAGGTGAACATGGGCTATCTGCCCTAAGGCATGGACCCCGGCATCTGTTCTCCCGGAGCCTACTACTTTCACTTCTTCCCGGACGATGTTTCTTAACTTCTCTTCCAAGACCCCCTGAATGGAAATGCCGTTCTTCTGACGTTGCCAGCCGCAATAATTGGTACCATCATACTCGATGGTCAATTTCAGGTTGCGCATACTTCAGGTATCACCACGATCACACGCCTCCAGAGCCGCTATACCCGGCAGTTCCTTTCCTTCCAGCAATTCCAGAAACGCCCCTCCCCCCGTTGAAATATAAGTCATTTTATCGCTTTCCCCCGCCCGGTGAATGGCCACATCCGTGTCCCCTCCCCCGACGATGGTTAAGGCATAAGAATTGGCCACGCTGTGGGCCAGGGCCGAGGTGCCCCTACTGAAGGCATCGATTTCGAAAACCCCCATGGGCCCATTCCACACGATGGTCTTGGCATTGCTCAGGGCTTCCGTAAAGAGTGTGATCGTGGCCGGCCCGATATCGAGCCCCATCCAGTGAGAATTCATCTCCTGAATGGGTACAATCTTCGTTTCCGCATCAGGGCTCATCCGCTCGGCGATGACACAATCCACGGGGAGATAGAACTTCACCTTTAGCTCTCGCGCCGTCTTCATCACCTCCAGGGCATGCGGGATAAGGTCATCCTCCACGATGGATTGTCCTACCTCGTATCCCTGGGCCTTCAAGAAGGTAAACGCCATCCCCCCGCCTATAATCATCTTGTCCACCCGCTTGATGAGGTTTACTAAGGCTTCGATTTTACCCGAAACCTTGGACCCTCCAATGATAGCCACCAGGGGTCGGACGGGGTTCTCCATGATCCGGCGGAAGTAGTTAAGCTCCTTCTTCATGAGAAAACCGCCCACGGAGACGGGGACGAATTTCGTTATCGCCACATTGGACGCATGGCGACGATGGGCATTGCCAAAGGCATCATCTACATAAACATCGGCCAGGGAAGCAAGTTGCCGGGCAAAACCGTCGTCGTTCTTCTCCTCCTCCGGGTGGAACCGGAGGTTTTCCAGCATGACCACGTCCCCCGGTTTCATCTGCGCCACCACCTCCCGGACTTCCTCACCGACACAGTCCTTCACGAATTTAACCTCTTTCTGAAGGAGTCGAGAAAGCCTCTTGGCCACAGGGGCCAGGCTCAACTCCGGCTTAAACTGCCCTTTCGGACGACCGAGATGGGAAATGATGATGACCTTTGCCCCTTCATCCAGGGCATAGTTGATGGTGGGAAGCGTAGCCCTTATTCTCGTGTCATCGGTAATGTTTTGCATGGCATCGAGGGGAACGTTGTAATCAAAACGACACAGCAGCCTTTTCCCTTTTACCTCCACTTCATCGATGTACTTCATGACCTTCCTCCCGAAGAAGAATTATGAAGGCTTATATCCAAATTGCAGGTGAAGGGTCAAGGTGAAAAGCTATGCGTTAAGAAGACGTCCTCATGAGCCGGGCAAGGACCCTCTCTTTCCCTAAAAAGGAAAAGACCCTCTTGAGCTCAGGACCGGCCGTCTCTCCCATGATGGCAGCCCGCAAGGGCATCAAGATCTCTTTGCCGCTTAAACCCGTCTTATCCTTCAAGGCAGCATAGAGACGTTCAAACAAATGTTCTCCCTCGGAGGGCAGGTTTCTTATCTCATCGATCGCCAAACGAATAATGTGCTTGGCCCTTTCCTGGGAAAGGACCCGTTTCGCCTCGGAAGAGGGCTCAAACGCCTCTTGCCCAAAGAGGTCAAGAAAGTGGGCGACATCGTTTAAGGTGGAGATATTGTGCCGCACCAGTTCAAAAACGGCCTTCAAGGTTGCCCCATCTACCTGTTTCTCTCTCACGACATCCCTCAAATAGGGCTCTATTTTTTCCCAAGGCTCGTTGCGCAAATAAAGGGCGTTAAGCCACAACAACTTTCGTTCGTCGAAGATGGCCCCACCTTTTGCCGCCCTCTCAATGGAAAACCTGGCCACGAGTTCCGAAAGGGAAGAGATTTCGCCCTCCCCCTCCAGAGCAGCCCCTAACAAGGCGAGATAATTAACGAGGGCCTGTGGAAGAATGCCTTTGAGCCTGAAGCCCTCCACCGTGACGGAACCGTGCCTCTTGCTTAGCTTTGACCGATCTGGGCCGAGAATCAAGGCATGATGGGCGAAAAGTGGGCAAGCAAAATCTAATGCCCGGTAGAGCAAAATTTGGCTGGCCGTATTGGTTAGATGATCTTCCCCTCTAATGACATGGGTTATCTCCATCAAGTGATCGTCGATGACGCAGGCAAAATTGTAAGCCGGCAACCCATTGCTCCGGAAGACGATAAAATCACCGATGGTCTCCCCCATGAAATGCATGGGCCCTCGAATCAGGTCCGTGAAGTGAATGGGGCCGGGGGAGACCTTGAACCGCCAGGCGGGCTTGCGTCCTTGGGCCTCCATTTTGTTTCTCTCCTCCCGGGTTAAAGAGCGGCACTTCCCCATATACCGAGGCATGAACCCCCGGGCCAGAAGGCTTTTCCTTTCCGCCTCCAGCTCCTCTTCCGTGCAGTAGCAAGGATAAACCAAACCTTTTTTCTCGAGTTGCCCCAAGAACTCACGATAGAGGTGGATCCTTTCGCTTTGGCGATAGGGGCCAAAAGGCCCCCCTCTATCGGGCCCCTCGTCCCAATCCAGCCCCAACCAGGTAAGGGCAGACAACAAACGCCCTTCGTAGATAGTTAAGGAACGTTCCCGATCCGTGTCCTCGATTCGGAGGACAAAGACCCCCTCATGGTGACGGGCAAAAAGCCAGTTAAAGAGGGCTGTTCGGGCGTTACCCACGTGGAGTTCACCGGTGGGAGAGGGCGCAAAGCGAACCCTTGGTTTTTTCATGAATCTCGCTCCACCTTTTTTGCGACGATAACCACGGCGATCGCGTAAACCCCTTCACCGCGCCCTACAAATCCCATGCCTTCGTTGGTTTTGGCCTTGATGCCCAGCCACTTTTCATCCATTCCCAGGACGAGGGCGATGTTTTTCTTCATTTGATTGAGATAGGGAGATATCTTCGGCCTTTCCATCACGACGACCGCATCCACATTCGATACCCCATAGCCCCTTTCCTCGGCTATTTCCCTTATCCTCTTTAACAGGACAAGGCTGGATATATCCCGGTAAGCGGGGTCGGTATCGGGAAATTGGGAGCCGATGTCCGGGGCGCCCACCGCCCCGAGGATGGCATCACCGATGGCATGGACGAGAACATCGGCATCCGAATGCCCTTGGAGCCCTTGTCTGTACGGAATGGATACGCCACCTAAAATGAGGGGCCTGTTATCGACCAGTCGATGGCTGTCGTATCCGATACCCACCCGCCACATCTTACGTGCCCGACATGAGAAATCGAAGGTAAGGCAAGTCTTGCCACGTGGTAACCTTTACGTTTCGGTAAGAACCGGCCACAACATAGACGGGCACCCCCATGCGCTCAACCAGACTCGCATCATCTGTGCCGTAGAATCCTTCCCCGTAGGCCGCCTCGTAAGCAGAAACTATAATTTTTCTGCGGAAGGCCTGCGGGGTCTGGGCAAGATAGACCTCGGAACGGGGCAACGTGCGGATAACCCAATTATTAGGGCGACATAGCTTCACCGTATCCGTCACGGGCACCGCCGTGATGGCTGCCCCTCGTTCGGCGGCGGCCATCACGATATTTCCTATTATGTCGGTCGTAATGAGGGGCCTTGCCCCGTCATGGATCATCAATATATCGGCATCCTCATCCGCCACGCGGATACCCGCCCACACCGAATCCTGGCGATGAGCTCCCCCAGGGACAATGGATTTTACCTTTTCCACCCCATAAGAAGCGAGTCTTTCCGTAAGCCACTCGCGGTCTTCCTCCGGCACGACGAGAATAATACCGTCCACGAGCGGCGAGGCCTGTACGGCTCGGAGGGTATGAACGATGAGGGGGGCGCCTCCTACCTCTACAAACTGTTTCTTTTCCCCCCTGGGGGAAAAGCGGAGGCCCTTTCCCCCCGCCGGAATGATGGCCACCGTCTTCATTACTCGCCTACGTCCTCGCGGGGGAAGAGGCCATCTTTTTATCCGTCATTCCTTTCATCTCGGTAAATATCATCCGGCCCGCCGTGGTCTGAAGGACGCTCGTCACCACTACATCCAAGGTCTGCCCGATGAACCTCTGCCCGTTATCTACAATGATCATGGTACCATCATCCAGGTAACCCACTCCCTGTCCGGGTTCCTTACCTTCCTTTATCACCTTAACGGACATGGTTTCGCCGGGAAGGACAATGGGTTTCAAGGCGTTGGCGAGTTCATTCACATTGAGGATTCTCACCCCTTGCAGCTCCGCCACCTTATTTAGATTGAAATCGTTGGTGATGATCTTTCCTCCCGTCGCCTGGGCCAAAGCCACCAGTTTTGCATCCACACCCTTTATGCGGGGAAAATCGTGGTCGGAAATGGCGATGCGAATATTCGGCATCTTCTGCATGCGGTTCAGGATATCAAGCCCCCTTCTGCCCCGGGAACGTTTGGTGGGATCGGCAGAATCGGCGATGTACTGAAGCTCATCTAAAACGAACCTGGGCACGACGAGGGTTCCTTCCAGAAATCCCGTTTCGCAGATATCCGCAATGCGCCCGTCTATGATCACACTCGTATCGAGAATCCTCGTTTCTTCTTCCTTTTTCGAGGCCAGAAAGCCGGCGTGGTGCAATTCCTCTACCTTGCGGGCTCCCAAAACCAATCCCAGATACCCCATGGCCACCGTGAGTATGGCGTAAATCCAGGGTATGATAGCCTGATTTTCCCTGATTTTATTCACAAAATTGAGACCATAAGCAAACATGAAGGCGATTATCAAACCGACGACGCACCCCACCACCCCGCCCACAATGACCCGAACGGAGAGCTTCCTCAAATCGTGTTCCAGCTTGATGACCAAGAGGGCAAGCAAGATGCCCAGGACACCTCCCAGAGGCCACGTCCACCAACTATCTATCGGATAGGAAAGATAAGCTACGAAAAAGCCGCTGATGGCGCAAACTACCACCAAAAATAACTTCAAGATCAATGTATTCACCTCCTTTCTGGGATATTATAAAAAAACAATAAAAAAAAGTCACCCTCTTCGGGTGATGCGATCACTTTTTTCCCGAACGGGCGTTTTATGTTAAATTGTAAGTGCCTTATTGCACGGAAAAGATTAGCTTTAGTTCTTCTTCCACCTTGGCCTCATCGAGCTTGGTGGCGACCGATATTTCCTTGACGAGTAGATTTTTGGCCGTATCCATCATTTTTCTCTCGCCGAAGGAGAGGTTTTTGTCATTCTTAAGAACGAGCAGGTCCCGGAGCACTTTGGCTATTTCATACACCGAACCGCTCTTGATCTTCTCCATGTAATCCCGATACCTTTTGTTCCAGGCTTGCTTATCTATCCTAATGTCCCTGTTTTTCAATATGGCATAGATCTTGGGTATTTCATCCTTGGAAATAACCTCTCTCAAACCTACCGCCTTGGCGCTCGCCGTGGGGACCATAATTTTCATACCGTTACCCATAATGCGTAAGACGTAAAAGGTCTGTTTGCGGCCCATGATCTCCTTGCTCTCGATCGCCTCAATGATGCCGACTCCCTGGGCGGGATAAACAGCCAAATCGCCTACCTTAAACATACCGACCTTACTCCTAATACCAAAAATATTTTGAAAGAATATCTATATCATACGTTTTGATTTTCGTCAATTTTTTACTGTTGTCAGGGATGGGCCTCTCTTGCTAAGATGCCTTTCCATGGCGAACCGAATCCGCATCCTCCCTCCAGAAGTCACCATGAAAATTGCGGCCGGAGAAGTAATCGAAAGACCGGCCTCCATCGTGAAGGAGTTGTTGGAAAATGCAATCGACGCCCAAGCTTCATCGATAAAAGTGGAATTGAAGGAAGGGGGCAAAGGGGAGATTACCGTGGCAGATAACGGCCTGGGCATCCCACCCGAAGAAATGGATCAGGCCTTTGTAAGATACGCCACGAGCAAGATCAGCGAGTTTGAAGACCTCTATACCCTTAAATCGTTCGGATTCCGCGGAGAGGCCTTGCCCAGTATCGCCAGCGTGGCCCGCGTGGAAATGATTTCCCGCCCGTCGGAGGAACCGACCGGCGTGAGAATGGTGGTAGAGGAAGGAAACATTATAGAAAAAAGCGAAATTGGATGCCCCGTGGGGACCTTGGTTAAGGTAACCCACCTCTTTGAGCACGTACCGGCCAGGAAAAAGTTTTTGAAGTCAGCCTCGACGGAGCAGTCTTACTGCCTGGAGGTTATAACGAGAATCCTCCTGGGCATAGAACACATCAGGGCAGAAATCATAACGGATGGCAAACCATCCATCCTCGTGCCGGCCTCCGCACGGGCGGAGGAGCGCTTCGCCATTCTTTTGGGCCGTGAGGCCGCCTCTTACCTTGTCCCTTTAATTCCCGCCGCCGACGGACCATACCGGGTAAACGGTTACATCTCGCATCCTCAATGGATGAGGGCAAACAGCAAAGGGATTTACTGTTACGTAAATAAGCGCCCCGTGAGGGATACCATCGTAAATCACGCCCTGCTTACGGCTTACAAAAACGTGCTTCCGCCCGGTAAATATCCTCTGGCCCTCATCTACTTAGACTGCCCCCCCGAGGAGGTGGACGTGAATGTTCACCCGACGAAAATGGAGGTGAGATTCGCCAATCCGCAAAGGATTTACGGCCTCGTCGTAGAGGGAATAATCCACTCCATGTCGAAGTTCTCCCCCGAAGAACCGAAACGCCAAGAAATAAGCCAGCGCGTACAGGAAGCCGTGGAGCGCTATTACGTCGAGGCGAAAAGACCCATAAGACCTTTGATTACGGCCCCCATCGAGGAAAGGCCAGTCGATGACTTTACGTTCCTCGGGCAGATAGACGGCTGTTATCTCTTGTTTCAAACCCCGGAGGGGCTCGTCATCGTTGACCAACATGCGGCTCACGAACGCATCCTCTTCGATCGCCTTACCGAAAAAGCATCGAAAACGACCGGTGAATCGCAAGCCCTGCTGATACCCATCATTATTACCCTCTCCCCCCCTGAATTTTCTTTCCTACAAACCATCATGCCGGATTTGACGGCCCTGGGATTTAAAATAGAGCCCTTCGGTCCCTCTACGATCGCCGTAAAGGCAATCCCCGTTCATCTCTCTAACGACGATTGCGTTTCTTTCCTCCAAGACTTAGTTTCCGATCCGGCGATCAGATCCCTTTCCCTCTTAGAAAGGAGAAATAAAATGCTCGCCACCCTGGCCTGCAAGGGTGCGATTGTTGCCCATAGCCCCTTGTCGGAGGAAAAGGCATGTAACCTATTTCGGGACCTTAAGAAAACGTTAAACCCCGCGACCTGCCCCCATGGCCGTCCTACCTTCGTAAAGTTCTCATCCGAAGACTTAAAAAGGATTTTTAAACGCCGATGAAGCCGCGCCTCATCGTTATCCTGGGGCCCACGGCAGTGGGGAAGACGGAGCTTGCCATCAAATGGGCACATCAATTAGGGGGAGAGATCATCAGCGCCGATTCGATGCAGGTTTATCGTTACCTCGACATCGGAACGGCCAAGCCTTCCCTCGAGATACGCAAGCGCATCCCCCATCACCTGATCGACGTGGTAAATCCCGATGAGCCGTTCAATGCCGCCCGATTTGTGCAAGAGGCAGACCGTATCATCCGCCGCCTAGTTAGAGCAGAAAAGCCCATTTTCGTGGTCGGGGGAACAGGCCTCTACATCCGCTCCCTCCTTAGGGGCTTAATCGAAAGTCCACCGAGGGACGAACAATTGAGGCAATTACTCCGGCAAAAAGAAAATATTTACGAAATGTTGAAAGAATTCGACCCCCTGGCAGCCGAAAAAATTCATCCCCGGGATCGGGTAAGAATCGTAAGGGCCTTGGAGGTATTCCTCCTCACGGGGGAATCCATTGTGAGTAAGCAGCTCCGCCATAGATTCGAGCAAAGGAAGTACGATTACGTAAAAATAGGCATCATGGAAGAGAAAGGCATCCTCTTCGACCTCATAGACAAAAGAACGCAACACATGTTCGCCCAGGGCCTGGTGGAAGAGGTGAAAAAGGTGCTTTCGATGGGCTACGGGAAAGAACTGCCCCCTTTGCAAACCCTGGGATACCGTCATGCGATTCGCCTGTGGGAGGGAGAGATTTCAAGGGAAGAAGCTATCAACTTCACCGCGAGAGATACGAGACATTATGCCAAAAGGCAGCTCACCTGGTTTAAAAAGGAGAAGGACATCCTATGGTTCAAGCGGGATGACCAAGCGGCGAGAGATACCGTTTTGAGATTTCTCGAAGGGAACTTAAGGGAAATCCCTTGACTTCAAGAAGTCAATTAACGATAATTAACCGAAACCAGAGGAAAGGAGCCGGAATCATGAAAAGATTAATGATACCCTTTGCCATCATCATGGCCCTATCCATGATTATTGCCTGTGGCCCTAAGGCCGTAAAGCCCGTATCGGAGATGGACACACCCGAGCACCACTTCTATACGGGCATGAAAATGATAGATCAGAATCGCCCCCAAGAGGCACAAGTGTCCTTCGACCGTGCCCTTAAGCTTGCGCCGAAATTCTCCAAGGCCCACGCGGGCCTGGCCCTGGCTTATGCCTACCTGGGAAACTTTACGGAAGCCTTTAAGAAACTCGATACCGCCTGGGATTACGCCAAAACAGACGACGAGAAGCTATTCGTCCACATCGGTTACATCCGGGTAAACACCATGAGCAAGGCCGCCTGCACGAAAATAGGAGTGGACTGCCGGCAAGATACGGCCTGGCTGGATAAGACCAAGAGCGAGTTCAAGAAAGCCATCGCCATAGACCCCAAATCGTCGGCCGCCTATTACTACATGGGACTCGCCTATAAAAACGCCCTCGACTTTGCCGAGGCGGGCCAGATGTTCGCCAAGGTATTGGAATTGAAGGGCGAGCTCACCAATGAAGCGGATATCCAGTGGAAGCTCGTCCAGGATATTCAGCGGGCCATGCCCGGCACGTATACGGGAAAGAAAATCGCCCTTGTAGAAAAGATTACCCGGGCCGATGCCGCCGCCCTCTTCATGGAAGAGTTGAAGATTGATACCCTTTACAAAAAGAGGACTCTAAAGACTTTCGATACGTCTTTCAAGGCCCCCGATCAACCGTCCAAGGCAACGCCCAAACCTACCGCCAATGACATAGCCGATCATCCTTTACGGCTCGATATGGAAGGCATCATCGAGCTCGGCGTCAGGGGTTTGGAGGTTTTTCCCGACGGTAAGTTCCTGCCCAACGATTACGTCACCCGGGCGGGCTATGCCATGATGATAGAAGATATCTTAATCAAAGTCACGGGAGATCAATCCCTGGCCACCAAATTCATCGGCAGCACCTCCACTTTCCCGGATCTGCGATCCGATCTCCCCTACTTCAACGCCGTCATGGTGGTCACCTCGCGGGGTATCATGCAGGCCAAAAGCCTAACTTCCGGCGAATTTGCCCCCCTCGATCCCGTCTCGGGGGTGGAGGCTTTACTCATCATCAAGAAATTCAGGGAAGAATTGAAGTTTTAACCTGACCATGCTATCGAACACGCCAAAACCCCTCCCGGTCCCGGCCTGGAGGGGTTAAAATTGCGCGAGGAGAGAAGAAATGCGGAACCGAAGTCTCAGTGATACCTTCGACTGGAAGTCGGCGGAGAGCAAGTGGTATGCATACTGGCTTGAGCACAACTACTTCCATGCGGAGGATGAAAATCCCGAAAAAAAGCCCTTCTGTATCGTCATCCCGCCCCCGAACGTAACGGGCATTCTTCACATGGGCCACGCCCTCAACAACACCCTGCAGGACATCATGACGCGGTTTCGCAGAATGCAGGGATACAACACCCTATGGATGCCGGGCATGGATCATGCGGGCATTGCCACCCAAAACGTCGTCGAGCAGGAACTTGCCCGGGAAGGATTGAGCCGCCACGATCTGGGACGGGAGAAGTTCATTAAGCGAGTCTGGCAGTGGAAAGAAAAATACGGGGGTATAATCATAGAGCAGCTCAAGCGCCTCGGTGCCTCGTGCGATTGGGAGAGGCAGCGCTTTACGATGGACGAAGGCCTATCCAGGGCGGTGCGAGAAGTTTTCGTGCGCCTTTACAACGACGGCCTCATCTACCAGGGGGATTATATCGTGAACTGGTGCCCTCGATGCCACACGGCCATCTCGGATCTCGAAGTAGAATACGTCGAAAGGCAAGGCTCCCTTTGGTACATTAGATACCCCTACGTGGACGGTCCCGGCGAGGTCATCGTCGCCACCACCCGGCCGGAGACCATGTTAGGCGATACGGCCGTCGCCGTGAACCCCGAAGATGAGCGATACAAAAATATCGTGGGCCGCATGGTGCTCCTTCCCCTCATGAACCGACCCATCCCCGTCATTGCCGATGATTACGTGAGCATGGAATTCGGCACGGGGGCGGTAAAGATCACGCCGGGCTCCGATCCCGCCGACTTTGCCATGGCCCAGCGTCACCACCTGCCCATCATTAAAATCATGGACGGAAACGCCATCATAAACGAGGAAGGAGGCCCCTACCAGGGCCTGGACAGGGAGGAATGCCGGAGCCGCGTCGTAGAAGACTTAAACCGCGGGGGGTACCTCGTCCGCGTGGAACCCTACGCGCATAATGTGGGACGCTGTTACCGATGCAAAACGGTCATCGAGCCTTACGTGTCTAAACAGTGGTTCGTGAAAGTGGAACCCTTCGCAAAAGAAGCGATCAAGGCCGTAGTAACGGGACGCACCCGCATTATCCCCTCCATGTGGGAGGCGACCTACTTCGACTGGCTCAACAACATAAGGGATTGGTGCATCTCCCGCCAAATCTGGTGGGGTCACCGCATACCGGTTTGGTACTGCGATCGGTGTGGAGAAAAGACCGTTCGCCCGGAGGACCCGGATCGCTGCGCCTATTGCGGCAACCCGGATATTCACCAGGACGAAGACGTGCTCGACACGTGGTTCAGTTCGGCCCTCTGGCCTTTCTCCACCTTGGGATGGCCCGAGGAAACCAAGGCCCTGAAAACCTTTTACCCCACGTCCCTTCTCATCACGGGCTTCGACATTCTTTTCTTCTGGGTGGCCCGCATGATGATGATGGGCCTGTACGTCATGAAGGACGTGCCTTTTAGAGATGTCTATCTCCACGCTTTGGTCAGGGATGAGCGGGGCGAGAAGATGAGCAAATCGCGGGGAAATAGCATCGATCCCATCGACATGATTGAGAAGTACGGAGCCGATGCCTTTCGTTTTACCCTGGCCGCCTTCACCGCCCAAGGCCGGGATGTAAGGATGTCGGAGGAGAGGATAGAGGGCTACAAATTCTTCGTCAACAAGATATGGAATGCGGCGAAGTTTACCCTCCTTAACCTCCACGATTACGACCCGCAAATCAAGGTGGCAGATACCGACCTTGCCCTGCCGGACCGCTGGATCCTTTCCCGCCTGCGGAAGGCGATAGAGCAAACGACGCGCGCCCTCGACGAATATAAGTTCAACGAGGCGGCAAGTACGATCTATCAATTCATCTGGCACGAGCTGTGCGATTGGTACGTGGAACTGATCAAGCCCGCCATCTACGGCCGGGTGGATGCCACCCATCGGCGTGCGGCCCAACAGACGTTGTATCAGGTCATGAAGGCATCCCTCGAACTCCTTCACCCCTTCATGCCCTTCGTAACGGAAGAAATCTGGCAGAGACTCGTGGGCGATACATCTTCTGTGATGATCACCCCTTATCCCGAGGCGAAAAACTTTCCCGAGGACGGGCAAGCGGAAGCCGAGATGGGCTTACTTATGGAGGTGATCACCCGGATAAGGAACGTGCGGGGAGAAATGGGCATCGCCCCTTCCAAAAAACTCTCGGTCCTCATCCCCAACCCGCCTGCCGCGGAAAAAGAAATCATTACGCGGGGCATGGACTATATTACCAATCTCGCCAACCTTACCTCCCTTACCATCACCGCCGATGAGACCGAACCGCGCGGGGCCGCGACGACCGTGGCGGGAAACATAAAAATATTCGTCCTCCTCGAGGGGGCCATCGATCCCCTGGCAGAAAAGGCACGCCTCGAGAAAGAACTGGTCAAAATCAAAAAAGATTTGGCCATCGTCACGAACAAACTGTCCAACCCTCAGTTTCATGCCAAGGCCTCACCAGAGGTGGTATCTCAGGAAAGGGAAAAACAGGAGAGACTCTCTCACCGCCAATCCCTCATCGAGGCAGCGCTGAAAAAGGTGGAGGAACTCATCCCGGGATGATTATTACCCCCGAAATAAGGGAGGCAATCAGGCGGGCCCTGGCCGAAGACCTCGGTCCCGGAGATCTAACCACCCAGGCGGTGCTCAAGGGTCATGAAGAAGGATCTGCCCAAGCCCTGGCCAAAGAAGAGGTAACTTTGGCGGGACTTTACGTCTTTCGAGAGGTCTTTATTACCCTTCATCCCGGCATAAACGTTAATTTTCTTTATAAAGACGGAGAAACCGTTTTCCCCGGCACGGTCATCGCAGAAGTTTCCGGGCCACTTGCCCCTATTCTCGCGGGAGAAAGAACGGCCCTCAACTTTCTCCAGCGGATGAGCGGCATTGCCAGCTTGACGAAGTCTTTCGTCCAAGCCGTGGCAGGTACCCGCGCCCGCATCCTCGATACGCGAAAAACGGCGCCCGGTTTGCGGGCCTTCGATAAGTATGCCGTTCGCATGGGCGGCGGTTACAATCATCGCTTCGCCCTCTTCGACGGCATTCTCATCAAGGATAACCACCTCGCCGCCGCGGGGGGCATTAAAGAAGCCGTTACCCGGGCCCGCCTTCAGGCCCCGCTGGGCATGAAGGTGGAAGTTGAAGCGAAGAACTTAGATGAATTATCCCTGGCCATCGAGGCGGGAGCCGACATCGTCATGCTGGACAACATGCCCACCGAAGAAATGATCATAGCCGTAAAGCTGACCGCGGGCCGGGTAAAACTGGAGGCCTCGGGAAACATCACCCTCGAGCGTGTGCGAGAAGTGGCCGAAACGGGAGTGGATTTCATCTCGGCCGGATGCCTTACCCATTCCGTTCGGGCGGCAGACATCTCCCTTAAAATCAAAACGCCACCATGTTAAAGCGCCTGCACTTTTACGACGAACTCCCCTCAACCAATACGACGGCCTATGAACTCGCCCTGGCGGGGGCCCCAGAAGGGGAAGTGGTAATGGCCGAGGCCCAATCGCGCGGGCGAGGGCGCCTGGAGCGATCGTGGCACTCCCCACCCGGCAAAAACCTCTACGTATCCCTCATCCTACGGCCCTCCCTACCTATCACCACTGCCCCGCAACTTACCCTGGTGGCAGGTATAGCCGTGGCCGAGGTGATCGCTCGACATTGTCCGGGCCGGGTTCAAATCAAATGGCCGAACGATGTCCAGGTGGGGGGGCGAAAAATTTCCGGTATCCTTACGGAAGCAAAAGCCTCGGCAGAAGGCGTGGAGTTTATCATCGTCGGTATCGGCATCAACGTAAACATGGAAATACACGATTTTCCTAAGGAATTACAGGAAACAGCCACTTCTTTCCTGATCGAGGCGAAAAAAAACTTCTGCCGCCTCCACCTGCTCAACGAGCTTTTCTTGGCGTGGGATAAATGGTATGAAACCTTCCTTAGGCAGGGCTTCGAGGGGATAAGGGATGCCTTCTTGGCTTTCTCCCCCATGGAGGGGAAGCGCGTCCGCGTCACTTTTCGGCAGGAGGTTTGGGAGGGAGTGGTCGTAGAGATAGACGAGCAGGGGGCCTTGCTGGTAAGGGACGAAAGGGGTCAGATACACCGGATTATGGCCGGTGATATTGAATTGGTTAAGAATTGAGGGGCAACATGCTACTTGTCATTGATGTAGGCAATACCAACACGGTTCTCGGTATCTTTGACGGGGACAAACTCGTCCATGACTGGCGTATTCGTACGGTCACGGATCATACGGTGGACGAATATGGAATGCTCATTTACATGCTCTACAAATCCAGCCAAATCAATTCCCAACACATCACGGACATCATCATCTCCTGCGTCGTCCCCCCCATGCTCAACATCCTCGAGCCCCTGTGCGAAAAGTACTTTCACTTAAAGCCCCTCATCGTGGGGCCGGGGATTAAAACGGGCATGCCGATTTTCTATGACAACCCACGGGAAGTAGGGGCAGATAGAATCGTAAACGCCGTGGCTGCATACGAGAAATACCGGCGCGATCTGATTGTGGTTGATTTCGGCACCGCCACGACCTTCGACTACATTTCCCCCCGCGGGGAATACATGGGAGGATGCATTGCGCCGGGGCTCATGATTTCCAGCGAGGCCCTCTTCGAGCGCGCCGCCAAACTTCCACGGGTGGAACTCGTAAAACCGAAGGTGGTGGTAGCAAAGGATACGGTAAGCAGTATGCAAGCCGGCATCATCTACGGCTACGCCGGGCTGGTGGACGGTATCGTGGAGCGCATAAAAACGGAGGTGAAGGGCAACCCGAAGGTCATTGCAACCGGTGGACTGGCCCGGGTTGTTGCCCCCGAAACGAAGTCGATAGAAGAAATAGACGACATGCTCACTTTGAAAGGGCTTTACCTTATATACCAGCGCAATCGTTCGGAGGCCCGATGCTGAAGGTGGGCCTCACGGGGGGCATTGCTTCGGGAAAGACGACCGTTACCCGTCTCCTCGTTGAAAAAGGGGCCTATCACATCGATTTCGACCAACTGGCCCATGAAGTGGAAAAAAAGGGTTCTTCGGTCTGGTCGGAAATTGTAAAAAACTTCGGCTCCTCTATCCTTGAAGCGGGCGGGGCCATCAATCGCCGTAAGCTGGCCGAGATCGTGTTTACGAACCCGGATAAGCTAAAATTGCTCAACCGGATCGTGCACCCCGCCGTCATCGAGGAATGGAAGAAACGCCTAAGGGAGATCGAAGTTAGGGACAAAAACGCGATCGTCTTGGGCGACGTCCCGCTGCTCTTCGAGGCCGGGCTAAAGGATCTATTCGACTTCACCATTGTCGTGTACACGCCACCGGACATACAGGTAAAGAGGCTTATGGAGCGAAATGGATTTACCGAAGAAGAGGCTAGGCTCCGCATCGCCAACCAGATGCCCATCGAAGAAAAGATTCCCCTCGCGGACATGGTTTTCGATAACAGCCTACCCCTCGAGGAAACGAAAAGTCGGGTGGATACCCTCTGGGATGAACTTACCCAGCGGCAAAGAGAAATACACCTAAAAAGGAGAATTTCCCCATGATCGAAAAAAACGTAAAAACAGACTTCGTCTCTGCCGTTTACGAACCCGTCATCGACCCTTCTACGTATGTCCATCCCCTCGCTGCCGTAATCGGGCACGTCATCTTAGGGAAGAACATCATGGTCGCCCCCTTTGCCGCCGTGCGAGGTGATGAGGGGCATCCCATCTTCGTGGGAGACAATTCCAACATCCAGGATGGCGTCGTCATTCATGCCTTGGAGACGGAAAAGGAGGGTAACCCCATCGAACAAAACTTAATCACCATAGACGGGGAAAAATACGCCGTGTACGTGGGAAAGAACGTCTCTTGTGCCCACCAAGCCCAAATCCACGGACCGGCGGCCGTCCTGGACGGAACCTTCATCGGGATGAAATCCCTCGTTTTTCGCTCCATCGTAGAGGAAAACTGCGTGGTGGAACCGGGCTGCATCTTGGTAGGGGTCAGGGTCGCCGCCCGACGATACGTACCGGCCGGGTCCGTCGTCACCAACCAGGAAGCGGCGGACAGGCTCCCTATGATCACGGAAGACTATCCACTAAAGTCCCTCAATAAAGGGGTCCTCCACGTCAATACCACTCTGGCAAGAGAATACTTAAAGTCGAAATAAAAAACCATGAGCTGGCAAAAAACGTTCCTCACCTTTCTCCTGGTCGGGCTTCTTACATGTCCGTCTGAGGCCTTTGCTTTAAATGGGCAAAAATCACGCGCCGCCATTTGCGTGGACATGCAAACGGGTCGCATCATCTATGCCCACCATCCCGATTTACCCATCGCCCCGGCCTCCATTACGAAGATCATGACCCTCTATCTCACCTACGAAGCGGTAGAGGCGGGCAAGGTGCACTGGTCCGATGAAGTTGTCGTGAGCCCACGCGCTTGCCGCTTAGGCGGCACCCGCATGTTCCTTAGGCCTAATTTACGCGTGACCCTGAGCGATCTCGCCCTGGGCACGGCGATCGCCTCGGCCAACGACGCCGCCTGGGCAATAGCCGAGCACATCGGGGGAGACGTTGAAACATTTGTCGGCATGATGAACAGAAAGGCCCGCGAGCTCGGCATGAAGAATACCGTATTCAAAAATCCCCATGGCTTGCCGGAACCGGGGCAGGTAACGACGGCCAGAGACATCATGATCCTCTCCAAAGCCTACGTGAGCAGATTCCCCGCCTCGCTCGCCCTTCATTCCCAATCTCACTTTACCTATCGGGGGAGAATCCTGCGCAACAGGAACCACCTGCTCGGCCATTATCCGGGTGCGGACGGGATAAAAACGGGTTTCATCTGCGAGTCCGGATACAACATCAGTGCCACGGCAAAAAGGGGCAACACGAGGCTCATCGCCGTCGTCCTCGGGGCACGGACCTACCGTATTCGGGACAGGGAGGTAGAACAAATCCTCGACGAGGGATTCAGAACCGTCACCTCTTCTCATTCAAGGCCATCAGGAAAAGGGGGATGAAACTGTAAAGGTCTCCCACGATGCCGAAATCGGCCACGCCAAAGATGGGGGCCTTTTCGTCTTTGTTGACGGCCACCACCACCCGGGCGCCCCTCATCCCGACGACATGTTGAATCTGACCGGAAATGCCCAGGGCGATATACACATCCGGGTTCACCTGAACGCCCGAAAGCCCTATACAGGCGCTTTCGGGAAGCCAGTTTAGCTCCGAAGCAAGGGGGCGGGTGCAACCTATTTCGCCCCCCACCGCCACGGCCAGGTCCTTGATCAGGCTCAAATCTTCCCGGCTCTTTAGTCCCCTGCCCACGGAAACAACGACCTTCGCCTCGGTAATGGAGCGGCCGGTATGTGCCTTCTCTCTCCTTTCCAGCAACCTCTCCCTTTCCTCCAGGGCGGGGATGACCTCCTTTATCTTTACCCCCTCTACCTCCACCTTCTCTCCTCCCGAAACGGATAGAATCACCGGCCAGGATTCGTTGCGCACCACCTGAACAGCCGCCCCTCCGTAAAGCAAGCGCTCCACCTCGAGGCAGTCCTCCTCCACCACATAGCCCACCTTGATACACCCGCTGATAAAAGGGCAATTGAGGGCATAGGCCAGCCGCGCCGCCATTTCGTTCATATTTACAGTGGAAGGAAAAAGGATGACCGATGGCCCCTCCTCCTGTGCCAGCTGGACGAGGGCAGGAAGATTTTGGGAGGGGAGGGCTCCCTCTTGCGTCCAGACTAGCCGGATAAGGGGTTCCCTTCTTGCCCCTGCTATTTCTTTCCCCACGCTTAAAAGTTCGTCGGCGCCCACCCAGATGCCTGCCATAAACCTGCTTCCTCCCTAAAAGTTGAGTCCCTTCTTTTTCAGCTCCTCAACGAGGATCCTTACCCCTTCGGGGGTGTTGTCCAAAAACAGACAATCTCGCTTAAGCTGGGCTGCCTTTATTTTCACCGTCCTTATGGATGGTGCCTTCAAAGCAGGGAGATCTGACGATTTCAGATGCATGACGGGCTTTCTTGAGGCGGCGAGCGTCTCCTTTACCCCGGGAATCCGAGGGGCATTTATTTCCGGCAACACCGTGAGGGCGGCGGGAAGAGGAGCCCTCACCAGCTCGATCTCCCCTTCCAAGGACCTTTCTGCTTCTACGTAGCCCTCTCCGACGGCAATTCTTCGCACACCCGTAAGGCACGGGATTTTGAGCCCCGCCGCCACCCGGGGCCCGACCTGCCTTGCATAGAGATCCGACGACCCCTCCCCGAAGAGGATTAGGTCGTAAGGTGACAGGTGCTTTTCGATGGCCGACACCATTAGGTCTGCCGTAGTGGCGGAATCGAGATCGCCAAAAGCCTTATCCGCCACGAGACACCCTTCGTCCGCTCCCCGCGAGAGCATGTCTTTCATCCCTTTGGCCGTTTTCTCATCTCCCACGGTAAGCACGGTCACCTTTGCCCCCTGACTCTCCTTCAGGCGTACCGCCTCTTCGAGGGCATGGCGATCGTAATCGCTTATCTTCCAGTCGACGGCGGAGAGATCCACTTCCTCACCTGCCCCCCGCCTGATATAAGCTTCGTCAATCACCCATTTGCAACAGGCTACAATATGGAGCATGTCCGCTATCACCTAAGGAGCGCACCGGAAATAACCATCCGCTGGGCTTCGGAAGTGCCTTCGTAGATTTCCGTGATCTTGGCATCTCTCATGAGGCGTTCCACCTTGGCCCCCTTGCAGTATCCATATCCACCCTGAATCTGCACGGCCTTGATCGTATGTTTCATCGCCGCCTCGGCGGCAAAAAGCTTCGCCATCGCAGCTTCCCGGGAAAAAGGCCGCCCCTCATCCTTTAGCCACGCAGCATAATAGGTGAGAAACCTCGCCGCCGTAAGGTCGGTCGCCATATCGGCAATCATCCATGAAATGGCCTGATTCCTTGAAATAGGAGCGCCAAACTGCACCCTCTGTTTCGAATACTTGATGGATTCGTCCAATGCCGCCTGAAGAATACCCACACTTTGGGCGGCGATCCCCACCCGGCCGTGATCGAGACCCGCCATGGCAATTGCAAGGCCATCTCCCTCCTTGCCCAAGAGGTTTTCTTTGGGAACCCGGCAGTCCTCGAAGATCATTTCCGATGTCTGGGAGGCGCGGATGCCCATCTTTTGAAAATGCTCGCCGACCTTCATGCCGGGTGTGCCTCGGGGTACGATAAAAGCGCTCATCCCCTTCCGGCCGGCGGATTTGTCCGTCCACCCGAAAACGATGTATACCCCCGCAATGGGGCCGTTGGAGGTAAACGTCTTGGTCCCGTTGATGACGTAATAATCGCCATCCCGCGTTACCTGCGTCTGGGCGGCCATGACATCCGTGCCCGCCCCCGGTTCCGTCAGGACGAAAGCCCCTAAATGTTCACCCCGGGCTAGGGGGGTCAAGTATTTTTGCTTTTGCTCTTCCGTTCCGAAGAGGAGGATGAGCATTTCTACAATACCCACATGGATGGAAAGGGTAAACCCGGAGGCCGCGCAAGAGCGGGAAAGCTCTTCCACGGCTACAATATGGGTAAGGTAGCTGGAACCGGCGCCACCGTACTGGATAGGAACCGGGATGCCCATCCAATCGCTCGCCGCCAATTTCTCGAACACTTCCTGGGGAAAGCGCGCCTTTTCGTCTATCTCCGCCGCGATGGGATCGACGTACTTCTCGCAAAATTCCCTCATGTTTTTCCTGATGAGTTCCTGTTCTTCCGTAAGCTTGAATTCCATGACATTCCACTCCTTTCCGTATTTCTTATCTTTCACCCGAAGCGGTACTGTACCCCCAAACCTCCTTCCGGGTACTGCCAATCGAGAATTTCCGTGCCGCAGATAACTCGACACGTACCGCATTCGAGGCAACCATCCGTGGAAACGGTCACCTTTCCGTCTTCTGCCTCTCGATACAGGCCCGCCGGGCAAAACATGACCATCATCCTCAGGCGCACATCCTTCTCGAATCCGGGCTTTATGCGGAGATGAGGATGTTCACTTACCTTAAAGACGTTTTTCGCGAGCTTCTCCTCTATCACGTGCGCCTCAACTCTTTAAAATCCCGCCATACTCTCCACACCTCCCGCCAGGGGAAATGCCGACGCCAAATGGTAAAAAGGCGCTCCTTTTCCCCGGCGGGAATCGTATACAGATCGGCGAGAAAATCAACTACCTTTTGTGGATAATGGTTGTACAAGCGCCTTTGGCCGAGAAATTCCCTCATGGCCCGGTAGTTTTCCAAATCCTTCCCTATAAAGCATGCGGCTACCATCTCCGGATATCGGTGGGGTAGCCCTTCCTCGATTGCCCGGGCCGCATAATAGCCGGAGGCGAGGGCGTAGTCCATACCGCGGACCGTATAACCCAAATTAAGGGCCAAGCCGGCTGCATCTCCCACCACCAAAAGCCCCGGGGCAGAAAGGGGAAGCATGCCCTTCCGGCCCCCTTCCGGAATGAGATGGGCGGCATACTCCACCGTTTCTCCTCCCCGAAGGAGGATTTCCACCTCCGGACGCGACTTGAAGCGATCGAGCAGCGATGGGATTGCCGGTGCCTGCCAATGGGCGTGCATCTCACAGGCCACCACCAAGCCTAAGCTGATACTTTCGCTGTTGGTATAAAGA
Source organism: Syntrophales bacterium (assembly GCA_035358955.1). GTDB lineage: Bacteria > Desulfobacterota > Syntrophia > Syntrophales > UBA8958 > JAOAFE01. The sequence continues at coordinate 56,087 of DAORXN010000003.1, read as the reverse complement.
AAACCTCCACCGAAATTTCCGGCCGTTACTTCTCCCACGTACAGGCGCGCCGCACCCTCCCCCGGCGCAAGCTGGAACCGTTCTTCAATCCTTTCCCGCGAAAGGGCAATCACTTCCTTTACACCCAGGGCCAGATTCGTAGCCGACACGGGGGGATGCAAACCCACCCCTTCCGTGAGGAGAGAAAGGGCCCCGTCGGCCACCACGACGCAATCGGCCTTCAGGATCTCATTCCCCACCTGGACGCCGACGATCTTTTCCCCTTCCTTTACGAGACACGAAACGAAGGCCTTGGTCATGATCATGGCCCCCGCCTCTTCGGCCTTCTCCGCCAACCAACGATCGAATCTCGCCCGGAGGATACTGTAGCTTGCCGCCTTCACTCCCCCGGCAAGCTCCAGGGAAAGGGCACCTTCCTTGCCCATCAGGGTAAGGCCTTCTTTCACTATCTTCCGCTCCAAGGGGCAATCTTCCCCCCATAAATCGGAAAATAGGGTACGCACCGGCTCAAGATAAAGCCGACCGCCCGTAACACTTTTTGCCCCCGCGTAGTCTCCCCGCTCCAGGACGAGGCATTCCGTTCCGGCCTTTGCGAGTGTGTAAGCACATGCCAGGCCCGCGAGCCCCGCCCCCACGATGATCACGGGAAATCTTTCCATCTTCCCCCCTAAATCGATGCTCAATGTGAGATACATTATCGACCCTTTATTTTCAACGACAAAGAATCGTTGTAATTACGGGCAAAAATGATAAGATAAGCGCAAAAACGGGATGGGAAGATGATCAGAGCCAAAAGGGAAGTCGAAAACCTCACGCGCTACGTGGCGCCCCTTGAGGGCAGGCGGCCTATGCTGCGCCTGGATTTTAACGAAAATACCGTGGGACCGAGTCCCCGGGTGATAGAAGCCGTCCGTAACCTCCCACCTCACGAGTACGCCACTTACCCTGAATACGCGGGTCTGGTGGAGGCATACGCCTCTTTCATCGGGGTACCCCCCGAGTTCGTCGCCGCCTTCAACGGGGTAGACGGGGCGATCCATGCCGTTTTCGACGCCTTCGGGGAAAAGGGTACCGTGTTTCTCACCACGACCCCCACCTTTGGCTATTACCGGCCATGCGCCCTGCAACAGGGCATGGTCATCGACGAGGTGTCATACTTGCCCGATTTGGGCTACCCTCTCGAAGCGGTAAAGACAAAGTTAAAAGATAACCCCCGACTTTTTTTCATCTGCAACCCCAACAATCCCACGGGCACCCTCATCGAACCGGACATGATCCTTGAGCTCGCCCTTCTATCCCCAGAGACGCTCATCGTGGTGGACGAGCTCTACGTGGCCTTTACGGGGAAGTCTGTCCTACCTAAGGCCCTCGATTGCGAAAACGTCATTGCCCTCCAGTCCCTCTCCAAGGCGGCGGGTATCGCCGGCCTGCGCCTCGGGTTTGCCATCGGCCCTCCCCGGTTGGTAGAACTCATGACCCGAGTTACGGGCCCTTACGACATCAACGCCTTGGCCGTAGCTGCCGGGAAGGCTGCCCTGTCTGATCGCGCTTACATCGAATGGTACGTCGGGGAGGTCCTCGCCGCCAAGTCTTGGTCCTTAGGGCGGCTAAAAGACATGGGGCTCAAATTCTTCTCTGAGGGAGGAAATTACCTCCTCGTCTGGCCTCCCGGAGACTGCGAGGAAGTGGTTTCCAAACTAAAGAAAGAAGGCATTCTCGTCCGGAGTATGAGGGGAAAACCCTTGATCGACGGGAGCTTTCGCCTCACCATCGGCACCAGGGAACAGATGGAAAGGTTTTTTGACGTCTTTTCCCGTATTCTCGGAAAATAAGGGAGGGCACGCTCTTTCCTGCCCTCCCTTACCCTTTTTTACTCTTCTCTCTTAAGCAGGGTAGCAGCCCCCTGGCCACCGCCTATGCACGCCGTGGCAATCCCGAAAGTGCCCTTCTTGAGGTTCAATATGCGGGCGAGGGTACCCACCAAACGGTTGCCGCTTGCCCCCAGGGGATGGCCGATGGCAATGGCACCGCCCTTGATATTGACCTTTTCGGGATCGATGCCCAACTGTTTTATGGCGTAGAGGGTAACGATGGCGAAGGCCTCGTTGATTTCCCAGTAGTCTATGTCTTTTACCGTGAGCCCGGCCTTCTCGAGGGCCATTCTGCTTGCAGGCACGGGGCCTTTGCCCATCACCGTAGGATCTACGCCGGCCCAACCCATGGATACAATCGTGGCGAGAGGTTTGAGACCCATCGCCTTTGCCCTTTCCTTCGACATGAGCATAATGGCCGTGGCCCCGGCGTTCAATGGTGACGAATTGCCCGCCGTAATCTGCCCGTCCGGTTTGAAAGACGGTTTGAGCTGGGCCAAGCCCTCCAGGGTCGTGTCGCCGCGGATGGACTGGTCCACATCGATGACCTGTTTCTTCCCATCCGGCAAGGTCACTTCCACCGGCATGATTTCTCCCTTGAAGTAACCTTCTTCCACGGCTTTGGCCGCGAGCTGATGGCTCCTCAAAGCCCAACGGTCCATATCTTCCCTCGTCAGTCCCGATTCGGCAAACAACTTCTCCGCCGTAAGGCCCATGTTGAGGGAAGTAAACATATCGTACTTTTTAAAGCGTTCCTCCGTAAAGAAGGCCATATCCGGCTGCCGGAGTATCGCCCGGGGGTCCTTCGGATCCACTCCCATGGGTATATGGGTCATGTGCTCGATCCCCACGGAGATGACGATATCCGAATACCCCAGCATGATCTCCATGGCCCCCCGGTTCACCGTGGCGAGGGTAGAACCGCACTGCTTATCGAATTGCTCGGCCGCTACCTCGAAAGGCATCTCCGCTTCGAATACCAGGCTCCTGCCCCCATAGGTCCATTGCTCGCCCACAGGATTCGCCGTGCCGACGAGGACATGGTTCACCTCTTCCGGTTTCACGTTGGTCCTCTTCAACATCTCCTTCACCAGCATCCCTCCCACCTGATCCATCCGGAGGCTGTTGAACACATCCCTTTCCGGCTCCCGCGGTCGAGACCGGGAAAAGGCAGACCTGAGGTAATCAACGATGACGGCTTCTCTCAACTGTGGCATCTTGCAACCTCCTTATTTTTTTATAGCCTCAAGAAAAACCGTGCAGGCACTAACATCGTGTTTTTTTTAATCTATCTTGAAATCTTTGTCAATATCCCTCTCCTCGCAAACAAAACCACGCTGGAAAATGGGCCGCTTATGCGTTATGATGATCGTCACCATTTCGAGGTGAGCCATGGATCTAAGAGGGGAAATAAGACGCCTAAAAGCAGAAAAAAATGCGGTCATCCTGGCCCATAACTATCAACGGCCGGAAATTCAGGACATCGCCGATTTCGTAGGAGACTCACTAAATCTGAGCATGGAAGCGGCAAAAACGAAGGCCGATATCATCGTGTTTTGCGGGGTTTTGTTCATGGCCGAAACGGCCAAGATTTTATCGCCGGGAAAAACCGTTCTCCTCCCGGAAAAAGAGGCCGGCTGCCCCATGGCGGACATGATTACGGGCGAGATGCTCCGAAAATTGAAAGAAGACCATCCACAGGCTTCCGTCCTATGTTACGTGAACACATCGGCGGAAGTGAAGGCGGAAAGCCATCTTTGCTGCACCTCCGCCAATGCCGTCCAGATGGTACAAGAGGCCTTGGCCGATAAAGACGAAATCATTTTCGTCCCCGATAAATACCTGGCCGATTACACGTCGAAAAAGACGGGTCGCAGGTTCATCTGTTGGGAGGGCTTTTGCCCCATTCACGCAAGCATTCGACCGGAGCACATTGAGAGGCAAAAAGCCCTTCATCCGGAGGCCCCGGTAATCGTGCATCCCGAATGCCCACCGGAGATCATTGCCCTTTCCGATTACGTCGCCTCCACGGAAGGCATGTGTCGGTTGGTACACGACTTACAGGCACGGGAATTCATCATCGGTACCGAAGAGGGCATCTGCTACCGGATGAAGAAAGAAAATCCCGATAAGGTTTTTTATGCCCTCGACCCCCCCGTCATTTGCCCAGACATGAAGAAAACTAACCTGATGAGCGTATGGCGCGCCCTAACAGAAGGGAGCCACGAAATCACGGTGCCTGACGAGATTTCCGTCCGGGCCCGTCAAGCTATAGAAGGCATGATTGCTCATTCAAAATAAGAGGAGGCATGGGCAATGGAAAAAGCGATCCCTGCCACACCGATTCCGTCCGTCGGGCCTTATTCGCAGGTGGTCGTCGCGGGGGAGTTCATCTTCTGCTCCGGGCAGATACCCATCGATCCCGAAACGGGGGAGGTCATAACGGAGCAGGTGGCCCTCGCCACCGATCGCTGCCTAAAAAACCTCTCGCTTGTCCTGGCCTCTTGCGGAAGCAGCCTTAAAGACGTAGTCAAGACGACCGTCTACCTCACGGATATGAAACATTTCTCGGCCATGAATGAAGTTTATGCCCGTTACTTTCCCGACGCGCCACCCGCCCGATCGACCGTCGCCGTTTTTTCTCTACCGCGGGGCGTGCCGGTCGAAATAGAGGCAATCGCCATTGTGGGAAAAGCACCTCATGGATGAAAAGGATATTCTCTCCTGGCTCAAAGAGGAAGACCCCTTAAGACTTGAGACCCTCTGGCGGGAGGCCGACCGCATCCGGAAGGAAACAGTAGGAGATGAGGTGCACTTAAGAGGCCTCATAGAAATATCTAACTACTGCATCCGACACTGTGCCTATTGCGGCATCAACGCGGGAAACAAAAATCTCCCCCGCTACCGCATGACGGAAGAGGAAATCCTCACCGCCGCCCGACTGGCCCGGGACTTAAAGCTGGGGACCGTCGTCCTCCAATCGGGAGAGGATTACGGTTTTACCAAGGATGCCATGGTACGCATCATCAGGCGCATCAAAGAAGAAACCTCTCTCGCCGTTACCTTGAGCCTAGGAGAGCGAAGGCTCGATGAGCTTACATGCTGGCAGGAGGCGGGGGCAGATAGGTATTTTCTCCGCTTCGAAACATCCAATCGGGCTCTGTTCGAACGCATTCATCCTTCGCTTCCGGGCAAAATCTCCGATCGGGTCGCCCTCCTCTACGCATTGAAAAAGATAGGTTATGAGACGGGAAGTGGCATTATGATAGGCCTTCCAGGTCAGACCTATTCCGATCTCGCCCGGGACATACTCCTTTTTCGCGAGCTTGATCTCGACATGATTGGTGTGGGTCCCTACATCCCCCACCCCCAAACCCCTCTGGCCAAGGAAACGGGAGAAGGGTACCCCGATCAGGCCCCCAACACGGAGCTCATGGCCCTGAAGGTAGTGGCCATAACCCGCCTCGTATGTCCGGAGGCAAACATCCCGAGCACGACGGCCCTGGCGACGGTAAGTGCCGAGCAAGGTTTCTTTAGCGGCCTGATGAAAGGGGCCAACGTCATCATGCCCGATTTGACGCCGGGAAAATACCGGCGTCTGTACGAAATTTATCCGGGGAAGGTAAGCGTGGGGGACGATACCGTGGGCGCCGTAAATAACCTCAAGGCCCAACTGACTCGTCTGGGTCGCCCGCCGGGCGTAGGCCCCGGGGGAAGAAGAACGCGTTGAATTTAAAGGAAGGGGGCATTATAATCAAGCCCACCTTTCAGGACGGAGGCATGCAATGGATTTTACAGAACTACTCTTAAAAAGGCGGGCCGTGCGCGATTTTCTACCCAAGGAAGTGCCCCTTTCCCTCATCCACGAAATCCTCGCCGATACCCGCTTTGCCCCCACGGCGAGAAACGGGCAACCCTGCAAATTCGTAATCGTCCGAGACCGGGATTGGATTTGGCGCCTCTCCCGAGAAAGCAAAAAAGCGCTCCTCAAAGAAATCGAAGCTAACCCCTCCTCCCCACTGGCCAATTACCTCGATGTACTGGGTAACGAGCACTTCAACGTATTCTACAATGCCCCTTGCCTCATCCTTATCTGTGTTCCCCGGGACCTTGCCTCCGGCGATTACGACACTGCCCTGACGGCCGCTTATCTCATGTTTGCCGCCACCAGCCGCGGCCTCGGGACCTGCTGGATAGGTTTGGGGTCTCACATCGAAGACCCTGCCACCCTCAAGGAGTTGGGCATCCCGGCGGATTACCGCCTCGCCGCTCCCATCATCTTGGGCTATCCACGGGAGATCCCGGCTCCTTCGGAACGGCACGACCCTATCATTTTAAAAATCTTGGAGCAGGCATGAACGCACCCATCCCGGAAAGGCGATGTTTCCGTTGCGGTCAGACCTTAACGATCGAGGGTCGTGTGGGGAGAAAAGAACTCTGCCCACAATGCGGTGCCGATCTTCACGTGTGTAAAAACTGCCGATTCTACGAACCGGGGGCTTACAACGACTGCCGGGAAACCCAGGCGGAAAGGGTGTTGGATAAGGAAAAGGCCAACTTTTGCGAATTTTTTTCCTTTGGAACAGGCGCGGTGGGAGAAAGAGAAACCAAACCGGACGCCCGGGCAAAATGGGAAGCACTCTTTCGCCGCGACCCGTAATAGTGAACGATATCCATAGATTAGGGGAAAATTATTGCATTTTGCTCCGTAATCCGGTAGATGACGCCCGGCCCTGACAGAGGGGAAAACCGGTTAGGAAGGAGAGGTCTTCATGCGCATCATTCCCCGGGAGGAAAAATTTTTTGACTTGTTTGAGGAGCTTGCCGCCAAGATTCATGAGGGGGCCTTGCTCTTCCTCGATATGGTGACCACCAACGAGGATTTTCAGTCCAAACTCACGAAACTCAAGGAAATAGAGCACGAAGCGGACATGATTACCCATCGCACCTATGAAAAGATGCACAAAACCTTCCTCACCCCCCTGGATCGAGAAGATATCTACGCCCTGGTAAACAAGATGGACAGCATCCTCGATATGACCGAAGCCACCGCCGTTCGGATGGGCATTTACAAGGTCAAGGAGACTTACCCCGAACTCATTGAACAGGCAAAACTCCTCACGAATGCCACGACGAAGGTCATGGAGATCGTTCAGGCCTTGCGGGACATGAAAAATGCCCCACGGATCCTTCAGGCGTGCATCGAAATCAACACCCTCGAAAATGCCGGCGATAACATCTTAAGGACATGCATGGCCGACCTGTTCGAACGGGAAAAAGACCCCTTCGAACTCATCAAGTGGAAGGAGATATTCGAGCGCTTCGAGGAAACGTTGGATACCTGTGAAGACGTCTCGAACATCGTCGAAGGCATCGTTTTGAAAAATGCTTAATATCCCCCTTTTCGTCCTCATCATTGTGGCGGCGGCCCTGATTTTCGATTTTATCAATGGCTTCCATGACTCCGCCAACTCCATCTCGACCGTCGTATCTACCCGCGTTCTTTCCCCCAAGATAGCCGTCCTCTGGGCGGCTTTTTTCAACTTTGCCGCCATTTTCTTCGTGGGTACCCCCGTGGCGAAGACGATCGGCACGGGCATCATCCACCCAGACATTGTAGATGACTACATAATCATCGCGACCCTGGGGGGAGCCATCACCTGGAACCTCATCACCTGGTACTTAGGCCTTCCCAGCAGTTCCTCTCACGCCTTGATCGGGGGCCTCATCGGGGCAGGCGTCGTCAAAGCGGGAACCGAGACCCTCATTTGGAACGGCATTATCAAGACCACGGCCTTCATCTTCATTTCTCCTTTAATCGGCCTGGGATTGGGCCTCTTCTTCATGGCCTCGGTCCTCAACTTAAGCCGCCACTCCAACATTGCCCGCACCCAAAAATTATTCCGCAAATTGCAGCTTTTATCCGCCGCCATATTCAGCCTGGGACACGGCATGAACGATGCCCAGAAAACCATGGGCATCATCGCCGTCGTCCTCTACAGTCGGGGCCTTTTGGGGGGGACGTTTCATATCCCTTTCTGGGTGGAGTTCCTTTGCTACCTTTTCATCGCCCTGGGCACCATGACGGGTGGCTGGCGCATCGTAAAGACGATGGGCACGAAGATAACCAAACTGCAACCCATCGGTGGCTTCAGCGCCGAGACGGCTGCCGCCTGTTCCATCATCGGGGCAACGTTGTTCGGCATACCCGTGAGCACTACCCACACCATCACGGGCGCCATCGTGGGGGTGGGGGCCGTAAAGAGGCTGACCGCCGTCCGCTGGGGAGTGGCGAGCAACATCGTGTGGGCCTGGGTGCTAACCATTCCTCTCTCGGCGGCCATTTCGGCCATCCTCTACATGGCCATCATTATGCTCATTAATTAACACCTTGACACGAGAGAATTCGTGTTTAAGTTACCCCTTGCTCGAATTGCATTCATTAATTCCAGAAGAAAGGAGAGGTTACGGATATGAAGATAAGGCCATTACAGGACAGGGTTATCGTAGAGAGACTGGCGGAAGAAGAGAAGACCAAGGGAGGCATCATCATTCCCGATACCGCCAAGGAGAAGCCCATGCAGGGCAAGGTCATCGCCGTAGGCAAGGGCCGGGTTACGGAAGATGGCAAAGTGTTACCCCTCACCGTGAAAGCCGGCGACACCATTCTCTTCAGCAAGTACGCAGGGACGGAAGTGAAAATCGAAGGCCAGGAATATCTGATCATGCGAGAAGACGACATTCTCGGCATCGTTGAAAAATAATTTTCGATAAGGAGGTTTAATATGGCAGCGAAAATATTACAGTATGATGAAGAAGCCCGCAAATCGATCTTAAACGGCGTAAACATCTTGGCCGATGCCGTGAAGGTCACCCTCGGCCCCCGTGGTCGCAACGTCATCCTGGAGAAATCTTTCGGTCCCCCCACCGTGACGAAGGACGGTGTAACCGTGGCAAAGGAGATCGAGCTTGAAGACAAGTTCGAAAACATGGGCGCCCAGATGGTGCGGGAAGTGGCCAGCAAGACAAGTGACGTGGCCGGTGACGGCACGACGACGGCCACCATCCTTGCCCAGGCCATCTATCGCGAAGGGGTGAAAGCCGTTGCCGCCGGAAGCAATCCGATGGACCTAAAAAGGGGCATCGACAAGGCGGTCGAGGTGGTCGTGGCCGAGCTCAAAAAACTGAGCAAGCCCACCAAAGACCAGAAGGAAATCGCCCAGGTAGGGACCATCTCGGCCAATAACGACGAGGCCATCGGAAATATCATCGCCGAAGCCATGAGCAAGGTGGGAAAAGAAGGGGTCATCACCGTGGAAGAGGCCAAAGGCCTGGAGACGGAGCTGGACATCGTGGAAGGTATGCAGTTTGACCGCGGCTACCTTTCCCCCTACTTCGTCACCAACCCCGAAAAGATGACGGCCGAGCTGGAAGATGCGTTTATCCTCATCCATGACAAGAAGATCAGCGGCATGAAGGACATCCTCCCCATCCTGGAACAAATAGCCAAGATGGGCAAACCGCTCCTCATCATCGCCGAGGATGTGGAAGGCGAGGCCCTGGCTACGCTCGTGGTGAATAAGCTCCGCGGCACCCTCCATGTGGCCGCCGTCAAGGCCCCCGGTTTCGGTGATCGCCGGAAGGCCATGTTAGAAGACATCGCCATCCTCACGGGGGGAAAGGTGATTGCCGAGGAGATGGGCTACAAGCTCGAGAACGTAAGGCTCGAAGACTTGGGCCGCGCAAAGAAGATCACTATCGACAAGGACAACACGACCATCATCGACGGCGCCGGGAAGAGGGCCGACATCGAAGCCCGGGTAAAACAGATCCGCGCCCAGATAGAAGAGACGACCTCCGACTACGACCGTGAGAAGCTTCAGGAAAGGCTCGCCAAGATCGTGGGCGGCGTGGCGGTCATCAAGGTCGGGGCGGCCACGGAAGCGGAGATGAAGGAAAAGAAGGCCCGGGTGGAAGATGCCCTGAACGCCACCCGCGCGGCGGTAGAGGAAGGCATCGTTCCGGGCGGGGGTGTCGCTTATCTGCGCTGCCTGCCGGCCCTGGATAAGCTCAAGTTAGATGGGGATCAGGCAATAGGCGTGGCCATCGTGAAGAAGGCCCTGGAAGAGCCCATCAAGATGATTGCCACCAATGCCGGCATGGAAGGCTCCATCGTCGTGGAAAAGGTAAAGGAGAAGAAGGGTGCCTTCGGCTTCAACGCCCGCACGGAAGTCTATGAAGACCTGATCGAAGCGGGTGTCATCGATCCCACCAAGGTTACCCGGTTTGCCCTGCAGAATGCCGCCTCCGTGGCAGGCCTCATGCTCACGACGCAGTGCATGATCGCCGAAAAACCGGAGGAAAAGAACACGCCCGCACCCGGCGGATATCCCGGCATGGGCATGTAATGTGACTCATCCGTAACCAAGAAAAAGGTCCCGCCTCACGGTGGGGCCTTTTTTCTTGGGAGTAAAGCCCCCGGCCCCCGTTGATAAACTTTAAATGCCGCTACATTTCCGGAATCCTTTCGCGAAGAAAGGCAAAGGTCTTTACATTTCACGGAATCTCCTCTATAGAGAGGGGGCTTGAAAACCCTTTTATTTCGTGAGGTATAGACAAATGGACTATAAAGACACCTTGAACCTCCCGCAGACCTCATTTCCCATGAAGGCCAATCTCACCACCCGGGAACCGGAGATACTTGCTCGCTGGGAAGAATGGGACATCTATCGAAAAATTAGGGAGGCATCGAAGGGCAGACCGCCCTTCATCCTGCACGACGGCCCCCCTTACGCCAACGGTAACATCCATCTGGGCACGGCCCTGAACAAGATAATAAAGGACATCGTTATAAAGTCGAAGAACATGAGCGGTTTCGATACCGTCTTCGTGCCGGGCTGGGATTGCCACGGCCTGCCCATCGAACACCAGGTGGACAAGGAGTTAGGAGAAAAGAGGCTTTCCATTTCTCAGGCGGAGAAGAGAAGGGCCTGTCGCGCTTACGCGGAAAAGTACGTCGCCATCCAGCGCGACCAGTTCAAGCGCCTGGGCGCCTTCGGGGACTGGCAAAATCCCTATCTCACCATGTCTTACGAATACGAGGCCATCACGGTCCGTGAATTTGGCCGGCTCTACCTGGCGGGTTCCGTGTACAAGGGGAAAAAGCCCGTTTACTGGTGTGCCTCCTGCAAGACCGCCCTCGCCGAGGCGGAGGTGGAATACGACAGCCACATAACCCCCTCCATCTATGTGAAGTTTCCCGCCATCACGGATCTGGGAGAAAAGATACCCGCCCTGAAGGGGGAACGGGTAAGCTACGTCATCTGGACCACGACCCCCTGGACGATTCCCGCGAACCTTGCCATTGCCGTGCACGAGGACTTTTCCTATGCCGCCCTCAAGGTCGCAGGCGAAGTGTACATCGTGGCGGCGGAGCTCGTGGATTACTGCCGGGAGGCCTTTGGCTTCAGAAATCTGCCCTACGAGGTCATCGCGGAGTTCCCCGGCAAGGTACTGGAAGGGGAAAAGGCCCACCATCCCCTCTACGAGAGGGAGAGCGTCCTCATCCTGGCCCCCTTCGTCACCCTGGATGCGGGGACGGGGCTTGTTCATATCGCCCCCGGCCACGGTCAGGAAGACTATGAAATAGGCATGGCCTACGGCCTGGAAAATTACGCCCCCGTCGATGAAGAAGGTAAATTTACCCCCGACGTAGAGTACTTTGCCGGGGAATTCGTCTTTGCTGCCAATGCGCATGTCATCGAGCGCCTGAAGGCAGCGGGAAATCTCCTGGGCTATCTGGAGATGGAACACTCCTATCCCCACTGCTGGCGCTGCAAGGAGCCCATCATCTTCCGTTCCACGGAGCAGTGGTTCATCTCTATGGAGAAGAACGACCTGAGGAAAAAGGCCCTGGAGGCCATCCGGGGCGTGACCTGGATACCCGCCTGGGGAGAGGACCGCATCTATGCCATGATAGAAAACCGCCCCGACTGGTGTATTTCGCGCCAGAGGCTCTGGGGCGTGCCGATTACCGTATTTTACTGCCGCAAGTGTGGCGGGGATTTCCTTACGGAAGAAATCCTGAACCACGTCGTGGACCTTGTCCGCCATCACGGCGCCGACGTCTGGTTCGAACGTGAGGCGGAGGGGCTCCTGCCTCCCGGAAGCACGTGTCCCCACTGCGGCAGTCCGGGCCCCTTCAGGAAGGAGACGAACATCCTCGATGTCTGGTTTGACTCCGGCGTCAGCCACGCTGCCGTCCTGGAGACGAGGGCCGATCTTCGTTCGCCGGCCGATATGTACCTGGAGGGAAGCGACCAGCATCGGGGCTGGTTTCACTCTTCCTTGTTGGAATCCATCGGCACCCGCGGTCGCGCCCCTTATCGAACGGTCCTTACGCACGGTTTCGTCGTGGACGGCGAGGGGAAGAAGATGTCCAAATCCCTGGGAAACGTGGTCGAACCGCAGGAGATCATCGACCGCTATGGGGCAGAGATCCTTCGCCTGTGGGTGGCCGCCGAGGATTACACGGTGGATATCCGCATCTCCGAGGAAATCATAAGCCGCTTAATCGAAGCCTACCGGCGCATAAGAAACACGAATCGCTTCATCCTGGGAAACCTCTATGACTTCAACCCGGCAAGGGACCGTGTCCCTTACGAAGAGATGACGGAGATGGACCGCTTTGCCCTCCACCGCCTCCAGGAGGTCATCGGCCGCGTGAGGGGTGCCTACGAGCGCTATCAATTCCACATCGTCTATTACACCCTGTACAATTACTGCACGGTGGACTTAAGCGCCCTTTATCTCGACGTCTTGAAAGACCGCCTTTACACCTCGAAACCCGACGAAAAAGGGCGGCGCTCGGCCCAGACGGCCATGTGGCTCATCGTCGATGCCATGAGCCGCCTTATCGCCCCCATCCTCTCCTTCACTGCCGAGGAGATATGGTCCCACCTGCCTGACTGGGCGGGGAAGACGGAAAGCGTACATCTCGCTTCCTTCCCGGAGGTAAACAGCAATTTTCTCGACGAAAAACTCGCCGCCCGATGGAAGCTCCTCCTCGACGTACGCGCCGAGGTCGCGCGGGCCATAGAAGCCGCCCGCCAAAGGAAAATCATCGGCCACTCCCTGGATGCCGCCGTGTACATCCAAGCGCCGGAGAGGATTAGGGAGGTTCTCTCGGGCAGGGAAGAGGATTTGCGGGCCCTCTTAATCGTTTCCCGCGTCCTGCTTAACGGGCCGGAGGAAGGTTTTCCTGTCTCCCTCAAGAGCGAAGAACTCCCCGGGCTCATCATCCGTGTAGGCAAGGCGCCGGGAGAAAAGTGTCAGCGCTGCTGGATTTACAGCGAACATCTGGGCATAAATCCGAATCACCCCCACATCTGCGAACGATGTGCCCCGAGGGTCTAAACACATGCAGCTTTGGAAGAGGGACCTTGCCTTTTTACTCATCGCCGCTTTCGTAGTTACCCTCGACCAGGTTTCGAAGTGGTGGATTGCCTCCACCCTTTCCTTGCATTCGACGATTTGCGTAATTCCCGGATTCTTTCACATCACGTACGTTCGAAACCCCGGGGCCGCCTTCGGTTTTCTCGCCCAGGCCCCCCCGGGTTGGAGGTCGTTTTTTTTCCTGACCGTGGCTATCTTGGCCGTGATCCTCATTCTCTATTATTTACGCCGCTACCCGGAGCGCCCGCCCGTTTTTACTTACGCCCTATCGCTCATCTTCGCCGGGGCCGTGGGCAACATGATCGACCGCATCCGGTTAGGGGAGGTGATAGACTTCCTCGACTTCTTCTTAGGTAGCGCCCACTGGCCTGCCTTTAACGTGGCTGATTCGGCCATCACGTTGGGAGCGGGGCTTCTCTTTTACGCCCTCATTCAGGACAAAAAAAACGGGCCGGAAGTAAAGCCCCCGGCCCGCCGTTAAAACCGTGACCTCTCCTCACTTGGGTGGTACGATCCCCGCCGCCGTGCCACTGAAGGTAAAATCACCACTTCCGACGGTACCCTGAATCGTACCGGCAGCCCCACCCTGGAATGTAAAGGCACTGGTATAGTTACCGAGACCAGAGGGAGCATTACCACTCACCGTGGCACTCCACTTGCTCTCGCAAGGCATATAAGCTTTGAAGGTGAAATCCGCGGAGATGTTCTTTGCCGCATCAGAAAGCGAAACCGTCGTCCCCGGGGTAACGGCCTGTCCGGTTGTATGACCGGAGACTGATCCGGTCGCCCAAATCTGAGGACGAGCATCGTTGGATGGGGCAAGGAAAACGACGTCCCGCATCCCGTAGGAAGCACTCTGCATGTCTATGGTAAGATGACCATCCGAATACATTCCTGTTAAATTCGCTCTCCCGATTTCGAAGGCGGGAATACGTGTCGCCTGCTGGAAGGCCTGCCTGGCCTCATCAGAAGTAAGCGAGTTCAGTTTACTTATCAAGGCCCCCGTCTCCATCTGGAACGAGTTCGCTACCGCTTTCCAGGTGGAATTACTGGGATTGAAGATACCCTTCACTTCTCCCCCCGCTACATAAGTGCGGGCATCCTGCCAGTTTACGTGGGCTTCGACAGAGGTAGCGTCAAAGGTGTTATTTCTAGTTGCCGTCACCTCCGTCAGAATCCAAGAGGTATCCGTTCCTGCCTCCATCGTCCACGTCCAGGCCGTGGGGATACTCGTGCCGTTGTAAGTACCGGCAGAAATCTGCTGGCCAATACGGTAAGTATTGAAGTAAGGCTCCGGCAGGTAGACATTCGTACTTTCCACGACTTCCATGGTAAGACTGCCCGAACCCACCACGTTATCGGCTGAAAGCGAAATAGGAGAATAGTAACCTTCCATACTAAGTTTCGAGGCAAAGTTCTCGGCCGTGACGCCGGAAATGCCACCCGTACCCAGCGCATAGCCAAAGATCTCTCCTAACGCTTTCCACATACCCACCTCTTCGTTTACCGTACCGGTCAAGGGGCCCGTGGGATCCGTATATAGGAGGCCAAAGTTCCCAGCCTGATCCAGGTAAAAGCCCTTGAACATGACGGAAAGACCATCTGCATGTGCCGAGGCGTCGTTTCTACCACCCAGGAAGCCGAAGTAGGCACCGTACTTTCCCTCCCAAACACGGCTCTTGGAGTTTGCATAAGGATCCGAACTTTCCAAGGGATCCACACTCACCACCTCGGCCCGGAAGAGGTCGAAGGGTCCCTTTGCATCCATCATGTTCGTATCTCCGAGGAGATAGACGGGGGTGCCTTTCACGCCGATGTTCGCCCAGAGGTTATCCAGCCCGGCAAAGACGCCGCTAAAGTCACTCTTCAGAAAAGCTGCCGCTTCCTTGAGGGTGATGGGTGATCCTGTTTTAGGATCCCGGGCGAGATTTTCCAGGGCAGCGTAGTACGCATCTAAGTCTTCATAATCCTCTATCTGATACGTGAAGATATCATTCGCCGTCGTGTGGGTCCAGATGTGGCGCTGCGGCGCACCTTCCGGCCCCTCCATGCCGTACCAATAGTAAGTATATTTCTCGGGCGAGGACGGATTTGTCCACTCGGTGAGCACCCCGCTCCCGTAGCGGTAGTAACCCTGATCGTTAAACTGAAAGGAGTAGGAATAGTTGTACTTGACCAACCCCCCGTATTTTTGGTGGGTAAGGACGTAGCTCTTTCCCCAGATCTCGCTTCCAAAGTACACCTCCTCGCTTTTCGACCACGTCCCGGCCCCGACCGCCTGCCAAGACGTACCATTTCCATCATAGGTGCCCAAGAGTCGGCCTTCGATAGCCCCTTTCTTCAAGAGGGTGACGAACTCACCCGCAAAGTTGCCCGTGATCTTCCCGTTTTCCCACGTGCCGGAAGTAAGGTCCGCGTACCACATACCCAAATCGTTATATGGGGAACTTCCAGGATAGCGCCCGAAAGTCCCGTCACCGAAGAGGGTGCCGCTCCAGCCTGTCCCCGTACCGGCAGGTTTGTCGTATTCATTTACCAACCCCGCCGTGAGGCGAAAGATGCCCCAATCAGGCTGATCATCGAGAGAATAGGTCCGGCCTATGATGCCCACCGGGGTCCTCACATACCCGCTTCCGTCAAAGGTCCCGTAAAGGGTACTGTTGGTGCCGAGGCCGAAAGCCCCCATTAAAACGCGGGAACTTATTAGGTCGTCTGGGGTCACGGAACTACCCGTAAAATCCTTGAGCGTCCCATCCCGGTAGATCGCCGCCGTGGCACCTCCCCCCGCCTCCCACATGCCTATTTCCGGATAGGAGGAACCCGTCCATTCACCTTTCAGGACGCCTACCTTACCCTCGCCATCGGCGTAAAGACCGATCAAAAGCCCGTCCATGGGATTCCCACTTGCGGCATCCGTCTTGCGGATGATCCCTAACACATCGGCAAAGAAGGCCCCCTTACCGAAGTCGGAATAACCGCTCATAAATACGAGCTCATGCCCGCTATATTCACCGTGAGTGCCCATCATGACCATGGAAGCCTTGTTTGACGGCGCGGAAGTCCAGAGGTCTTGTCCTGCCAGCACCCCGAGCCGCCCTTCAATCTCGTTTCCCACCATGATGCCGTTTACGCCTTCCCACATCACATCGTAGGCGGGCACGAACACACCATACGTAAAGGTAGATGTGCCGGGATCGGGATTCGCGAAAAACGATAGGTTCTGACTGATTACGGCCGACGGAGTATCCCCCGCAAGAGACCAGTTTGGATCAGTATCACCGCCCCCGATCACCTGCGTAATGCCGTTACCCTTCTCAAGGGCCATCCATTTCCCCGTCGGGAAGTACGGGACCCCCTTATCGTAATATGATCCATCCGAGCCCGGTATTTCTACTTTCTCGTGGGAGAAGGTACGCATAATATCCGGCCCTCCCCCTTGGGGTACGAAGTAAATGGCCTCATATTGGAGAGGATCGAACCATGATTGTGCCGCCGCGGTACGATAATAGGGGCGCAAGAACTCCCGCACCCTGAAAGATCCCGGCACGACGGAGGCCAGATGCCCGGAAAGGGAGGCACTCATGGCGAGGCTCTCGCCTTCATAGGTCCCCACGGCAAGGCCTATCCACGTCCCCTCGCCTGAGCCCTGGTAGAGCCCGTAGAAGGGCCCCGTCATGGTTCCCATCTGCGTCGGTGTTAGATAGCGGCCGCTCAAGGTGCCCGTGATCGTTCCGTGATCTGCCCCGTCAGCGTATGGCATCCACGAGTTACCGTTCACTGAGGCAAGCCAGTAACCATCACCCTCGTATCCGAATGCTCCCATACCCCCCACTCGGGCGCGGAAAGAAACCTCACTTCCCGCCGGCTTATCTTCGTAATAACTATTGCCCGCGCCGATTTTTAGATTGTAAATGCCGAAGGGCAAGCTTATCGTTTTATCGCCTTGCGAATATCCGAGGAACTTCGTCTTACCCCAATAATAATCACCTATTATCTCCCCCGTACCGTCGAAACTCCCCGCGAAACGAACGTTGGAAAATCCACCGAAATAAATCCATACATCATTTTCTCCCAGTCCAGGTGGCAGCAAGGCGGTCTTTTCCTTCACTTCCAGACCGGCCGTGGTGCCCTTCAGGCGGAACATGTCGTAAAGCTTCTCTTCGGGTTCATTGCGGAACATCTCGTAGAAGTGCCCGCTCAGATCGCCCCGGATGAGCCCCACCTGCCAGCTGCCACCCTCGTACCGGCCATAGAGGGATGTCAGGTAGTCCGTGATGGTTCCCGACAAATCCGCCGCCGCCTTAGTCATGATTCCACCCGTGAAACCTTCGAACAAGGTACGGCTCCCGGATGGGGAATCATAAAGGGCCCCGCTCAAGATATAAGGCCCGCCGTAGCCGGCCGCGCCGTACCCTTTATCCCAGAATCCCCCGATCGCGAGAAAATCCAGTTTCCCATCCGTTCTTTCCGTAAGACCGAAGTATGCGCGGTCGAAATCGCCGTTCCACGCCCAGGTACCGGAATCGTTATAGATGGTGCTATGCGTCCACTCTCCCCCAAACAGGCTGGGTTTTCCTTCCATCGTGCCGATACTGGACGTCCCCCAGTTGCCACTTCCGTCATCTGCCCCGTAAACGGGGCCCTCAAAGGTGCCCACCAGGGTGGGGGTTACAAAATCGCCCCTCGCCTCACCTCTAATGATCCCCGGCTCGGACCTCGTCCCCTGGGACTCGCCTAAAAAGGCGAAAAAAGAAGAATCGCTTTCCACCCCGCCCATGATGACTTCCCAGTTCGTTATGCCTCCCTGCAGCCCCACGCCGGAAGTCCCTGCTTCATATAAGCCCCACGGAAGAATCTGACCGTCCGAGCCTTTAGGTAAAGA
Organism: Syntrophales bacterium; assembly: GCA_035358955.1. Lineage (GTDB taxonomy): Bacteria > Desulfobacterota > Syntrophia > Syntrophales > UBA8958 > JAOAFE01. Next base: position 37,880 of record DAORXN010000003.1, on the reverse strand, counting down.
AGCCCAGAACTCCCCCTGACCGAAAACCGAGGGCGACTGGGAAGTCCCCGTGAGGTTAAGGGGGCTAAAGAGGTAAGCAAACCCTGCCATCGCAAAGCCGGGCGGGACCGACATGGCCCGCGCGGCAAGGCTCCCCTGGGCCATCCATACCCCATCGAAGCCCTGGGGCAGGTTGGCGATGGGATAAGAAGTAAAAGTCAAGTCGTCGCTTTCCAGAAAGCCGCCCGCCCCCTCGGTGAAATAGACTCCTCGATAGGAACCAGGGATCTCCGCCCCCCAGATACCCAGAGCGTATCCGGTATAGACATAGCTGCCATCCGTCCCATAGCCATGGTCCCCGATTAATCCGTGCCAGAGCAACCTTTTTTCCGCTGCTCCCGGATAAGTGTAATACCATCCGAGCATTTTTATATCGGCACTGCCCGACCAGGGAAGGCCAGAGGTCCCCCCCACGAGCCCATCAATATACCCCTGGGTCGACTCCTCGATATCGAACAAAGACCCCCACGCAAAACCGCTATACGACAGGGGGGTAAACAGCCCGGCACCGGCCGTGATCCCGCGGTAGTCCGTTCCCGCGTAGACGCCGCGATGGGACATGCCTACTTCGCCATAGTAATCTCCATCCATGTAATAGGCATGATCAACCCCAATCTGCACGTGCCCCGCGCCATCGTCATTTAAAGTGCCCGTCCCGACGACCACCGCCGCCAGGACATCCTCTGCATAGTGCACATAACCAAAAGGAACGGTCGCCGAGACAGGGACGCCCTCGTAAGCGCCACCGACCACCTCGGAGCCCCAGATGCCGTATATTTTACCTGCCGCACCTTCGTAACCGTAAAGTGTACCGTTCGACATTCCCATCGCCAGCCCCTGGGCAGATACTCCACTAAAATAGGGGGCGTAAAACTCATACTCAGCCAAACCAGATGTTGATTTCCAGACCGACGTTCTCTCCAGTGTACCCGAGGCGGAAAGCGTGCCGCTACCGGTGTAACTTTTATCTTCCAGGACGGCAGAAAAAAGCGAGATTGATTCACCCTTCTTTGCCAGGCCATAGAAAAGACCGCTCCAGGAGCCCGTCACCCCGGCGAGATAGGCATCGAGGCTACTGCCATCGGAGAGAGTACCGCTTATCACCTTCGAGAAATTCGGCAGGGCACCTGCGGCGGCAAACTTCAACGTGCCTTTATTCGTCTTATCGTCCACCGAACCCGTCAACTGGCCGGAAATGCCGTCAATGGAAACGTCAACGGGCTTTAAGTCCGTCGTGGTGGCAGTGGGTACTGGTACCGGTGGAGGTGGTTCCGGCAGAACGGTCGGCGTTTCTACAGGCGGTGGCGAAGGAGTAGTGCCCTGTACCGTAGTTGTCTCTGTTTCTGCTACTTGCGTGGTCACCGAGGCATCCGTCGTCGTGGTCGGCTCCGGTTTCGCCTCCGTCGCCTGCTTTGCTTCCGCCTCTTTCTTCTCTTCCTTCGCTCCCTCGGCGGCCTTCTCCGTCGGTTTCTCCTGCTCTGCCTTCTTTTCCTCCCCTCCCGTCGTATCCTGTATATGGCGGTCTATTTCCTGCCTCGTCGCCGGCCGCACGACCGGTTCCTGATCCGTCTTAGGCACGACCATGATATGCCCGGCCTCGATGGTAACCACCTTGGAGGGCATCTGCCGGTTGTAACCGTACCCGGAGCCCCGCTCAAAGATGAACCCACTCTGGCCGCGCTCGAAGAAGCCGATAAAGATCGTCCCCCTCACACCCGCCACTGCGGTGGGTGTATGCACTTCCAAGGAGGACCCCTTGGCAATGGCGTTCACCACCACCCTGGTTTTGCCGCGGAAAAGGTCGCAGTAGTTCTGTTTCCCCTCTTCCGGGCTGTACTGGGTAACGCGCAGGCGAGAAAGGGGGGCCACCCAGATCATATTCCCGTCCACCAGGGTAATCCCCACGCGGGACTGTTTCTTCGTGCGCACAATGTCTCCCGCGTTTACCTCCATCCCCTGCCTGCACGGCGTCGTCACCCCCTGAACGGTTACATCCGCCTGCCCCTCCAGGTGAGTTACCTTCCCAACGGGGGCAGCCAGAACGGTTAAGGGCATTAACATGAGCATTATCAACAGAACCGAAATGGTTACACTTCTTTTCGCTTTCATAAATCAACCCTCCGCCAAAGCGCCTTAAGGTTTAAAACCTGAATTCCACGCCCGCCGACCATAGGTTGCGGTTGTAATCGTAGAGGAAGATGTTGGAGTAACCTCGCGTATACTGATACTGGGCCGTCAGGCTCACATACCTGTTTATATCGTAAACGAGACCTAACATGGCCGTATAAAGGCGGTCTCGCCTCTTTTCCCCGAAGAAGGTATGGGTATTTTTATAATCCTGAATGGTCACCTCGCCTCCCAGCTGGGCGCGGAGGGACTTGAACAAGGGAAAGATGGTATTTAATGTGAAGGTATGGGCTTCGTTGGCCCAGTTGTCTCCTTCTGCCCGCTCATCGGCGTAACGGTACTTTACATTGGCCAGGGCCCCACCGCGGAAGAAAAACGTGTAACTTACATATCCGCTTCCACCGTGGGAGCTCTGGTCTTCTTCCGGCGCCAAGGGGGTGGTGAAATAATTCTTCTTCGTATAACCGCTGAAGAGTTCGGCCAGTTGATTTTCCGACACGATGAAACGAAGCAGGGGCCCCACTTCCGACATCTCCACGTAGCGTTCATAGCTCGGATTGCGCCTGAGCACATGAGTATAGGTGGCTAAGAGGTTCAAGGCCACCCGGCCGAAGCTGTAGCCGGGGCTCACGGAGAGGGTGTTGGCCAAAAGATCGTGACTCGTTGCGTTTTTCTGATGGATGTTGCTCACCAGGGCATAGGTCGCGTTGAATAGCCAGGGACCGGAGAGGCGGGGCACGAAGTCCACGCGGAACGTATTGGTCATGGCGTAGCTCTTCTCCTCTCCCATATCCCCTAACATGGGCCACGCGTAAGGTTCCTGGAGCATGTTTGTATCGTACTGCCCAAGTAAACTTATAGTGAATCGGAGCGGGCGCTCCAGGAAGCTCCTCTGTTCCACCAGGTCCTGATACCTGCGTGCAAAGGTGGCGAGGTCGGAGACGGGGTCCTGGGTAATGGCCGCTTGCAATCTTTCTCTGGCCTGGTCGTACTTCCTGGCCCCTATATAGGTGAGGCCGATTTGCAGATCCGCCGCCTGGGCATAGGATTTGTCGAGGCTCTTGGCCTTCTCAAAACTCGCCACCGCTTCCTCGGCCTTCCCTTCCGCCGCGAGAATAATGCCCTTGAGAAAAGCCGTCTTAGCCGGAAAGAGGGCGTATTTCTCTGCCTCGGCCACCCATTTCTTTGCTTCCGGGTAGTTCTTCATCTAGACAAGGCAATCGATGAGCTCCACCGGGGCTTCCCTGACGGGCGGCTTGAGGGTGGAGGCGTCTTCCAGGTGCCTTATGGCCTTGGGATAATCACCCACCTGCTTGTAAGCCATGCCAAGGAAGAATGCGGCCATCGACGAGGTCGGTTCCTTGGCCCTCACCTGCGAAAGAATCTCGATCGCCTCCTCGTAATTGTCGGCCTGATATTCCCTAATGCCCCGCTCTAAATCCGGTGCATTCTGGGCCATTAAGTAGGGAGAAAAGAGGAATATAAAAAGACACGCCAAGGATAAAATCGCCACCCTGCCTCTTGCCATAGCCCACCCCCTGCTGAAATTGTCGAATGGCAAAACTATGCTACCTTTTAGTTTTTCTGTCAAATTTTTTCACAGCCTCACTTCTATCACGTGAGGTCCCGGCTCATTAAGGGCGCGCTTCAAGGCGAATGCAAACTCCTCCGCCTCTTTGGCATAAGAGGCCTTCACCCCGAGGGATCGACCGAGGCCGACCCAATCGATGGCAGGCGGTGCAAGGTCGATCAAGGCCTGGCCGGCCGCTCCTGGGCGGGTACCGTAAGCCACCTTGTACTCGTAGCCGATGGTGGAATACCGGTTATTGTTACAAATAATGGTTATCACATGCACGTCCTCCCGGGCCATGCTCCAGAGGGCCTGGACGGTATACATGGCGCTTCCGTCCGCTTCGAGGAGAATTACCGGCCGGTCAGGGCAACCGAGGGCCACCCCCAGGGCACACGGGAGGCCCCAACCGATGGATCCCCCCGTCAAGGTCATGACCGTGTGGGGAGGAAGGGAAGGAGAAAGCAAATGATAGTAGTAACCGGACATGAGCCCTTCCTCGACTACCACCACCCCTTCGGGTTGCAGGGCGGCGATAGCCTCCGACATGCTCTGCACGTTGAGTTCGCCCCTGGGCGGAGCGGGGATAGAAACGGGACGGGAAAGGCTTTCCAAGGCGCTCTTCTCGCCGGGTGCCGCGATAGCGTCGGCTAAGGCCTCCAGCGCGACGGCCGCCGCATGTACCTCGGGGTCATCGATCCGGAGGAAATCCTGATCTTTCCTTAAAAGCATGCTCTCCTCTCCCGGATAGCCGAAAAAGGTCACCGGCGCATCGGTGCCGACGAGCAGGAACGCATCATAGGGTGCCAGCGCCTTGCGCGCGTGGCGGGGGAAGTAGGGTATCCGCACCAGCTCCGGCAGATGGGCGCCTCGATCCATGACGGCGGGGAAGGTAACGGAGAGGAGGTCACAGTTCGTCTTCGCCCTTATCCGGGCGGCTGCCTTCAGGCCCCTTTCCCTTAAGGCATCTCCTCCCAACAGGAGGGCCATTTTTCGCCCGGTGGTCAAAAGCCGGGCCGCTTCTTCGATCAGGTCTTCATTTACCGGTGAGGATGGAAAGACAAGGTCAGGAATTTCGCCATCTTCCACCTCAGCCCCCATGTGATCGGCAGGGCAGATGAGGGTCGCCACTCCCCCTTTCTTTGCCTCCAGAATGGCCTTTACCGTCTTTTCCGCCGTCTCTCCCGGTTTCTTAACCTTTCCCACCCAGCGGGAGACGGTCTGTGCCAGTTTCTCGATATCCATCGTGAGGGGGGCATCAAACGGAACATGCCAGGAGGCATGTTCTCCCACGATGTTCAAGACGGGCATCCGCGCCCTCCGCGCGTTGTGAAGGTTGGCGATGCCGTTTCCCAAGCCGGGTCCCAGATGCAGGAGGGTCATGGCCGGTTGTCCCGTAATTCTCGCGTAGCCGTCCGCCGCCCCGGTGCAGACGCCCTCGAACAATCCCAAAACAGGTCTTATTCCACTTAACTTATCGAGGGCGGCAACGATGGGCAACTCCGTCGTCCCGGCGTTGGCGAAACATATTTCCACGCCGTTTGCCTTGGCCACAAGGAGCATGAGCTCGGCTGCTGTCATTTACTTCCCTCCTTACTTTGCCGATGCATGGCTTCGCCTCTTAAAGTTAAGCATTCTACTTGAATTCAATGGTGGAAAGCTCCACTACCTCGTATCGCTTTAGCTTCGCATACAGTGCAAGGATTGCCGGAATACGGCCCATTAAAGTGCCCGCTATCCGGAAGACATAATCGTGAAGGGGGGCATAAACCTCCGTTCCCTTCCCTTCAGGCATTTCCACTTCCCGGGGTTGATAAGGGGGCTCCATCTTCACTCCCGGTGGCAGGGAAGAAAAGATGCTTTTCAACTCCTGGGCAACTTCACGAGAAAAGGTTTCCACAGAAAAGCGAAAAGAGCCCTCGCTAATGGGAAGCCGGGAAATAATCTCCAAATCGAGGTGTTCGGGCCATTTTCTGATCGCCTCTTCCAAGACCCCCAAGGAACGGGCGTCCACAATGACTACCGTCTGTTCCTTCCGGTGGCTCAAGAGGCGACCCAACATGGAAAGGGGATTCTCCTTTTCCAGATTAAACTCCTCGCCCCAAAATGCCTCTCCCACCAGGTGCCGACCGACCAAAATGCCGGTGACAAACCCTCTCACATACTCATGAGGGCCAGAAATGACGATCTCGTAATATTTCTTTTCCATGCTTCCGTACCCTCCTTTTCACTATCGCACAAAAAAGATGAAATCTACAAGGAAGAAGACCGGGATGAGAATGGGTAACGAGTATTTGAGGATGTAGCCAAAGAAACTGGGCATCTTTACACCCGCTTCCTCGGCAATGGACTTTACCATGAAATTTGGGGCATTTCCGATGTAGGTATTCGCCCCCATATATACGGCACCCAAAGATATGGCCTGCAGATCGAGGATGAACTGTGGATTGGCCGTGGCCGCTCCCGCCGCCAGCGCTGCTGGAATAACGGCTTCCGTCAAGCCCAAGCGACCGAGGGACATGTTGAAAAAGGTAAGATACGTCGGGGCATTGTCGAGAAAAGAGGATAATATGCCCGTAGCCCAGAAGTAGTGGGCGGGCGTTTGGATGACAGAAATCAAACCGGACATGGCGCCATGCATCCCCGCCCGAAGGATGGCGAGAGCCGGGATAATGGTGATGAAGATCCCGGCAAAAAGTTTCGCCACCTCGAGAATTGGCCCCCAGCTGAAGTCGTTTGCCTCACGCAGTGGCTTTGGGGTCAGGTACCATGAAAGTAACCCAAGAACGATGATAATCAGTTCGCGCACCAGATCGCTTACGTACACCGGAACCCCCAAGACGTTGATCGCCCCGGTCTGCCAATAGCCACTCAAGATAATAGCGCCCACCACGCCCGCCAAAAAGAGAAAATTGTAAGCACCTTTTATGCGCAGGCGCTCTCTTTCCTCAGAAACTTGCGACCTTTCTTCTTTTCGATAATGGTAAGTGTCCAAAACGAAAAATATGAAAAGGAGGATAGCGGAAGTAAAGAGGAGTTGAGGCAACAGATGAACGGTCACCCAGAAAAAGGGCACGTTGTGCAAAAAACCGAGAAAGAGGGGAGGGTCCCCCAAAGGCGTCAAAGATCCACCGATGTTGGCGACGAGGAAAATAAAGAAACAAACTATATGCGCGCGCCGGGTCCGATCCCTATTCGCACGCAAGATTGGCCTGATCATTATCATGGAGGCACCCGTCGTTCCCACCCAGGAAGCAAGGAAGGTGCCTATGAGGAGCATGATCACATTTCCCCGGGGAGTTCCCCGCAGGGTTCCACTCACAACGATCCCGCCACCAATGGTAAAAAGGCTCCACAGAAGAATGATGAACGGGATGTAATCCACGATGATAATATGGGCTATTTCGTGAAACGCCGTTGGCCCAAAAAAGTAAAGGAAGGGAAGGGCAAAGGCGAGCGCCCAGAAGGCGGCCACCTTCCCGAAGTGTTCATGCCAAAACCTCGGAACGAGCAAGGGACAAAGGGCGATGGACAGGAGGATGCCGACAAACGGCAAGACCGACCACAAGGGAAGCACTTCGCCTATCTTTGCCGGCCCGCTTGAGGCTCTCGCCAATAGGGGGCAAACGATCGAAAGCATTAACAGGAAACCGGTTATTTTCCCTATTTTCCCCATCCAGTCCGCCCTCCTCAACCTTTCATTTAGAATTGATTGCACGTACCCGAGATTTCTTTCAAAATCAAGAAAAGTTAAGGTTCACACGCTGGGGCAAAAAAGTATCTTTTGCCGGAAGGATAACTTTGAGGTATATAACGCCAGAGCCACGATTAAGCCCTTAAAAGGAACCTTTCGAGACAAAAATTTTTCCCCAGGTACATCGGAAGAACCGGTCGTGGCAGATGGCCAAACTAACTTTAAGGAGGACGACATGGTGAAGAAAATTACCTTTGGGATCCTATTGACGGCTTTTCTTGCCTTGTTCATCGGCTGCGAGGGTCTGCAAAAGGCCACCGTAAAGAAGGTAGAGGTAACCCCCCTCGTGGAAACTACGGAAGGTCCGTTAATGGGTGCGGAAGATCCTGCCACCAGTACCATCGTCTGGAAGGGCATTCCCTACGCCCGTCCCCCCGTGGGAGAACTGCGCTGGAGAGTGCCCCAGGCGCCGGAAAAACGCTCCTCTGTCTTCAAAGCCGACTCCTTCTGTTCTCTCTGTCCCCAATACGTGGATCACGACCGTAACCCCGCCACCCCCCAGATCATCACAGGAAATGAAGATTGCCTGTACTTGAACATCTGGGCACCCAAGGGTGCCACGGGAGATCTGCCCGTGTTCTTCTGGATACATGGTGGAGGAAACAGCATCCAGTGGCCGCCTTTATCCGTCTTGCCCGGTTCATACCTGGCCAGCAAAGGGAAAATGGTCGTGGTTACCTTTAACTATCGACTGGGGCCCCTGGGGTTCATGAATCACCCGGCCTTAAAGAACGGCCATCCCGAAAACGATTCGGGAAACTTCACCCTTCTGGATCAGATAGCCGCCCTTAAGTGGGTAAAGGCCAATATCAGTAAATTCGGAGGCGACCCCAACAATATTACCATCGCTGGAGAATCGGCTGGTGGGCAGGATGTTCTAAAGCTTATCGCATCGCCTCTGGCGCGAGGGCTCTTCCAGCGGGCCGTATCCCAGAGCGGCGTGGTACGTATTGCCCGCCCGGAAGAAGGGACCGCTTATGTCAACGGTCTTCTTGTAAAAATGCTAGTAAAGGATGGAAAGGCAAAGGATGAGAAAGAGTCTGCCGAAGTGCTCAAGGCCATGTCATTTAAAGAGGTGGAGGCCTATCTCCGCTCCAAAGCCGCCAGGGATTTCCTCGAATGGCATCCTGAAGGTAAGATGGCGGGCATGATTAGGTTTCCCCAGTGCTTTTCCGACGGCTATGTGTTGCCGAAGGATTTTTACGGAGCCCTGGAAAAGGGAAATTACAGTAAAGTTCCCATGATCCTGGGTTCCAACAGGGAAGAGGCCAAAGTATTCCTGCGGTCCGAAAAGCCATTTGTCGTCTGGCGTACAGACAACTCGCTACTTACGGACCCTGCCAAGACGGAGCTTTTCGAGCTTGTGGCTAAATACCAGAGCGCCGGCTGGAAGGTGATGGCGGTGGATTACCTGGCACGGACCTTCCGAAGCCACTCCGATCAACCCCCCATTTACGCCTACGAATTTCTGTGGGGGGCGGGAGGGGCCAAAAATAACGTCATTCCACCTCCCCTCAACGTCATCTTGGGTGCCTGTCACGCCATGGAGATAGATTTTGTCTTCGGCACGGAAAAGGCGGCCTTAGGAGCGCTGGTATTCAACGAAAAGAATAGGCCGGGACGCACGGCCCTGTCCCGGGCCATGATGGACTACTGGTCTACCTTTGCCCGAACGGGAAATCCTAATCGACCCAGCTCCGATTTGCCCGTCTGGATGCCCTGGTCCAACGAAGCGGGGGGGCCAAAAACGATTCTCCTCGATGCCACCCTGGAGAAGGCCGCGATAAACATGTCATCAAGCGAGCTTACGGAAGAGATGATCGAAGCGTCCCTGAAAAAAGAACCTCGACAGAAGGAAATCCAGCCCTTCTGGGATACTTGCCGCTATCGTATGCGGCGATAGAAAAAACTGTGGCCGCGGATGGATAAAACCATCTGCGGCCGCAATCTAAAAATCAAATACCCAAATATGCCGATCTGATCTTCGGGTCCTTCAGTAAATCACGGCTTAGGCCCGCAACCGCTATCTTACCCGACTCCATCACATACACCCGATCGGAGGTGGCAAGGGCCTTGGCGGCGTTCTGCTCTACGAGGATGATGGTAATACCCCGCTCCTTTATCTTTTTGATGGTTCGAAACAGGTTTTCCACCACCTTGGGGGCAAGACCCAAAGACATTTCATCAAGCATAAGTAATTTTGGCTCCGACATGAGGGCGCGACCGATGGCCAGCATCTGTTGCTCTCCTCCGCTTAAGGTGCCCGCCATCTGTTCCTTCCTCTCCTGTAAGATGGGGAAAATCTGGAAGACCGTCTCTAAAAGACGATTAATCCTTGCTTTGTCCCGGCGAAAAACGTAGGCTCCGACCAGCAAATTTTTGTAGACCGACATATCAGGAAACAATCGTCTGCCCTCTGGACATTGAGTGATGCCCAGCGCCACAATCTCATCCGGGCTTAGACCAGTAATATTCCGTCCCTGGAATTCAATGTTTCCTGACCGCGGGCGGACCAGACCGGAAATGGTCCTGAGAAGAGTGCTTTTTCCTGCCCCGTTGGCCCCCAAAATGGCCACCATTTCTTGTTCCTCGACGTGAATGAAAATATCTTCCAGAACGTGGGCCGTGCCGTAAAAGACGTCCAAGCTGTTTATCTTAAGCATGATAATCCTCTCCCAGATATGCCTCGATGACCTCCTTACTCTTCGATACCTCGGCAGGTATGCCTTCGGCAATTTTCTGTCCGTAATTGAGAACAACAACGCGATTGGAGATGCTCATCACGACCCCCATCTTGTGTTCGATCAAACCGATGGTAACACCTTGCTCATTTATTTTTTGAATCAGCTTGACCAGTGGTCCCATTTCCCTGTCCGTCACACCCCCCATGGGTTCGTCAAGGAGCAAAAGCTGCGGGTCTGTGGCCATGGCAATGCCGATGGCCAATCTTTTCTGTTCTTCCTGAGAAAGGACCGACGCGGGCAGGAAACGCTTCCCGTAGAGTCCTATCAACTCTGCCACCTCATCGGCTTTCTCCAGGCATATCTTTTCATCCCGGCGACTTCGGGCGGTGCGCAAAATAGCACCGAATATGCCGGATTTTGTTCTCAAACGATGGGCTATGACGAGATTTCCCTGAACGGTATTCTGCAGGTAAATGGTAGTATGCTGGAAGGTGCGGGCAATGCCCTTTCTCGCAATGACATGAGGTTTCAACCCCGTAATATCTTCACCCGTGTAAAGCACCTGGCCATATGTGGGTTCGTAAAAACCCGTAATAAGATTGAACACCGTCGATTTACCAGAACCGTTAGGGCCAATGATGCTCAAGATTTCTCCTTTTTCAATTCTAAAAGAAAGATCATTCACCGCCCGTAGGCCGCCAAAAAATTTCGATAGATTTCTCACTTCAAGCATAGGCATACCTTCTATGAATTTCTCTCCCCCATTCTTTGCCTAAGAGCCCTTATTCCACCCACAATACCCTGAGGCATGAAAATAATGACTAAAACCAACACCAAACCGTAGGCAACCAATCGATAAGCATCCAAAAAATGTAATATCTCTCCGAGAAGAGTAACAATTATGGTTCCAACTATGGGACCCGAAATCGTCCCGATACCGCCCAGAACTACAAAGAGGAGAACTTCAAAAGTTACGTGATGACTTGCTATTTCAGGATCGAGAAACCCTATGTAAACGGCATAAAGACTACCCGCAAGACTTGCGAGAAATACACTCGTTACAAAAGATATAATCTTCGTCCTCATCGTATCGAGTCCAATAGAACTGGTCAAATCTTCATTTTCCCTAACGGCGATCAAGCTCCGACCTACTAAAGAATGAACGATGCGATACTTAATGATTAAAGTGATGAGGAACAGGAAAAAACATAAGTAGAACATACCTGCCAGGGAGGAAAAGGTGAAGGTTACACCCAAAAAAGAAATGGGCGCTGGCTGAGGAATCCCAATTACGCCCCTTGCCCCACCTGTTAGGGATTCCCAGCGTTCGGCAGCTATAAAAACTATGACGTTGAAACAAAGCGTTCCAATGGCAAAGTACGAACCCTTTGTTCTCAAGGTAGGCAGACCGATGAGAAAGCCTATGATAGAAGTAATAATAGCCGCGATTATAAGGGCAGGCCAGAAACCAAATCCCAATTTTAACATTAAGAGGGCTGTAGCATAAGCCCCGATCCCGAAAAACCCACCATGTGCCAAATTGGCCTGGCCAGTGTATCCCATAATTAAATTAAGGGCGAGGGCAGCAATTGACCAGATAAGCATGAGGATAAAAATGTGCATCAGGTACTTGCTTGTAATGAAAACGGGGACAAGACATATGAGCAAAATCAAGACCAGGCCGAGGAAATACTTATTGGTTATTATTGATTTTATAGCCTTCATCAGTGTGACCTCGTTCCAAATAATCCTGTGGGTTTTACCGCCAAAACCCCGATGAGAATGGCAAAGGCGACTATTTCATTGTAGTCGGTGCTCAAGTATGCACCGCCCAAACTTTCAACTAAACCGATGATATAACCGCCTATGACGGCTCCAGGGATGCTTCCCATTCCTCCCAAAATAATTATGACGAAAGCCTTAAGAATAACTGCATCCCCCATGGTGTTGTACACAAGGAAAATAGGGGATATTAGCGCCGCAGCCACCGCAGCCATGGCGGATCCTACAGCGAAGACTATTGTTTCCACTTTTTTTACATTAATCCCCGCCAATAACGCCCCTTCTCGGTCTTGGGCCAAGGCTTCTATGGACATACCCGCCATGGTCTTTTTTATAAAAAGGTTAAGTAAAACGATTAGCAGGGCTGTCACGACGACGATAATAATTCTTTGCGTCGTAATAGTGGCTCCTAAAAAATTTATTACCTCTTCATTTATGGGGGGAAATCTCTTGAAATCTGGCCCCCAGATAATGAGCATACCGGCCTTAAAAATGTAAATGAGGCCAATAGCAGCAATAAATGAATTTAAGTGCGGTGCATTGACCAAAGGGTGGAAAACCAGGCGGTCGATGATGATGCCCATGATGGCCAAGGCCAGCATGGCACAGCCAATAGCCACCCAGTAATTGTAGCCCAAGGCAGTTACGGTTAGAAAAGTCAAATAGGCACCCAGCGTATATAAGACGCCATGGGCAAAATTGGGGATATTGAGAATTCCATACTCCAAGGTAAGGCCCAGGGCCACCAAGGCGTAGACGCTACCCACCATTATCCCATTCAGAGTTTGTTGAAACAGAAGATCCACAGAACCCCTCCTTTTAAGCATATGCCCGGGAGCTCTTCTTTAGAGCCCCCGGCCAACATTAAACTTCAAGGACGATATTAATCTTTCCAGGCCGACTTCTTTCCCGGAGGATAGAGATCCTGACCCCAGATTAACGGTATGGGCTTGGAAAATTGGTTATCTTTAACCATGATGGCAAAAGTTACTCCCAGGAGTTCTCCGTTTGGCCCCAGTCCGTCACGGAGAGTATTGGCATATTGTCCCACGGGCAGCACGTCGTTGAACTTTTTAAATATAGCATAGGGATCATCCTTTATCTGAGCTTTTTCCATGGCCTTGACCACAATCCAGACCACCTCGTAATGTGCTGCCGCTTCGAAGGTGGGAACATAATCTTTTCCAAACATTTGATGAAGCCTCTTACCAAAGGCCTTTGCTATAGGGAGAGGCCGCAGTTCAAAAGGACAGACGCCTACAGAATTGTTGAGATTGGCCATACTGGCCACTTTCGCCATTTCATCTAACTTGCACTGATCACCCATGAGAAATCCACCCTTATAACCTAATTGCCGAGCTTGGTTAACTATCATCGCTGAGGGTTCAGAAGGTCCATATAGATTTATAACATCTGGTTTAGCCTGAATGATTTTCGTAAGATAGGGGAAAAAATCGGTAACTGCACTGTAATTGACACTGTCACTTGCCACCACCTGGCCTCCCATCTTTTTCCAGTTGGCCTCGGAAAGCTCTTTCCAAGCAACACCTGCTTCATGACTCCCTGTTAGGTGGGCAAGTTTGGGCCCAAAAGAGAAGGCCTTCTTTAACATCTCAACGCCGTAGGCCAGATCCGCTCGGGGTGGCACGGAGAAAACGAGTTTGTTTCCCTGACTGATGATGGCCACGTTGGTGGTGTATCCGCTTATAAGGAAACCCTCTTTTTCATTGATCTTTTCCAATGCAAGGATACCCCCCGCATGGGGACAAGCTATCAGGATGGGCTTCTCTGCCATGACCATGCGACGGGCATTGGCCACCGTATTGGCAGGCTTGTACATGTCGTCGTAATAGACGAGCTTGAGTTCATATTTCTTACCACCTATATTGATCCCCCCCGCCGCGTTTACATCATCCACGGCGACCTTCATTCCCGTCAAACAATTATTTCCGTACTTTGCCGCACCTCCACTCAAAGGCCCCGTGTAACCGAAGTAAATGGTCCCATCCCACTTTGCGCAGAAAGCCACACCACCCGTAAAGAAGACTATCCCTAAAACGAGAAAAATTAACCACAAGAAGATGCTTTTAAAAAAATTCCCTCCTTTCATAAAACCCCCCTTGTTAGATTTTTTGGTCAAGCAACTATTGAATAAATGAATTATTCAGCGTAGTCAAGTATTCAGTCAAATTTTTATGAACGGCAGAAGGCAAAATGTGATATTGATAAAAAAGTTAACCATTCTCGCCATGAAAGACGGTCGGGTAGGGAAAGGGTGAAAATTTTGCTCTCCTTGAGAAGGGAGAGCCCGCAGAAAAAGCCGTCTTGTACAAAAAGGAAGGGATATCTTAAATGATGGAAGATGCCCTCGCCCAGGCCAGGCGTCTCTTCGAGGTGGATACGCCCTCCCTGCGGCAAATAGTAAAAGAGTTCCAAGCGGAGATGGCTGGCGGCCTCCGGGGCGAAAAAAGTTCCCTCAAGATGCTACCCACCTACGTGGGACGACCTCGGGGCACGGAAAAGGGAACTTTTTTCGTCCTCGATATGGGGGGAACGAACTGCCGCGTGCTTTCCGTTCGCCTCGATGGCAAAAGGGGGGCAAAAATAGAGGCCTACCTAAGGCATAAGATCCCTACCGCCTTGCGGAGAGGAATGAGGGAAGCCCTCTTTGACTTCCTTGTCCAGTGCATCGGGAATTTCATCTCGGAGAATCAGTTTCACGCCAGCTCTGTCGCCTTTACCTTTTCTTACCCCGTAGAGCAGAAGTCCATTTCTTCGGGCGTGCTGATTCGCTGGACCAAAGGCTTTAGTGTCCCCGGGGTGGAGGGAGAGGACGTGGCCGCCCTTCTGCGGGAGGCCCTGCGACGAAACGGCCTGGCCCATCTACACCTTCAAGCCCTGGTAAACGATACAGTGGCCACCCTCCTTGCCGCTTCCTACCAGGACCCCAATTTTGACATGGCCGTCATCTTGGGAACGGGGACGAACGCCTGCTACCCCGAATCCCCGCATAGGTTGAAGTGGCCCGGCGATAAAGTTTTAGGTGACGAAGTCATCATCAATCTCGAATGGGGTAATTTTAACTGCCTGCCAGTCAACGCTTACGATTGCCTCCTCGATGAAAGCACCCCCCATCGAGGAGAACAGAGAATGGAAAAGATGGTCTCCGGTCTTTACACCGGCGAGCTGGTCCGACTCGTCCTGCTCGACGTAGATCCCATTTCCCAAAAGCCCTACGGTCTCACCACACGGTACCTGGCCGATCTTACCTTGAGACCGAAACCGGGCACGGAAAAGGTAAGGGAAGTGGCTACCCTCGTTCTTACTCGATCGGCAAGGATCGTCGCGGCGGCCATCGTGGCCGTCATTACCTGGCGGGATCCCACCTTAAAGGAAAAACACCGAGTAGCCGTAGACGGTGCCCTTTTCACCGGCTATCCAGGATACAGGCAAACCGTCGAAACAACCATCCGCGAGCTCCTGTCGGGGCAAAAAGACTTGATTGAGCTCCATCCGATAAGGGAGGCTTCCGGTATCGGGGCGGCGGTGGCCTGCGCCATAAGTGAGTCACAGGGAAAATCCGTTTGACATAGAACCATCGTTTATCTATAAGTGAGCACAAGTCTATATCTTTAAATAGGAGGGAAACATGGAAACCAGGCCTTGGCATCAGCATTACGATTATAACGTACCGACCACCATTCGTTATCCCCGACTGGCAGTGCACGAGCTCTTGGGGCTACCGGCGAACACCTATCCGGACAAACCGGCATTAAACTTCTTCGGTACGGAAATTACGTTCTACGAACTCCGCATGATGACCCTGAAGTTCGCCAATGCCCTAGGCGCTTTGGGGATAAAGAAGGGGGACCGGGTGGGGCTTCATCTGCCCAACTGCCCCCAGTATCCCATTGCCTACTATGCCCTACAGTCCTTAGGGGCCATCGTGGTAAATCTCAACCCCCTTTACACCCCCGATGAGCTCAAGCTCATGATTACGACCGCGGGGGTCGAGACCCTCATCACCTTCGATATGGCCCTTCCCAATATCAGGACGCTCTGTAAGGAAGTCCACATTCCCCGCGTCATAGTTACAGCCGTGACGGACTACATCAAGGGATTCCCGACCAGTACGGCCAAGAGCCTGGATTTGGAAGAAGGATGGCTTCATTTTGGCGAACTGATGGAAAAAACGACCTCCACCAAGCTGCCCAAGGTGGAGATAAAACCGGATGATCCTGCGCTCATTCAGTTCACCGGCGGTACGACCGGCATCCCCAAAGGGGCCGTCCTTACTCACCGCAACGTGATTGCGGCGGCCTTTTTCTGCTACCTGTGGGGGAGTCCCACCATTCCCTTGACCCCCCCGGAGAGGAGAACGGTCATGGCCGTTTTGCCTTACTTCCACGTTTACGGGAACATCGTGGTCATGAACTGGTCCATGCTCGCCTGTGCCACCCAGATTCAGGTGCCGCGCTTCAACATCGACGAAATGATGGACATGCTCGCCAAGGTGGAAACGCTTACCTTCTTCCCCACGGTGCCCACGCTGATCACGGCCTTGGTCAATCACCCAAGGGCCGGGGAGCTCCAGTTGGACAAGAAGATTGGCCTTCTCAATTCCGGTGCAGCCCCCATGCCCGTGGAACTCATCGAGAAGGTGAAGGACATGGGTATTTACTTCAGTGAAGGATACGGCCTTTCGGAATCCACCTCGGTCGGCATCTCCAACCCCGTTTTAGGCATGAAAAAGGTGGGGAGCATCGGCATTCCCATCCCGGACAACGACGTGAAGCTCGTAGACGTCGAGGACGGGGTAACGGAAGTACCGGATGGTACGCCGGGGGAAATCATCATGAAGGGCCCCGTCATCATGAAAGGTTACTGGAACAACCCAGAAGAGACGGCCAACCAGCTCAAAGACGGATGGCTCTACACGGGGGATATCGCCGTGCGCGACGAAGACGGTTACCTCTTCATCGTGGATCGGAAAAAGGACATGATCATTGCGGGCGGTTTCAACATCTATCCCCGAGAAATCGACGAGGTCCTCTTCCAGCATCCCAAAGTAGCCGAAGCGGTATCCCTGGGGGTCAAAGACCCTTACCGGGGTGAAACGGTGAAGGCATACGTGGTGCTCAAACCGGGTGAAACGGCTACGGAAGATGAAATTATCAAATTCTGTAAGGAGAAGCTCGCCCCCTACAAAGTGCCCAAGATAATCGAGTTCCGTGACTCCCTGCCCAAGTCGGCGGTAGGGAAGATTCTCCGCAAGGTCCTAAGGGAGGAAGAGGAAAAAAAGCAAAAGGCAGGGCAATAGGCAATGGGAAAGGGTAGGGGCCCTTTACGAGGGCCCCTTACCCGGCTAACCTTCAGCTGAAAGGGAGGATCTATGAACGGCTTCGAGGCACTTACGTACATGGATGCCACGGCCCTCGCCGGGCTCGTCAGGCAAAAAGAGGTAACCCCCCTGGAACTGGTTGATTTCTTCATCGACCGCATAGAGCGCATCAATCCCCGCCTCAACGCCGTTGTCACCCCCATGTTTGATGAAGCGAGAAGCATAGCCCAAGGGCCCATCCCTGACGGACCTTTCAAAGGGGTGCCCATGCTTCTAAAAGACCTCCTGGCTGCCTATCGAGGGGTGAGACATACCTTCGGCACCAAAAACCTCGCCCAGTTCATCGCCGACCACGATAGCGAAATCGTCCGTCGCTACAAGCAAGCCGGTTTCATCGTGCTGGGGAAAACCAATTTACCCGAATTAGGTCTCCTGCCGACTACGGAATCCGCCCTTTTCGGCCCCTGCCGAAACCCCTGGGACCTGACCAGAACCACCGGCGGATCCAGCGGGGGATCTGCTGCCGCCGTGGCGGCCGGCCTCATCCCCGTTGCCCACGGCAACGACGGCGGCGGGTCGATTCGCATCCCCGCCTCCTGCTGTGGCGTGTTCGGCCTCAAGCCTTCGCGCGGGAGAAACACCCTGGGGCCCGACTTCGGCGACATCATGAGCGGCCTGGTGGCGGAACACGTTCTGACAAGGTCTGTCAGGGATTCCGCGGCCATCCTCGACGTTACATCTGGTTATGACCCCGGTGATCCGTACGTGGCCCCTCCTCCCACTCGCCCATTCCGGGAAGAGATAGGCCGGGACCCGGGGCGCTTACGCATCGCCTACCTTACCTCCACCATGAGGGAAGGCATCAACATCCATCCCGACTGTCAAGCGGCGCTCGAGGCGGGAATAAAACTCCTCGAGTCCCTGGGACACGAGTTAGAGGAGATAAATCCCAAGCTCCCGGCCGAGCTCATCGCCCGGGCCTTTACAACTATCTGGGTGGCAGGATGTGCCGCCACGATCAAAGGCATCGCTTTTATCACCAAGCAACCTCCGGCTCGCGATCAGTACGAGCCCCTCACCTGGGCCATGTACGAGATGGGCCAGAAGGTAAGCGGGGCGGACTATCTTCTGGCCGTTCAGACCCTCCAGAGAATGACCAGGGACCTGGCAAAACTGTATGCCCAATACGACGTGCTCCTCACCCCCACCTTAGGGGAACCTCCGGTGAAGCTGGGAGCCTTCGATTCCCCACCGGACGACCCTTTGAGGGGATGGAGGAGATCGGCGGAATTCGTGCCTTTCACCCCCATTTTTAATGCTACTGGTCAGCCTGCCATGTCCGTGCCCCTTTACTGGAATGGTGAAGGTCTGCCTATCGGCCTCCACTTTGTAGGGCGCTATGGAGAAGAGGGGTTGCTCTTCCGCCTCGCCGCCCAGTTAGAACAGGCCCAACCCTGGACAAATCGCCGCCCGCCGGCAGCAGATTAGGAGAGACGCCCAAAGGTATTTTAATGGACCTCATAAAACCCTTCCGCGCCCTGCGGCCTCAGCCGGCATATGCGGCCCTCGTGGCGGCCCCACCTTACGATGTCCTTACGGAAGAAGAGGCCCGCGCTTTCGCCCGTGGAAATCCCCTCTGTTTCTTGCGCGTGGAAAAGTCGGAAATAGATCTACCTCCCGGGGTAACCCATAGCGACGAGGCCATCTTCGAGCGGGCAAGAGAAAATCTCCAGCGTCTCCGAGAAGAGGGGATCCTCTTTCAGGACGAGGCCCCTTGCTACTATGTTTACGGCCAGCAGACACAAGATCACCGGCAATTCGGCATCATGGCCTTAGCCAGCGTCCGGGCATACGAAGAAGGGTTGATCAAACGTCACGAATTTACCCGGCAAGATAAAGAAGAAGAGCGCATCAGGCACGTCGAGGCTGTGGGTGCCCATACCGGCCCCGTCTTTCTCATCTATAAGAACGAAGGCACGCTGGACAAACTTTTTCTTCGCGTCATCAAGGAACCTCCGGAATACACGTTCACCACGCCGGATCGGGTGGTACACCGCGTCTGGAAAATAGAAAAAACAGGCGATGTGGAAGGAGTAACGCGCTTTTTCGCCCGTCTCGATGGCCTTTACATTGCCGATGGTCACCATCGGGCCGCGGCGGCGGCCGCCGTAGCCCGCAAGTATCCCGAAAATAAAGAAGCCGCCTACTTCCTTGCCGCCCTTTTTCCCCATAACCAGCTCAACATCATGGCGTACAATCGGGCGGTCAGAGATTTAAATGGCCTTACGGAAGAAGGGTTGCTCGAAAAAATAAGGGAAAACTTCTCTGTCGTACGAGACTATAACGCGCGAATTCCTCAAGAAAAGCACGAGTTCGGTCTTTACCTAAAGAGCCGCTGGTTTCGCCTCCGGGCAAAAGCACATATTATTGACGATAGCGACCTCATTCGCTCCCTCGACGTCTCCATCCTCCAAGAGAGAATTTTGGCCCCCATCTTAGGTATTTCGGATCCGAGGACGGATAAGAGAATTGACTTCATAGGCGGCATCCGCGGTCCCGAAATGCTGGAAAAACTCGTGGATAGCGGTGAGTTCAGCATCGCCTTCTCGCTTTATCCCGTCAACGTCGAAGACCTCATGGCCATCGCCGACCGCGGTTTCGTCATGCCCCCCAAGTCCACCTGGTTTGAACCCAAACTTTTAAGCGGCCTCTTCGTGCATCTTCTCGATTAAACAGGGCCATGAAGGCGGACGAAACTCTGAATGTGCTTCTCGAAGGGAGAGTGCAAATTCTCCAGAAGAAAAAAGGCTACCGCTTCTCTCTCGACACCCTTTTACTTTCCGCCTTTGCCCTCCCGCAGGTGGGAGACACGGTGATAGATTTGGGTACGGGTAGCGGGGTGATGGCCATCATCATTGCGGCCCTAAAAACCAAAACGCAGGTGACCGGCGTGGAAATCCAGAGGGAATTGGTGGAGATGGCCAGGCGCAGTGTGCAACTCAACCGTCTTACAGACCGTGTGAAGGTAATCGAGGGAGATGTGAGGAAATACAAGGAATTTCTTCCCCCTCGGTCTTTTGATGCGTGTCTTATGAACCCTCCTTACCGAAAACTCAAATCCGGACGGGTCAATCCCTTGGGGGAGAAGGCCGTCGCCAGGCATGAAATCCACGGCACGCTGAAGGATTTCCTCGCCTGTGCCTTCTTTGTCCTAAAGCCGAAGGGGAGGGTATTTGTCATCTACCCGGCCCGCCGGATGGTGGAACTCCTCTATCAGATGCGCACCTACAAGATAGAGCCCAAACGCCTGCGCCTCGTTTACTCGAAAAGTGGCGGGAGGGCAGAGTTTGCCCTGACCGAAGGCTTACTTGGGGGAGGTGAAGAGCTCTATGTGGAACCTCCCCTGACCATCTACGATCAGGACAACCGCTACACCGAGGAGATAAATAACTTCCTCAGCGCCCTGACCTTTTTGCCATGAGGCGCCGGCGGCCAATTTCCTTTTCCATGACGCGACGAAGAATTTCCCTGAGTTCCAGGTCCTTTATCTCGGCGAGGCTTGCCTCCACCACCCGGCGATCCCGGGGCGTAAGCAGCGCCTTTAGGGAGTAAAGGGGGTCGATCCCGCCCTCTTCCCATCTTTCTTGCTTAATGTTACCCAGACGAAATCGAATCTCCCCAATCGGGGCAAGGCCAGATACTTCGTTGAACCGAGAGATGATCTCCTCCTTCAGAAAGTTGAGCTGCTGAAGCCAGGCGGAGGAGGCCACCCGCACGTAGAGCACCCCCCGCTCCAATCTTTCCGGAGAGGTTTGGAGGGCCACCGTCTCTCCCACCACCTGCCCCCAGATGTTTTTCAAAGCGCGATCCTCCCGCGAAAAGGGGAGTTTTTTCCTTTTCATCACCTTTTCGATGATCTCCCCAATGGTGACCGGTGCGTTGAGAGCCGGACGTCGCGGCATGGTAATCAACCAAGGGCGGGCTTCAAAGCTGTAAGCTGCCGCCGAAAGGCATCGAGCGTTCTTTCATCGAAGAGGACAAAACGCACGAGTTCGAGCCCCTCCGTAGATTTGAGATAGTCGATCACCGTCTGAAGGGCAATCCGCGCTGCCTCATTAAGCGGATACCCGTAGGCTCCCGCGCTGATGGCGGGGAAAGAAATGCTTTTGAGGCCTTTTTTCGTCGCTATCTTCAAGCTTTCCTCGTAGGCCCCCTTCAGTAGTTTCTCTTCCCCCCGCGTCCCTCCTTGGTAGATGGGACCCACGGCATGAATTACATATTTAGCCTTGAGGTTGCCCGCCCCGGTGATCACGGCCTTACCCGTGGGGCATCCCCCTATGCGGCGGCACTCTTCCATGATGGAGGGCCCCCCTGCCCGATGGATGGCACCGTCCACGCCACCACCGCCGGCCAGCCTCGAATTGGCGGCATTTACAATGGCATCGGTTTCCTCTTCTGTGATGTCCCCTTTGACCAAGACAAGACGCGCTTTATTCACCATTACTTCCATTGTATTCACCTCCTTTGCAGGCTAAGATACCGGCCTTCCTTCGCCGAAGACCAGCATTCGGTAAGTCTTCTCGATGCGATCCCAATTTTCCTCTCGATCCATCGACCAATAGCGGCCGATTACGGAAACTACCCGGCCTATGCCCAACTCAGCACATTTATCCTCGATTTCGCCCACGTAGCGGGCCCCGCTTTCCGGCTTCTCCCCCCTCCGGCCCAACATGGCATGGATATAAACCTCCGAAAGACCCTCCCTTTTCGCCATCTCCAAAAGGGCATACAGGTGATGAAGCGAACCGTGGGAGCTGAAAAAAGATACAATCCCCATCAGGTGGAGGGCCTTTTTTCTCCGGCGTACCTTCGCCATCACCGCTTTAAAGACGGGGTTGACGAAAAAATGCCCCTCCCTGATCGCCTCATCGATTTTCACCCTTTCGGCTGCCACCACGCGACCGGCGCCGATATGCAAATGCCCGGCCTCGGAATTTCCCACCGTGTCCGCGGGAAGACCCACCGCGTTTCCTGCCGCTTCGAGCAAGGTGAAGGGGTATTCCAACTTTAGGCGGTCCATGACCGGTGTCTCGGTGCGGGAAATGAGATTACCCGGCCCCGCCGGAGCTTCGCCCCAGCCATCGAGGATGACGAGGGCAATCCGACATGCCCGGCGTGAAAGCCCGCCCGTAATAAGCGACTTCCCCGTCATGGCTTCGGGGACTTCCAGGCCGAAAAGATCGAGGATCGTAGGCGCCACATCGATAAGGGATCCCCCCTTTCTTAGCTGCAACCCCTCCACAGGGTTCACTATCACAAACGGAACGGGGCTCATAGTATGACCCGTGTCCACTTTCCCGTCGGGATAGAGCCACTTTTCCACCGTCCCGTGATCGGCCGTCACGATCACAGATACACCCGCCTCTTGGGCCGCGCCTATAACCTTGCCCGCCGCTTCATCCACGGCCGATACCGCTTCCATGACGGCCCTTTCATTCTCGATGTGCCCCACCACATCCACGTTGGGGAAATTTACCACCACGAAGTCGTAACGGGAATTTCTTATCGCCTCGATGGCCGCCTCCACGATTCCGTCAATGGACATGCGCGGCGCCTCATCGAAGAGGGTTACGTCCTTGCGCGTCGGGACGACTATCCTCTCCTCCTTGGGAAAGGGCTCCACGCGCTTACCGTTCAGGAAATAACTCACATGCATCGCCTTCTCTGCTTCCGTAATCTTTACCTGGGTCAGCCCTGCCCGGGCAATGACCTCCCCGAGGGTATCGCGGATCTCCCCGTCGGGGGGAAAGGCACAGGGTACGCGAAGGCGAGGATCGTACTCCACCATCGTGGCAAAGGCGAGGTTCAGATCCCTCCGGACGGGAAACTCGGCAAAATCATCTTCTACCAAGGCCCGGGTGAGCTCCACTTCCCTTTCTCCTCGAATGTTATAGAAAATCACCCCGTCCAATGGTTTAATCCGCCCGAGGGGCCTTCCGTCCGCCTCAACCCTCACCAGGGGAAGCATGGTTTCGTCATCTTCTCCCCGGAGGTAAGCGGCCTTTACCGCCTGGGACATGGTATGATTGGGTTTCTTCGGCATATGCTTTAATCCTTCGCCAGTCTTGCCCCCTTATACGGAAGTATCCCCTTCCTGTAAAGGGCCGGTATTTTCCCCGTTGCGTCTTGAACTTAGCCGGTGATGATGTTAAAGTAAGCTCATGGACCAGACGCCGGATGAAATCATCCAGCAAGAAATCATGCGGGAAAGGGCGGAAGCCCTGACCCGGGCCGGCAACAGGGTGGACGAGGCCTTGGGCCGCTTGAGGGCCCTCGCAGAGCACATTGAGTGCCTGAAAAGGGAGCTTTCCCATCTTCCTCCCGACTCTCCCCATATGCGCCAGCATCTGGTCAATACCATCAACGAATCAATCCGCCATTACAATGAGTTGCGTAAGCACGCCGACCTTAGGTATTACTATCTCATTGTAACCCGGGAGGCCCTGGGGCTACGCCATCATCAGCGTGTGGCCGAAATTTACGCGATCCCGCCCCGGATGAAGCTTATCAAGGATCATCTATGATCGACCGATTCTTAAGGCAGAGAAAAAAGATGGTGGATGCCCAGATAAGGGCCCGGGGAATCAAAGACGAAAGGGTACTCAAGGCGATGGAAAAGATTCCGCGCCACCTCTTCGTTGAACCCGCCTTGGAAGATCAAGCTTACAACGATACGCCGCTACCCATCGGGGAAGGGCAGACTATCTCGCAACCCTATATGGTGGCCATCATGACCGAGGCCCTGAAACTTTCGGGCAAGGAAAAGGTGCTCGAAATCGGTACGGGATCAGGTTATCAGACGGCCATCCTGGCGGAAATAGCTGAACAGGTTTTCTCCATCGAGCGCATCGCCACCCTGGCGGCGCAGGCCAGAAAAACCCTCGATGCCCTCAAGTACTTCAACGTGGCCATCCGCGTGGGGGACGGCTCCCTCGGATGGAGGGATCAAGCCCCTTTCGATGCCATCATCGTCACGGCCGGTGCCCCCAATATTCCGCGACCGCTCGTTGAACAACTGGCCATCGGCGGCCGCTTGGTCATCCCGGTGGGGGGCAGGTTCACCCAGGAACTCTACCGGGTTACCCGCCTTTCCGACGACCCGGAAGAGGTGAAGAAGGAGGCCTTGGGTGGATGCCGCTTTGTAGACTTGATCGGAGAGCATGGTTGGCGACATTGAAACCGGTTCGCAACCGAAATATCGCTCATAAAATAAGCCTTTTCTCTTTTGCCATCGGTTTGATGCTCCTTACCTCTTGCGGGGGAGGACATCGGCCCGGTATCTACCACCAAGTGGAGCGGGGGGAGACGCTCCATAAAATAGCCCGTCAATACAACGTAAGTGTCCTCGAAATCGCCCGGGCAAACAATATAAAAGACCTTTCGTCCCACCTGGAGGAAGACACGGTGCTTTTCATCCCCGGCGCCACCCAGAAGAAGGAGACCAAAGGCAAAAAGACTTCATCATCACCGCCACCTCCTCCTCCCCCATCACGCAAGGAAACGGTGGAGAAAAAACCTCTCCCCCCCAAAGAAGAGCCGAAGCCTTTACCGGAGACAACTAAGGGGGAAAAGCGGCTTTTCGTTTGGCCTTACCGGGGTGAGGTTACGAATAACTTCGGGCATCAACCGGGTGGTATGTTCTTCAACCACATCCGAATCGATGGGAAAGAATCCGACCCCGTGATCGCCGCGGCGGACGGCACCGTCATTTTCTCCGCCTCCCTCAAGGATTTCGGCGAAACGGTAATTTTGAAACACGACCGGGGCTTTACGACCATCTATACCCATCTGGGTTCCCGCCTGGTTCGCGTGGAGGAACGGGTTGTGCAGGGGAAAAAGATCGGCACCCCCCGCTCCACGGGAAAAAACGGAAGGGCCTTCATCCACTTCGAAATCCGTGAAAATACGAAACCCTTGAACCCCCTTCAGTTCCTACCGCCCAAGGGTGTCAACGTACAATAATCAACTCCGTATCGTTTGCACCCCGCACGATCTTATCCCCCACGGAGGTACCGCAAAAAACGCAGGAATAGTCGTACTTGTCACCTTCCGGGAGGACGAGAAGCAGCCTCTTGCGCACGGGAACCGCCCTTCGACAACGGGGGCAGAAGAGTTCGGTCGCGTCAAAATCTCTGTACTGTTCCCTTTTCATCAAGCCTCCTCGTGGTCCGGAATGTGAGAAAGGTCATCAAGCCACACGCGGGCTTCGCTGTCGCTGGGGGCGCGATAGTCGCCCCGGGGCGAAAGGGAGCCGCCGGAACCGACCTTCGGCCCGTTGGGAATGCAAGAACGCTTGAACTGGCTTAACTTGAAAAAGCGGTAGAGATAAACGGAAAGCCAGTGTTTTATTTCCCTAATGGAGTAGCCTTTTCTCCGCTCTGATGGCACGTCAATCCATAACCCTTTGTCTTTATCCTTCCACGCCATCCAGGCGAGAAAGGCAACCTTGGCCGGACGATAGCCGTAGCGCGTTATGTAGTAATTGAAGAAATCGTGAAGCTCATAGGGACCGATGATCTCCTCCGTCCTCTGCGCCGGTTCGTCTTTCCCTTCTCCCGGTACGAGCTCGGGGCTTATCTCCGTGGCGAGGATATCCCTCAAGATGGGAGAAACCTCGGGCGAGAAGATATTGCGGTCCGCCACCCAACGAATGAGATGTTGAATGAGGGTCTTGGGCACGCTCGCATTGATGGCGTAGTGAGACATGTGATCTCCCACGCCGTAAGTGCACCAGCCCAGGGCAAGCTCACTTAAGTCCCCTGTCCCCAATACAATGCCGTTTTTTAAATTGGCGAGACGGAAGAGGTGGGAGGTGCGCTCGCCGGCTTGGACATTTTCGAACGTCACATCGTAGATGGCCTCCCCCTCCGCGTAGGGGTGCCCGATATCTTTCAGCATTTGCATGGAACTGGGGCGGATATCCAGTTCCTTCGCTTCCACTTCCAAGGCCTCCATCAGCCGCCAGGCATTTCGATAGGTCTTTTCGGAAGTGGCAAATCCAGGCATGGTGAAGGCTTTGATGCAAGAACGCTTGCGACCTAAGACGTCCATCGTCCGCGCCGCCACCAGCAGGGCATGAGTGGAATCGAGCCCGCCAGAAATGCCAATGATAACGTTTTCCACCCCTGAGGATTCGATTCTCTTCGCCAGGCCCGCCACCTGGATATTGTAAACTTCGTAGCATCTCTGATCCCGCAAGGCCGGGTCGGCGGGAACATAGGGGAACCGGGGAATCTCCCTCGAGAGGGGAAGGTAATGGGATGATTTTGGCCCCTCCATGTCCATACCCACGGGGATGAAACGAAAAGTCCTGATCCTATCCCGTAAGTCGAGGGCGTTTAAGCTAAAGGTGTTCATGCGCATTCGATCCTGAATCAAGCGATCTAAGTCGATATCGGCGAATATGATCTGGCTCTTGAAGGCAAACCTTTCCGATTCGGCGAGGCATGTGCCGTTTTCGTACACGAGGGCCTGGCCATCCCAGGCCAGGTCTGTGGTGGATTCACCTGACCCGGCCGCCGTATAAAGGTAAGCGGCCACACATCGCGCCGACTGATTCGCCACGAGTTCTCGCCGGTAGTCGGCTTTTCCCACCGTAACGTTGGAAGCGGAGAGGTTGGCGATTACCGTGGCCCCCGCCAGGGACGCGTAGCTCGAAGGCGGTATGGGCACCCAGAGGTCCTCGCAAAGTTCCACGTAAAAGTTAAAGGGAGGCATTCCTTCCACTTGGAAAATCAGATCGGCCCCGCAAGGAACGTCCTTCCTGCCGGCCAGTTTAATGACAGGTGAGATGGCTTCCCGCGCGGACCTGAACTGGCGGGCCTCGTAAAACTCACGGTAATTGGGAAGATAGGACTTCACCGCCACCCCCCAAACGGACCCTTGGCCTATCACCACGGCGCAATTGAAAAGTCTTCCCCCGTCCGCGAGGGGTGCCCCCACGATGAGGATGATGGGTTTATCGCGGCTCCAGTCACAGATCTTTTCAATTCCCAGGCGGACGCGGGAAAGCAAGGCCTCCTGGTGGAAGAGGTCTTCGTTAGAGTAAGCGCTGAGACCCAATTCCGGGAAAACGGCCAGCATGGCCTTTTCTTCCACCGCGCGATGAGCGAGCTCGATTGTTTTTTCCGTGTTGAAATCCACATCCGCCACCTTCACTTCCGGTACCCCGACGGCCACCCGAATGAATCCGTGGTGGTAAAGATTAAAAAATGTTTTCATGGCGACTCCACATAGGCATAGGCGCTGTGATTGTGAATACTTTCAAAGTTCTCTGCCTCCACGCTGTACCAGGGAAAGTTTTCTTCCCGGCTCAGCTTCAGGGCTACGTTTCTTACTACATCCTCCACAAACATGGGGTTATGGTATGCCTTTTCAGTTACGTATTTTTCATCTGGCCTCTTCAAGAGAGAGTAAACCTCGCCGCTTGCGGATGCCTCCACCAAACGGATGAGGTCTTCAATCCAGAAAAACCGCTTGAATCTAACAAATACGGTAACAAGACCCCGTTGATTGTGAGCACCGGCCACACTGATTTCCTTGGAGCAGGGGCAGACGGTGGTCACGGGGACACAGACGCCCACCTTGAAATCCGTTTTCTGCCCGTCATCGGAACCGAAAAAAAAACATCTATACTCCATCATGCTCTTTGCCCGCGAAACGGGGGCGCGCTTCTGGATAAAGTAGGGAAAAGAAATTTCCATGTGGGCCGACTGGGCCCGCAGGCGCTCCCGCATCTTTTGCAGCACCACATGGAAGGTCTTGATGTTTATCTGCCCGCGAAACTCGTTTAACACCTCGATGAAGCGGCTCATGTGGGTGCCCTTGAAGTGGTGGGGCAGATCCACGTACATGTTGATCTCCGCATTGACGGCCTGGGTCCCCCGGGCCCGGTCGAGGACGGTGATGGGATACTTGACCCCCTTTACCCCCACCTTGTTGATAGCGATATTTCTCGTATCCCGCTGGTTTTGAATATCTACCAGGGCACCTTTACTCATAGTACGTTACCCTCGCGTTTTCGTCCTCCCAAACGGTGACGCGTAAAAGCTTGATTCCTCCGGCCCCCAGGGCCCCCGCCAATTCCCGGAAAAGGTAACGCGCAATAGCCTCCGTGGAAGGAACCCCCTCCCCCCAAAGGGGTAGTTCGAGGAGATTTCGGCCATCAATAAAACGAAGCACGGCCCGGAGCCGGGCGCGTAAATCCCGAAAATCCACCAAGATATGGCCTGCTCGTAAGTGACTGCCCCCCACGGTTATCTCGACGCGGAAATTATGCCCGTGAGGGTCCTCCCCTTGAAGGGCGTGCCTTGCCGAGAATTCTTCCACCACCGAAACTTCGAACATGTCATGCCTCAGCCCGTTTTCCTTTTTCTATCAAACTACTTAGGCATAATCAAGGAAAGTTTCGGGTGAAAAAGGCTGTCGGCTGGTGAAATTTCCCGAAATAATAAGGGCCCAGAAATGAAATAACACGCCGCGGCCCCCATTTGGCTTACTCATTCTTTTGGCATGAATTGTGAATATCCAAAAAGAGAAAAAAATTTAATCGGACGGGGAGGTGAGAGCAAGGCAAGGCATTAATTATTTGACATCGATGTTTCGGGGCTATATAAGAAAACCACAATACCAAAAAGAAAGGAGAAATAATATGATGAGGTGGAGGAAAAAACGCGGAGAAAAGGGTTTTACCTTAATCGAGCTCATGATCGTGATTGCCATCATCGGCATTTTGGCGGCAATCGCCATCCCTCAGTTTACGGCATACCGGACGAGGGGTTACGAAACGGCGGCCCGGGCAGATGTGAAGAACGCCTATACCGCAGCCCAAGCCTATTTCTCGGATAATCCCAGCGGGACCGTCACTTTGGACATCCTTCAGAGCTATGGCTTCAAAACGACAACCAATGTGGTTACCTCGATTGTAAATGGAGCTCAGTCGAACCTCTCAATCACGGCTTCGCATGCAAGTGGTGGTCGTCAATTTACCGTTGATAGCACCGGGGCTATAACACCATAAAGAATTTGCAAACTTTTCTTTCAAAGGGGTGAAAGGCCTTCACCCCTTTTTTTAGCTTTCCTGCATGAAACTACGTGGTAAAAAAACCCTCCTTGCGTGTCTCACAATTGCCTTTTTCATTCTCCTCATCTACTGGCAAGTCCAGGGGTTTAAATTCGTCTTTTACGACGACAATAGTTACATCACAGAAAGGCCTCTTGTCCTGGCGGGCCTTACGTGGGAAGGGGTAAAATGGGCCTTTCGCGCCACGGAAGCGGGCTTCTGGCACCCCCTTACGTGGCTCTCTCTCATGGTGGATAGCGAACTATTCCGATTGAACACGGGTGGATATCACTGGACCAACGTCATCCTCCACATCATTTCCAGCCTCCTCTTTTTTCTATTTCTTTACAAAGCGACCAAACGAGAGACCTTGAGCTTTCTCTGCGCCCTCCTCTTTGCCGTCCATCCCCTCCACGTGGAATCGGTCGCCTGGGTATCGCAGAGAAAAGATTTACTTTCCACCCTCTTCGGTTTTGCCTCTCTGCTTGCCTACGCTTATTACGCCCAGAAACCCCGTTTAGCCACCTATCTTCTGGTACTCACCCTCTTCCTCCTCGCCCTAATGTCCAAACCTATGGTGGTTACCTTTCCCGTGCTCATGTTCATCCTTGACTTCTGGCCTTTTGGGCGCTTTTCCACAACTTCGCTCAAGCGCCTCATAGGAGAGAAAATCCCCTTTTTATCTTTCGCTTTTTTTGCCTCCCTCCTCGTTATCTATACGGAAAGAAAAGTTGGTGCCCTATCCTCAATGGCCGATCTCGGCTTGGGCCTCAGGATTTCAAATGCTATCGTATCCTACGCCAAATATGTCTTTCTAACCTTCTATCCCAAGGGGCTTGCCTTTTTCTATCCCTATCCAGAATCCATCCCCTTATGGAAAGTGATTTCTGCCCTTCTTTTTCTCCTTGCTATTACGGCTTTTGTTATACTGTTCGTTAAAAAGTCCCCTTATCTTGCCGCAGGATGGTTTTGGTATCTCGTTACCCTGCTTCCCGTCTGCGGCCTCATTCAGGTGGGGCCGCATGCCATGGCCGATAGATACTCGTACGTGACCATAAACGGCCTTTTCATCATGGCCGTCTGGGGTACGGCAGAGCTCACCCCAACACCCTTGAGGAAGTGCATTTTTGGCACGGTTTGGCTCGCCGCCCTCCTTGCCCTTTCTTGGGCTGCCTGGGTGCAGACGGGCTACTGGCGAAATACAAAAACCCTCATGGAAAGGGCCCTCCAAGTCACGACGAATAACTGGATTGCCTATACCAACTTAGGCGTGTTTCATACTTCCGAGGGAAGATACGATGAGGGTATCGAATGCCTCGAAAAAGCCCTAAAACTCAAGCCTCAATATAGCATTATCCACTACAATATGGGCTATGCCTTAAACGCCAAGGGGGAACATAAAAAAGCCCTTCCCCACCTAAAAAATGCCCTGAAGATGGGATTCAAACCTGAATCAACCCTTCTTCAAATCGGTTTCGCGTATGAGAAACTGGGCAACTGGCTTGACGCCCTCGAAACTTACCGAAAAATACTTGAGCAAGAGAAAGACAGTGTGGTCGGCCGTAGCGCCCTCGCCTTTGCCCTGGAAGTAACGGGAAAAACTGTGGAAGCAGAAAAAGAGTGGAAAGAGGTGTTAACACTCTCGCCGGGAGACGTTTACGCGAGAAAACGCCTCTTATACATTTACCTTACCCATCGGAATTGCAAGGCGGCCATAGGCGTGGGAGAAGAGGGGGTAAAGAAAGAGGCGGTCGATTACGAGCTTTACCGGATGCTCAGCTTGGCTTACCGGGCCTGCGGCGACCTACCCCGGGCAGAACACTACCTGAAGCTATCAGAGCCCTCTTCCCCCGTAACGGCCCCCAAAAAGCCCATGGGGAAACAAGACCATACCCATTACCGGATAGGCGGCTTGCGCTTTAAGATGTAAATTTCCTGCCAGGCATGTTTATCGTATTGAACGGGGCGAAAAGTGCGCCAGAATAGCTCCGGCCGATACAGGTCCTGCCAGTAATAGGGCAAAACCTCGACCAAATGATAGTCCTGCGCCAAAGGAGATTTCGCCAGTTCTAAGATGATGGGGCCAAAGGCTATGATGTAGTCGGGTTTTATGCGGCCCTGGATATGAATAGGATCAACGTGGGCAAAATCTCTCGGTGGGGGATCGCGGAACTGCCAGGCATAAATGGCCTGGGGGGCATGGAACATTAGCGGATAAGTTTTGAATGGGGGCAAGACGAGCACGCTCTCCTTTGGCCTAACATTGCTTTCAATCCACTTCACCGTCGGCGCATATGGCTCGGGAGGGGGGCATGTAAGTTCCGCCACATAAGCCAGTATCGTCGAACGCAAACCCGCATACCCCAAGCCTAATTCGTTGAATACATTCGACCAGAACACAAGGAAGGCAAACGCAACGGCCAATAAACGCCGCCTTTGCAACAAATGATACAGGATAAACACCGTAAGCACCAGGGCGAGGGGAATAACCGGGGCAAAGTACCTAATATCGGCAAAGCTTGCCGTTTTTCCATTTTGAGGAGATAAGAATGCAATTCCGACGATATAAACAAGAAAAGCAACCCCACCCCGCAAAATCCACCTGTCTTTTCTGAATACGACCGACCACGTAAACCCAAGAAGAATCAAGGCGGGAAAAAATTCGCCTCGGTTCATATCCCTAATACTTAGCCATAGTAATCTCCATTTATCGGCAATGGTGTTGGAAAGAAAATAACTTGCATTGGGCGTTTTCAGAGGATTGAAAATGGCAAGGAAGAACAGCAAAAGAATCCCATGCAAGGCTAAAGGGAGAAAGATTTTTTTTAACGACCAACCATCTTTTCTCCCCCAGAAGAAAAAATCTACGAAAAGTACGATCATAAATGCCGCATAATTCAAGCTACTGGCAAGAAAGAGCAAAGTGATACTGAGAAATAAAAACCACTGATAGTCACTCCTCTTTTTGAGATTAAGGTAAAAGTAAGCGGAAAGCACGGAAAGAAATATAGCCGGGCTGTAATAGCGGCATTGACGAAAGTATAAAAATAGAGAAACATTCCCGAGAATGGCAATAGCTAACATTATCCATACACAAAGATCGACCTTGACCTCCCACAACCAATAAAACATGAAAAAGATGGTAAAAAAACCCAGCAGGGCAAACGGCAGGCGACATACCCACGCTTGGCTACCCCCCAAGTACAGGATGGGGGCCAACATATAGGCAGAAAGAGGCGGGGTCGAGCGATCATGACCTTGGTAGAGCAGTGACCCGTTACGGTAGGCAACGATATTGTGATCGAGAAAAGCCGTGGTGTCACCCGTCTTAATGATGCCCCTTGCGGCAAGAGCGGTTAGCGCCTCATCGTCCCATAGGGCATAGTGGTTAAGCCCGTAAAAGAGAAAAAACAGCGAGAGCAGCAAGGTAACTATACCAACCATCATTTTCTTTTTTGCTTCGTCCACAGTGCTAAATCTTTCTCCACGTAAAGAGGCCAACAGATAACGCATATAAGGCCAGCGCAAGGAAAGAAATCCACCTCCCCACCATATAACCCCGGGGCAAGTATTCGAGGCGGATGTGATGCCGGCCCACACTTACGGGAATGGCCATAAAGGTATAGTCGGCCCGAAGGATAGGATAGGCCACATTTTTAGCAATCAGAGACCTTGCCCGCCAGCCCGTCGAGAAACTATCCGTGATAAGCAAAAAGGTAGGGCAATAAGTCTCCGCTTCGATCTCCATCGTGTCCGTATCAATTACCTTGATCTTTGCCATCCCAGGAGTAGAACAGGATGCTGAAGAAACGGGCCATTTATCCTCAAGAATCACCACCCTTCGCGGATCGAAGGAGGGCTTTCCCATTTCTTCCAACACGGCTTCTTTACCTTTTACATACCGCCCCTCATAGACGAGCAAAACATGGGGCAGGGAATCGTTTATTTCGTGCACCGTAAACCCCTCTTTTGTGGGCAAAATTATGTATTTGAGGCGCGTAAGCTTCCACAAGGGATGATAGCGCTGGAAGTTTACATACTGGGTTGATTCGCGGGCATCTCCCCCCTGGGTGAAGTTCATGAATTCGGCGTACCTTTTAGGCACCCCGGGATCGTACCCCCAGATGTCCCCCACCCTCGTCGACAAGGCCATGTTCGGCCGCCACAGATTCAACACCCGCTCTGACTTATTAACCCCGGCCAGGAATTTGACCAACCCCTCGGGCAGGCTTTGTTTTACGTCGAAAGACGTTATGGTCATACCCGCCACGACCATCACTTCTAAGGCGGCGAGGAAAACGAGCCAATAGATGAAAGGCCCCCTTCGTCGCAAAAAAATCCACCAGGCGCCGGCCGTAAGGAGAAAGGTTATCGCCCCCATGAGTAACTGGAAGGCCACAAGGGCAGCCGTGTATTTCGCCCATGCCACCTGAAAATAAAGTTCCCGGGGGAGATAAGATTCCCCACTTCTCGCAATGAAGTGAAGGAATTCTTCCCACAGGTAAGTAGGCACCCGCCCTCCGGCCATGGCATAAAAAACCCCCGCGGCCAATGCCGCCATAAGCGAACACCCTAACAGAGAAAGAACGACACCCCTCTCCGCCTGGCCTTCTTTCTCATGTAAAAGAGTTTGTAATCCCGCTCCGGCAAGAAGCGAGAGAAACAGATCGACAAAGAAAATAAACTTGGCCGTTCCCCGAAACTGACCGAAACCGGGCAAATAACAATAGAAAAGATCGAAGAGGAAGGTATGGCAACCGAGAGACAAAATGAGGCATATCAACGCGGTAATTCCCACCTGAAATGCTTTTTTGCCCCCCTTAAAGAAGGCATAAAGAGCCAGCGTAAGCCCGCCGATACCCAAAAATAGGTTGGCTTCCCAGTAATAGGTCCTGCCCCAGTAAGGATGAAAGAGGAGGTCGCCGAAAATGTTGGGCACCAAAAAGGTGAGGAGGTTTTCCGGCGGAAGGGAAAACATGGCCGCAAACGCATAGGGCACCCCTTTTGCCCGGACACTTTCCCGGGCCGCCTCTACCCCCGCCCAGATCTGTACCGCACAGATCAAAGCGGCCCCTAAAGAGACGACTAAAATTGAAGTTAGAGAAAGCACCGGCCGCGATTCTTTATGAGAAAAAATGATTTTCACGAGGACATAAAGGACCGAAACCATCGCCGTGTAATAGACGTATTGGGGGTGACCGGCAAGAATTAGCATGGATAAAGCGGCAATCCCTATGAGGACCCACTTCGGCTGAGGCTTATCCATTAACCTATCCCAGCACATAAAGACGAGCGGCACCCACGTCATGGTGCAAAGATTGGGCAGGTGACCCGCATAGATATGGGGGAAATGAGCCCCGGAAAACATGATGAGCATCGCCGAAAGAAACGACGGCAGCTCTCCCAATCCCCATCCTCGCGCCCACCCATACATGAACAAACCAAGGAGCGCGACATGGATAACGATACTGACATTGATAGCCTGAGCTACGGGAAGGAAGAGAAAGATAAGATTAAGAGGGTAAAGGAGGGCGGACTGAAGCCCCCCCAAAAATGGGGCGCCGGAAAAAAGATAAGGGTTCCAGAGGGGAAGATTCCCCTTCTTCAATTCTCCAAAGGCAAAATCACGAAAATAGATAAACTGACTCGCCGTGTCCGTCGCCGCAGAAGAAAGGACCATCCCGCCGTGATTCAACAACGCGAAAGCGAACATGAGGACTACCACGAAAACGACGCCCAACGCAGAAAGATATTTGTTTACCGTCCGAATCATTATCATTGAGCAGCCAGAGGAAGTTTCTTAAAGACAGGGTTTATCCTTTGAGCCTCCTGGATGTGCCTTTCTCCCTCTACCATCTCCCCCATCCTTTTCAGGGCAAGGCCCAGGTAATAATGGGCGTTTGCGTAGTTTGGCTCAATCACGAGGGCCTTTTTCAGAAATTCGCCGGCTTCTTTGTATTTACCGAGGTAATAGAAACTGACCCCCACATTATTCAAGATCCCAGGATCTTTTGGATCACGCTCGTAGGCCTGTAAGTACCAATAAAGAGCCTTGCCGTGCTCCTTCCGCCGGCTGTAGATCAATCCCAAACTATTGTAAGCCTCCGCTTTATGAGGCGCAAAGTAAACGGCCCTTTTCAGATTTACCTCGGCCAGATCAAAGTCCCCCTTGTCCTTTAAGGCGAGGCCGAGATTGTAGTGGCCTTTATAGTTCTCTCCCGCGACTTTCAGGTTGCGGGTAAAGAGGGAAATGCTATCCGACCCGTAAACGAGCTGGATAGAGGATACTACAAAAAGAAAAGCCACAAAAGACAAACTAAGGGCCATCAAAATCTTGGCGAACTTAATCACCTGCGGCACAAGCCAGGCCACAGCCAAGAAAATCTCCGATTGCCCCAAATAGGTATAGCGATCGGCCCCCATGTGATCACCCACCTACGCCAGGCCACTCATTGGGAAAACCATGATGAGGAACCACAACCAACCCACAAGAAACCAAGGCGATCTCTGACGCAGAAGTAAGGCTGCCAAGGTTACGAAGAGAAGCAAGACAAGAGAGCCGACAAAAAAGACGGCATCAGGGTAATGCCACGGATAGTAAACGGTAAGGGAAAAGGGAAAGAAACTTTTGACGAGATATGTGGCATAAGAAACGATCGTGGTTACAAGTCTTGACGAAAAAGGGTGCGTTTTCAAATCCGCCAGTGCGCCTGCTTCGAATTCGGCATGGAAAGTGAGCATGGCTACGCCAAGAGAGAGGATCAAAAAGGGAATCTTCTCCATCACAATAAAAAAGAGACGACCCCTTTCGAAACGGTTTAAAGGCCAGTAATCGAGGGTGAGCAGAAGCAAGGGCAGCGCCAGCAAAGAGGGCTTGGACATAAGCCCCAAAAGGAAAACAAAAAGGCAAAGTAAAAAGGATCCCAATCGGTTTCTCCGAATGTAAATCACATAGGGAAAAAGGGTCAAAGAGAAGAAAACACCACTCAATACGTCTTTACGGGAAGAAATCCAGGCTACCGGCTCAACATGAAGAGGGTGAAGGGCAAAGACGGCAGCCACAAAACCACTTCTCCACAAATTATTCGTCATGCAAGCGAGGGCCAGAAACAAGAAAACGCTCGCCAAAACGTGAAGTACGACGTTCGTCAGGTGAAAACCGCCGGCTCTTAGCCCATAAATCTCGTAATCGACAAAAGGGCTTATCCAGGTGAGGGGTTGCCAGAAGCCAGCTGCCAAGGCTCCGAAAGCCCAGGCCAAGTTACCAGACGTAAGCCCTGAATGGAGGCGTGGATTGTCATAGACGTAAATGTTGTCGTCAAAGTTTACAAAATCAAAGTCCGTAGCCGGAAGGTAAAGGGCAAGAGTGCAAACGATGAGAAGGATAGCTATTAACCAGAAAGTTTTTCTCAGATGACCTTTGACGACCACTAACTAATGCCCCATACAATTTCATCCCACGACTTGCGCCATTTGGGAGGCATGAGGGTGTACTTTTGGTCGAAATAACCCAGGGCAATCAAAACGGGGACGAAGAAATTCGCCGGAATGTTGAAGGCTTGCCTGACCGCCTCGTGGTCGAAACCGTCCATGGGGTGAGAATCGATACCCAAGTCTTTGGCCGCGAGCATCACCGCCATAGCAAAAAACGCCGCATTCTTCACAGCAAAGGCCAGAGACCTTTCCTCACCACCGTATAAACGTTGAGGCCCCATTTCAAAGCCCCGCCTCTTATCCTCCGTTAGGTAACCAAGTTTCACCATATCCTGCCAAACCTTCTCTACCGTGGGATGTCCAGGTCTCCATCCTTCTTTATCGGCCAGGATGATGAGCGTAACGGGAGCATCCACGATCTTCGCTTGATTGAAGGCAGCCTTCATGAGCTTTTCCTTGGCTTCACGGCTTCTTACAACCACCACCTGCCAGGGCTGAAAGTTCATGCTCGACGGGCTCAAAGCCGCCGTCTCAAGAATTCTTCTCACTTCTTCATCTGCCACCTCCCGGTTCGGGTCAAAGAAATTGACTGCCCTTCTTTCCCTCATCACGTCTATGAATTCCATGTTCCCCCTCCTGTTTTAGTGCCTTGAAAAGATTTTTTATCATCCCAACCCTTCCCGCTTGTATTTCTGAACCAAATCGACATAAAATTTTACGCTCGTTTTTATCTCCTCGATCTGAGCATCCGAGAGACGGCCCTTGACTCTGGCGGGGACACCCATCACAAGGGAATAATCGGGGACAATCATACCCGGAGGCACGAGGGATCCGGCGGCAATGACGCAATAATTGCCTATTTCCACCTCATCAAGAACAGTGGCCTGGTTTCCTATCAGGACGTGGCTGCCCACCTTCCGTCCATGAACCACCGCCCCATGCCCAACGATTACCTCATCGCCAATAGACAGAGGAGATGCGCAATGGATCACGCAGTTATCTTCAATATTAGTATACTTGCCGATGAC
>DAORXN010000002.1:25012-179598 GCA_035358955.1 Syntrophales bacterium | reverse complement strand
CTGTCAAATTTTTCTTGAAAACCACAATATGTTGTGGTAGCACGTAATCACATTTCAAGATTTAGTAGGGAGGGGGTGCCGTTATGGGGAGGACGAAGGAGTTTCTGGAAGAGCTGTTTGCCCGGGAGAAGACGAGAGAAATCGAATTTCGGGGGAAGTGCCACGATTGCGGACGGGAGGTGTCCATCGTGGTTAGTTTGGATGAAGAGGGCACGCTAAACGTCTCGGGAGGTGCCCTGTGGTACACATTCAAGGTCTTTGCCAAGTGCGAGTCTTGCTTTAAGAAATCTCCTGTGCTTACGGATTATCAGCCCTGTGAGGTTTACAGCCGCATCGTGGGATACATGCGTCCCGTTCACCAGTGGAATTTGGGAAAGAAGGAAGAATGGGCGGTTCGCGTCCCCTTTTCAATAAAATCTTGAGGAGAGGTTTTCCCCCTCTCTAATCGTCTGGGCAATCTTTTCTACCTGAAAGAGGGTTTCCGAAAGGTCGAGGGTAAGAAGGCGACGGTTTTCCATCAGGAGGCGACCGTGGCAGATGGTGGTAGTTACATTGTCGCCGCTGGCCGCATAGACAATCTGGGAATAGGGGTTGTACAGGGGTTTTAGGCGTGGATGTCGGGTGTCTACGAGGATAAGGTCAGCCTGCTTCCCCACTTCGATGGAGCCTATTTCTTTTTCCATCCCCAAGACGCGGGCGCCTTTGGTCGTTGCCAGCTCGAGGACGGTTTTAGCATTCAGAACCGTGGGATCGCCCGTTAAGAGTTTGTGCACTAAAGCTACCGTCCCCATTTCCCGAATCAGGTCATGGTCGTTATTGGAAGCGCAACCGTCGGTACCCAACCCGACGGTGATACCCCGCTTCAGAAGCGCCGGGACGGGACAAAGACCGGAGGCGAGTTTCATGCCGCTTTCCGCATTGTGTGAGACCTTGGTGCCGGTTATCTCAAGCAGTTCGATTTCTTCATCGTCGAGCCAGTTACAGTGAACGGCGACGGTCCTTTCGTTTAAGAGGCGGTGGGCATAAAGGAGCCGCACGGGGGAAAGGCCGTATTTTCCCCTGATGGTTTCCACCTCGTCTTTCGTTTCCGCCAGATGGGTGATGAACAAGGCGCCGTATTCTTCGGCCACGTCTTTTACCGCCCTCATGGTTTCCGGCCGGCAGGTATAGGGGGCATGGGGAAACAGGGCAGGGGTGACGAGGGGGGAAATGGAGCACCATTTTTCTAAAAAGCGCCGGGCGTTGGCGGCGTTTTTTTCCGCTGCCATCTTTGGATCCTCGTCAAGGTCAAAAAAACCGAGACCTAACACGACTCTCAAGCCGGATTCCATGGCCGCCCGGGCAATGCGCCCGGGATAAAAGTAGCCGTCGCAAAAGGTTGTGGTGCCCGAGAGGATCATTTCCGCACAGGCGAGGCGGGCTCCCCAGTAAACCATGTCCTTGTTCACGTACTTCATCTCGAGGGGAAAGATGTGATTGTTCAGCCATTCCATCAAGGGGAGGTCGTCGGCAATGCCCCGGAAACAGACCATGGGTACGTGGGTATGGGTGTTGATGAGGCCGGGGAGAATGATTGAGCCCGTGGCATCGATCTCCTTCTTCGCCGTAAACATGGTTTTATTTGACGGCGAGGCTTTGCCTACATAGGTGATCCTGTCCTGCTCAACGGCGATGATGGGATTTTCGATGACGGTAAAATCACCGTCCATGGTGAGAAGCAAACCGCCGGAGATGAGAATGTCCACTTCCTTCACGGTTTCTCCTTTAGGGAGAGGGAAATCCTCCGGGCCGTTTCGTTTACCCGGTTCATAATTTCCTCCTCGTCCAGGGTAAGGATTTTTCTCTTTTCCATGACCAGGCGGCCGTTGATGATCACTGTGTCCACGTCCGATCCCATGACGCAGTAGGCCAGGTGGGAATATTCGCTGTACATGGGCGTAAGATGGGGTTGGTGGCAATCGATGATTATGAGGTCCGCCTTTTTGCCCACCTCTAAGGTGCCTATTTGGTCTTCCATTCCCAGTACCTTTGCCCCGTGTGAGGTGGCCATTTTAACCACCGTTTTGGCATCCATGACGGTGGGATCGAGCCGCGCGGATTTCTCTAATTTGGCGGCCGTATCCATTTCCTGCAGAAGATCGAGATTGTTGTTGCTGGCGCAACCATCGGTACCTAGCCCTACCGTTATGCCTTTCTTGATCATGGCGGATATGGGGGCCACGCCACAGGCGAGCTTCATGTTGCTTTCCGGATTGTGCACGACCTTGCAGTTCCTTTCGGCAAAAATTTCTATGTCTCGATCGTCCATCATGACGCCATGGAAGGCAATGAAGCGTTCGTCCAAAAGCCCGAGTTCATCGAGATACTCCGTGGCCCTTTTTTTCAACCGGCGGGCGAGGGCTTTTTTTTCTTTTTTGCTTTCGAGCAGGTGGGTGGCCAGGGGCACGCCGTAGCGATCGGCCAAGGCTTTTGCCCGGGTGAGAAGCGTGGCGGAACACGTGTAAAGGGCGTGAGGTTCCACCATGACCTTTACGAGGTCATCACCCTGCCATTTTTCGAGCAAGTATTCCGTATAGGCGAGGCCTTCCTCGGGGGATTTCGCATTGGGGGAGGGAAAGTCGTAGAGCACTTCTCCCACCATACACCTCATGCCCGCTTCTTTGGCCGCTTTGGCCGTTTCGTCTTCAAAAATGTACATATCGGAAAAGGTCGTAGTGCCGGATTTAATCATCTCCACGCAGGCAAGCAAACTGCCCCAGTAAACGAGATGGGGATTTACGTTTTTCGCCTCGGCGGGGAAAATGTAGTTGTTCAGCCAGTCCATGAGTTCCATGTCGTCGGCTATACCACGAAAGCAAGTCATGGCGGCATGGGTGTGGGCATTGATAAGTCCCGGCATGATGATGGAATCGGGTGAATGAATATGTTTTTTCGCCGAATAGCGGTTGGTTATGTCATCTCCTTTCCCGAGGGCTACGATACGGTTTCCGACAATAGCAATGCCTCCCTCAGGAAGGCGGGTTTCAAGCGCATCCATGGTAAGCACGGTGCCCCCGGTGATAATAATATCTACCCTTTCTTTCATGCAAGATGCTCCTTGGCCAAAACTTGGTTTTCCTTATTACAAAGAGCGAGTTTTTTCTATCCCCATTTTGGAAAAGGTGTTCGTTTTCTTGACAGGGCGCCCATTTGGTAATATAGCACCTTCACATGGAAGCCTGGGTGGCGGAACTGGTAGACGCAAGGGACTTAAAATCCCTCGCAGCTTGTCTGCATGCGGGTTCGAGTCCCGCCCCAGGCACCAGTCGGAATGGGTTCAAATAGTGGATGTACGGACGTTTTTAAAAAACAAGAAGACCTTCCTTAAGTACAATCAATTCCGAAAGAAGATCTTCCAAGAATTGGCACCCCGGGAGGCAGAGACCATCCTTTACCTCCTCCCCTGGCTCCTTTCGGTCAATCATCCGGGGGTACCGGGCTACGTAGGGCCGTTGAAAAAGGGAATTACCGTATACGGCATTCAGAATGACCGGGAGATAGCTGTCCGGGAGAAGGATTTTAAGCGCCTCTTCGACATCAAGACCCCGGGGTCTGTGTTGAGCCCGCCCTTTCATTCCGTCGTGATCCAGGGGATTTATACCATCGGTTCTGTTGGCACGGTAAATCAAAATGCCGCGAGCGACTGCGATATCTGGCTGTGCATCAATAACGATAACTTCGACCGTCGCACCAGAGAGTATCTTGCCCAGAAGGTCAATCTAATCAAAGACTGGCTGGATGAGACCATCAAGATGCCCGTTTATTTTTTCATCTGCGATGTGCGGGATATAGCTCATGCCCATTTCGGTGTCATGGACGATGAGAGCTCCGGTAGCGCCCAGGGAAAGGTGCTTTTGGAGGAGTTTTACCGGACGATGATGCTCGTAGGCGGAAAGATCCCTCTGTGGTGGGTTAGTTTCACGCCGGGAGGCCCAGTTGACTATCCCAAATTGGCCTCGGATTACGCAAGGGGAAAATTTGATGATTTCGATTGCATAGATTTGGGTAACTTAGAGGGTATACAGCGGGAGGAGTTTTTCGGTGCCGCCCTGTGGCAGTTCAACAAGGCCCTCACGCATCCCCTCAAGTCGGTGATAAAAATGCTCATACTCGCCATGTTTCTCAGGAACCAGGGAAGGGAGCTGATAAGCCATGAGTTTCGATCCTTTACCCTTTCGGCGGGTCAAGAGGGGGCGTTTATAGACCCCGCTTTTTTTACTATGCAAAAGATCATCGCCCACTACCGGGATGAAGAGGAGGAAACGAAGAGGTTCATCCACCAATGTCTTTACCTCATCACCCGCGAGGCTACTCAAAAGGGCATCCTGGCCAGGGAGGTGAGAAATTACCTCTCCCTTTCCCAGGAGGAGAAGGCGGCCCTCGACGGCTTTGGGAATTGGCCCATCGAGAAGCATATAAAATTCGGTGAAGAAGCCTTCAAGCTGCTGGTGCGCATCTTCCGTCAGATCAAACCGGAAGGAAAGGAAGTATCGGCCAAGTTGACGCAAAGGGACCTGACGGGGGTGGGCAAGAAGCTGGCCGTCTGCCTGGAAAAGAAACCAGGCAAGGTCCCCGTCATCCACAAGCCCGTGTCGTTCAATAACATCTTCGACTTTAAGTTCGTAAAAGATAAAAGGGGATGGCATCTTTACGCCGGCGCCGATGGCGAAAAACCCATCATATCTCACGTCAATATAGTCTATCTTGTCGCCTGGCTGGTATGGAATGACTTGTATTCCGAGCTTTCAATCCGCATGGTTCCCAATCCCACCTCGATGACGATTCAGGAAATCAGAAACCTGGCGAAGAAGATCAAGGAAATTTTTGGTTTCTTCAATATCAGCAGCGTCACATTCGAAAACTTCTTTGAAAAAGAGCGCATCACGGACATGCTCATGGTACTCAATTTCGAAAGCGAATTAAGTACCTTGAAAATGGGAGATTTTAGTCTGTTATACAAGAATCAATGGGGTGAGATGTTCTGCGAGCATTTTCGAGATGTTGCGTCCTTCCAATCTTTTCTGAAAGAAAAGGTGGATCTATTGGACGAAGCGAGACTTAACTTCTACGTAAGGCGCAGTACCTCTTACTACGAAAAGAATATAGAGCGCACGAAGAGAGCCCTCACCGATTTATTCTTTCGCTTAAAGAAACCTTCTCTTTTTAAGACCTAACCCTTTTCATCTGTTTGTTCTGAAGGGATTTTGCATTGAAAATAGGGAATAGGTGTGATATCTATCGATCATTACTCTAAAAATTATCATTCCATATGCCCGTCTACGAATACATAGCCCTGGATGTCCGGGGCCAGAGGAAAAAAGGCGTGGTGGAGGCGGAAACGGCCTCTCATGCCCGCCATAAGCTGAGGGCCAATCAAATTTATCCCATAAAAATAGAGGAGTTGAAAGAAAAGAAAGGGAAGGCCTCTTACAGGGAAATTTTGAGGAATGCCTTTACCCGGGTAAGGCCGCAGGAGCTCGCCGCTGTAACCCGGCAGCTTTCAACCCTGATCGGTGCCGGTCTTCCGTTGGTAACGTCTCTTAACGTCCTCGCATCCCAAATAACTGATGGTCCCCTCCGGAAAGTCCTGATCCAGATCAAAGATGCCATCAATGAGGGAAACAGTCTGACCAATAGTATAAGTCAATTCCCGCACGTTTTTAATCC
Source organism: Syntrophales bacterium (assembly GCA_035358955.1). Classification (GTDB taxonomy): domain Bacteria; phylum Desulfobacterota; class Syntrophia; order Syntrophales; family UBA8958; genus JAOAFE01. The sequence continues at coordinate 173,892 of DAORXN010000002.1, read as the reverse complement.
TTTTTATATCAACATGGTGAGGGCAGGTGAGATGTCCGGCACCCTCGATCTGGTCTTGGATCGGCTTGCGGAATATTTGGAACGACAGGAGGCGCTAAAGAGCAAAATCCGTTCCGCCCTTGCATATCCGGTCCTCATGTTTTTTATCGGTTCGGTGGTGCTGTTTTTCCTCGTATCTTTTGTGGTGCCCAATATCACCAAGATTTTTCAGGATATGCACCAGAGACTGCCCATGTTTACCGTGATTTTGATTGCCACCAGTAGTTTTCTCAAAAACTACTGGTGGATGCTATTGGCAGCTGCCATCGGAACCCTGGTCTTTATTCGGAATTTCCTCGCGACTCGTCTGGGCCGGCGCCTCTGGGACGATTGGAAGATGAAAATTCCTGTCGTCGGCCAGATTATTCTTCATATTTACCTGGCCCGTTTTGGTCGGACTTTGGGCACACTTCTGCAAAGCGATGTGCCCCTGATTCAGGCATTGGAGATTGTCCGCCATGTGATTAACAATGAAATCTTTTCGGAAGAAATCAAAAAGGCCATCAGTGATGTGGAGGAAGGGCGGGGATTGGCGCAATCGCTTTCGCAGAGTGATAAATTCCCCCCGCTGGTGATGGAGATGGTAGCCGTAGGAGAACAGAGTGGGAGCATGGAAAAGATGCTCTTTCGCATCGCCGATGCTTTCGAAAGGGAAGTGGAAATGAAGATTGGCGTCTTTACATCCCTTCTGGAACCGATCATGATACTGATTATGGGTGTACTGGTAGGTTTTATCGTCATTTCCATTCTTCTACCCATTTTTGAAATGAATCGATTAATACGGTAAGCAAGAGGTGATTATGGAAAGGCAAAAGGGCTTTACCCTAATCGAGCTTATGGTGGTCATCGTGATTCTCGGTATCCTGGCCGGGCTCATCATCCCCCGCATTATGGGCCGGCCCGATGAGGCGAGAAGGGCCAAGGCGAGGATTCAAATGGAAGGCATAGAGACGGCCCTCAAGCTTTATCGGCTGGATAACGGCTTTTATCCTTCCACCGAGCAAGGATTAAGAGCCCTAATTGAGCCACCTACAATACCGCCTGAACCCCGACGATGGCGGTCAGGGGGGTACCTGGAGGGGGGAAGGGTGCCGAAAGACCCGTGGGGAAATGAATACGTTTACAAATGCCCGGGTGCTCACGGTGAGTTTGACTTAAGTTCTTATGGCGCTGATGGAAAAGAAGGCGGAGAAGGGGTAAACAGGGATATCAACAACTGGGAGCCAGAAGATTGAAGGCGCGGGGATATACTTTAATTGAGCTCCTCGTGGTTGTTTCTATCGCGAGCATTGTGGTGTTCATTGCCGTTCCCTCTATCCGGGATGCATTTTACTATGACAACCTGAACCGGGCGGCAAGTATTATCTCTGATACCTACATGGTTTTAAAAAGGGATGCGAGCAGAGAGTCAGTAGACTATATTCTCGGGTGTGATTTAAAAAGAAAGGCCATTTTTACTTATAGCGAGGATATGACAACGGAAAAGAGGGATGAGCGTAAAAAAATGGCCCAATACCTCCCTGGTGGCGTCACGATCAGGGATATCTACATCTTAGGAAAAGGAGAATTCGTGGACGGAGAAGTTCACATTGCATTTAGTGCGTCAGGCTATACGCAGCCTACTATAATTCACTTAACGGAGAAAGGAAAGGTACTAACCATTTTTCTGGAGCCTTTGTTGCAAAAGGTGAAGATTTCTCCTGAAGACGTGGGCATAAATTATTTCCTCGGTAGTTATAACTCATGAAAAAATGGAAAATGGTTTGGGTTTTTTTGTTATTGGGCGTAATTTTTCTCGGCGCTTCTTTTTACGCCAGATTTCCTGAAGATTTATGCCGTCGTATCGTCACTTATACTATTTCCACCCGGTATTCTATTCCTCAAGTTTCCGTAGGAAGCTGTCGACCGGTTTTCCCCCTGGGCGTTAGGTTGACTCATCTTGTTTTCCCATTGCCTTTGGCCATGTCCGGTGCGGAAGTGGAGGTCCAAGAACTCGTCTTAAAGCCTATGATTTCATTTGTCTGGGGAAGGCCTGCCTTTAGGTGGTTTGCTTCATTCCTGGGCGGAAGACTGGATGGTATTGCGCGAGGTACGGGGCAGATGACAGGTGAGGTAAGGTTCGATGGCCTCAATTTAGACAATCAGGTTTTGAGATCCATCTTCAGGCGCGAAGTGCGGGGCAAGGTGAAAGGGAAATTGATTTTGCAAGGAAACGGCCTGGCTCAGATGTCCTTCAGCCTTAATCACGGCTTTTATCAATTATTTCTTCCGGGCTTTTCCGGTTTGGAAATAAATGATGCGGAGGGGAAAGTATCCTTCGAAAAGAGCCTCCTTCTTATCGAAAAAGTTGAGGTTTTGAATCCCTCCTTAAGGGGGAGGTTAAAAGGAGTCATAACTCCCTGTTGGCAGGCATTAGAGAACTCCCGTCTCGATCTCACCTGGGAGTTGGAAAGCCCCCATACGGGAAAGACCGTAAATGTGATCCAGGGTACCATAGATACGCCTTTCCTTACCACCCGCCCATAAGCCAGATAGTCTAAATATTGACACCTGCCCGTCAAGGTATTGTTATTTTTGGACGGCTGAAAGGCCGAAGTAGAATATTCTCTTAAGCAAAATTACGGTGCCCCCTTGGTATTTAATTTGCGTAAATTAAAGGCAAACGGATGTTTGGAGGTTACCTCATGAAAGGCCTATTCAGAAATTTAAAGTTGGGGAAAAAGATGCTCATTGCCCCCATGGTGATTTTGGTGTTTCTCCTTCTGCTCGCGGCAGGCACTTACGTGAGCCTATCCATCCAGCGGGATGCCTTGAGAGACATATACGAGAATCGTTTCGCCCAATATCAGGTAAGCGCCAAAACATTGAACGATATGGCCAACGTCCATGGCAATCTTTCCCGCATCCTTAACTGGATGAGAGTGGGTTTCGATCAGGCCAAGGTAAAAGAAGCCATAGATAATACCAAGAAGCTCATCGCCGAGGATATTTCCCTCATCAATACGGTGCTCTCCTCTAAGAAAATTACGGCGGAAGAGAAGAAGCATTTCCAGTCGGCCCTGGAAAATCTCATGGAGTATCAGAAGGGTGTCCACGGTGTGCTGGATGCCGCCGAGCAGGGGGGGCCGGACATGGCCATTCAGCTCATGACCATGACCGATGACAAGTATCTCGCCATGAACGATTTTCTTAAAAGCTTGCTTGCCTTGGAAGACAAGCTGAGCAAGGAACGGTATAAGAATGCCATGACGACGTTTGATGTGACGATCGTGGGGTTTCTCATTTTGACCGCAGCGGCCATTGTCCTTTCATTTTTCGTCAGCATTATCATTACCCGGCTCATTTTGAAGCCCGTCCATGAAACGATTGGGGCGTTAAATCGCCTGGCTGAGGGAGACCTGACGCAGAGTCTCACAGCAGAAAATAAAGATGAGGTGGGCGCGTTGGTGGAAGCGGTGGATACCATGAGAAAAAAGATGAACAGGGCGGTGGGCAGTGCCCTGGAGATTGCATCGGTCCTTTCCGAATCAGCCTCGGAAGAGGCAGCGGCAGTCGAGGAGACTTCGGCCTCTCTCGATGAAATCGCCTCAATGACGAAGCAGAACGCAAGCCATACCCATGAGGCAAACCAGCTCATGATTGTCGTCCGAGACGAAATTACGAAAGCCAACTCATCAATGGAAGCCCTTACCGGTTCCATGAAGGATATTGCCCAGGCAAGCGAACAGACGCAGAAAATAGTGAAAAGCATAGATGAAATTGCCTTTCAGACGAACCTTCTTGCCTTGAACGCGTCGGTGGAAGCAGCCCGGGCGGGTGAAGCGGGAGCCGGGTTTGCCGTCGTAGCCGACGAGGTGAGAAATCTTGCCATGCGGGCAACGGAATTTGCCCGGGGTTCCTCCGATCTCATCCTGGACATCGTAAACAAGGTGAAAAACGGAGAGAAGTTGGTGAATGCCACCAGCCAGGCCTTTGCCCAAGTGACCACGAGCTCCAATAAGGTAGTGGAACTGATGAGCGAGGTGGCGGCGGCCTCCAAGGAACAAAGTCAGGGTATAGATCAGGTCAACACGGCCATTGCCCAGATGAGCATTACCACCCAGAGAAATGCCGGAAACGCCGAGAGGCTGGCCCAGGTGATGTCCATGTTCAAGGTGACAAAGGAAGCGGCGACTGAAATCGGCTTCGAGGATGAAGAAGCTTCAGGCGAAAGACCGGCCCTGGAGTCTTAAAGTAGAATGCAAGTGTCCTTATTTCAGGGAAGGTAAAGGATACGGAAAAAAGTAGATTGGGAGGTTTAAATGAAAACAAGAGTATTTTGGGTTTTGGTGCTAAGCGTACTATTTTCTCTTGCCTTCTCTCTTCCCCTCCTGGCGCAGGAGAAGATGGCTACCCCCGAGCAGGCGAAGGAACTATACGCTCAAATCATCAAATACGTCAAATCAGTCGGTTGCGAGCAGGCCATAGAGGAACTCAAGAAGGGAAAATTCTACATCTACAAGAACGCCTATCCCTCGGTTAGCGATGAAGAAGGGGTAAATCTATTCAATGCCAAGTATCCCTATCTGGCCGGGAAGAAGCTCATTGACTTAAAAGATGCCACCGGGAAATACTTTATTCGCGAAGCCAGGGAACAAATAGAAAAGAAAGGGAAAGCGGTCGTGCATTACAAATGGATGGACCCCCAAACAAAAAAGGTCGAATCCAGAACGATGTTGGTGGAGCCGGTTAAATGCAGTGACGGAAGGATGATCCGCTACGCCGTTACCTACGAAGGCTCCATGTAATTTATCAAGAGAAAATTTTTTCTTTACCCAAACACCCGGGGTTGCCTTCCCGCCTCGGGTGTTTTTCTATCTCCACGAATATTTTGGGGGATAAATGGGAAATTTATTTGCCTTGACAGTTAAGGCAAAATCAAATATAAAATTTTCCAATTGTATCGCGGGGTGGAGCAGTCCGGTAGCTCGTTGGGCTCATAACCCAAAGGTCGGAGGTTCAAATCCTCCCCCCGCTACCAGAAATTGAAAGGGTTAGAAAATCTAACCCTTTTTTGTATTTATAAACGGCGGTAGGACAAAATGAAAGAAGTGGTAAAGAAGCGTAAGCAACATGAGGAGTTTTTTGCGGCGGAGAACTGCTACATCAAAGAAATACACAACACACCTGAAGACCCGGCGCTATCCGTCGCTCAGGCGAGGGTAGAGCCGGGCGTCACGACACGCTGGCACCGTTTGCGAGGTATTTCAGAACGTTACTATATCGTAAGCGGTCAGGGTGTGGTGGAGGTAGGTGACCTTCCGCCGGCAGAGGTAAAAAGGGGGGATTTCATTTTTATCCCACCTCTTAGCCGCCAGCGCATTACCAATACGGGAAGTGAGGACCTGATTTTCCTTGCCATTTGCTCCCCTCGCTTTACCCCGGAGGCATACGAAGATCTGGAACCCCTCTAAAACCTTATCCCCTCCGCGAGGAACAGGGCGAGGCCCCGCCGAACAAACATCACGGCGATGGCGGCAAGGAGCAGACTCGTAATCTTGGAGATGACCTTCGAGCCCGTCTTGCCCAAGAGGGCATGAATGGCAGGTGCCAGGGAAAATACCACCCCGGCTATCAGGATGTTTGCCCCGATGGCGAGAGCCGTAACTAAGGTCGAGTATTCCCTCACCAGGACAAGGGAGGTGGTAAGTACGGCGGGCCCCGTGATGAAGGGTACGCCGATGGGCACGGCCCCCACGCTTTCCGGATCCGCTGCCACGTCCTTTTTTTCGGCGGCAAGGAGATCCCGAATGGACAAGGCGAAAAGCAGCGTCCCCCCGGCCACCATAAAATCGGCCACACTTATTTTAAGGAGGTCGAAGATGGCCGTCCCGACGGCAAGAAAAATCAAAGCTACGATGAGGGCTGTAGACATGGATTGCAAAATCACCCGCCTTACCTTCGCCGCTTCCATCCCTTCAGTGAGCTGAAGAAAGAAGGGGAGCAGGCCGACGGCATCTACGGCCACAAAGAGGGGAACAAAACACATCCAGAATGATTTCATATCGCGCCTAAAAAAGGGTCAAAAACTCTGGTACCCCTGGAATCAGGCGGGGACGAAATCTCCCGGTCTCACTTCAAAGAGGCGAATGGACTCCGTGGGACAGGTGACGGTACATACGCCACAGCCCATGCACTTTTCCTCCACTACGGTAGCCGTGTCCTCGATGACGATGGCATCGAAGAAGCATCTTTCCGCGCAGGTACCACACCCTACGCAGGTATCGGCGTCCACACGGGCGGTGAAACGGCTGGGGGCCACCCACTTTTTCGGTCCCTTCATCACGGCCCAGTTGAGGCAGCAGTCCTTACAGCAATTGCAGATCACGTGTCCCACGACCTGGCGGTTGTCTACCGTATGAACGAGACCTTCCTCCTCGCAGAGCTTGAGAATCTTTTTCGCCTCTTCCTTGGTAAGGGGGCGGCCCGTTCCCCGTTCGATGTTGTACTCTGCGGCCCGGTCGACCTGCATGCAGACTTCCACCGGCTTGTTGCAGGGGGCCCCGCTTATCACCCGGCAAGAGCACTTGGTGACGGAGAGGGTGCGAGCCCCCTCGATGATCTTGAGCACGTCGTCGTAAGGCAGAATGCGGGACTCAGGGACGATGCCCTCGTTTACAGGTACCACCCGCATGATCGACCCCGGCACGATGTTCATGATCATATGCCCCATCTCACTCCATTCCTTGTCCATATACTCTTTCCATAGATCAAGCACTTCGCGGGAAAGGCCGGGAATCAGAGCGGTGGAGTCGTGCATCTGGGGGACGCTTTTCACCCGGTAGTACCTCATGGTATCTCCTTTTAAGGATTTGAATATTAGCCCTCGGTGGAAGAGGCTTTCCATCATTTGGCTGATTTCGCTCTCGGAGAGACCTGTCTTTTCTGCCAGCTCCTTAACGGTGGCAGGGGGAGAGGCGGCCAGGAGTACCCGGGCTTCCGTATCGTTGATGAGGGCCGCAAAGATCTTGGGCATGACTGGCGAGTTAGGGGCTCCTACTTGGGCGGCCAGTTCCTGGTAAAGATTCTTTTCCGACATGATTTTTCCCCCTTGTTTTTTCTCCTTGGTAGCAAAATTGATTTTTTTGTGTCAAGGATATATGGCAGAGGCGGGGTGAAAAAAGTTCATGCATGAATTACCCGTCACGGAAGCTATCTTAAAGATCGTGCTTAAACATGCGGCCAAAAACAACGCCGTAAAAGTAGCCTGTGTGCGTCTAAAGGTGGGGAGGCTCTGCGACTTGGAGGCAGTGTGGATACAGAACTATTTCACCTACCTTAGCCGGGGCACCGTAGCGGAAGGTGCGAAAATAGAAATAGAGCGCCTTCCGGCCGTTTTTGTGTGTCAAAACTGCGGGGAGAAATACGAAATCGGGGCGGACGAGCCCATTACGATAGGCTGCCCCCATTGCGGGGCCAAAGAGGTGGAAGTATCGTCAGGACGGGAGTACGTGGTTTCCGAAATGGAGGTTTACTGATGGGGGAGATTAAGCTGGTGGAGATAAAGGAGGAAATTCTCTCCGATAACCAAGAGTTGGCAGATGCTTTGCGGGCAAAATTGACAAAAGAAGGCACCATGCTGGTAAATATCATGTCCTCACCCGGCGCAGGGAAGACGAGTCTTATCCTGCATACCCTCTCGGCCCTGAAAGGGGAATTGAAAGTAGGGGTGCTGGAAGCGGATATAGAATCCACCGTCGATAGCGAAAAGATAGCTGCCCAGGGTATCCCGGTAGTACAGGTAAGGACGGGTGGGGCATGTCATCTCGAGGCGGCAATGGTTCAGTATGGTTTGGAGGCTTTGGATGCAGTCGGACTAAATATGGTGCTCGTCGAAAACGTGGGTAACCTAGTCTGCCCCGCTGAGTTCGACACGGGAGCACATCTGAAGATAATGATCCTCAGTGTCCCGGAAGGAGACGACAAACCCCTCAAATATCCCCTCATGTTTTCCATAAGCGATGCCTTGGTAATCAATAAAATCGACTACCTGCCCTTGAGCGATTTTGACCCCGAGGCCGTAAAAGCGCGGGCCAAGGCATTGAACCCCCATATAAAAATCTTCACTGTATCCTGCCGAACGGGCGAGGGGATCGAGGCATGGATCACTTGGTTGAAGGATAGGTGGCGCGATTTTTCGACTTCGCCGAAAGAAAGGAGGTAATTTAAGGCTGATGGGAGAATTAAAAGCGGTGGTAACGGGGATGGGTATGGCATCTGCCATTGGATTGGAGGAAGACGAGGTCTGGGAGGCGCTCAAGGATGGCAAATCCGGGATCAGGGAGTGGCCCGGCTACGAGTACCGGGGAAGTGGCATCCCCGTCGGCGCCTGCGATTTGGCGAGGATAAAAGAGTATCTCGCAGCCCATGGCGTAGAGATACCCACCCCCGAGCAGAGGGCGATTACCCTCGCCCTTTACGTGGTACATCGGGCCTTGAGCCAGAGCCCTCCCTTAAAGAAGGGACAAAAGCGGGCGCTTTACGTAGGAAGCAGCTTGACGACGAACGAGATACTTTCAGCGCGTTACGGTGTCTATTTCTCCGGCGGCAGAAATCCCGCCAGTAGCATCATAGAAGGGGCCAATTGCTATTTTGCCGCCTGCATTTCTCAGGCGTTCGGCATTTCGGGACCCGTGGTTACCATTTCCTCCTCCTGCGCTTCCTCCATTCAGGCCATCGCTTACGCAACCCAGGATTTGATGTCGGGGAAAGTAGACGAGGCCATCGTCGTGGGCGTGGATTCTGCCATGACGAAACCCATGTTCGACACGTGGATGTCGGCGCGAATTCTATCCCGCCTTTCCCCCTTTGAAACGGCGGCCCGGCCTTTCTGCCGCACCCGTCGAGGGTTCGTCTATGCGGAAGGAGCCGGTTGCGTAGTTTTGAGGAGAAGGGGGGAGGAGGGAAAGATAGCCATCTTGGGGTACGATTTTAACGCAAGCCCGGGAGTGCTCATCTCCCTCGAGGTGAGCGACATGGCCCGCACCATGTCCGGTGCCCTGAAGGAAGCCGGCGTAGGGAAAGAGGAAATCGGATTCATTCACGCCAATGCCAACGGCTCGCGGCCGGGCGATCTCGACGAGGCCAAGGCGATAAACAGCGTTTTGGGAAACAAGATTAACGTCTATACTTCCAAGAGCCTGTACGGCAACGCCCACGGCGCCGCCGGGATAATCAATCTCATTCATTCTTACCTTATTTTCCAGCACCAATTCTGCCCGGCCAATGCCCATATCGTTGAAGCGGATCCGGAAATCGAAGGTTTGATAAATTGTTACTATTCCTCTGAACGGTCGTTTAATCCCCGATATGGCTTAATAAATACTTTCGGGTTTGGGGGAATGAATGCATCTATCGTTTTTGGCCTTCTTTAGAAGCAGACGGGTCTTGACAGAGAAAAAAAGTAAACGTATTGGCTTTCTATAAATCTGCTTTGGGAGGGATGTCAGGTCATGAGTGAAAAGACGGAAGAAATAAGGCCCGACCTGAAGGCGGTCATAGAAAGGCATAGTTTTGGCCTGGACGAAAACAGACCGGAGGCGGTGGAGAAGAGAAAGGCCAAAAACCAAAGAACGGCTCGGGCCAATGTGGGTGAATTCTTCGATCGCGGGGAGTATATAGAATACGGTGCCCTCGCCGTGGCGGCCCAGAGGGGTCGCCGTCCAATCGAGGAACTGATCATGCGGACGCCTGCCGATGGCCTGATCGCGGGTATTGGTTCGGTCAATGGAGATATTTTCCCACCCGAAAAATCGCGTTGCATGGTTCTCGCCTACGATTATACTGTGTTGGCCGGCACGCAGGGGTTTTTTAATCACAAGAAGATGGACCGCATGCTCAAGGTTGCCTATGAGCAGAAGATCCCCCTCGTGCTCTTCGGAGAAGGAGGGGGCGGGAGGCCTGGCGATGTGGATGCCATAGGCGTGATGATTGCGGGCCTCGATTTGTCCACTTTTTATTCTTTTGCCCGTTTGAGTGGCCATGTGCCGCTAATCGGTGTGGTTTCGGGTCCCTGTTTTGCCGGAAACGCGGCCCTTCTCGGGTGTTGCGATGTGATAATTGCGGCCAAGAACGCCAACATCGGCATGGGAGGGCCGGTAATGATAGAGGGAGGCGGGCTCGGCACGTTCCGCCCGGAGGAGATCGGCCCCATTGATGTGCAAACGAAAAACGGCGTGGTAGATATCGAGGTGGCCGACGATGTGGAAATGGTGGCAGCCGCGAGAAAGTATCTGTCTTATTTTCAAGGCCCACTGCCCAAGTGGGAGGCAGGTGACCAAAAGGTCTTGAGAAACCTCATCCCCGAAAACAGAAGGCGGGTGTATGACGTGCGGGCCGTAATCCATGCCCTGGCCGATCAAAACTCTTTCCTGGAAATGCGCCCCAAATTCGGCCCGGGGATAGTTACCGGCTTGATCCGCATCGAAGGGCGTCCCTTTGGGGTCATAGCCAACGACTGCCGCCACATGGGGGGCGCCATAGAGGCGGAAGCGGCCGACAAAGCCGTGAGGCTCATAAGGATTTGCGATACCCACGGGCTTCCTATCCTTGCCCTCATTGACACGCCGGGGTTCATGGTAGGGCCGGAAATAGAGAAGAGGGCCCAGGTTAGGCACGTGTGTCGCATGTTCGTCGTGGGCTCCCATGTAACGGTACCTTATTTTTCCGTCGTTCTTCGGCGTGGGTATGGCTTGGGTGCCATGGCCATGGCGGCGGGTGGCTTTCACGAGTCGGTCTTCACCGTAGCTTGGCCGACCGGAGAATTCGGCGCCATGGGGCTTGAGGGGGCAGTGAAGGCCGGGTTCAGAAGGGAGCTCGAGGCCATTGCCGATCCCCAGGAGAGGCAGGCATTTTACGAGAAAATGGTGGCCGAGCTTTACGAACGAGGTCGGGCGATGAACATGGCTTCTTACCTCGAAATCGATGCCGTCATAGACCCGGCAGAAACGAGAAAGTGGTTGATCCGGGGACTTGATTCTATCCCTCCCGAGAGGCTAAAGCCGGGCCGAAGGCCCGTTTTCGTCGACCCGTGGTAAAAAATAAAGATTTCCTATCCCACCTGGTGGAGCTCATTCGCCTCACGGCGACGGATTTGCCCGGCGATGTGGAGGAGGCGCTAAGGCAGGCCTGGGAGAGAGAAGAGGAGGGGTCACCGGCAAAAAGCGCCCTCATGACAATCCTGGAGAACGTGAAAATGGCGAGGAAGGATTCACTACCCCTTTGCCAGGATACGGGTGTGGCCACCTTTTACGTGACCCTGCCTCATCGGCTTCCTTCCGGGCCGGTGGTGGATCTTATCAGAAAGGCCGTTCGCGAAGCGACGCGGCTTTCCTACCTTCGCCCCAATGCGGTGGATTCCCTGACCGAGGTCAATACAAGCGATAACGTGGGGGGAGAAACCTTTCCCGTCCTCGAGTTTGCTTACCATGAAAAGCCCTCGATCGTGGTGGACCTCCTCCTCAAGGGTGGGGGTTGTGAAAACGTGAGTGCCCAGTATACCCTCCCGGACATGAGCCTTAAAGCCGAAAGGGATATGGAAGGGGTAAAGAAAAGCATCCTTCACGCCGTTTTTCGGGCCCAAGGCAACGGTTGCCCGCCCGGCATAGTTGGGGTGGCCGTGGGAGGAGATAGGGCGAAGGGTTATGGGGCAGCGAAGAAGGCCCTCCTGAGGAAAATCGGGGAGAAGCCCGAAAAAGAAGAGGTAGCCATCTGGGAAGAGGAAATAAGGAAAGAAGCCAACCGCCTCGGCATCGGCCCCATGGGATTCGGGGGGCGGACTACGCTCCTTGGCGTGCACCTCGATTTTCTTCATCGCCATCCGGCCAGTTTCTTTGTGAGCGTATCTTACATGTGCTGGGCGTGCCGCCGGCGAAGGCTCATCTGGGAAGGGGAAAGAGGGGCCTTCGTTTAATGAAGGTGGATCTATGAAAACCATCGTCTTACCCCTGAATGAAGCCGCAGTTAAAGCGCTGAAGGTGGGGGAGGTCGTCCTGCTGCAGGGAAAGATCGTTACGGCCCGCGACCGGGCTCACAAGTGGCTTTACGAAACGTTCATTGGAAAAAAGACCCCGCCTTCGCCGGAGGATCTTGTCGCCTATGAGAGGATAAAGATGTGCTTGGCCGGGGGGGCCATTTACCACTGTGGCCCCATCGTGAAAGAATCGAAAGACGGTTGGGAGGTCATAGCGGCAGGGCCGACCACGAGCGAAAGGGAAGAGCCTTACGAAGCACCTATTATGCAGCATTTCTCCGTCCGGGCCGTTATCGGGAAAGGGGGGATGGGGAAAGGAACGTTGAGGGCTTGTCAGGAAGTGCCGGCCGTTTACCTCCATGCCGTGGGTGGGGCGGCCGTGGTAGCGGCGAAGAAGGTAAAGCGCGTTCTCGAAGTGTTCAAGCTCAATTTCGGTATGCCGGAGGCCATGTGGGTGTTCGAGGTGGAAGATTTTCCGGCCATCGTCACCATGGATGCCCAGGGCGAAAGCCTGCATGAAGAAGTGTTTCGACACTCGGAGGCGCTTTTTTGTAAACTCATTTCAGGCTAAAGCGCTAATTCCCTTGATGCTGTTCGCGATGAAGAAAAGTTCTCTCTTTTGGATGTCGGGGGGGAGGGCGGAAAAACGACTAAGGAGGGGGTCCCGAATGATAAGTGCATCGAAGTAACTTTGCCAGTCCCCTTTCCCTCCGTCTTTCCTAATCGTTTCCACCCAGAGATCGAGTTGCCGTAAGGCCGCCTTTAACATGGCTTTGGGTTCGGGATAGCATCCGTAATGGCCAAGACAGATGAGGCGGGCGGGGGTATCACTTACCCGGCTTAGGGATGAGCGGTACTCTTCGTATCGAAAGGGCGGCGGGGTAGCCGGCCTGAGATATCCACCTTCGATGGGATACGATACGCCGCACATTTCGCCGGCAAAGAGGAGATCGTTTACGAGAAAACAGAGGTGATGCGGGGCATGACCGGGCGTATCCAGCGCCCTTATATAAATGCCACCGATGTTCATTTCTGCCTGAAAGGTGAGCATGTGGGGGAAAACGGGGGAAACGGGTCCGTAGGCACAAGCGAGGTCACCTAAGACTTTTTGCGCTGCCTGTTCTAACTTCTTCGGCGCCACCAGATGGGGAATCCCTTTGGGGTGGCAGATAACGCAGGGGGAGAAGTCTTTGACCACCAGACCTGCCGCCCCCGCATGATCCAAATGGATATGGGTGAGAAGGAGGGCATCGAGCTTTTCTATGGACAGTTTCCGCAGGGAAGCCCGGAGCTTTTCGTAGGTGGCTGAGGGACCGCAATCCACCAAGAGGACCGTCCCTTCCTCGATATAAAGCCAGGCGGAGATGAAATTTCGGAAGCCCTCTCGGGGCAGGTCGAGATCGATGAGGAAAAGCCCATCGCCGCAGTCGTGAATGCCGTTGGGAGAGGAAACGGCCGTCATGGGAAGACGCCTCCCGCACTTTGAAAGGCCCTGATGGTAAGTTCACGGGGAAGGAGGTTTTCCTTCATCTGCTGCGTGAGGCTATCGAGCCCGAAGTACTGACCTTCTGCAACGGCGACGGGTTCTCTATCGGCCAAAGCTGCCCCTTTCGCCCAAAACATGAGACGTCGGCCAGCCTTTCCTCGGACGCGGCCGCCCTGCCCGAAAAACAATAGTTCTTCCCCCACTTTGATGGGTCGGTATAAGACGACTCTAAGGGAAACGGTTACGGCACCGGAGGCGGTAAGCATGAATCCGGCCCACCCCAGGATTTCGTCGAGCAGGGCGAGGATGGCCAGGGGGTGGGCTTTCCCCTCCTGGGAGAAAAGGAAAAACGCTTCGTCTTGGCGAGAGACGGGCGATATCACCGGTTTGCCCGAGATTTCCTCGATAAAGAAAAACTTTCGCCTGAGACCGGGGTATTTTCGCTCCGTCCCGCAAACGAGGCAATCCCGGTAGGTGGGAAGGGGGATAGCCTTTTCTATCGGAATAAATGGGGGTACAGTAAAATCGAAGGGTTCGCCCGTGCCCGGAAGGCCCGTGAATTCTATGTAAGGGAAAGGCTGACCATGAACGGTCCCTATGCCCTCGATCTGGGTTCCGGTAAAGGATAGCTTGAAATTTACAGCATCCCCAATACGCAAGCTGCTTCCACCCAGGCGGAAAGATAGGGTAAGGGGATAGGGGGATGGCGAAGAAAGGCCGCGGAGGGCAAGATCGGTAATAAGCCCCATGGAAAAACCACCGTGTGGGACGCCGATCCAGCCTTCCATCTTCTTCGTCATGACGCAGGAAAACCGGTATCCCTCGGCGGTGACCTCCGGTTCCCCGTCTCCGTATAGGAAGTGGTGCATGAAATCTTCCATCTTTTTTAACCCTTGCACGGCGTATTGCAATAAGAAGACATCTTCGCTAAGGACGAGGCAGAATTATAGGAAAAAGGAAGGCCATGCAACAGGAAAAAGAAGTCCTTTCCCTTTATGCCGTCGCAGACATTCACGGTGCGACCGATCGGCTGCAAGCGATCAAGGAGATACTCACACGCAAGGACCCTCATTTGCTTGTTATCGCGGGTGATATTTTAGGGCATCCGGGAGACGAGGCCACCATAGGCGCCCTCGATGAGTTAGGCGTGCCCGCCTTCATCGTCCCGGGGAACATGGATGACCCCTCCCTGAAGCGGCAGGTTGATGAATCCCGAAACCTGTTTTGGATCGTGTCCGAACCAAGGGAATTCAAAGGCCTTACGTTCGTCGGGGTAGGAGCGGAGCGCTTTATCCGTCCGCCCGTTGAATGGGAGGGGGAAGAGTCTTTAGGGGCGGTTTTGGTGAGCCATCGTCCGCCCTGGGGCATCCAGGATCGAGACTTCTTCGGTCGACACGCCGGTTCGAGGGAACTCGTTCATATAGTGGAGCGTCTTAAACCGATCCTCGTCATCTGCGGTCACATTCATGAAGATGCCGGTTGGTCCTACTTAAGTGACGTCCCCGTCGTTAATTGCAGCCTGGGCGGCAAGGGGCGAGGAAGCCTGATAGAGGTAAGGGGCGGTCGGATCTCTAATGTCGAGATGGTGGAATAGTTTTCAAGATGGTGAGGCTCATCTCAGGTCGGTCCGGAAGAATCGGCCCTTTTCCTCTGCGACGAGGCCTTTGGCGATGAGCGACTTTAGGTGTTTCTTCATATGGGCGCGCTCGCCGAAGGCGAAAAAGGCCCGGGGTTCTCGTGGACGGCCGTAGATGATCCAAAGATCGACGATTTCTTCCAACGAAAGGGGTCGCTTGAGGGCCTCAAACAGCTTTTCCTCTCTTTCGTAGATCACCCGTTCGTACCTGTCCCAGAGTTCATCGGGAGGAGAGATAAAAACGCCCGTTTCGTGGGAGGCAAGCCACAGGCGGGCGGGGATTTCTTTCAGGCGCTTGAGAGAGGAGATGGTATCTTCGATGCTGGAATTGTGATCCCCATACCAGGGACCGAAGGGGGTAAGATCATAGTCCGCGAGAAACAGGATTTCCACCTCCGGGAAGAAGAGGGCGAGGTGCCCCGGGGTGTGCCCCGGTGCGGGAATGAGTTCCACCGTAACACCGGGTAGCTTAACGGTGGTGCCCGGCCTGAGAAAGCCCGCCGGGAAGCGGGGGCGAAAGTGGAACTCCTTGAGAAGCACCTCCTGCCAGTACTGAAAGTCCTCTTCTGAATCATATCCGGCGAGGAATGCTTCCAGGCTCGAGAGGGGCTCGGCGTCTTCCCGGCTAATGAACAGGGGCAGATCGTCGAAGAGGTCCAGATCTTTGAGATGATCTTCGTGCCAGTGGCTCAGCCATACGGCCTTTACCGATCCTGTTTCACGCAGTCGGATTAGAGTTTCCCGGTCGCTTGCCGGATCGATGAGGATTCCCGCCTCGGGTAGAAAAATGGAATGGCAGTAAGGGTACTTGCCTTTATTCTTGCCCCAAATGAACCAGAGGGGGCCGAATTCCTCGATGGACTTTTTCATGGGGCGCCTTTATAACGTAAAAGGGCGGGTGTCAAGTTCATCGTCCCTTGACCTCGAATGACTTTTCCCCTATAGTCCGCGACCAAAATGAAATCACAAGGAGGCTTTGCGATGAAGATCATACTTTTAGGAGCGCCCGGGGCAGGCAAGGGAACGGTGGCCAAGTTGCTTACCGAATTCGACGGGTCCGTCCAGATTTCCACAGGCGATATCCTGCGGCAGGCGGTGAAAGAGGGGACGCCTTTGGGAAAAGAGGCCAAATCGTACATGGAGCGGGGAGACCTGGTGCCCGATGCTCTCATCATGCGGATTATGGAAGAAAGGCTCGCTCAGCCCGATTGCGCGAAAGGATTCATCTTGGACGGCTTTCCCCGGACCATTCCCCAGGCGGAAGCCCTGAAGGCTTTGCTCGATAAATTGGGCATTAAGCTGGACATGGTGGTAAATTTAGACGTGCCTCGGGAGGTGATATTGGACCGCTTGACCACCCGTCGGACGTGCTCCAACCCGGCCTGCCAGGAGATATACAACGTAAAGAGTAACCCACCGAATCCGGATGGGACGTGCAAAAAATGCGGAAGTCCCACGGTACAGAGAGACGACGAAACGGAGGAGGCGATCAATTTCCGTCTGGCTACTTACATAGAGAAGACGGCACCCCTCATTTCTTATTACGAAAAGGAAGGTTTGCTTAGGACCTTCCTCTCCTTGAGCTCGAAGGACACGGTGGAGGAGATAAAAAAGGCCTTAAGTAAGGCAAAATGACCTCTCATCCGAACTGGGAGTTGAACGAAGAGCAGAAAGAAGTCGTTTTCCAGCCGGGGGGACCGCTTCTCGTCCTTGCCGGGGCCGGCAGTGGGAAAACCCGCACCCTTACTTACCGTGTCGCATGGCTCATGCAAACGGGTGTCTCTCCCACTCGAATAATGCTTGCCACCTTTACGAACAAGGCAGCCCGTTCCATGCTCGAACGGGTAAGTCAAATCATAGGGAACGATCTGCCGATGCCGTGGGGGGGTACCTTCCATAGCATCGGCCATCGCATCTTAAGGAGGCATGCCGATCTTTTGGGCTACGGAAGGGACTTCACCATCGTCGATACGGAAGATGCAACCCAGATCATCAATACCTGCCTCGCGGAAAAGGTGGAGAAAAGAGGTAAGCGTTTTCCCAAGGGCGACGTGATTCGCGAAATTTGGAGCCTTTCCGTAAACACCCGAAGTAGTCTGGAGGAATGCGTAGAGAGCCGTTTCCCCCACCTACTGGACTACCTGGATGACATGAAGGCGGTTATCGCGGGCTACCGGGAAAGGAAGCGCCTCCTAAACGTCATGGATTTCGACGACCTCCTCATCAACTGGTGCCGACTTTTTCTCGAGTTCGAGGATTTGAAATGGCGCTATGCGGACCACTTTCTCCATGTCCTAATCGACGAGTACCAGGACATCAACACCCTTCAGGGAGAAATCGCCGATCTCGTGGCCATGGCCCACCGCAACATTATGGTAGTGGGAGACGATTCCCAGAGCATCTACTCCTTCCGCGGCGCCGATTTCAGAAATATCCTCACCTTCCCGGAGCGATACCAGGATTGCCGTATCTTCCGGCTGGAAACGAATTACCGCAGCACTCCCGAGATTCTTCGGATGGCGAACCTCTCCATCAAGAACAACACCCGTCAATTTCCCAAGGTCCTAAAGTCCGTGCGGAAAGGGGGGAAGAAACCCGTCCTCATTCAACTGCGCAATGCCGTAAAGCAGGCGGAATTCGTGGCACAGAAGATTGAAGATTTGAAGTACCGGGAAGGTATCGATTTCAAGAGTATAGCCGTGCTCTACCGGGCCCACTATCAGTCCATGGAGCTTCAGATGGAGCTCGTACGCCGGGGGGTGCCGTTCGAGCTGCGATCGGGTATTAGGTTTTTTGAACAGGCGCATGTCAAGGATGTGGCCGCCTACTTGAGAATACTCGTAAACGGTCGTGATGAAATGGCCTGGAGGCGCGTTCTCAATCACCAGGAACAGGTGGGCCCGGCGACGATAAGAAAGGTGTGGCAAGAGATAGGTGCCGCGCCCGATCCACTTTCGGCCTTTC
The DNA here is from genome assembly GCA_035358955.1 of Syntrophales bacterium. GTDB lineage: Bacteria > Desulfobacterota > Syntrophia > Syntrophales > UBA8958 > JAOAFE01. The sequence goes on along the minus strand of DAORXN010000002.1, from coordinate 155,757 downwards.
TGGCGCCGGAAATCCTGGAGCGTGTATCGCGCCCTGCCCAAGCCGGAGTGATGAGGCTTCAGGAAGTTCTGGGCGGGCTTGCAAAAGGCGGATATGTATCCAACCCGGCCGGGGCCATTGCCTACGTGGTAGAGCACGGCTACGCCCAGTACCTCACCCTCAATTACGCCGATTACCGCGATCGAATGGACGACCTTACTCACCTGGCCGATTTTGCGGCGCGCTTTTACTCCTTAGAAGATTTTTTGGGGGAAGTGGCCCTCCTCACGGGACCGGGAGAGGAAGATTACGTCACGGATCAGGACCGGGTGGTCTTATCGACCATCCATCAGGCCAAGGGTTTGGAATGGCGGGTGGTGTTTCTCATCTGGGTGGCGGAGGGTAAACTACCCCTGGCGCGCGCCTTGAATGAGCCGGAAGGGGAAGAGGAAGAAAGGCGTCTTTTCTATGTGGCCGTAACCAGGGCAAAGGATCACCTCTTTCTCTCTTACCCTGCCGTCGAGTACAGTCGGGCGGAGGGATACGGGTACGTCGTTCCTTCCCGTTTTCTCCGGGAAATTCAAAACGGGGCCGGAAAGGAATTCATCGAGCCTTTCGACTACTACGTGGGTGAAGATTCTTGAAATAAGGCCTTTTGGGGAAGTCTTCAGGCCGTCACTTCACGATCTTGAGTGAGAGCTCGAGCAGTTGCTCTACACTGACCGGCGAAGGCGCCTCCGTAAGGAGACAGGTGGCCTTCTGCGTTTTGGGGAAGGCAATCACATCTCGGATTGATTCCGCTCCGGCCATGATCATGATGAGGCGGTCGAACCCGAAGGCGATGCCGCCATGAGGTGGGGTTCCGTATTCCAATGCTTCGAGGAAAAAGCCAAATTTCGACTTCGCCTCTTCTTCCGAAAGACCCAGGGCTTTAAAGATGAGGGCCTGAATGTTCTGTTCGTGAATCCTGATGCTCCCCCCCCCTATTTCCGAGCCGTTCAACACCAAATCGTAGGCCCGGGCCCGGACCTGGCCGGGATCCGTAAGGAGATAGTCCACATCTTCCCTTACGGGCGAGGTGAAGGGATGATGGGTAGAAACGAATCTTTTTTCCGCCTCGCTGTACTCCATTAAGGGAAATTCCGTAATCCAGGTGAAGACGAACTTGCCCGGCGTGATGAGTCCTAATTTGTTTGCCACGTAGGGACGTAAGTTACCCAATGATTCCCGCACGATTTTCGGCGTGTCCGCAACGAAGACGATGAGATCGCCGTCCTTTGCCTCTAAGCGTGAGATAATGCCCTTTTTCTCCTCTTCGGAGAGGAACTTGGCGATGGGTGAAGTCCAACCTTCGGGATTGATGCGTGCCCAAGCGAGGCCCTTGGCCCCGAAGTTGGCCACGTAGTCCCTCATCGTGTCCAAATCCTTGCGGGAGAGCCGGCGGTCGTCCTCTATCTTCATGGCCCCGATGATGCCGCCCGCTTGTACCACCTCCCGAAAGAGGGTAAACTCCGCGTTACTCAAGAGATCGGTAAGCTCCCTGATTTCGAGGCCGTAACGCAAATCCGGATTATCCCTTCCATAGCGAGAGATGGCATCTCGGTAGGTAAGGCGGGGAAAGGGAATTAGAAGCTCTATCGCCAGGCATTCCCGGAACAGATGGCACATGTACTGTTCCATCATGCTCATAATGTCGTTTTCGTCCACGAAGGACATCTCGATATCTACCTGGGTGAACTCTGGTTGCCGGTCTGCCCGGAGGTCCTCGTCACGAAAACAGCGCACGATTTGGAAGTAGCGGTCGAAGCCGGAAATCATAAGGATTTGTTTGAAGAGCTGGGGGGACTGAGGCAGGGCATAGAAGGTGCCCTTGTTGATCCGGCTCGGCACGAGATAATCCCTTGCCCCTTCCGGTGTGCTCTTAGTAAGGAAAGGTGTTTCCACCTCGATGAAGCCATTGGCCTCGAAGAAACGACGCGTCGCTGCTGCCGCGCGGCTTCTCAAAAACAGGTTTTTCTGCATCTCCGGACGTCGCAAATCGAGATAACGATAGCGGAGCCTCACCGATTCCGAGAGTTCACCAGGATTGTCGATGGGGAAGGGGGGTGTTTTGGCCTCACTCAAAATCTGGAAGGCGTGGACGAAGACTTCTATTTCGCCTGTTTTAAGATCTGGATTTTCCATGCCTTCCGGCCGGCGCTGGACGGTGCCTAGGATGGCAAGCACGTATTCGCTTCTGATCCGATGGGCTTCCGTATGGGCTTCTCGGTTGTACTCGGGGTTAAAGACGATCTGGACGAGGCCGGTTCGGTCTCGGAGATCGATGAAGATGACCCCTCCGTGATCGCGTCGGCGGTGGGTCCAGCCCATGAGGCACACCTCTTCGCCTATATGATCTACGGTCAGCTCGCCGCAGTAATGGGTACGCTTTTTCTGGGTGATGAAGGCTGTCATGAACGTTTCTCACTCCTTAAGTTATTGATGATGGTCTCTTCCAGCTGAGACGATAGGATAGTCCTTTGCTCTCCCTTTTTCATGTCCCGGAGGATGAAAGTGCCGCCGGCAAGTTCGTTCTCCCCGATAATGAGGGTGTAACGGGCGCCGGTTCGGTCGGCCTGCCTAAGGAGCCATTTGAGACCCTTGCCACCCGGCCCCATGTCCGTTCTTATGTTTCTTTCCCGGAATTTTTGGCACAAGGGGAACGCGAACCTCTCTGCCTCTTCTCCCAGGGCGGCGATGAAAACATCGAGGTAAGGTTCCGTCCCGTCGGCTTTCTCCGGGAGAAGAGAAAGCAACCTTTCACAGCCAATGGCAAATCCGATGCCGGGTAGATGGGGTCCTCCCAAGTCCTCTGATAGGCCGTCGTATCTCCCCCCACCGGCCACGGCGTTTTGTGCGCCGAGCAGATCGGTTACTACCTCGAATGCCGTTCGCGTGTAGTAATCGAGCCCCCGGACCATGCGGGGATTCACGGTGAAAGGTAGGGAAAGACGCGTTAGGTTTTCCTCAACCTTATCAAAATGGGCCTTACAGTCTGGGCACAGATAATCTGTTATGACCGGGGCGTTCTTCAGGCTCTGCCGGCAGGTTTCCACCTTGCAGTCGAACACCCTGAGCGGATTGGTCTTCAGGCGCCTTTGGCAGTCCGGGCAAAGGTTCTCGGCGGATACCAGGAGAAAAGACCGGATGGCGTCCCGAAAGAGGGGGCGGCAGGCGGCACAGCCCAGGGAGTTGATCTCCAGGGAAACCTGATCAATCCCCAGGGCCTGGATGAGATGCATAAGCAGGGAGATGACCTCTGCATCAACCCTGGGTTCCTCGGAGCCCAAAACTTCTGCATCGATTTGGTGAAACTGGCGAAAGCGTCCCTTTTGCGGCCTTTCCCTTCGGAACATGGGACCCATGGTGTAGAGCTTGAGGATGGGGTTCGCCGCCTGGAGGTTATGTTCCAGGACGGCGCGGATGATGGAGGCAGTGGCTTCCGGCCGGAGGCTTAGAGACTCCTCGCCCCGATCCACAAAGGTGTACATTTCTTTTTCCACAATATCCGTTGTTTCACCGATGCCACGGGTAAAGAGGTCCGTTTTTTCCATGATGGGAATGCGTATCTCACGAAAGCCGTAATTGGCAAAGATGCGGCGCGCGGTCTCTTCCATGGACTGCCATTTTGTCGTCTCGTCGGGGAGGATGTCTTTGAATCCTCTTATGGCCGTTATCTTTTTCACCACTTCCACCTCGAAGTACTGGGCTTTGACCCATAACATACTTATCGGTCGTAAGCAACGACGAAGGTTTGGACGGAAATGCTTTCGCCGTCGGAGTAAAACGTGACGGCCCCGTGCTTATCCGTGCGATACAGGGGGATGGCCCTATCGCGGAAGCGCTCGATCGTGTCAGGGTGGGGAAGGTGGGGGCTTTTTCCGCCCCCCGCTGAAACGCAGGCATATAGAGGCGCCACTTTTTCGATGAAATCCGGGGTACTGGAATGGCGACTGCCGTGATGGGGGACGATGAGCACCTGGCTTTTTATAGGTCTTTTTTGTTGAAGGATGAACTTCTCAGCCTCCTCGGTGATATCTCCCGGTACGAGAAAGGAGGTTGTCCCGTATGTGATCCTGATCACCAGGGAGCGGTCGTTTTCATCCCCCAAGCAAGGTGGGGAAAGGGGCGAGGGAGGATGGATTATCTCCCATTTCACGTGATCTTCCGCCTCGTGAGAAAAAGCCGCCGCAATGACCCGGATGGGAATGGCCCTTGCCCTTGCCTCCTTCCGCAGATCGACCGTATTTTCGTTGGCAAAGAAATCCTCATTTACCCAGATCTCCTGGACGGGGAAATTCTTTACGATGTAGAGAAGTCCCCCTACATGGTCGGGATGGGGATGGGAGACCACGATTCGAGAAAGACGACAGACTCCCTGCCGGAGGAGGAAAGGGGCAATGACGTTTTTCCCTATATCGAAATGGCTATCGAATGAACCTCCCCCGTCAATAAGGGCGGCCCTTCTGCCCGGCAATTGAAGGAAGATGGCCTGACCCTGACCTACGTCGAGGATAGTTAATTTTAGTTGGCCGGATAGGTGGCCATTTATGGGCCAGGCCAAACTCAAGGCCAACAAAAAAGCGGCGGTGCCGGAAGCGATGAATTTCAGGGGGCGATACTTTTGGGCGCCCAGGGCAGAAATAAAAAAAATGAGAGCAATGAGGTAAAGGGCGATCTGCCCATAACCAATGGGGGTCAGAAGAAGGCTGGAGTAGGGAAGCGCAGAGAGGAAATCGACAATGGCAACGGATATATCCACCAGTTTCGCCGTCACATAAACGATGAAGCCGGTAATTTTGGCGGAAAGGGGGAAGGTGATCATGATCACCATGGAAAGGGGGACCACAAGAAACCCTAAAATGGGCACGACCAAGGCATTCGAAACGAGGACCAGGGGAGATAGGCGATGAAAATGGTAGATTAGGACGGGTAGTGTTCCGAGGGTGGCACCGGCCGTGGCGGCAAGGAAGGCATATACGGCCCTTACGATCTTTCTCATTAGGGGAGGCATCTCTTCGAGGGGTGGCAAGAGATCCATAAGGCGTGGGGTAATGTAGATGAGGGCATAGACGGCAGAGAAGGAAAGCTGGAAGGAGAGGTCGAAGAGGAGGTAGGGAGAGAAAAGGAGAATTACAATGGCCGCCAGGGCGAGGGTATTTTCCGCCTCCCTTACCCGACCCAAGATGAGGGCAAACATGAAGACCAAAATGGTAATGGTGGCGCGGAGGACGGAAATACCGGCCCCGGCCACGAAGGTATAGAACAAAACGAAAAGAGAGGCCACGACGGTGGAAAGGAGTTGGAGGTTAAGGCGAAGAAGAAGGGGGGGATAGATGGAAAGGACGGCTCGCGTCGCCAAGGCGGCAAATCCCGCAACGATGGCCATGTTGAATCCGGAGATGGCAATGATGTGAGAGGTACCGGTACGATTGAACTTTTCCCAGATTTCGGCCGGTATGTTTCTCTGGAGGCCTAAAATGCACGCCTGGATGATGGTGGAGGCGGGAAAGGGGGCATTTTCCATGATGAAACGGCTTAGGTGCTGTCGGAAGCCCATAAATGGCCTGATCAGTGGGCTACCGTATCCGGAGCGGAGAAGGCAGATGGAGGTCGGCCGGGTGATGCTTCCCCGTACCCAAATACCCCGGTATTGTAAATATTTCTTATAGTCGAATACGCCCGGATTTTGGAAACTCTTTGGTTCTCTTGGTTGCGTCTTGAAACGGATTACGTCTCCGTAAGAAAACACTTGGTCCGTCCTCACGGAAAGGAGGATTTGGCCGTGGATGTTTTTATACCGGCTAGAGTTTTCGTACAGACGATAAAGAGAGACGGTAAGCAGGGAGCCCGTCTCCGACTGTTCCGATAGGTCGACGATGACACCTTCCAAGGTTTTCTCGTTTCCGTCGAGTTGATAGAAAATGTGGTTCCTGTCCCGTGGCGGTTCAATGATGAGGCGCATATGGATGAAACCCAAGAGGAAGAATGAAGCCCAAACAAAGACCAGGGCGAGGGTTAAAATGCGCCTTGAGGCAATGAGAATCCCCGTTAAGGTCAAAGCAAGGAAGGCCAAAGCTATGGGGAAAGCCCCCTCCCAGTATTCGGCGAGGACTATACCGGCCATGATGGCGATCGTCGGTGGCAAGAGAGGTCTTTTCATGCCTTCCCCCGCGGAATAATCTTGCATAAGTCGGAAAAAAATATAAGGTGTCAATTATCTCGCCAAGGAGGACTGAAAGAGTGATACATCTGAAGAAGATGGAAAAAGCGATTGCCTCGCCTTTCGATTTTGTTCCGGAGGAAAGGGCAGTGGGATACGTTTGTTCCTACCTGCCGGAAGAAATCGTCTTGGCCGCTGGTTACACGCCTGTGCGCCTTTTCGGGGTGGGGGGCGATGGCACCAAGGCGCCCAGCCACTTGCAGACCTATGCCTGTTCCCTTGTAAGGGGGATTCTCGAAGAGGCCCTCTCCGGGCGTACGGAAAAGATGGCCGCCGTCGTTTTTCCCGATGCTTGTGATACCATCAGGCGTCTGTCCGACATCTGGCGCATGAACATCAGGGGGCCCCATCATCTGGACTTGGTACTTCCCGTCAAACTCAATACGAAAAGCGCCGAAATTTACACCGCTCACATCCTTAAGCGATTCTTAGACGAAATCTCTTCCCTGGCCGGGGTACCGATCTCTCAAAATAGCTTGAAAGAAGCGATCGCCCTCATGAACGAAATAAGGGAAATCCTCGCCCATATAGACCATCTTCGGGCCAGAGGCGTCCTTGGCCTTTCGACACGGGATTACTACACCGTTTTAAGGGCGGCCATGGTGATGGACCGCTACGAATACGTGCAGATGCTAAGAGAAATGCACGACCATTTGCGAGAAACGGAAAGAGAAAAGCCTAAAAAGCCGAGGTTGTTCATCGCGGGGGGGATGTGCAAGCTACCGGAAATTTTCGATGCCATAGAGGAGGCGGGGGGATCGGTGGTGGGCGATGACCTGTGTTCGGGCACGAGATACTTTTCCACCCCCTGTCGGACGGACATAGATCCCCTGAAGGCCTTGGTAAAGCGGATCCATGCTCGACCTGTCTGTCCGGCTAAGCATCAAGGCCTCATGAACCGCTTCGACCACATATCTCGCCGCGTAGAGGAAACTCATGCCCAGGGGGTGATCATTCTCGTTTACAAGTTTTGCGACCCCCATGCCTTTGATTTCCCGGATTTGAAGAAAAATCTCGCGCAAAGGGGTGTCCCCGTTCTTCTTCTCGAGATCGAGGACCCCTTGCCGTCTCAGGGGCAAATAAGGACGCGCTGCGAAGCCTTCATAGAAATGATCGACAAGGGGTGAGCCATGAATGTGAAGACAGGGGTAGCGAAATTAAGGGAAATCATGACGAATTATTATATCGAGGCCAAAACGGCGAGGGAAAACCATCGCCTCGTAGCCTGGATTACGAGCGGAGGGCCGGTAGAACCCCTCATCGCCATGGATATCATCCCCGTCTATCCGGAGAATCACGGGGCCATGATCGGGGCGTCGAAGATGGGTGCCGATTTATGTGCCAAGGCCGAAGAAATGGGTTATTCTGGCGATTTGTGTGCCTATGCGAGATCGGATATTGCATGTTCTGTCGTAAACGGAGGCCCCATCGGGGGATTGCCGGCACCGGATATGCTCGTCTGTTGCAATAACATCTGCGGAACGGTACTCAAGTGGTACGAGATTCAGGCGCGGTATTACAAAGTGCCCCTCTTCATCTTCGATACGCCTTTCTGCCATCAAGCATACACGCCGGAGGTGGCCCGATACGTGCGGAGTCAGATTGACGAATACATTGCCTTCCTGGAACAGGTGTCGGGAAAGAAAATGGACATGGACCATCTTTCGGAGGTGGGCAGGCTTTCCGTGGAAGGGCAGAAACTCTGGCAGGCGGTCCTGGATACGGCCATGCATCATCCCTCACCCATGAGCGCCTTCGATGCCTTCATTTACATGGCCCTCATCGTTACCCTCCGGGGTACGCAGGTGGTTGTGGATTATTATGCAGGGCTTCTCGATGAAATGAAGGGTCGTATCGCGCAGGGTATCGGGGTGGTGAAGGCAGAAAAATACCGATTACTCTGGGACAATATCCCCATCTGGTATCGCATGAAGTGGCTCTCCGAGAAGTTTGCCTCCTATGGGGCATGCCTCGTGGCCGATACTTATACCTCCGCCTGGTGCGGTTCCCTCAAGTACCTCGATGAAAGCGACTTCTTGCATTCCATGGCGGAGGGCTACACCCGCATTTACCTCAATATCGGAGTTGATGAGCGGGCGAAGACCATCATGGAAATGGCAAAAAAGTACGATGTCCAGGGCCTCGTTATCCACTCCAACCGAAGTTGCAAGCCCTATTCTCTGGGACAATACGATATTCAGGCCATGGTAGAGCGGGAACTGGGCATCCCCACCGTCGTCCTCGAGGCGGATATGGTGGACGAAAGGAGCTTTTCCGAAGCCCAGATTGAAACGAGAATCGAGGCCTTCATGGAAGTCCTGGCGGAGAGGTCTTACGTTTGATGGGACAGGGCATGGCTTTTCTACCGCAGGGCAGGTGGGAGGGAAAGACAAAGCGAATGGCCTTTTCGAAAAAGATATAGTCCCATGCCCAATTGATGAGCACCATTATGCGGTTGCGAAAGCCTATCAAGTTGAAGAGATGGATGAAGAGCCATATGATCCAAGCCGGGAAGCCTCTAAAACAGCGGCCGTAAATGACGGCAGCGGCGGCGTTTCTTCCGATGGTAATCATGGTTCCCCGGTCTCGATAGACAAAAGGTACGGGTGTTTTATTTGCCATCTGCCTCATAATGTTCTTGGCTGCCGCCATACCCGATTGAATGGCCACTTGAGCCACCTGGGGCAGTACTTTATCGCCTGCCGATATGCCTGCGAGATCACCTATGACGTATATTTCCGGGTGATCGGGCACCTGTAGCGTATCGAGTACGTAAACCCTGTTGTCCATTCCCACCGGTAGTTGAGATTTGGCGGCAAGTGGCTCTCCTTTTATCCCGGCCGTCCAAATGCACGTCTCCGTCTCAAGGATAGTGCCGTCGGCCAGGCGAATGTAATGCTCCTCGACCTCGCTCACCTTTACGGAGAGGCGTATTTCTACCTTCATCTGCTCGAGGCGACGCTGAGTGTAGGAGGCAATGGATTCGGGCAGCTGACCCAATAGGCGAGGGGCCGCTTCAAGCATGACGATGCGAACCTCCTCGAAATTTATGCGCAGAAAGTCTTTCTTCAGAGGGCCGTAAATCAATTCGCTTAGGGCGCCTGCGTACTCCACTCCCGTTGCACCACCCCCTACAATGACGAAGGTGAGGAGGCGCCGACGCAGGGCTTCATCTCTTTCCCTTTGAGCCTCTTCGAAACAACAGATGATGTGGTTCTTCAGCACCATGGCTTCATCCAAAGTTTTCAGAAAATAGGCATGTGTACTTACATGGGGGATGTTGAAATCGTGGGAGACGCTACCGGTTGCGACAATAAGATAGTCATAGGGGATTTCCATGCCGTCGGCCATCACACGCTTTCTTTCTGCCTCAATTCTGTTTGCTTCGGCCATGATGAACTTCAGGTTCTTCTGCACGCGGAAAATGCTCCTTAGGGGATAGGCTATATCCTCTGCTTCCAGCTCCGCCGCGGCCACCTGGTACAAAAGGGCAAGGAAAGTGTGGTAGTCGTGCTTGTCTATCACCGTGACTTCAGCCTCCGAGCGCGCAAGTGTCCGGGCGGCCCAGAGACCTCCAAAACCGGCGCCGATTATGACCACCTGGGGCCTTGATGCCTTATCGCTTGCCTTCATAAAGAGGCTTTCTTTCCTATTAATTTCAACGTATTATAACCAAGCCTCCGAGAATCCATCGTTTTCGTTAATGCAAATATAGCAAACGGTGGCTGAGAAGTGAACTCTATTATGAGACGTTTAATAACGTTGAGGCATCTTACATGTTTTGTCAATTGAACGTTACTCAACGTTTACAGTAGCAGCGGTAAACCTCACATCATAATGGAGCCGAGAGAGTATTTACGTATTTGGTGTTAAGCGTTTTTGGCTCAAACAAATCTTGGCGCAAGCTTCTTAAACCCCTCCACGCCCGGCCATTAACGGGCCTCCTTTTCCAACTCTTTCAAGATGTTTTCCATTTTCTTTATCTCTTCGCCGAAGAGGGCCCAGTTGCCATCGCGGAGGTGCTGTTGGGCTTTACGCCAGTGATTTAAGGCCTCTCTAACACTTAAGCGTTTGGTCGGAGGGGAAAACCTTTCTTCTGAAGCCGGTTTAACGCGTGCCGCCGCTTCGCCCCCGAAGAGGCTCTTCAAGGCCAATTCGAGGTTCTCCTCCATGACGATGGAATTTCCGTAAGCGAGGATGATGCGTTTGAGCTCGGGCAATTGCCCTCTTTCAGAAGCAAGAAAGATAGGCTGCACGTAGATGATGGATTTTTCAAGGGGAATGGCAAGCAGATTTCCCATGATCACGTGAGAACCCCGCTGATTCCAGAGAGATAGCTGCTGCGATATGTAGGCGTCCTGATTGATGCGGGCGGCAATCTGCCGGGGACCGTAAACTAAGCGCTGTTTGGGGAAGGTATAGACGATGAGTTTCCCATAGTGGGGGTCGTCGCATCTCGCTGCCAGCCAGGCCGCCATGTTATCCTTCTTCACGGGGGTAAAGGGTAGCAGAAGGATATACTCTTCCTTTTCTCCCTGGGGCAGTTTCATGATGGTGTAGTACGGCCTCATTTCCTGTTCCGAGCTACCCTGGGGCAGCTGGGGAATCGTCCAGATGTCTTCCTTGTTGTAGAAAACTTGGGGGTCCCTCATATGGTAAGTGCGGTACATGCGGGCCTGGACGGAGAGAAATCCCGGTGGATAGCGCAGATGGGTTCTCAAATCCGCCGGCATTTCGGAAAGGGGACGTAAAATCCCCGGGTAAATGCGGGCAAAGGTGTTTATGATGGGATCGGCGGCATCGCTTAGGTAAAGTTTTACCGTCCCATCGTAAGCATCCACCGTCGCCTTGAGGGAATTTCTTATGTAGTTTCCCAATTTGGGCACCGGTTCCGAGTAGGGAAAGCGGTTCGTAACGGTGTAGCCGTCTATAATCCAGACGAGCCTCCCCGCCTGGGTAATTACCAGATAGGGATCGCCGTCGAGGATGGCGAAGGGGGCTACTTTACCCACCCTTTCCCTGATGTTGCGATAGTACATAATGCGGCTTTCGGCCGTTATGTCGTCGGACAGGAGGATCATGAGGGATTGGAAGCGAAAGGCAAAGAGCACTTTTCTCCAGAAGTTGAGAGGGACTCCCCCTTCACCCGTGTACCGGGTGTAGACGTTCTTTTCTCCTACGGGGTAATCGAATTCGGGGCGCTTTGTCTTAACAAACACGTAATCCGACTCCATCTCCCCGAAGTAGATCTCTGGGCGGTTGATCTTTATCTCTACCGTCGAGGCCGGGGGGATGTCCTTGATGAAAAACTCCGGAAGCCCCTCCTTTGTTACCCGGTTTACCGGCCCCATGACCACCCCGTAGCCGTGGGTGTAGGTTAAATGTTCGTTGACCCATGTCCGCGAAGGTAGGGCGCTGTAGGAGAGCTCCCTCGGTGCCAGCATGACCTGGCGATACTCCCCACCGATTTGGTACCGATCGTTATCCACGCCGAGGAATTTATAATACGTTCTTATTTCCTGAAGTTGGCTGAATGTTTGCAAAAGGGGGGTGTAATCCCAGAGGCGGATATTCTTGATGGTAGGCGCATTCTGCTGGATGTCCCTCAAGGTGAGGTTATCCAGGGCCGGGAATTCCATTTCTTCTATCCGGTCGAGGCCGTAGGCGAGACGTGTAAATTTAATATTGTGCTCCAGGTAAGGTCGCTCGAGGGCAATTTCGTTGGGCGTGACGATGAATCTCTGCACGAGGGAGGGGTAAATACCCCGGCCCACCACGTGGGCAAAAAGGAGAAGGAGTACGATGAGAACCACAGGGCGCAGGTCGCGCTTAATAATGGCGTAAATTAGGGCGAAAGAGGCCAAGATTGAAATGATGATGAGGGCTTTGAGTACCCATACCTGGGTGGTCGCATCCGCGTAGCCCGCACCGTAAACCACCCCGCGGTGGGAAAACGGCAAGTCCCCCAGATCCAGCCAGTAGCCAAAGGCAAGAAGGAGCAGAAAGAAAATACCCAGGGTAAGCAGGTGCGTTCGTGCCTTCGTTTCCATCTGGAGACGAAAGGGCACATTGACGGTGATGGCACCCCGCATGAGGTAGATGGCGCCTGCCCCGAGGATAGATAAGATGAGGGCAGAAAAGGCGTAACTGTAAAGATTTCGTAGGAAGGGCAGGGTAAAGGTGTAAAAGGAAACGTCTCTCGATAAAAGGGGGTCGCTGACCTTGAAGGGGAGACCGTAGGAAAAGAGAAGGAGGTTTTGCGCCGCCCCTGTCCCCGCCACCAAGGCCATGAAGCCGATCAACAGGGAAAAAATCTTTACCATCTTGGATATATTGCCTTCCGTTACCAAGGGGGTGTGGATCCACCAGGCCGGGGCATGACGGGAAAGCCCAAGGGCCAACCTTAAGTTTAAGTAGAGAAGGAAGAAGACGAGCCCCCCTAAAAGTAGGCCGGCCTTGCCCTGGGACAGGAGATTTACGGAAAATACTATTGTGTAGCCCACTTCTTTGAACCAGAGCCATTCAGCCGCCAGCTGGATGGATTGCCAGAAGACGATGATAATCAAGACGGCTAAGATAAAAAACCAGCCCGATATTTTCGTCCTGCCCATTTTCGCCCCCCACTTTTCCTTGTGATGGAAGATTAATAGCGTTAAAAGTCGTTTCTGTCCATTGGGAATGTGAAAAGGCATTGACTCGTAAGGGGTCATATAATAAATGGAAACACTTTTTTTAATGGGCAATGGCGAAAGGTCTTTACATAGAAACTTACGGCTGCCAGATGAACGTACGTGATTCCCGGCAGATAGTGGCGCTCCTCAAGCAGTGGGGATACGTAGAGGTGGATGACCCGAAGGCGGCGGATGTCATCGTGCTCAATACGTGCACGGTGAGAGAGAAGGCGGCGCAAAAGGTCATGAGCCGCTTGGGAAGGCTAAGCCATCTCAAGAAAAAGAAGCGCAGCTTAATCATCGTCATGGGAGGTTGCCTCGCCCAACACCGGGGGGGGGAACTATTGAGACGGGTACCCCACCTTGATCTCGTTCTTGGCACCCATCAGATGAGGAGGCTCCCGGAATTCCTTGCCTGGGTGCAAGAGAAGGGCGAGCGTTTGGTGGAAATATCCTTTGCTTCCGGCCTTTACTGCTATCCCGAGGCCCCCCTTTCCGACGACGGCGATGTCTGTGCCTTCATTACCATCATGCAGGGGTGCAACAACTTCTGTACTTACTGCGTCGTGCCCTACGTGAGGGGACCGGAAGAGAGCCGGCCACCGGAAGATATCGTAGAAGAAATAAGATGCCTCGTCAGGCGCGGGGTCAAGGAAGTGACCCTCCTGGGTCAAAACGTGAATTCGTACGGGCAGACCCTGCTGGGGAACGCGACCTTTCCTCGCCTCTTGGAACAGGTGTCCGCCATAGAAGGCCTTAGGCGCATCAGGTTCACCACTTCCCATCCGAAAGATTTGTCGGAAGAGTTGATGGACTGTTTTGCCCGCCTTCCCAATCTCTGCCCCCATATCCATCTCCCCTTCCAGTCGGGATCGAACCACGTGCTCAAACTCATGAACCGGGGTTACACGAGGGAGGAGTATATGGAAAAGATAGGGCGCCTCCGGGAAAAGTGTCCGGGCATTGCCGTTTCGGCCGATGTGATGGTGGGATTTCCGGGGGAGACGGAGAAAGATTTTATGGACACGCTGGATCTCATGGATAAAATCCGGTTTGACAACCTCTTTTCCTTCAAGTATTCAAGGAGAGAGGGGACCTATGCGGCAAATTTAGGCGACGACGTTCCGGCGGAAGTGAAGGCCGAAAGGCTTAAGATTCTTCAGAAGAAGCAGGAGTTACATACCTGGGAGAAGCATCAGGCCCTAATTGGTGAGAAGGTAGAGGTGTTGGTGGAAGGAAGGAGCAAGAATTCTCCTCGGGAAATGACGGGGAGAACGCCGACCAATAAAATCGTAAATTTCCCCGGCCCGGAAGATTTACGCGGTGAATTGGTAACTGTAAACATAACGGAGGCATTTCTCCATTCTTTGCGAGGAGAAATCGTTAAGTGAGGGGGTGTAAAATATGATGGTGGAAATGAAGGTGGCAGGTATAACCATCGATCCTCTGACCAGCACGCCAATCGTTATCCTGAAGGACTTGGAAGAAAAGAAGGCCATACCCATATGGATCGGTCTTTTCGAGGCCAGCGCCATCGCCACTCGACTGGAGAACGTTACCTTTTCGCGACCCATGACGCACGACCTCTTAAAGAACGTGATCGAGAGACTGAATGCCCGACTACTCAAGATCGAGATCAACGATCTCAAGAACAATACGTACTTTGCCGAGATGCATTTGGTGAGGGATGATGAAGTGATCATCATCGATTCCAGACCGAGCGATGCCATTGCCGTCGCCCTGCGCATGGAAGCACCCATCTACGTAGAGGAAAGCGTTATAGAAAGGTCGAGAAACGTGGATATCGGCGAGCAGTCGGAGGATTTCAAGAAGCTGAGGGATGAAAAGTTGATCGAGTTTTTGGAGAACCTTTCCCCGGAAGATTTCGGAAAGTATAAGATGTGACCCCGGTTATGACGGAAGCATTGGAGGCGCTCATCGAGGAATACGGTCGATTTCTAACCCTGGAGAAGGGGTACTCGGCTCATACCCGGCTCGCATACGTGGGGGATGTGCGTCAGTTTGTCCGTTTCCTCGCGGAGGAGATTCACAAGGGAAAGGAGGTAGAGGTGGCTCATTTGCAGGCCGTGGACCTCACCTGCGTGCGGTACTATCTCGCCTTCACCTATCAGCAAAAGATGTCTAAGGCGACGATGGTAAGAAAGATAGCGGCCCTGCGATCGTTTTTTTCTTTTTTGCTGAAGAAAGGCTTGATAGAAGCAAATCCGGCCGATGGCATCCAAGGGCCCCGTCTGGAGAGGCCGGTTCCATCTTTTCTCTCGGTAGACGAGATGTTTACCCTTCTCAACGCCGCCTTCGAGCAAGACAAGATGGGGCTCAGGGATCGCGCCATGATGGAAGTGCTCTATACCTCCGGAATCAGACTGAGGGAACTTACGGGTTTGAACCTCGAAGACCTGGACCTTACGGAAGGGATCATGAAGATTCGCGGCAAGGGGAAGAAGGAAAGGTTGGTGCCTCTGGGCAGACCGGCCATTTCCGCCTTGCAGGCGTATTTGGAGGAAACGGGGCGAACGGGAGAGAAGGGGGAGGCGCCCGTTTTTCTGGGCGCAAACGGGAAGCGCATAAGTCCTCGCACGGTGGAAAAAGTGGTCGACAAATATGCCCGTCTGTGCGGGGTGAAGAAGGTATCTCCCCACGTGTTTCGCCACTCCTTTGCCACCCATCTGCTCGGCATGGGGGCGGATTTGAGGGTAATACAGGAATTGTTAGGGCACGAAAGCCTTTCTACCACCCAGAGATATACGACGGTGGATGTGGCTCGCCTGATGGAAATATACGATCAGGCTCATCCCAGGGCCAAGGGGGTGTAAGAGGTGAAAATCACAGGAACCACCATTGTGGCGGTCAGGCATAAGGGGAAGGTGACAGTCGCCGGAGACGGGCAGGTTACGTTTGATGTGACCGTAATGAAAAACGGGGCCCGGAAGGTGAGGCGCCTGTATCAGAACAAGGTCATCGTCGGTTTTGCCGGCTCTACGGCTGATGCATTCACCCTTTTCGATCGGTTCGACCAGAAATTGGAGCAGTACAGCGGAAATCTTTTGCGGGCCGCCGTGGAACTGACCAAGGACTGGAGGACGGACCGGGTGTTGAGACATCTGGAAGCCTTGATGATCGCGGCGAGCAAGGATAACTTCCTGCTCATTTCGGGCAACGGAGACGTAATCGAGCCGGACGATGAGGTTATGGCCATCGGTTCGGGGGCGCCCTATGCCCTTGCCGCGGCCCGGGCCCTCGTCAGGCATTCTAATCTCTCTGCGACGGAAATCGCTCGGGAAGCGGTAAAGATTGCTTCAGAAATTTGCATTTATACCAACGATAATATAACGGTGGAGGAACTCGATCTGGACGTGAAAAATGATGGAGAATGAACTGACACCCAGGAAGATAGTAGAAAAGCTCGATCAGTACATCATAGGGCAGCAAGAGGCCAAAAGGGCAGTAGCCATCGCCTTGCGCAACCGATGGAGAAGGCAGCGGGTGCCCAAGGACATGGGTGAAGAGATATCGCCGAAGAACATCATCATGATCGGGCCGACGGGGGTGGGGAAGACGGAAATTGCGAGGAGACTGGCCAAACTCGACAACTCCCCTTTTCTCAAGGTGGAAGCCTCGAAATTCACGGAAGTGGGGTACGTGGGCCGGGACGTGGAATCCATGATCCGGGACCTGGTAGAAATTGCCGTCAGCCAAACCAAGGCAGAAGAACAGGACAAGGTGAGGGAAAAGGCGGCGGAACTTGCAGAAGAGAGGATTCTCGATATTCTCCTGCCCCTGCGGCCGGTGGAGCGCTCTGTAAGTGATTTGATGTCCCAGACACCCCGACCTGAAAAGGTAGAGGAAGATTCCACCCGGGAGAAGCTACGTCGCCTCCTCAAAGAGGGAAAGTTGAACGACCGCCTGGTCGAAATCGAAGTGGCCGAATCGAAGCCGGGCCCTATGATAGAAATCTTTTCCACGGCGGGCGTGGAAGACCTGGGCTTTAACATCAAGGATTTTTTGGGCAACATCTTTCCCCAGAGGAGAAAGAAGACCAAGGTCACCGTGGCGGAAGCCCTGGAAATTCTTGCCCAGGAAGAGTCGCAGAGGCTCATAGACATGGACAAAGTAGTCAAAACAGCTCTCCAAAGGGTCGAGCAGTCGGGCATTATCTTTCTCGACGAGATAGATAAGATCGTAGGTGCCGAAGCCACCCAGGGCCCGGACGTATCCAGGGGAGGTGTCCAGAGGGACTTATTGCCCATCGTGGAGGGTTCCACGGTAAATACCCGTTACGGGATGGTGCGGACCGACCATATCCTTTTCATCGCCGCCGGTGCTTTCAGCAATTCCAAGCCCTCCGATCTCATCCCGGAACTCCAGGGCCGTTTTCCCATTCGGGTGGAACTCGACTCTCTCGGCAAGGAAGAATTCATAAGAATCCTGACGGAACCGCACAATGCCTTAGTGAAGCAATACGTGGAGCTTATGGCCACGGAGGGGGTCAAGCTTTCGTTTACCGATGAGGCAATTGCGGAGATCGCGGAAATTGCCGCCATGGTGAACGAACGGACGGAAAATATCGGGGCGCGCCGACTTTACACGATTATGGAAACCCTTTTGGAGGATATTTCTTTCGAAGCCCCGGAATTGGAAGGGGAAGAAATCGTCATCGATGCCGAGTACGTGAGGGAAAAGCTGGCCGACATCGTGGAAGACGAGGACTTGAGCCGTTACATTCTTTAAGGGGGATGATGAATGGAACAGTTGGAAAAATCGATGGAACGGGCTCATATCTTGATCGAGGCCCTGCCTTACATCCGCCGCTTTTACGATAAGATAATCGTCATCAAGTACGGTGGTCACGCCATGGTCGACGAGGAACTAAAAGATATGTTCGCCCGTGACCTGGTCATGATGAAGTATATCGGCCTCCATCCGGTGGTGGTCCACGGAGGAGGGCCCCAGATCGGACGCTACTTGGGACGCATGGGGATCGAGTCCCGCTTCATCCAGGGCATGAGGGTAACGGATGTAGAAACGATGGACATTGTGGAGATGGTGCTCGTAGGCAAGGTAAACAAAGAAATCGTGGGACTCATCAACAAACACGGCGGAAAGGCAGTGGGGTTGAGCGGTAAAGACGGGGGCTTGATAAAGGCCGAAAAATACTACTTAAACGAAGACAAGGTGAAAGATACGCCGCCGGAGATCATTGATATTGGTCTGGTGGGAAAGGTTAAGGAGATAAACGGTGCCCTCATCGAGTCGCTCCTGCGCAGCGGCTTTATCCCCGTGATTGCCCCGACGGGATACGGGGAGAACAATGAGACTTACAACATCAATGCCGACCTCGTGGCCGGGGCGGTGGCCGCCTCGGTCAAGGCGGAGAAACTCATCCTCCTTACGGACGTGCCGGGCGTACTGGATAAAAACAGCACCCTGATCAACGCAATGGACAGCCTCCGGGCGCAGGAGCTTATAGATGAGGGGGTAATCCACGGTGGCATGTTCCCGAAAGTGAAATGCTGCCTCAAGGCGTTGAGAGAAGGGGTGAAGAAGGCTCACATCGTAGACGGGAGACTTCAGCATGCCATCTTGCTCGAGGTGTTTACCGATCGCGGTATCGGAACGGAAATAGTGATCTGAATAAGGGAATGCGATGAACGAAGAAATAATTGCCCTGGCCAACAAGTACCTTATCAATACCTACAACCGCTATCCCATCGTCCTTGCCCGGGGGGATGGCATGAGGGTGTGGGACCTGGACGGGAAGGAATACCTCGATTTTGTGGGGGGCATTGCCGTATGCAGTCTGGGACATTGCCACCCCCTTGTCACGGAGGCGATTAAGAAACAGGCCGAAAAGCTTGTTCACGTCTCCAACCTCTATTTCATTGAAGCCCAGGTCAGGTATGCCGCCATGCTCGTGGAGAAGACCTTCGGAGACAAGGTATTCTTCTGCAACAGCGGGGCGGAGGCCAACGAGGCGGCGATCAAGCTGGCCCGGCGGTTTGGAAAGAAAATGGAAGGACGGGAGCGCTTCGAAATCATAACCATGGAGAATTCTTTCCACGGCCGGACCCTGGCGACCATTACCGCTACCGGTCAGGAAAAGGTGAAAAAAGGCTTCGAACCCCTCGTGCCGGGATTCAAAACCGTGCCCTTCAACGATGCGGTGGCCCTGGAGGCGGCCATCGATGAAAATACGTGCGCCGTCATGGTGGAGCCGATTCAGGCCGAAGGGGGGGTGAGGGTGCCCGACCATGATTACTTAAAGAGGGTAAGAGAGATCTGTGACCGTCATAGGCTCCTTCTCATCCTCGATGAAGTCCAGACGGGAATGGGAAGGACGGGGAAATTGTTCGCCTATGAGCATTTCGGGATAACTCCCGACGTCATGACCCTGGCCAAGGCACTGGGAAACGGCTTCCCCATTGGGGCCATCGTCACGACCGACGAGGTCGCCCGGTGTTTTGAACCGGGAAGTCACGCTTCCACTTTTGGTGGCAATCCCCTGGCCATGGCGGCCGCCCAGGTCGTGTTGGAGATGGTAAGTGACGAGTCGTTTTTAAAAGAGGTAAGGGAAAAGGGAGAATACCTGAAGGAAAGGCTCTCCTCGCTCGCTTCCAATAAAGTGAAGGAAGTAAGAGGCCTGGGGCTCATCTGCGGGGTAGAACTTTCGGTCGAGGCCTCGCCGGTCGCGATGGCCTGTCTTAAGCGGGGGCTCCTCGTTGCCACCGCCGGCCCTTATGTGCTGCGATTTCTGCCACCTCTTATTGTCAGCCGGTCCGAGATTGACGAGGCGGTAGATAAGATCTATCAAGTCCTGGGGGAGCTATGAAAAAAGACTTTGTGCGGCTTACCGATTTCAGTCGGGAGGAGCTTGACCTGGTTTTGAGCCGTGCCCGCGATCTCAAGCAGTGGCAGAAAGAGGGGGTCACTTACAAGCCCCTCGCAGGTAAGACCTTGGGCATGATTTTTGAGAAGTCTTCTACCCGAACGAGGCTCTCCTTCGAGGTGGGTATGTACCAACTGGGTGGGGCCGCCATTTTCTTGAGCAGCCGGGATACCCAGATGGGGCGGGGGGAGACGATTGCCGACACGGCAAGGATCATGTCCCGCTACCTTGATGGGGTCATGATCCGCACCTTTAGCCAGGAAATAGTAGAAGAATTCGCTCATCACGCGAGCATCCCCGTCATCAACGGATTGACCGACCTTCTCCATCCCTGCCAGATTTTGAGCGATATCTTCACCATTATGGAAAAGAGGGGCACCTATGAAGGCGCAACCATCGCATATATCGGGGATGGAAATAACGTGGCCAATTCCTGGTTAGAGGCGGCATGCGTGCTGCCCATCCGAGTAGTTTTGGCGTGTCCTCCCGGTTACGAACCGGATGGGGAGATCATCGGAAGGGCTATAGCCGTAGCCAGGGAGCGGGTTTGTCTGGGAAGCGACCCCCGTCAGGCAGTGATGGGGGCGGATGTCATCTACACGGATGTGTGGGCGAGTATGGGTCAGGAAGCGGAGGCCGAGGTAAGAAGGGAGCGCTTTCAGGGTTATCAGATAAATGCAAAGCTCGTTTCTCTCGCACCGCCTCACGTGATGGTCATGCATTGCCTTCCCGCCCATCGGGGCGAAGAGATCACCGAAGAGGTCATCGAAGGGCCTCATTCCATCGTTTTCGACCAGGCGGAAAACCGGCTTCATGTGCAGAAGGCTATTCTGGAAATCTTAATGAAGGGAGTGTAGTGGAAATGACAAAAAAAGGAAAAATGAAGGTCGTTCTCGCCTATTCGGGTGGATTGGATACTTCAGTCATCTTGCGTTGGCTCATCGAGACCTACCACTGCGAAGTAATTGCCTTCGTGGCCGATGTAGGACAGAAGGAGGAACTCAAGGGGCTCGATAAACGGGCTAAAGATACGGGGGCAAGCAAGGTCTACATCGATGATTTAACGGAAGAGTTCGTGCGTGATTTCGTTTTCCCTGCCTTGAGGGCGAATGCCGTCTACGAGGGAACTTACTTGATGGGTACTTCACTTGCGAGGCCCCTCATTGCCAAGCGGCAGGTTGAGATTGCAAAGTTAGAAAAAGCAGATGCCGTCTGCCATGGTGCGACCGGCAAGGGGAACGATCAGGTGAGATTCGAACTCACCTACACGGCCCTGGCGCCGGAGCTCACTATCATATCGGCCTGGAAAGATCCCAACTGGCCGTTCAAATCCCGTCAAGAGATGCTGAATTATGCAGAGAAGCACCGCATCCCCGTTCCCCTCGTTTCGAAGGAAAAACCTTATAGCTCGGATCGCAATGCCCTCCATATATCGCACGAAGGAGGGATTCTCGAGGACCCGTGGGCGGAACCGCCGGAAGATATCTTCGTCCTCACCCGTTCGCCGGAAGCGGCACCGGACAAACCCACCTACCTGGAGATCGATTTTTCTCAGGGCAATCCCGTAGCCGTAAACGGCAAGCGCATGAAACCGGCCAAGCTCCTCGACCATCTGAACAGGATTGCAGGTGAAAACGGCGTCGGTCGGGTGGATATGGTGGAAAACAGATTCGTGGGCATGAAGTCAAGGGGCGTTTATGAAACGCCCGGCGGTACGGTCCTTTGGATCGCCCATCGGGCCCTTGAATCCCTCACCATGGATCGGGAAGTGATGCTCATGAGGGATGGTCTAATGCCCAAATACGCCCAGTTGGTGTACAACGGTTTCTGGTATGCCCCGGAAAGAGAGGCCCTGCAAACCTTTATCGACGAGACGCAGAAGAACGTAACGGGCACCGTCCGGGTGAAGCTCTACAAGGGGAATTGTATCGTCGTGGGCCGGAAATCACCTTATTCCCTGTACAGCGAGGAATTTGCCACCTTCGAGAAAGACAGCGTCTACAACCAGATGGATGCCACGGGGTTCATCCGGCTCAATGCCCTCCGCCTCAAGATTCAGGCCCTGAAGAAAAGCAAAACCGGCAGGTAGCATGAAATCGAAAACGGAAAAACCATGGGGAGGAAGGTTTCGGGAGGCTACCGACCCGGAGGTGGAAAGATTTACCGCTTCCATCCCTTTCGATCGTAGGCTTTACCGGCAGGATATTGAGGGAAGCGTGGCCCATGCCCGGATGCTTTGTCGCCAGGGCATCATTTCTCGGGAAGAGGAAGAAGCCATCGTTCAAGGCTTAAAAGAGATAGGCCGCGAGATAGAGGCGGGGAAATTTGCGTTCAAGCCGGAAGATGAAGACATTCACATGGCCATCGAAAAGGCGTTGATAAAGAAAATCGGGTCGGCGGGCGAAAAGCTCCATACCGGTCGTAGTCGCAACGACCAGGTGGCCCTGGATATGAGGCTTTACGTTCGCGGGGAGATGGAAAGAACAATCGGGCTCGTAAGAGATCTCCGGCTTAAGCTGGTGGAAATCGCCGAAAGGGAAAAGGATACCATCATGCCCGGTTATACCCACCTGCAAAAAGCGCAACCCGTGCTCTTGGCCCATTATCTACTTGCATTCGAGGCCATGTTTGCCCGGGATGAGGAGCGCCTTCGGGATGCCTGGGAGAGGGTAAACGTGATGCCCTTGGGGGCGGGGGCCCTGGCGGGCTCCGGGCTTCCCCTGGACCGCAAATACGTGGCAGAACTCCTCGATTTCCCCCGTATTACGCAAAACAGCATGGATACCGTGTCGGATCGAGACTTCGTGGCGGAATACATATTCGCCTGCGCTCTCATCATGATGCACTTAAGTCGCATCTGCGAGGATTTCATCATCTGGTCCACGAGTGAATTCAGTTACCTCGAAATTGCGGACAGCTTTGCCACGGGCAGTAGCCTCATGCCCCAGAAGAAAAACCCGGACGTGGCGGAGCTCATCCGGGGAAAGACGGGTCGGGTTTACGGGCATTTGATCTCCCTCCTTACGGTGCTCAAAGGGCTTCCCATGACTTACAACCGGGATTTGCAGGAGGACAAAGAAGCCCTCTTCGATGCGGTGGATACGACTTTGTCATCCCTCCAGGTCTTTATCGCCATGTTGGGACATATCAAGTTCAATCGGGAGAAAATGGCCGAGGAAGCGGCTAAGGGCTTCACCACGGCCACCGACTTGGTGGAATACCTGGTCCTTAAAGGCCTACCCTTTAGGGAAGCGCACGGTGTGGTGGGGAAGTTGGTGGCTTACTGCCTCAAGGAAAACCGTTCTTTTGCCGATCTATCACTTCAAGAGTGGAAAAAGGTGAGCGAGAAATTCGGCCCCGAGATTAAAAAGATGCTAACGCCCCGTGCCTCTATTGAAAGGAAGAAGACTTTGGGAAGCACCTCTTTTCGGGAAGTGGAAAAGCAGATTGCAAGGTTAAAGGGGCGGAAGGGATGAGAAGGGTGCTTCAAAGTAAATTGTTCGTGGTGGTTCTGTTATTGACGGTTTCGTTTCTTGTCGTTGGTTGCGGGAAAAAGGGGGACCCCCGCCCGGTGAAATACGCAGGCGGATGGGCTTGCGTCTTGGAGGAAAAGGGCTGAATGCACGATTTTCACTATCGGGATCATGAGCTTTGGTGTGAGGAAGTGCCGCTCAGGAGGATAGCCGAGGAGGTGGGCACTCCCGTTTACGTGTACAGTCGCCATACCTTGCTTCGCCACTTCGAGGTCTTCGATCAATCTTTCCAAGCCGTGCCCCATCTTACGTGCTTTGCCGTCAAAGCCAATTCCAACCTCGCCATCCTCAATCTGTTTGCAAAGGCGGGAGGGGGAGTGGATATCGTCTCGGGGGGAGAATTGTTCCGGGCCTTGAAAGCGGGTGTAGATCCACAGAAAATCGTTTATTCCGGGGTAGGAAAGAGGGATGAAGAGATAGAGTTTGCGCTGCGGACGGGGATTCTCATGTTCAACATCGAGTCCACCCAGGAGCTTAAGCGGATCAACGACCTCGCAGGCCGGATGCAGAAAAAGGCGGGTATCGCCTTTCGCGTCAATCCGGACGTGGACCCCGAAACCCACCCTTACATATCGACGGGATTGAGGGAAAACAAGTTCGGCATCGAGATCGAGGGCGCACTCCAGCTCTACCGGGAGGCGAGAGGGCTTACCCATTTGGAAATAAAGGGCATCAGCTGCCATATCGGTTCTCAGGTTACAAAGCTCTCCCCCTTTGTCGATGCCCTTGAGAGGCTGAAGATACTCGAGCGGCGCCTGCGCGAAGAGGGAATAGAGATAAGGTACCTCGATTTGGGCGGTGGATTGGGCATTCAGTACCAGGATGAAACACCACCCCATCCCAGTGAATATGCGCAAGCCGTCACGGAAGCCGTGAGGGAAATGGAGGTCACGTTGATTTTCGAGCCCGGTCGAGTGATTGTAGGTAATGCGGGGGTCTTGCTTACCCGTGTGCTATACACAAAGGAGGGGCCGGTGAAGAATTTCGTCATCGTCGATGCCGGCATGAACGACCTCATGCGGCCCACCCTCTACAAGTCTTACCATGAAATATGGCCCGTATTGAAGGAGGTGAGAAAGGAAAAGACCGTTGATGTGGTGGGTCCCATCTGTGAGTCCGGAGACTTCCTGGCCAAAGACCGGACGATGGGCGAGTTTCTCCCGGGGGAGTTGATGGCGGTGATGAGCGCCGGGGCTTACGGTTTCAGCATGTCTTCCAATTACAATTCGAGACCTCGGGCGGCCGAAGTGCTCGTAGCGGGAGATGATTATGGGGTCATTCGTCAAAGGGAAACTTACGAGGACCTCGTAAGAGGGGAACAAATACCAGCATTCAAGCAAGATTAACGGAGGTTATGTAATGTTCAAAGGAGCCATATGCGCCATTGTAACGCCGTTTAAAAACGGCCAAGTAGACGAGGAAAAATTGAGGGATTTGATCGAATTCCAAATCGAAAACGGGACCGATGGGATTGTGCCGTGCGGCACCACGGGTGAGTCTCCCACCTTGTCGTACGAGGAACATGACCGGGTGATAGAGATCACCGTGGAGGCGGTGAAAAAGAGGGTACCCGTCATTGCGGGCACGGGTTCGAACAGCACCGAGGAGGCCCTGGAACTCACCCGTCATGCCTACGAGGTCGGTGCCGACGCGGCCCTCATGGTGACCCCCTACTACAACCGACCGACCCAGGAAGGGCTTTATCAACATTACAAGTATCTGGCCGAGCAGGTACCCATTCCCATCATTATCTATAATGTGCCTTCCCGGACGGGTTGTAACGTCCTGCCGGAAACCATGGCCCGTCTGGCCAAGATTTCCAACATCGTGGGGGTGAAGGAGGCCTCCGGGTCTCTGAAACAGATGCAGGAGATAATTACCCTGTGCGGTAAGGATTTTTCCGTCCTCTCCGGGGACGATTACTTCACCTTTCCTTTGATGTGCATAGGTGGACACGGTATCATTTCCGTGGTCTCGAACGTAGCCCCGAAGGACATGGCGGAGATGGTGGATGCCTTCGAGGCGGGCAATGTGGCGAAGGCGAGGGAGATACATTATCGCATGACCCCCCTGGTCGATGCCCTGTTTATAGAAACCAATCCCATTCCCGTGAAAACGGCGCTCGCCATGATGGGCATGATCGAAGAGGAAATGAGGCTTCCCCTTTGTGCCATGGCCGAGACCAACCGGGAAAAACTTCGCCGGGCCATGGTGAATTACGGGTTGCTGAAATGAGGAGGGCCATATGATAAATGCCGTGGTAATCGGGGTAGGGGGCCGCATGGGCAGCCGGATTGCCCACTGGATAGATCAAACGGAGGGCATCCAGATCGCCGGGGGAGTAGAAGGTTTCGGTCACCCCATGGTAGGCCACGATGTGGGGGAAATCATAGGGCGGGGACGCCTGGGGGTAAAGATCGTAGATCGGCTGGAAGAGGTGGTAGAGAAGGCGGATGTCATCATCGAATTCACCCATCATGAGGCCACGATTTCCCATCTCATCGTCGCCGCAGGCAAGGGCAAACCCATGGTCATCGGAACGACCGGCTTCACGGCCCAGGAAATGGAAGAAATCAGGCACTATGCCCAAAGGGTGCCGTTAGTCGTCGCCCCGAACATGAGTGTGGGGATCAACGTCCTCTTTAAGGTGCTTAAGGATGTGGCGCGGATTTTGGGAAACGACTATGAAGTGGAAATCGTCGAGGCCCATCACAATCAAAAGAAAGATGCACCGAGCGGAACGGCCCTCAAGATGGCTCAAATCATTGCCGAGGTCCTGGGGCGCGATTTGGAGAGGGATGCAATCTACGAGCGCAAAGGTGTCATCGGTCCCCGGAAGAAAAACGAGATCGGCATCCAAACCATAAGGGGTGGAGATATCGTGGGGGAACATAACGTCATGTTCGTCACGGAGGGCGAGAGGCTCGAATTTATCCATCGGGCCCATAGCCGGGACAACTTCGCCCGGGGGGCCGTAAGGGCCGCCTTGTGGATTGTGGGTAAACCTCCCGGACTGTACGATATGCAGGATGTCCTGGGTTTGAAAGGCTGAAGGTTGCAGGCGAAAGTAGTGGCTTACATAGGGTTGGGGTCAAATCTCGGGGACCGGGTGGGAAATTGTCGTGAGGCGCTAACGAGGATCAGCGCCCTGCCGATGACGCGTCTCGTTGCGACCTCTTCTTTCTATTTGACCTCCCCTGTAGGCTACCTAAAACAGGGGGATTTTGTGAATGCCACCTGCGAAATAAAGACGGGGCTTCATCCGCGGGAGCTTCTCTTCGCCTTGAAGGGAATTGAAAAGGCCATGGGTCGGGCGCCGGCAAAGAGGTGGGGGCCCCGGCTGATTGATCTCGATATCCTTCTTTACGACCACGCTTGGATAAACGAGGAGGACCTTGAGATTCCCCATCCCCGGCTACACGAAAGGCGTTTCGTGCTTATACCCCTGTGTGAAATCGCCCCTTACGTCCTCCATCCCCTCTACGGCATCACCATGAAAGGGCTGTTAGAAAGGCTCGAGGACGGTAAGGAAAAGGTGGAAATGATGGTGGGTGGTTTGTCATGATCTGGAGATTGATTTTAGCCCTGGTTATCTTATTTGTCATGTACAGGATTTTAAAGCGGCTCTTCGGCTTAGAGGCGCGGAAGGTGACGCCCATGAGCGGTCAGGAAAGAGGGGAAAATGCGATGGAGGACCTCGTGGAAGACCCCGTCTGCCATACCTACCTGCCCGTAAGTAAGGCCATCGTCTGGGAAGACGGGGGAGTGAAGAGGTACTTCTGTTCCGAGGAGTGTTTGAAGAGTTATCGGGAGGGTCGCAAGAAGTAAAACAGAGGTGGAGAAATGAAATTTTTCATCGATACGGCCAACGTGGAAGAAATCAAAGAGGGGATCCTCATGGGGATGGTGGATGGCGTAACCACCAACCCGAGCCTTATCGCCCGCGAAGGGAGGCCAGCCATGGAAGTGATAAGGGAAATTCTCATGGTATGCGATGGACCGGTAAGCCTGGAAGTGATTGCCACCGAAGCGGAGGGCATGTTTGAAGAGGCAAGGAAATTAGCGCAGTTAGGCCCCCAGGTGGTCATCAAGATACCCATGACGGTGGAGGGAATAAAGGCGACGAGAAGATTGGCCGGCGAAGGCATCGCCGTGAATCAGACCCTTGTCTTTTCCCCTCTCCAGGCGCTCATGGCAGCCAAGGCGGGGGCAGCCTATGTCAGTCCTTTTGTGGGCAGGCTCGATGATATTGCCCATGACGGCATGGGCTTAGTCGAACAAATCATCCAGATTTTCGATAACTATCGCCTAGAAACGGAGATCATCGTGGCCAGTGTACGCCACCCCGTTCACGTCTTACAGGCGGCCCTGTTAGGGGCGGACATTGCAACGGTTCCCTTCAAAGTACTTACCCAGCTTGCCCAGCATCCGCTCACGGATAAAGGGCTTCAGGCGTTTCTGAAAGATTGGGAGAAGGTACCGCGGTAAGAAAGGACGAAATGGCGGCCGCACTGTTGATTTCGAAGGAGAAAAAGGGGAGGATCCTGAATCTTCCCAATACGATTACCATGCTCAGGTTGCTCATCATCCCCGTCCTCTTTTTCCTCCTCCTTTCCCCCAATCAGTTCTGGAGCCTCGTCCTCGCCGTGATTTTCATTCTCGCCTCCCTCACAGACCTGCTCGACGGTTACCTGGCGAGGAAGTATGAACTCGTTACGACGATGGGAAAGTTTCTCGACCCCATTGCAGATAAACTGGTAATAAATACGGCCATGATCCTCATGATCCCCATCGGTCGCATCCCGGCCTGGGTGGTAGCCATCATTATCATTAGAGATTTCGTGGTCGACGGGATTCGGACCATCGCCACCTCCGAAGGTGTGGTCATTCAGGCAAGCGGCTGGGGCAAGAAAAAGACCCTCTGCCAAGTATTTGCCGTGTCGGCCCTGATGATCCATTATCCCTTCCTGGGGGCCGATGCCCACGTGGTGGGGACGGTCCTCTTGTTTCTGGCCCTTATTTTGAGCGTTTACTCGGGGCTTGAGTACTTGGTGAAATTCATAAAAGAAGTGGTCATGAAGGATTAGGCTATGGTGCTGGATCACCCGGAGATTACGAGACGCCTCTTTTATCCCCGCCGGGAGGGAAAGGGAAGCGAGGCAACCGCTCAGTCCGTTTTCATTCCCGTCGAAGAAGGGGTGGACGTAGGAGGGTACATCTACGAAACGGATCGGCCGAGGGCCGAGATCGTTTTTTTTCACGGCAACGGAGAAATTGCCGCCGATTACGATGATATCGCTCCCCTTTTTACCACCCGGGGTATTGGCTTCTTCGTTTTTGACTATCGAGGGTACGGACGTTCCGGGGGGTTTCCCACCGTTTCTTTGATGTTGAGCGATGCCCACCGGATTTTTTCTTGGGTCAAGGCCAGGAGGGAAAGCCAAGCAACATCGGGACCCCTTATCGTCATGGGGAGGTCTCTCGGGTCTGCTTCGGCCCTGGAACTGGCCGCTCACTACCCGGACGATATTCATGGACTGATCGTGGAAAGCGGCTTTGCCCGCACGGGGCCCCTCCTTCGCCTCTTAGGCATAGACTTGCATCGCATAGGGTTTCGCGAGGAGGAGGGCTTGCGGCAGTTGGAAAAAATTGCCGCTTTCAAGCGTCCTACCTTAATCATTCACGCCCAGTACGATTCACTCATCCCCATCGCAGAGGGAAGGAGGTTGTACGAGGCAAGCCCAGCAGAAGTAAAAGCCTTTTGCGAGATACCCGGGGCTGATCACAATAGTATTTTTGCCCTGGGCCTTGCTCTTTACTTGAAAAAGGTCGAATGGCTGGTCGAAAAAGCTCAAGAAGGCTGACCGTAAAGGGGAAGAGGCAGATTGCCTATTGACAAATGGCGATCATTTGGTATACGGGTTTTTCGCTACATGGTGAGCGGGCGTAACTCAGCGGTAGAGTGCCACCTTGCCAAGGTGGACGTCGACGGTTCAAATCCGTTCGCCCGCTCCAGAAATTCGGGCGGCATAGCCAAGTGGCTAAGGCAGCGGTCTGCAAAACCGTTATTCACCGGTTCAAATCCGGTTGCCGCCTCCACATAATACAGGACCAAGGATTATGCGAAAAAAGGCATAATCCTTTTTTCTTATGGAGGCAAAATCATGAAATTTTCGGTAAAGAGTCAAAATCCTTTCCAGCTCAAGGCTGACGCCTTCATCGTCCCCTGTGTTCAAGAAAAGAGGTGTCTTACCGCTTTCGCCGATGAGATTACCGCTGAGGTTTATGAACAATTGTGGGGCGACTTCGAGGGGAAACTGTTCGAGACCCGAGTTTTTTACACGGGGGGAAAATACCCCTTTCGGAAGATCATCTTCGTGGGTTTGGGTAAGGAGGCCGAGATAGATGCAGAAAAGATAAGGGGCGCCTTTTCCCGGGCCTTCCAATTGGCCCGCAGCCTCCGCGTGAAAACGGCGGTGGTGGATTTTTCTCACGATTTTAAAAATTTGGATTTCCTCAAGGTGGGAGTGTCCGCCGTGGAAGGGGCCATTCTCGGCCAGTACCGCTTTTTACCCTACAAGACCGAAAAAGATGCGAATTTAGGGGATGTAGAAGAAATCATCGTGGCCGAGCCGAAAAGAGAGAGGGCGAAGGCACTAAAAGCCCGTTTGGATGAAACGCAGATTATCTGCGAGTCTGTTTTTTTTGCTCGGGACCTCATT
This sequence comes from Syntrophales bacterium, assembly GCA_035358955.1. GTDB lineage: Bacteria > Desulfobacterota > Syntrophia > Syntrophales > UBA8958 > JAOAFE01. The sequence goes on along the minus strand of DAORXN010000002.1, from coordinate 125,686 downwards.
TCCACTCCTGCCAATGATATGACACCTACCGTGCTCGCCAAGAAGGCGAAGGCAGTGGCAAAAGATTCCAAGAACGTAAGTTGCCGTGTCTTGGGACGGAAGGAGATAGAAAAGTTGGGGATGAATGCCTTTTTGGGGGTGGCAAAGGGAAGCCACGAACCCCCCTGTTTCATCATCCTGGAATACTGGGGCGCGAAAAAATCTACTCCCCCCGTGGTGTTCGTAGGCAAAGGGCTCACCTTCGATAGCGGGGGTATTTCATTGAAACCCGCCGAGAAGATGGAGGAGATGAAAAGTGATATGTCGGGGGCCGCCGCGGTCATAGGCACCATCAAGGCGGTGGCGGCCTTGAGATGGCCCGTAAACTGCGTGGGCTTGATTGCGGCCACGGAGAACCTACCGGGGGGAAGCGCCCTCAAGCCCGGGGATGTGCTCAAATCCCATTCGGGAAAGACGATCGAGGTAATAAACACCGATGCGGAAGGGCGCCTCACCCTGGCCGATGCCCTTTCTTATGCGACAAAGTACAAGCCTGCCGCCATCGTGGACATCGCCACCCTGACGGGGGCCTGCATTGTGGCCCTGGGAGAGGGACTCATCGGCCTCATGGGTAACCACGAGGAGCTGAAGAAACAGATTAAAGCGGCCGCCGAAGAGACGGGGGAGTACGTGTGGGAACTGCCCCTGTGGGAGCCTTACGAGGAGCAGATCAAAAGTGATATTGCCGATGTAAAGAACACAGGAGGAAGACCGGCCGGCACGATAACGGCGGCGCTATTTTTGCGCAAGTTCGTGGGCGATTATCCTTGGGCCCATCTGGACATCGCCGGCTGCGCTTGGCAAAATAAGGACCGTCCGTACATTCCGAAGGGGGCAGCTGGCATTGGTGTGAGACTCCTGGTTCAGTTTCTGAAATGTCGGAACTCCTCGAAATAAGGGACCTGGCCACTTATTTTTTCACCTCTCGGGGAGTCGTCCGGGCCGTGGACGGCCTCGATCTCTCCGTGATGGCCGGTGAGGTTTTGGGTATCGTGGGGGAGTCGGGTTGCGGCAAGACCATACTTGCCCTTTCCATCATGAGGCTCCTCCCCTCCTTGACGGCGAAGGTGGTGCGCGGGGAAATCAAATTCGACGGCCTTTCTCTCCTGGATATGCCGGCAGAGGAGATGAGAAAGATTCGGGGTCGCCGTATCTCCATGATCTTTCAGGAGCCTATGACGGCCTTGAATCCCGTGTTTCGCATCGGTGACCAGATAGTGGAGGCCATAGTGACCCACCAGCGTATTTCCAAAAAAGAAGCGAAGGAGATGGCCATCGGCATGCTTTCCCGGGTGGGGTTCCCCGAGCCGGAAAAGAGGATAGACGATTATCCCCACCAGCTAAGTGGCGGCATGAGGCAGAGGGTAATGATTGCCATGGCCCTGGTGCTCAACCCTGAACTGATGATTGCCGATGAACCCACGACGGCCCTCGATGTTACCATTCAGGCCCAGATTCTCGATCTCCTCCGGGAGCTCAAGTCATCGTTGGGCATTTCCATTATTTTCATCACCCACGATCTGGGGGTGGTCCGGGAGATTGCGGGGCGGGTGGCCGTCATGTATGGGGGAGAAATAGTTGAGCTTGCCCGGACAGAGGACCTGTTTGCCGCTCCTCTTCATCCTTATACGGAAGGGCTCATGAATTCCATTCCTCCTTTCGAATCGGCGTCGATGAGGGAACTTAGGCTCCCTACCATACCTGGATCCGTTCCCGTTTTCACTTCCGAGGTGAAGGGTTGCCGATTTAGCGACCGATGTGCAGACCGAAGGGAGATCTGTACCCATAAGAGGCCTTCCCTCATGGAGAAGACGCCGAAACACTCCGTCAGGTGCTGGAAATATGCATGATTCCACGCCCATTCTGAGGGTGGAGTCCCTGGTCAAGATATACCACATAGCCCAGCGGGTGATCGGGGGAAGAACTCAGGTGCGGGCCTTGGATGGGGTGGACCTTTCCGTATTCAAGGGAGAGACCTTAGGGGTGGTAGGGGAAAGCGGTTGTGGCAAATCTACCCTGGGACGAATGATTGTTTGTCTGGACAAACCCACTTCCGGGCGCGTGGTCTTCCAGGGGAAAGATGTTTCAAAATTGTCGGGGGAAACGCTCAAGGCCTATCGGCGCCAGGTGCAGATTGTTTTCCAAGACCCGGCTTCTTCACTTAATCCGCGAAAGACGGTGGGAGAGACGCTTGTCGAGCCGCTCGTCATTCACAAGGAGTCAAACCGCGAAGAGCGGAAGGAAAAGGTATACGAGGCACTACAGGCGGTGGGTTTGCCGCCCGCATATACCAGGCGATATCCCCATGAACTGAGCGGCGGGCAAAGGCAGAGGGTAGGAATCGCGCGAGCGCTGATTATGGCGCCCAAGCTCGTGGTTGCCGATGAACCCGTATCTTCCCTTGATGTATCCATCCAAGCTCAAATCCTGAATCTCTTAAAGGATCTGCGGGATCGGTTCCATCTCACTTACCTCTTTATTTCCCACGATCTCAAAGTCGTAAGATTCATGAGCGACCGGATCGCCGTTATGTACGCCGGGAGGGTCATGGAAATAGCAGATAGAGATACCATTTACGAAGATCCGCGCCATCCTTACACCAAGCTCCTCATCGCGTCGATTCCCTCTTTGAAATTTTCCGAGAAACCGCCCATAAAAGTTGAAGAAGCATATGTAGGGGCAGGGGTTGTAAAGGATGGTTGCCCCCTAATTGGGCGTTGCCCTGAGGCAAGGGAGGTTTGTCGCAGAGAAAAACCGCAACTGAGAGAGGTAGCAGGGGGCCACTGGGTGGCCTGTCACGTGCAATAAAAAAATTATGCTTGATTTGCTCGAAAAATGCTGGTAGAAGGCTTCGCAGGTTGTTTTGACGGTAAAAAGGGATGGGTCAATCTTCTATATTCGGGAGTGACGAAAAGGCCAGGGCAGGAGGTTAAGGGACTGCCTCTGGCTTTTTTATTTACTTTAGAAGGAAGGAGGGTTTTGAAATTGCCGGAAGGAAAGGTTAAATGGTTCAACGAGAAGAAGGGTTACGGTTTCATCGAAAGCGATGAAGGGGGAGATGTCTTTGTCCATTACACGGCGATTAAGGGGGAAGGCTTTAGGACCTTGCACCAGGGACAGCGCATTCGTTTCGAGGTGCAGCAGGGTCAAAAAGGTCCCGCGGCGGTAAACGTCCAGCTCTTGAAATAAGGAGCGAGGAGAAAGCCCGGGGTTTCCCCCGGGCTTTTTTTATGCCCGCGAGATGATGGATTTGATTTCCCTTCTGGCCCAGAAGCCGATGATGAGAAAACCGATCACCGTCGCTGTAAGTTGGGAAAGCCAGATACCTGTAAGCCCCCAGGTATGTTTTAGGATATGGATGGTGGGTATGAGTATGAGGGCGTCGCGGATGAAAAGCAGGGACATGGCGGTAATGCCCTTCCCCAAGCCGATAAACATATTGACCCAAACCACCGTGGGGCCGACAAAGAGGAGAGTTAGGGCGAAAAATCTCAAGGCCGGCTCGGCGGTATGAATCAGCACTTCATCTCCAGTGGCAATAGATAGGATGGGTCGGGCCAGGATCAGGATGAGAAGGCAACTTAAACCCCCCACACCCCCGGAAAAGAGAAGGGCGGAGCGGACAATCCTGGTAAGACGATCTTTCAGCCCCGCTCCGAAGTTGTAACCCACCAGCGGCATAACCCCGTGCCCGATACCAAAAAGGACCATCGTGATGAGGCCGTTGATGCGAAAGCAGAGGCTTAACGTTCCCAGGGCATAGGCGCCGTAAGGGGCCAAGGAAAGATTGTAAATCACGACGACGAGGCCAAAGACGAGGTTTAAGACGATGGACGGAAATCCGGTCTGGTAGATGGCGTAGATTACCTTGAGGTGGGGTAGGCAATGATTGAACTTAGGGGTGATGTTCGAGCGTTGGCGAAAGAAGAAGTTTATGGAGATGGCGGCGGCAAAGATTTGGCTGATTACGGCGGACAGGGCCGCCCCTTTTATGCCGAAGGAAGGCAGTGGCCCCCAGCCGAAGATGAGGAGGGGGTCCAAAAGGGCTCCGAGGAGGGCGAAAGAAAAAATGGTATACATGGCCTCGGCCGGTCTCCCATCGGCACGGAAGAGATTGGTGGTCATGTTAATAAAAAAGACGAAGGGGGTCCCCCAGGCCACGATGGTGAGGTAGTCCTTGGCCAGGGAGAGGATGTGGCCCTGCCCGCCGAGGGCGCTCAAGATCTCGTCCGGCCAGAGGGAAATGAAGGCGATCATAAGGGCGCCCATCAAGAGGGAAAGAAAGACCACCTGCCCCGAGGCCGCCTTGGATAGATCGAAATTTCTTCCCCCCAACATGCGGGCCACGTAGGATCCGGCTCCTACCCCGGTGCCGATTCCCAGGGCTACGAAGAGCATCTGGAAGGGAAAGGTGATGGTATAGGCGGCGATGTTGGCCGTACCCAGGCGGGCCAGCCAGATGCTGTCTAAGAGGTTGTAAACGGCAAAAACGAGCATGGCCGCCATAGAAGGGGTGCTCATTTTTATGAGGAGGGGAAAGATGGGGCCCCGACCGAGATCGATGGTGTGTGCTTGTGTCATAATCACGAAAAAATCTTTGTTTTCAGGGCGAAAAAGACTTCCACAATCACAATTATTGCTTGACCCTCGGGTGTGTTTATGCCTTAATGCACCCACGGTCAAGGAAAAGTTAGGAAAGGAGAACTGATTTGCGGAGGGAAAAATTTTGGATCGTTTTTTTGTTGGTCGTGGTCATGACCTTTTCTTTTTCCTGCAGTGGTTCGGCCAAAAAAGAGGCGGGGGAGAAGAAGGAGGAAGCGAAACCGGTAGATTCCACCCAGGCGGCGGTAGCCAAGCCCGTCCTTCGTCCACCCGCGGGTATCGTTGTTTCCGTTGACGACCATCGGCTCTCGAAAGCGGATTACGATAAAGAAGTCAAGGCCAACTTAGAGGGTTTAAAGGGGAAGATCCCGCCGGAAAAGAAGGAAGAGGTAACCAAGATCCTGGGAAAAAGGATCATAGATGAGTTCATCGCCCGCAGCCTCCTAAAAGACGAGGCCGATCGCCGCGGCATCAAGGCAAGTGAACAAGAGGTCGCCGGGGCCATAGACGAACTAAAACGCACCCTTCCCCAAGGCGTCACGATGGAGGAGATGTTGAAGAGAAACGGCCTCACGCAGGCGCGGCTGAAAGAAGAGATTACCCTGGGCATCCGGATAAAGAAACTGCTCGACCAGGAACCATCCGTCCAGGCCAAACCTTCGGAGAAGGAAGTAAAGGAGTTCTACGAAAAGAACAAGGACAAATTCAAAATTCCCGAGTCCGTCCATGTTCGTCATATTCTCGTCGCGTCAGGCAAGGATGATACCGAGGCCGTGAAGGTGCAGAAAAGGGAAAAAATCGAGAAGATCAGAAAAGAACTCTTAAACGGTGCCGACTTCGCCCAGGTGGCGAAAGAGAAGTCCGATTGCCCGAGTAAGGAACGGGGAGGCGATCTGGGCACTTTTACCAGGGGGCAGATGATAAAGAAATTCGAAGATGCCGCCTTCAAGCAAAAGAAAGGGGAAATCGGACCCGTCGTAGAGACGGAATTTGGCTGGCACATCATCCAGGTCCTGGACCATACGCCGGAGCGCATCCAGGAGCTGACGGAAGAGGTGAGGGTCAGTATTGCCCGTTACTTGGAGAAGCAGAAAAAGTATATGGCCCTGAATAACCTGCTGGTGCGATTGAAGGACAAGGCCAAAATCGCCGTTGCCGAAGGCTTCTAATCTATTTCATAGCCGGTGATGGTAGAGAAAAGCTCTTTTTCCTTTTCTTTCATGAGAGCCGCTTTTTTCTCGTCCCCGTCCTCATGGTCGTATCCTATAAGGTGCAGTAGGCCGTGAATGACGAGAAAGGCGATCTCGTCGAGGAGAGAAAGTCCTCCCATTTGCGCGTCGCGGGCCGCCGTCTCCACGGAAATGGCAATATCCCCCAACAGGGTTCCTTCGTTCATGGGAAAGGAAATTACGTTAGTGGGCCGATCCCGGTGTAGATACAGGCGGTTTAGTTCCCTGATACCCTCGTCATCGGTAAGAAGCAAACCGAGCTCCCGTCCATGGAGCTTAAGCTCCTTCATGATGCGGCGGGTGAGGGATCTTACGCGACGCGTATCGAGGGGGATTTTTTTCTGGGCGTTGGTGAGGTGGATGATCAATCGCGGTCCGACCCCTTCCGCTTCATCATATCGAGGTGATTGTAGGCCCGGATGATATTTTGCACGAGGGGATGACGCACTACGTCCACTTCTGAGAAGTACACGAAGGAGATGCCTTCCGTCCGGTTCAAGATCTTTTCCGCTTCCACGAGGCCGGAGGTCTTCTCCGTGGGCAGGTCGATCTGGGTAATATCGCCCGTCACAACACATTTGGAGCCGAATCCCAGGCGGGTGAGGAACATCTTCATCTGCTCCGACGTGGTATTCTGCGCCTCGTCGAGGATAACGAAGGAGTCATTCAGCGTTCGGCCCCGCATGAAGGCCAGGGGGGCCACTTCGATGATACCCTTGGCGATCAGGGCATTTCCCTTTTCGAATCCCAACATGTCGAAGAGGGCGTCGTAGAGGGGACGCAGGTAGGGGTTGACCTTTTCCGCCAGGTCACCGGGGAGGAAACCCAACTTTTCTCCCGCCTCCACGGCGGGGCGGGTGAGGACGATGCGCATCACCTTCTTTTCCATGAGACATGACACCGCCATGGCCATGGCGAGGTAGGTCTTTCCCGTGCCGGCTGGCCCGATGCCGAAGACCATATCGTAGTTCCTGATGGCATCGATGTATTCCTTCTGGGCCACCGATTTGGGAGTGATGATCTTCTTCCCCGAGGAGACGTACACCTGGTCGAGAAAGATGGTTTCGAGATTGAGGCGGCTGTTGCCGGCCAACGCCCGATGGGCATACTCTATGTCTTGGGGATAGAGGGGATAGCCCTTCTCGACCAATCTGATGAGCTGACTCAAGATGTTTTTGACGTGTTTGACCCGGTCCGCCTCGCCGTAAATGGAGATGATGTTACCCCGTACGGCGATGGTGATGCCCTCCAGTTTCTCAATGGTTCTCAGATGCCGATCATGTTCACCACAAAGCACCCTAAGTTCTTCGGGTCCCGATACGTTTATGGTTTCCAATAGTTGAGAGCTCACGTGGTATTTTTGATCGCACCTCCTTAGACGTGTTTATTTCCAACCCCCATTATATTTCATGTAAGAAGAGATGGGCAAATACTTTTGCATCTCCCACGATGTTCTCGATCAAGGCGTATTCATTCGGTTGGTGGGCCGTATTGTCCGAGCGGCACCAGACGGCTACGGGATAGCCCTTCTTTCTTAAGAAGGCCGCCACCGTCCCCGCGCCGATACCCGCCGGCGAGGCTTCTACCGAGTACACGTCGTAAATAGCCTTTTTGAGGGCTTCAACAACCGGTGCCTCTTGAGGGGTGGGAGCGGGGGCCTCCACCCGTTGCACCTCTTCAATTTCAATGGAGACGGAAAATTCTTCTTCCACCGCTTGCGCCACGGAGCGAATGAAGCCCTTTACCTCATCCAGTTTGTACTCGGGTAAGATCCGGGCATCGAGATAGAACACGTCTTCTCCGGGGATGGTGTTGACATTCCCTACATTTGCCTCCCTTTTCGTGGGCTCAAACGTGCTAAAGTTAGGATGAAACAGGGGGTTTCGCCCATCAAATCGCCGGTGAAGCTCGCGATAGAGATTCACCATGAGATGGGATGCCGCCAAGCAGGCGTTTATGCCTTTGTGCGGGATACTCGCGTGGCACTGCTTGCCGATGGTCTTGAATTTCAGCCAAAAGATGCTTTTTTCGGCAATTTCTATGAGCGTGCCACGGGGGTTGCCGGAATCGGGGACGACGATGATGTCGTTCGGGCGAAAAGGATTTAAGGGGTGATCGAGCAGATAGGCAAGCCCATATCGGCTAGAAGTTTCTTCGTCGGAAACGAAAACGAGACCCACATCGTGGGGTGTCACCATCCCTTCATCGAGACAGGCCTTGAGGGCAAAAAGAGATGCGACCAGGTCCTGCTGATTGTCCTCTGTACCTCGGCCGTAAATGCGGCCGTTTTCCACCTTCGCGGTAAAGGGATCGCCATGCCACAGGGAAAGGGGACCGGGTGGCACGACATCCAAGTGGGTGATGATCCAAACGGTTCGGTCGTGTTTTTTTCCGGCTTTCTTGACCACGAGGTTGGGTCTTTGCCCGGAGGGAACCCTCGGGTCGGGGGCATTGATTTCCCGGATTTCATCTACCGCCAGACGGGAAAGGAAATCTTTGAGAAAGAGGCATTTCTTCCATTCCCCCTCACCACCGTTCTCGGGGGCGATGGCGGCCATGGCGGTGAGCGCAATCTCCAAGGAGATCATGTCGTCTGCGAGATGGTCGAGCCTTCGGCATATTCTTTCAAAAACGGCGCTTTCTTTCATGGTTTCACCTTTACCTTTTCTGCGTGGGGAAAGGAAGCACAGGCTTCTTCTTTCCCCAAAATGAAGACCTGCATCTTTTCGGGAATGAGGTATTTTCGTGCCACCTCGGTTACGGAAGCGGCCCTCACCTGGGTGATCCGCTGAGGGTATTTTGGCCAGAAATCTGTCGGCCATCCCAAAACATAGGCCTCCGCTTCCCGTTCTACGATCTGGCGCGGCGTTCCGTAATCGAAGACGAAACTGTTGAGTATGGCCTTCTGGGCCCTCACCACTTCCTTTGCCTCGATTCCCTTCTTAGCCTCTTCCAGTATGTGTTTGATTGTGGAAAAGGCAAGAGGGGCGGATTTGTTCTGGGTGATGACGTAGGTGCCGAAAAGGCCGTAATCGCTTTTGGCCCGATAGAAACTACCCGTCGAGTAGGAGAGTCCGCGATTGGTTCTTACCTCCTGGAAGATCCGGGAACGAAAACCACCGCTACCGAGGATGAAATCGAGGATCTCGAAGGCGTAGTAATCGGGGTTTGTTTTCGCCGGGGCGGGCTGCCCGGTAATAACTACGGCTTGGGGGGTATCTTTGAGGAGGCAGTCTCGTCTCTTTTCAGACCTCCATACGGGCGGTGGCAGAGGTAAGAGGGGCGGCTGGTTTCCCCATGATCTCAATAAATCATCTTGAAGGAGGGACACGATTTCCCCTTTCGTAATATCCCCTGAGACGGCGACCGTCAAGTTGTTAGGGAAGTAATGTCTCCGATAGAAGGCGATAATGTCTTCTCGGGTAATGCTCGCCAGAGACTCTTCCTTGGGTAGCCTTCCCTGCGCGTTTCCTTGGAAGTAAAGGCGTTGAAACTCTCGGAAGGCAAGCCTCTGCGGGTTGTCGGCAATGCGCTTAAGTTCACCTTTTTTCAGGGCGAGGGCGGTTTTTATTTTTTCCGGCTCGAAGTTAGGCTCCCGCATGAGGGCGCAAAAAATACGCCACGTGGCCTTTAGGTCTTTGGCCAACACGTCTATCTTCCAGATCACCATTTCGTCGCGGCTCACGGGCTCCACCTGGGCCGCCATGCGATCGAGGATCGAATCTACTTCGTCTCCTTTCCAACTTCTCGCCCCGCCGGTTCTCATGACCTGAGCGGTCAGTTCCGCGAGCCCCTCCTTACCGGGCGGGTCGTACATAGACCCGGCACGTACGTAGATGGATATGTGCACGATGGGTAACTCGTGATTTTCGAGGAAGAAAAGCGTCGTGCCCGAAGGGAGCTTTTCCTTCTCCACCCGAGGGGGAGAAAATGTGAGAGGGGGGTATGGAAGGCGCCCCGGGTCACCCCAAATTTTATTGGCCCCCGCCGATATGGGGGTGAGGAAAATAAGGAAGGCAGTTAAGATTAAACGATAAGTCCTAAGCTTCATGGTCGCTCAATGGTGGCTACGAGGCGCGAAGATTTGGTCAGGTACTTCTGCGCTACCCGGCGTATGTCGGCGGGTGTGATCTCCCGGATACGATCAAGATAGGTGAAGGCGTAGCGAAAATTTCCTAAGACCGCTTGGTTATAGGCAAGCATGTGGGCCATCCCTTCATTGGATTCTTGGAGACGGATGAAATCTGCCGTGAGTTTGGTTTTTGCCGCTTCGAGCTCGGCCTCCGGGATATCCCCACTCTTCAACTCTTCTAAGAGATCGTAAATGGCCGCTTCCAACTCGCCGTTCGTTTTTCCATCCCGGGGGCGCGCAAAAATGGCAAAGAGGTTATTGTACCTTGCCCCGGGCAAGCCGTTTTGGGCTTCTATGGCCTGGGCCAGGGCCTTTTCCTCCACGAGTTTCTTATAAAGCCTCGAGGCTCGCCCCCCCGATAAGAGGGTTTCGATTAAATCGAAAACGTAGTCATCCGGATGGGGGGGCGGTGGCTTATGGAACCCGATGATGAGTTGAGGGGAAGCCTGGATGGCCAGGGTAAGCCTCCTTTCGCCATTGGGGGCGGGTTCAACGGGTATGTCAGGCCGCACGATGGGAGCTCGTTGCAAGGAGCCGAAGTATCTTTTCACCATGAAGAGCACCTTTTTCGCATCCACATCCCCTACGATGGCGATGGTCGCATTGTTGGGGGCGTAAAAATTCCTCTTAAATCGGAGCAGGTCTTCTGGCTGAATATGGGCTATATCCTCACCGAAGCCGATGATGGGTCGGCGATACGGGTGTCGCAAGAAGGCGATGGACATGAATTCTTCATAAAGGGCGCCCTGAGGGTTGGCCTCTTTCGTCTGCCGCCTTTCTTCGAGGATGACATTCCTTTCCTCATAGAACTCCCTCAGCACCGTGTCTTTCATACGTTCCGATTCTATGCGTGCCCACAGCTCTATTTTATTTGCCGGAAGGTTCACGTGATAGGTCGTGAGATCCTGGCCGGTGGAGGCATTCACGTTTATGGCCCCCGCTTCCGTATATAACCGGTCGATTTCGTTCGACCGTACCCACTTGCGGTGCTGCCTCTGCAGGGAAGAAAGGGCTTCTTGGAGCCGAGCAACTTTATTCTGCTCGGCCTTGGCCCCTCGCTTTAGTTCCCGGTCCAGCCTTTTCCCCGTCTGCCATATTTTTCTCAAGAGCCTTTTTTCTTTTTCGTAATTTCGCGTGCCGATGGTTTTCGTTCCCTTAAACATCATGTGCTCTAAGAAGTGGGCGATGCCCGTTTTCCCCTCTTCTTCGTCTACCGCGCCGGCCCGGTAAGTGAGATAAAGGGCCACGGTGGGACTTAAGTGTCGTTCCAGGATGATCACTTTCAGGCCGTTACTTAGTTCAAAGCTTTGAACGCGCTTTTCGAGGGGTATGTCCTCACTTAAAGCAAGGTAGGGCAAAAAGAGAAAAACGATCGGAATGAAAAAAAAGCTTTTTAATTTCATGAGGCTAATCTTCGAAGGAGGGGAGGGTAGGGCGTTTGGCGCGCCGGTACCAGAGTTGGCAGACGAAATAGGCAAGGAGCGTAAGCCCTGTAAGGATAATGAAGGAGGCGGAAAAAAAGTACATGATGAATATCTGCGGATGGGTGATGTCATAGGCATTAATCAGGCTGCGAACCCCGACGTACAAAATCACCGGTGCCGCGCCTCCGGCCAAGAGCAACTTCACCCAATGAAATATCGAGATTTCCACCTTCACGATAAACATTATACCGAAGGCAAGCTATTTTCGCAATATGAAATGAAATAGGGGCGGTTTTACCGCCCCTATGGAAGGCATCATCCTTTCGTTAAGGAGGATCCTAAGTCGAAGGCTTTGATATTCGTCTCCATTTTTTCGCCGGAGAAGATGAGGGACATGGCACCTATGAAGTCCTCCCGGCTCAAGGGCAAGTCCCCGATGGCCACGGTAGCACCTACCATCATGATATTGGCGAGGATGGGATTTCCTAATTTTACCGCTTCTTCCGTGGCCTTGACGAGCCAGTACTTGGCCGTATGTTTCTCCAAAATGTTTCTGATCTCTTGCTCGTCCGGATAGGTGGCCTCTCCCGCAATGACCCCTGCCGGGTAGATGGGTCTTACATTGGAGAGCACCTTCACTTCCGGGTTTCCATAGCGGGCCAGCACCCGGATGGCTTCTATGGGTTCCAGCGCCACCACGAGGTGGGCCTTGCCGCTCGGTATCTGAGGGCTCCATACGGAGCTACCGGACACACGGATATGACTCATCACCGAGCCTCCTCGCTGGGAGGCGCCGAAGGTTTCCCCAATGGTGACGTAGAATCCTTTCTTGACGAGCATATTGGCCAGCACCCGGGAGGCCATAACATTCCCCTGTCCCCCGACCCCGGTGATAACGATGCTGTAAGGATCTTTCGGAAGCGTATTGGCAATCATCTCTTATGCTACCTCCTTCCGCTTAATTGCCCCCTTCGGGCAGATATCGGCGCATACGCCGCAACCTACGCAGATGACCTGGTCGATTTCCGCTTTCCCCTTTTCCTTGTTCCAGATAAGGCCGGGGCACCTAAAGATCCGGGTACAGAACCTGCCACAGCCGCATTCTTCTCCGAGACAGACGGTTTCATCCACGGAAAGCTCGTAATCCTTCTTTCCCCTTCGCTGGGGGCTTAAGGCGCAGTATTGGCTCAGTATCAATACCTTAACCCCGTTTTTTTCCTCCATCAGCTCAATCAAAGTGTTGAGTGTGTCATCCAGTTTGAAGGGATTGCGTATTTCTACCCGGGCACCGATCGCCTCGCAGATGCGGGCCATGCTGATGGCCGGGACACTGTCGCCCATGACGTTGAAATCCTGACCGGGGTGGGGTTGAAAACCCGTCATGGCCGTGCCCCCGTTGTCCAAGATAACGAGGGTGGCATTGGATTGGTTGTGAACCGCGTTGACCAGGGCGGGTATTACGGCATGGTAAAAAGTAGAGTCTCCACAGACGGCGAAAACGGGTTGCTCCATTCCGAACTGCCCTAATTTCCCAAATCCACTGGCAAGGCCCATACCTGAACCCATGGAATGAACCGTTTTCAAGGTTTCGAAACCGGTGGGCCTCACGGCCATCGTGTAGCAGCCGATGTCGCCGCAGACAAAACCATCGCGGCCGTCCAGCTCCAAGGCCCGGCGAATAGCAAAGAAGGAGGCCCGGTGCGGGCAACCGGGGCAGAACACCTGATCCCTCGCCGGGGCATGGACGAAGGCCGAAAGTTTCGCCGATTGATCGTATTCGGGAGAAACGGGTACGTAGTTGATCCCTAAAATTGAGGATAGGGCTGCAATCACGTAATCGGGGTTCATCTCCCCGACCGAGGGCAGAAGCCCCTCGTTTTTGCCGTAAAACTTTTTGACCCCTATTTCCGAGGCTTTTTCCGCCGCGAGGACCTTTACGTTTTCTTCCATGAAGGGTATCACTTCTTCCACGATCAAGATCTTGTCCGTCGAGGCCATATGTTTAGCGAGGAGCCGGGGTGGCAGAGGCCAGGTGGTGCCCAGTTTGAGGATACCCACCCGGTCTTTCACCCCTAATACATCCACGGCTTCCTTGCTGTAGAGGTAACAGGCACTACTGGTGACGATGAGAAGTTCCGGCTTTTCCGGCCCTTCATACGTGTTGAACGGCGAGGATTCGAAGATTTCTTTGGCCCTTTTTATTTTTTCCTGTTGATCCTTGTGTTTCCATTCGACCGGGGCGCTCGTAATAATCCCCTCGTTCGGATCGAGAATAAACCCTTTGAATTTGAAGGCTGCCTTCCTTTGCTCTGCCGGTAGTTTCCCGTAGGTAATGTTCCCGCTCGCGTGAGACATGCGGGTTACGCTGCGAACCATGACGATTTGCTTCAGCTCTTCCGACAGGTCGAAGGCCCATTTTGTCATGTCCTTGGCCTCCTGGAAACTGCCTGGCTCCAGCAGGGGCATTTCCAACTGCCGGGCAAAATACCGTGATTCCCCTTCGTTTACGCTCGAAAGGGCCCCCGGGTCGTCACAGGAAACGAGGATGATGCCTCCCCTCGTGCCCGAGTAAACGAGGTGGAGGAGAAAATCGGAAGCCACGTTAACCCCGTTTTGTTTCATGGCACAGAGGGCTCTCAAACCGGCAAAGGAGGCGGCGGCCGCCACTTCCAGGGCCACCTTTTCATTTGCCGACCACTCCACATAGATGTTTCTCTCTTTTGCGATCTTCGAAAGATTTTCTATAATTTCCGAAGAGGGTGTTCCGGGATAACCACTGGCCACGTTTACCCCCGCTTCGAGAGCACCCCGCACGATGGCTTCATTTCCCATGACCAGGTAAGTTGCGCCTTCTTTAGGGTCTGTTAAATGAGACATGGATTACCTCCCTTTCATTGAGTAAGCTGGTTAAGTATTTCGCCTTGCAGGCGCAGATATGATAAGGGCTCGACATTTATGAGATGCTCCTCCTTGGCCCTCTTCAAGCCCCGCTTCTTTTTGTTCCCCGCAGCCCAGACGAGATGCTCGAGGTTTTCCTTCGGCATTTCGGAAACGGTGAGGTAACCTTCCTTTATGGCCTCGTCCACTAACTTCTGACCGCGTTCCGTGCGGATGATGAGGGTGTTTAGGTCCGGTCTGCCCTCCAGTACCCCCACAGAGACATCGGAAAACTCCGAGGTCATATCTATGCAGTAGGCACAGCCCTGAGGGACGAGGGGGCGAATCTCGGACAGAGGGATTTCGATTTTCTCCCCATTGGTCAAGAAAATCTGGAAAATTTCCGCCGGGGGTGGGGGGATATCGACTTTTCTTACGTTTCTTATCTCAATCCTCTGCGTCATGAAGGGTTCGAAGAGCCTAAAATCAATGGCCCAGGTGCAGAACAAGCCTACCACCAACCCAATAGGGTAAGGTTTTTCCTGCGTCCTCATCTGGGCCAGGGCGAGAACCTGACAGGGGGTACCGACGACTCCAATCTGTTCTTCTCCCTTTTCCACGACCGTGTTCAGAGAGGAGAGGGTGGGCGCGGCGGTGTACTTGGATTGGGCGCATTTAAGCACGTCTTCTGGATCGGTTACGTACTTCGGTAGGGGCTCGAGCCCCTTTCGGTCCGTCAGGACGGCGCCCTTTATGTAGCCTTTCGCCAAGGCAAAGTACATAAGAGCAGAGACCGTTCCACCCGCCTGGGCAGTGACGGGTTTCATGTTCTTTCCCGCTTTTGCCGTCAGGATGGAACGGTAGCGGCCAAGCTGAGTCCCGTCATAAGGCTCATCGAAGATGGCGAGGGATAATCTGTCCAAATCCACCTCTATCTTGGGGCAGAAGGCAAAGCAACGGCCGTTTTCCACCGTGCAGGGGAAAAGAATGGCCGTTTTCCCTTTGTAAGAGCGAAAGTAGGGGCATAAATTTATGCAAGCCCCGCACCCCGTACATAACCCCTGAGAGATGACCTTTTCTCTTATCTCCTGCTGTCCCCGGGTTATCTTCGTTTCTTCCATTAAGCAAACCTCCTCGCAGATTGTGGGTTTATGACTATCCTATCTTCTTTACGTATTGCATGGTCCCGTCGGGTATCACGGCGACCCGTGCTTTATCTGGGTAGTCAGCTTCCAGTATGTTCAGCACTTCTTTCCACGTCTTTACGATGATTGCATCGTCGGGATGGCAGATGAGATCGAGCATGGTCCGATCCGGCTGTGGGGCGAAAACGATGAGTTTTTTCAAAAAGGCGACGGCCGATTTGCCCCCTTTCTCCTTCGGGGTGTAGTGGCGTCCACCGTAATCGGAACCCCAGGCCCGCATGACGTAATGGGGGACCTGTCCTTCCGGCGCATCGGATATGAGGACGGCCGTTGCGGAGCCGTCCAATTTCAATACGTTCAAGGCCAGGAGAAGGGCGATGGCCGATTCATTAGCCTTGGCATAGGAGTTACAAATGGCAATGTCGAAGTTTCCCTCCGTTACGATGCCGTAGTGGTCTTTGCCTTCTTCTCCGCCGGCGGCGTGGGTCGCCCGAAAGGGCCCGGCGTACAAGTTGGTGATTTTCCCCCGCCGGTTTACGAGGCAGTCGATTTTGAAATCGAGCCCCGCTAAGGAGGCGGCGGCATCACACTCCGAACGCATGATATTCTGGTCGAAGTTCCCCAACCCCGTGCGGGCAGGATCGTGGTAGAGGCGGTTGTGGAATTGATTTATGGATTCGATGCCCGCGACGCCGGGCAGTACGATTTTTCCCCCGCCGCCGAATCCCACGTGGACATGAGGGGTAATGCAACCGATGCCGATTTTCAGATCGCACCTCATGACTTCCCGGTTGACCCATACTTCCACTCCCGTGGGTGTGCGGCCTATGCGGATGGTGTTTTGAAAGGGGTCGTGATTGTAGACGGCGTAGTTTTCGACGATGTCGTTCCCCAACTTCTTGCGGGCGTTGATCATGTCGTAAGCCCCGTGCGTGCCCAGGGCCCAGACGAATCTTATCTGATCCCGACTCAGGCCCGCCAAATGCAATATCTCGAGGACATGGGGAGCCACATCTTTGACCGGCGTGGGGCGCGTCATGTCATCGAAGATGATGACGGCCTCTTTCTTGCCTTTCGCGAGATGGGCAAGGTCTGGCCCTTCGATGGGTTTTTCTATTTTTTCCTTTATTTCGGCCGGTGAGATTTCATTTTTTTCCAGACCGGGCGAGGTGAGGTTATGGACCTCCCACTTCTCAGGAAAGGTCAATTCTCGCTCAACGTTTTCGTACCATAGGCGGGACGGAACGGTAATGGAAATCATTTTTCCCCCTCCTGAGCGTCGTAAATTATGACGTACAAACGACGCGGCCCGTGCATCCCCTTAAAGGGCGTGGCCTTGATGTCGGCCGTCATGCTGGGGCCGGTGATGAAGGTAAATTGAGAAGGGATCTCTTTTCCCCTCTTAAACACGGCGCTGATGGCCGATTCGTACACGGGTACCACCCTCGAAGTGGGGAGTAGGGCGATGTGAACGAGGGGGGCAAGAGAAATGAGGCGGGGCTGGTGGCGGTCATGAATGATGCCTAAGGTACCGCTTTCGGCTACAGCAAAGTCGGCCCCCGTGATGCCGGCCTCGACTTCTTCGAAAACGGCCCGTTTAAAGGCCTCCCGGTCGGGAAAATGAGATGGTAAATAAACGGAGATTCCCCTTTCTTTGCCCCAGGCGATAAGGTCAAAGGCCGAAACGACTTCGTCGGTAGAAATGATAACCTTCGTTATGCCTTCCCCTGTGAGTATTTCCCCTAACTTTTCCTTGGCTTCCCCCATGGAGGCTACGCGATGAGGAACCGCTTCCAACTTGGTCAGTTCATCCATAAGTCTTTCGAGGAGGGCCTCCCGGCTCAAGGCAAGTTCGGGTAGAGGTGGTAGCTGAGGTCTCGGCTCCAGTGTTGGGGCCGGTACGCGGCGCAGGCGGCCCAAGATTTCTTCACGGGCGTCCATATGTCCCTCCTTTTAGGGCTTGCCATTTTTCTCGGAAGGTTTGATCGCTTATGGTAGGGAAATCCCTTTCTTTAAACCAGCCCGGCAGGAGCTTCCCTCCGTCCGAAAGCCAACCGTTCATGGCCTTTCTTTTCATGAGCCTCCGGCCTAACTTGAGGCTTAACTGCCATAGATTTTTACTGGCTACGGCGCGACTCCATAGGTAAAACATCATCCTTTCCTGCCACGGCCTTTTCATCCCCCGAAATTTTTCATCTCCCTTCACGTCGAGGGCGCGGTAGTAGAGAAAGAGGGCGGGGTGGTCGATGCCCGCCGGGCAAATCGTCTTACATGTCCCGCAAAGGGAACACGCCCGGTAGAGGTCCTGAGTGCGTGCCAAACCCAGGAGGAGGGGGTTCAAGATCTGCCCCATGGGTCCAGAATAGGCCCATCCGTAAGGGTATCCTCCTATCTTGGTATAAACGGGGCAGGTGTTAAGGCAGGCGCCGCACCTTATGCACCTTAGCACCTCCCGCGTTTGGGGATCTTCGTAAATCTTTGAACGCCCGTTGTCAACGATGACGATGAATAGTTCCTCCGGACCGTCGATTTCGTCTGCTTTCTTGGGGCCCGTGTCCATGGTGACGTAGGCGGAAATTTTTTGGCCCGTACAGCTTCGACAAAGCAGCCTCGCAAGATGCATAGCATCTTCCATGGTTGGAACGACCTTTTCCGGCGTCATGATAGAAATCTGCGTTTGGGGGGACGACTTGTTGAACCTGATGTTTCCTTCGTTTTCCACGTTTATGATGGTGCCCGTCTCGGCCACCGCCATATTGACACCCGTCAAGCCCACCTTGATATGATGGAACTTGTCCCGCAGAAATAGCCGGGCCGCGTATCCCAATTGCACGGGATCGGTGGTATCTTCCTTCATGATGCCCTGGTTTAAAAAAAGGTCTCTTATTTCTTCCACGGGCACGTTGATGGCCGGTCCGACGATGTGAAAGGGTGGGCGATTGAGCTGCTGGGCGATGAATTCTCCGAGGTCTGTTTCGATAGGTTTAATCTGAGCCTGGGCGAGGGCTTCGTTTAATCCTATTTCTTCCGTCACCATGGATTTCCCCTTGGTGACGAACGTGGCCTGCCGCTCCTGGATTAGAGAGAGGATGATGTCTTTTGCCTCTTTCGCATCCCGGGCCCACAGGACTTTTGCTCCATTCTGGGTGGCATTTTGCTCGAATGCTTCCAGCAAGTCTGGCAGCCGGGCGACCGATTCGCCCCGGATCGCGCGACTTAAGGCCATGGCTCCATCCGGGTCCGGGAAGGAACCCATGACCTGAACGCGGCGCATGGCGATAATGGGGGGAAGGAGGCCTAAAAAGGCCCGGGCGTAAGCGTTAGTTATTTCTTTTTTCGCAATGGTGTTGAATTCTTCGGTTCTAATTTTCATTTTCCCCTCTCAGGAATTCCGGTCCCGCCAGGAGATGGGCGAGGTGCACTACGGCTTTTTCTATCTTCTGACGATGCAGGTAACCTTTAATATTGAGATAGCATCCCGGCTCACAGGTGACAAGTACATCCGCCCCGCTGGCGACAAAGTTGTTTACCTTGTCCTTGACCATCTCCTCGGAAATGTAATGATACCTTTCCGCAAATTCTCCCCCGAAGCCGCAGCACATCTCGGCGGCGAAGAGAGGTACCACCTCGGCGCCGCTTATGGCGGAGAGGAGTTTCTTTGGCTGCTGAGAGATGCCCAGGCCCCGCAGAATGTGACAGGATTCATGGTAGGTGATTTTCCCCTCATAACGGGCCCCTACATCGGTTACGCCGAGGACGTCCACCAGGTACTGACTTAATTCGTAAATTCTGGTGGCGAGGTCTATCGCCCGCGGGTACCAATGGGGGTCTTCCCGGAGCAGATCGGGGTAATGCCTCTTCACCATGTACACGCAGGAGCCAGCTGGGGAGATGATTACCTCGTCGTCGCCGAAAATGGAAATAAATCGGCGGGCGGCCTCGGTGGCGTGGTGGCGATAACCGGCATTCAGTGCGGGCTGTCCGCAGCAAGTTTGCTCTTCCCGGTATACCGTTTCGATGCCGAGGCGATTTAGGATGGTGTACGTGGCCAATCCGATGGAAGGGACGAAAGTGTCCACCAGACATGGGATAAACAGAGAAACCTTACTCATGACAACCTCCAGCTGTTTTTAGACACCGAGATAAGCCTTCTTCACCTTTTCGTTCTTGAGGAGTTCCTCCGCCGTGCCTGCCATAGTGATACGACCCGTTTCTATGACGTACCCTCTCGTGGCTATCTTCAAGGCCATGGAGGCATTTTGTTCTACCAGCAAAACCGTCGTCTTTCGAGCGTTGATCTCTTTTATGGCCTCAAAGATGCTGTTCACCACCATGGGGGCAAGCCCCAGAGAGGGTTCATCCAGCATGAGCAGGCGGGGGTTGGACATGAGGCTTCTGCCTATGATGAGCATCTGCTGTTCCCCCCCACTCAAGGTGCCCGCATCCTGGTGTTGCCTTTCCTTTAAGATGGGGAAGAGTTCGTAGACGTGAGCTAAATTGGCCTTTATTTTTTCCTCTTTCTTTCCATGTATCCAAGCGCCGAGACACAGGTTTTTGTAAACGCTCATCTGGGGAAAGATCTTCTTGTCTTCCGGGCAGAGGGTAATGCCTTCCCGGACGATCTCGTAGGCGGGAAGCTCGTTCAACTTTTTTCCGGCAAACCAGATTTCTCCCCGTCGTGGCTTCATGAGCCCCGATATGGTTTTGAGCAGGGTGCTCTTTCCTGCCCCGTTGGCACCTAAAATACAGATGCATTCCCCTTCTGCTACCTCGATGTTTACCTCTTTTAGGGCCTGTGATTGGCCGTAATAACAATCCAGATTCTTAACCGCAAGCAGCATACCTATCCCCCAAGTAGGAAGCGATAACGTCTTCGTTCGAGGCGACCACTTCTGGCAAATCCTCGATGAGTTTTTTCCCGTAGCTTAAGGCCAGAATGCGGTCGGAAATGTTCATAACGACCCGCATCTTGTGTTCGATCAAGCAAATGGTCTTGCCTGATTCCCTTATTTTTTTAATGAGTTCGATGATGGCATCGATTTCATCCATGTCCACGCCCCCTAACGGTTCATCGAGGAGGATGAGCTCCGGGTCTCCGGAAAGGGCGAGGCCAATGGAGAGCTGTTTCTGCGCACCATGGGGCAAGAGGGCGGCGGGTGTGTTTTTCTGGTTGCCCAGGCCCACGAACTCGGCAATGGCATGGGCACGTGCTTCGGCCTCTTGCCGACTTTTTTCCCTTTTCCTCACGCCAAAGATGGATTGGAAAACGCCAAGTTGCCTCGTCTCCCTTTGCCCTATAATGAGATTTTCCAATACCGTGTTTGACATGAAAAGGGTCGTGAGCTGAAATGTCCGACCCACACCTAACCTCGCAATCTGGTAAGGCTTAAGGCCGCTTATTTTATGTCCCTGGAAGAAAATCTCCCCTTCCGTGGGGGTGAGAAAACCGGTTATCATGTTGAATAAGGTGGTTTTGCCGGCCCCGTTAGGCCCGATGATGCTGAAAATTTCACCCCTCTTAATCCGGAACGAGACGTCGTCGATCGCCTTCAGACCACCGAAATATTTGGTCAGCTTTTTGACCTCGAGCAGGATTTCTTCCATCAGAACCCCTTTCCTCCCGTTCTTTTGGCCATGGCCAGGCGAATGCCTCCCACAATGCCGAAAGGCAAAAATCTAATGGTTAGAATGAGAATAATACCGTAGACCACCAGGCGCCAACCCCCCAAGAAATGTAACTCTTCGGACAGGAGGGGCAGGAAGATGGCTCCAATGATGGGACCGATGATCGTCCCTACGCCCCCGATCATAACGTTGAGAAGCATTTCGAAACTCGTTACGAAGTGGGCGTTTTCCGCCATGAGGGAGCTCATATAGGAGGCAAAGAGCCCGCCGGCCAGACCGGCAAAGAAGGTGCTAATGGTAAAGCAAATCACCTTATCCCTCATGGTATTTATGCCGAGCGCTTGGGCCAGGTCCTCATTGCCCCGGATGGCGATCAGGCGCTTGCCGGCCAGAGAAGAAATGAGGCGCTGGATAACGACTATCGTTACGACGACGAAAAAGAGGACTAAATAGTAGCAGCTAACGGTACTCTCGAAGGAAATGGTGCCCAGCCAGGGCAGGGCGATCGGATCCGGTCGGGGCAGACCGAAGAGCCCCCGGGCACCACCAGTGACATCGTCCCACCGGGCGATGACGTAGTAGATGGCAATGCCGAGGCACATGGTGGCAATGGGGAAGTAATGTCCCCTTGTCCGCAGGGTGGGAAGTCCCGTGATAAAGCCAATTGCGGCCGTAAAAAGGCAGCCTAAAGGCAGGGCAAGCCAGAAAGAAAGGCCCATTTTCTGCATCAAAAGCCCCGTGGCATAGGCCCCAATGCCGAAGAAGGTGCCCTGGGCAAGATTAAGCTGCCCCGCATATCCCAAGATCAGGTTTAAAGATAAAGCCGAGATGATCCAGATACCGCTCATGACGAAGATATGGAGGTAATACTCGTCTTTTATGACTTGAGGTATGAGCAAGATGATGAAAAAAAGCAGGGCGAGGTAAATGATTTTTTTCTTTTCTCTCATGTCTTACCCCTATCAATGCGGCTTTCCGAATAGCCCCGTGGGCCTTACGGCAAGTAGTAGCACGAGCAATCCGAAGATGATGGCCTCCGTGAAGAAATTGGTGATGTAGGAGGTAACGAATGTCTCGAGAATGCCGATCAAGTATCCTCCAAGGACAGCACCAAAGAAACTCCCCATACCGCCGATGATAATGATGACGAAAGCCATCCCGATTACCGTATGTCCCATGGCAGGGTAGATGAGGAGGATGGGGCCGACCAGCGCGGCGGCTACGGCGGCGAGGGCCGTTCCGATCCCGAAGGTGATCCCCCGCATTTGGCTTATGTTTATGCCCATGAGGAGTGCTCCATCTGGATTCTGAGAAGTAGCTTCAATGGCTGCCCCCAAGCGGGTCTTTTTTATAAACAAATGTACGAGCCAGATGAGCACGGCGGCGGTTATAATGACGATGAGGCGCTGTGCCGTGATCATGACCCCCATCACCTCGATTACCTTATCGCTGGGGCCGGCAAACTGTCTGAACTCTGGTCCCCAGAGGCTTAAGGCGGTATTTTCCAACACCAGGATGAGGCCCACGGCCACGATGAAGGAGTTGATTAAGGGCTTATCATAAAAGGGACGAAAAACGATTCTTTCGAGCAAGATGCCGATTACGAACAGCAGGATCATGGAGATAATGAGACCCAACCAATAAGGGGCCCCGAAGGACACGATGGCAAAATAGGCGATATAGGCACCAATCATGTACAGGGTGCCGTGGGCAAAGTTGGGCACGTTCAGGATACCGTAAATGAGGGTCAGGCCCAGGGCGACCATCGCGTAGACGGAACCTAACATAATGCCGTTTATGAGTGTTTGCAGTAGGATCCCCACGAATGACCTCCACCCCCATCCAGGGGAAGACATCCCCCTGGATGGGGTAATTAAGTGTTTTTAATACTTTTCGGTGTAAACCCAATCCGGCGTCGGAACAGGGAAGGGCTCGGAAAATTTGCCGTTCACAAACTCTACGCCCAGGACCCTTCCCTTAACGGCCCCGTTGGGGAAGATCTTTTCATTCTGATAAGGATCGTTATCCTTGACGAGGGGTGTTTTCATGAGGCGAGGATCCTTGATGGCGGCCATAATCTTGTAAACATCCGTCGTGGTGCCGGCCAGTTTGATGGCGGCCAAGTAATAGATAATGTTGGCATAGGCAATGGCCGATTCGTGGACGGGGACCAGGTCTTTCCCGTATTTTTCCTTGAATTTCTGGATGAATTTCTTAGCCGACGGGTAGGGATAGAGTATCAGCGGGCAGGTGCCAATGGAGCCGTTCAGCATGTTGGGATCGGGCACAAATTGCAACATTTCTTCTAATTTTCCCCGTTCGATGATGATAAACCCCCCCTTGAATCCGAGTTCCCGTGCCTGCTTGATCTGCATGGCATCCGGTTCTGAAGAGGAGCCGAGGAGGATACAATCGGGATTGGTGGCCAGGGCCTTGGTGAGAAGCGGATAGTAATCGGATAGTTTCATAAAATCGACGGGAATATGGGTAGTGATGGTGCCACCCCTCTTCTGCCAGTATTTCTGGAAGAGGCCACTCCAGAGCTTGCCGTAATCATAGGCATCGGGCATCATGGCGCATTTTTTCCACCCGAACTTGTCCATTGCCCGATTGGCCCAAGCCTGAACGTAAGCCATCATAGCGGGAGGCCCCCGGAAGATGAGCTTGTTGCCTGAAGTAACGCACACCTGATTTGTCGTGTAGGCACAGATGATGAACTTTTCTCTCTCGTTGATGGCCATGAGACCGAAAATGCCGCCGCTGGAGGGGTTGAAGACCATCTTGGCCCCCTCCTTGTGCACGAGCCTCTTGGCGTTACTTACCGTAAGGGCGGTCTGGAATTGGTCGTCCAGGCTTATGAGGCGGACCTTATATTTCTTTCCCGCTACCTCGAGCCCCCCCATTTGATTTACCTGATCTACGGCCATCTGCAGGCCCATCTCCAGGTTTTTCCCAAATTTGGCGCCCCCACCGCTGAGAGGGCCACTGTAGCCAATGGTTATTACGTCTTCATCGGCCCACAGGGTTGAACTCAAAGCGAGGCATGACGCCCCAAACAAACAAGCGATGAAAATTAAAAACCATCCCCTTTTCATAATTTCCCTCCTTTTTTTCCTATCCTCCCATATCCATCCGATACCCGAGGGCGGAAGAGATTTGTAAGGCCGTCATCTTTACCGCCTTTACGATCTCTTCCCATCCCCTTTCCTCCATTCTGGTCTTGGAACCCGTGAGGCTGATGGCGGCAATGACCCGGCCGGATTTATCCCTGATGGGCGCGCCCACACAGGCAACGCCGATAATGGTCTCCTCCCTGTCTTCGGCGTACTCTTGTTTCTGAATGATTTTTATTTCTCTTAGGAGGTCGCTTTTCTTTACGATGGTGTTAGGTGTTTTTGGCGGGAAGGGGGCTTGACTCAGAAATTTCTCCTGGATTTCTGGTGGGGCGTAGGCCAAAAGTACCTTCCCTCCCGCGGTAGAGTAAAGAGGCATGGTAGAGCCAGGTTGAGGGTAAAGCAAGAAAGGTTCTTTCGGTTCAAAACGGTGCACGATGAGAGCCGCTTCGGCCGCAAAAATGGATATGTGAACCACTTCACCAAAACGGTTACATAAATTCACCGCCCATGGTTGGGCAGCCCTTCCTAATTCGCTCTGATTGACGAAAAGGGCCCCCAATTGAAGTAACTTGAACCCTAGTTTGTAACGTCGCGAATTTTGGTCTTGTTTGAGAAAATTTCTTTTCTGGAGGGTGGTCATGAGGGCATAGGCGGCCGCCTTGGAGATACCCAAGTGTTTCGCCACTTCCGTAATACCCACGCTTTCTGCTCCACCCTGGAAAAGCTCTAAGATTTCCAGGGCCCGATCGACAGATTGAATCATGGCATTACCACACTTTTTATTGTATGACGTTTGCTAATACTGAAATTGATTTTTGTCAAACAAAAAATTTTAGGTTAAAAAGAAATAAATATTTTCAGGAGGGTAGCCATGAAAAAAGAGAAAAGTCACGTATTTTCCGATAATGACGTGCTTTCTATGGTGAGGAGGTCCATGCTTTACGCCTGCGGTTGGAATTACAGTGAGATCAAGAGGCCTTTTGTGGCGGTGGTGAATACCTTTAACGAAATGCATCCCGGTCATCAACATTTAAGGGCCTTGGCCGAACGGGTAAAGGCCGGTATAAGGACGGCTGGGGGACTCCCCTCCGAATTTTCCACCATTGCCCTCTGTGATGGCCTTGCCAACGGGCATGAGGGCATGAAGTATCCCCTTCCCAGCCGGGAGATCATAGCGGCTTCCATCGAGTGCGTGATAAAGGCACATTGTTACGATGCCGCCGTCTTCATCGGTTCTTGCGATAAGATCATCCCCGCGTTGCTCATGGTGGCTGGTAGGTTGGATATTCCCTCCATAATCGTGACGGGTGGTCCCATGCCGGCTGGCTACTGGGCAAGACAAAGCATTCGTGCCTCCGTTTCTCGTTACGGACAGATGATGAAGAAGGTTTTTACGGAAAATTATACGGAAGAGATTCGGGAAGAGGCCCTAGCCTCTTTCTATCCCTGTGCCGGTGCCTGCTGGGGCATGGGAACGGCTAATACCATGGCCTGCCTTTCCGAGGCCTTGGGTATGAGTTTACCCGGCGATGGAACGGCCCCTGGTATCATGGCCAAGAAAATGAGGCTGGCCGAAATGGCGGGGGAAAAGGTGATGGAATTGCTTGAGCGGGGTATTACCCCCCGCCTAATAATGACGAAAGGAGCACTGGAGAACGCCCTCAAAGTCAATTTGGCTATTGGCGGTTCTCTGAATACTGTTTTACATCTACCCGCTTTGGCCCATGAACTAGGGCTTTCGCTGACCTACGATGATTTCGATCATTTATCCTGGGAAATTCCCCATCTTACCAACGTGGAGCCCGCCGGCCCCTATTCCGTGACGGAACTCGACGATGCGGGAGGCATTCCGGCCGTTATGAAGTCCTTAGCCGAGCTTCTGGACCTATCGGTTTTGACCGTCACCGGGAAGACGCTTCGGGAGAACCTATCCTCGGTGGAGGTATTTTCCCCCGAGATCATTCGCCCTTTATCGAACCCTGTACACCCATACGGTGGTATCGCCGTGCTCAAGGGCAACCTGGCCGAAAGGGGGGCCGTCATCAAGCAGGTGGCCGTGAAAGAAGAACTTTGGCGATTCCGGGGGCCTGCCCGGGTCTTTAACGGAGAGGAGGAAGCCCTCACGGGTATCGGAGAAGGAAGGGTGAAGCCGGGTGATGTGATTGTCATTAGGTACGAAGGTCCCATCGGTGGTCCCGGGATGAGGGAAATGGCTTTGGTCAGGGTGGCATTGAAGCTTGCCGGATTGGGGGAGACCACTTATCTGATCACGGATGGTCGCTTTTCCGGCTACAGCGACGGTCCCTGCATAGGCTACCTGGTTCCGGAAGCGGCAGAAGGAGGCACCATTGCCCTCCTAACGGACGGAGACATGGTGAGGATCGATATTGAAAAGAGGGTATTAGAAGTCGAACTAACGGAAGAGGAACTCAAGAAGAGAAAGGCCACTTTTTGCCCACCTTCCCGGCCTCTGCCCCAGGGATATTTGAATCTCTACGCCCGTCTCGTTTCTCCTTCCGATGAAGGTGCGGTGATAAAGTAAATTTTAGGTGTTTTTCATGGAAGCAGGTTGGCCCGTCGATTCTAACACCCGCATCCAGACGTTACCGCCGGGATCCACCTGTTTTCCGGAAGTTACGTATTTCAAGGGCAAGTGAACGTATTCGCCGCGAAACAGGCCGACGAGCATGTTCGTCTTCCCGGCCATGGCGGCGTGGACGGCATATTGCCCCAGGGCACCACAGTAGATGCTGTCGCTGGCATTGGCCGGAACGGACCTGATCATATAGCTGGGGTCGATGTACTTTAAGTTGACTTCCATGCCGATCTTCTTAAAGTAAGCTTCGATGGATTCCTTGAGAAAGAGGCCGATGTCGAGGAGCTTTATGTTGCCCGATGCATCGTAGCCGACATCGTCCACTCGGTGAGGTATTAAATCCTGGCCTGCCCCTTCGGCCACGAGAATGACGCAGTGTCTTCTCCTTCTTAGCCTGTCTTCCAGGGCCTTCAAAAAGCCCTTTTCCCCTTCCAGATCGAAGGGGACCTCCGGGATGAGAACGAAGTTGGCGTCGTTCTGGGCGAGGGCCGCATGTACGGCGATGTGGCCGGACCTACGCCCCATCAGTTTAACCAGCCCGATACCATTCGGGGCGCCTTTTGCTTCCACATGGGCACACTGGATGGCCCTCACCGCCTCCGAGATGGCCGTATCGAAACCAAACGTTTTGTCTATTAAATTGAGGTCGTTGTCTATGGTTTTCGGGATGCCCACGACGCTTATATAAAGGCCGCGGCGCTCGATTTCCATGGCAATCTGCTCGGCCGCCCGCATGGTGCCGTCCCCACCGATACAGAAGAGGATGTCCACATTCATTCGCTTCAGGGCCGTTACCATTTCGGCAATATCTTGGTTTCCTCGGGAGGAAGAGAGGATGCTCCCCCCACGGGTGTGGATATCGTCCACCACCTCCGGGGTAAGCTCCAGTATTTCGTGGCGAAATTTCGGAATAAGTCCCTGAAATCCGTATTTTATACCGATAATGTTCTGAACCCCGTAGCGATAGTAGAGCTCCATGACGATGGACCTGATAACGTCGTTGATGCCGGGGCAAAGCCCTCCGCAGGTCACGATGGCCGCTTTTGTTTTGGACGGATCGAAGAAGATCATCTCCCGCGGGCCGGCCATCTCCAGGGACAAGGGTTCTGTAGCCAGATCTTTATCCCTCCGATAAGATTGGAGATCGTTAAAATAAAGGATACGTTTCTCGTCGGGGGTAAAGTAACTGGTAATGATGGGGGAAGGGATGGTACACGCCCCCAGTGATGGGATGGAAAAATCGAAATTTATCTCGGCCATGGCCCCCTCCTTTCAGCTTTAAAACATGGTTAGAGGCGGATTGATGAGGACGCCTCCTACCGGTACCCCACCGTCTTTCAAGAATACCTTTCTCCCTTTGACCTCCAACCTACCTTCGGCAAACCATTGGATGGCTTGGGGATAGATGCGGTGCTCTTCTTTCAGTATCCTTTCGGCCAAACTCTCGGCCGTGTCGTCTGGATGCACGGGTACCACCGCCTGAATAATGATGGGCCCCGAATCTATCCCCTCGTCGGCAAAATGCACCGTGCAGCCGGAAAATTTAACGCCATAGTCCACGGCCTTTTTTTGTCCGTGGAGACCCGGAAAAGAGGGGAGAAGGGCAGGATGGATGTTCATTATCCTTAAAGGGAAAGCACGGATGAATTCTGGGGTTAGGATTCGCATGAATCCCGCCATAACTACTAACTCTACCTCATGCTCTCGGAGAAGGGAGATCATCTTCCGGTCGAATTCTTCTCGGGAGGCAAAATCCTCGTGATTTAATACTATGTATTTGATCGCATGTTTTTCGCAGCGGCGAAGGGCAAACGCCTCCGGGTTATTGCTGATAACGATTTCAATTTGCGCCTTAAGCGAGCCTTCTTCAATAGCATCGATTATGGCTTGCAGATTGGAACCGTTGCCCGAAACGAGAATCCCCAATTTCAAGCTCATGCGAGCACCACCGAAGGTTCCCCTTCCTTTCTCATCTTTATGGAGCCTATGATATAAGCCTTTTCCCCCATGTTTTCCAGGCGGGCAATGATCTCCGGGGCGTCTTCCGGTTTCACGATGAGCATCATGCCGATACCCATGTTAAAGACCCGGTACATTTCCTTTTCTTCAACTTTTCCCCACTCCTGAAGGTGCGTGAAAATAGGGGGGATGGGCCAGGTGCCCTTGGTGATGTGCGCTTGGGTACCCTGGGGGAGGATGCGGGGGATGTTGTCGTAAAATCCGCCACCTGTGATGTGGACCATGCCCCTTATAGCAAATGATTTCAAAAGAACCAGGATGGGCTTTACATAGATGCGGGTAGGGGTAAGGAGGACGTTTTTGAGCGGCTCAGCGTAGCCCTCAATTCTTTCCTTGCCCGTAAATTTTTTCTCTTGGAACACAATGCGGCGAACGAGGGAAAAACCGTTACTGTGGAGTCCGCTCGAGGCGAGCCCAACAATCGTGTCACCCACATGAATGGTAGAGCCGTCGATGAGACCTTCTGCTTCCACTATCCCCACGCAGAATCCGGCAAGGTCATATTCCCCTCCGCTATACATGCCCGGCATCTCTGCCGTTTCTCCCCCTAAAAGGGCGCAGCCTGCCTCCTGGCAACCTTTGACAATGCCTTCTACGATCTTTACACTGCGGGTCACGTCCAACTCGCCTGTCGCGAGGTAGTCGAGGAAAAACAGCGGCTCGGCGCCCTGGACCACGATGTCGTTCACCGACATGGCGACCAAGTCGATGCCGACCGTCTCGTGAACATCGAATTTCTGGGCAATCTTCAACTTGGTTCCTACCCCGTCCGTGGAAGAAACGAGAATGGGATTCCGATACTTTTTTATATCCAGACGAAAGAGTCCGCCGAACCCACCAATGGAACCCATCACCTCAGGTCTCAGGGCTTCCCTTACCTTGGGCTTTATGAGTTCTACAAAGGTATTGGCCCGATCGATGTCGACCCCCGCTATCTTGTAGGCCTTACCATCCATAGTCTCCCTTTCCGTATCCAGAAGTGCGTCTTTTTTATCTCACCCCTTGGGAAATGTCAATTTTTAGCGAGCATGTTTCCGTTGAAGAATGAGGTATCTTGTGGCATGTAAGCAGGTCAAAAGTTGCCTCCGGAGTAAGGAAAACGCATGGGAGATATTCGGGAAATATTAGAAAAGATGGAAAAGCCGCTTCGATTCTCGGCCCAAAATAACTTTGCCCATCTTTCCCGGGTGAGGGACCTGGGCCCCCTGATGGTTTCTTTTGCTGAAGATTTGAGAAAGAGTAATTTGATTCCCGCTTCGGACCTTGAGGAATTCAGACATTTGTTTGTCGCCTTCGATGAGCTTCCCCTAAAGGAAAAGCAAGTCCGAGTATCCCGGGCCCTCGAAATAATAGACGAAATGAAAGAAAAGTGCTTGGCAAAAAAAGAAACCGATTTCGATTGGGAAGAAAGCTTAAAAGTTCTCGCCCAGCCCATTCAATTCGTAAAGGGGGTGGGACCTCGGATCGCCTCCATTTTGGAAAAGAAAAAGATATTGACGGTGGAGGACCTCCTTACCTTTTTGCCCCGGAGATACGAAGACAGGCGACATATCAAGAAAATCACCGAAACGGTGATCGGGGCGAAAGAAACCGTGGTGGGGGAGATCGTCTCTGCCCAGTTTGAGGGATACGGGGCGAAGAAGGTTTTTCAAGTGACCATCTCCGATACATCGGGCAGGCTGGTCGCCTCCTGGTTCAAGGGCAGTCCGTCCTTTCTTAAGTCCACTTTCAAGCCGGGAAACAAGGTCATCTTTACAGGTGAAGTGCGGTCCTTTAAAGGTCTGAGATCCATGGTTCACCCCGATTTCGAGGTCATCTCCGATGAAGATGACGACTCACTTCACTTTAAACGAATCGTACCCATCTACTCCGAGTCGGAGGGACTCCACCAAAAAACGATAAGAAAGATCGTACATGCGGCTCTTAACCTGGCGTTGCCATACGTAAAGAGCCCCATACCCGAGAGTCTCGTTGCGGAGCGGGGGCTCCCTTCACTTTCGGAAAGCATAAGTGTCCTCCATTTTCCGCCCCAAATAGAAATCGTAGGCGACATAGAAGCAGGACAATCCCCATATCTTCGACGGCTCATCTACGAGGAATTCTTCTTCTTTGAGTTGGGGATGGCCTTGCGCCGCAAGGAAGTGGCCCTGGAAAAAGGGGTCAGATTCGAGACGGGGGGAGAGTTGGTACGAAAATTTTGTCGCTTGCTGCCGTTTAATCTGACCGGGGCTCAGTGGCGGGTCATCCGGGAGATAGAAGAGGACTTAAAGAAGGATCGCCCCATGAACCGCCTCCTTCAGGGAGATGTGGGAAGCGGCAAGACGGTGGTGGCCATGGTAGCCATGGTGACGGCCTGCGATAATGGTTATCAAGCGGCCATCATGGCCCCCACGGAGATCCTGGCAGAGCAACATTTCAGAAATATCGTCAAATGGGCAGAAGAATTGGGTCTCAAGGCTGCCCTCCTTACGGGCTCGAAGAAAGGAGCGGAAGCTAAGCGCCTTTTAAAGGATATCGAATCCGGTGAAATAAACATAATCGTGGGTACCCACGCTCTCATTCAGGATCGCTTGTCCTTTCACAACCTGGGTCTTGCGGTCATAGACGAACAGCATCGCTTCGGCGTGGTACAGCGAGCCGCCTTGAGGAACAAGGGGGTAAATCCCCATATCATGGTAATGACCGCCACCCCCATTCCCCGTACCCTGGCCATGACCGTTTACGGAGACCTCGATATCTCGGTCATAGATGAGCTCCCGCCGGGCAAGAAGCCCATAAAGACGCAAGTATATTACGAAAGCCAGCGGGAGAAGGTATACGAAATCATCAGGTCCGAAATTAAAAAGGGACAGCAGGTTTTCATCGTTTACCCCCTGGTGGAAGAATCGGAAAGCCTGGACCTCCGAGATGCGACCAACATGGCCGATCACCTACAGAACATCGTATTTCCCGAATTCAGGGTTGGTCTGATCCACGGCAAAATGAGGCCGCGGGACAAGGATCGGGTTATGTCGGCCTTCCTGAGGAAGGAGATAGACATCCTCGTGGCCACGACCGTCATCGAAGTGGGCATCGACATACCCGAAGCCTCTCTCATGGTGATAGAACATGCCGATCGGTTCGGTCTCTCCCAGTTACATCAATTGCGGGGCCGGGTAGGTCGCTCCACCATACCCGGACATTGTATCCTGATGGCCCAGTATGAGGTGTCGGAAGAGGCCAAGAGGCGGCTTTTGGTGATGGAAAAATCGAACGATGGCTTTCGGATTGCCGAAGAGGACCTGGCCATACGCGGACCCGGTGAATTTATGGGCACACGTCAGTGGGGGCTACCGGATTTTCGGGTGGCCAACATCGTGCGTGACGGACGCCTCCTGCAAGAAGCAAGAAACGATGCCTTTCGCATAGTAGAGGAAGATCCGCTTCTGGAGAAACCGGAAAATCAGGCATTGAAAAAGGTGCTTCTCCATCGCTGGGGACACAGGTTGGAACTCGCCAAGACGGGCTGAACGCGTTTTGTTTTGACAATTTGCCCCATCCGTTATAAAGACTCCCCCCGAACGGAAGTGAAGCCATGAACATTATTTCGATCGGACTTATAGGGTTTGGTACCATCGGAAGCGGGGTGGTAAAACTCCTGACCGAGGCAGGAAGAGACCTCAAAAGGCGACTGGGATTTGAGTTGCGGTTGAAGAAGATTGCCGATGTGGACTTAAAGAGGGTGCGCCCCGTCTCGGTTCCGGCGGCAATGCTTACCCCGGACCCCATGGAGATCGTGAACGACCCGGAAATAGACATCGTCATAGAACTCATCGGTGGATGCGAGCCGGCAGGGGAGATTATAAAGGCTGCCCTGCGTAGAAAAAAGCACGTTGTTACGGCCAACAAAGCTCTTCTGGCCGAATGTGGCGACGAGCTTTGGCATCTTGCCCGGCAAGAGCATTGTGACATAGGGTTCGAAGCAAGTGTCGGGGGAACGATCCCCATCATCAAGACCATTCGAGAGTCGCTCGTCGCCAATGAAATCGAGCATCTCATGGCCATTATGAACGGTACCACCAATTACGTCCTTACCAAGATGACGGACGAAAGCAGGGAGTTTGGCGAAGTTTTGGCCGAGGCACAGAGGTTGGGATTTGCGGAGGCCGACCCCTCCTTCGATATAGACGGAAAAGATACGGCGCATAAGCTCGCCATTGTTTTGAGTCTGGCCTATGGAGGTACGGTTCGTTTAAGTGATTTCTACTGCGAGGGGATACGGGGTATCAGCCATCAGGATATTGAGTTTGCCCGGGAGTTAGGTTATCGGGTCAAGCTTCTTGCCATTGCCTTCAAAAGGGGCGAAAAGGTGGAAGCGAGGATTCATCCTACCATGATTCCGATGGATCACCTTCTGGCGAGTGTAGGGAGCAACTACAACGCCTTTTACATCGTGGGTAGCGCCTCAGGCCCCATCTTTCTCTTCGGACAAGGGGCGGGAATGATGCCCACGGCAAGCGCCGTGGTGGGAGATGTGGTGGACATTGCCAAAAGGATGATGAGGGGGGGCAAGAAGGGGCTCTCCCCGGGAGCTGGCGAACTTATGCTTCAGCCCCTTGACCTCATTCCCTTCGATGAGATTTGTACGAACTATTACTTCCGCTTCATGGCGGCTGATCGGGCCGGGGTGCTTTCGAAGATATCCGGAATTCTGGGCAATCACAATATCAGTATCGCTTCTGTTATTCAGAAGGGGAGGAAGAAGGACGGGGCCGTGCCCATCGTCATGGTTACCCATGAAGCCCGAGAAAGGGATGTTAAGGAGGCCCTCAAGAAGATAGAAAGGCTCGAGGTGGTCCACGAACGGGTGAAGGTGATCAGGATTGAAGATGAGAGGTTGAAGTGAAGTATTTAGTCCTACTCGCCGACGGTATGGCGGACTATCCTCTGGAAGAATTAGCCGGGAAAACACCGCTGGAAGTAGCCCACACACCGCATATGGACCTTCTTGCCCGGGAAGGTTTCCTCGGTTTGGTGGACACCATACCGCCGGGGATGAAGCCCGGCAGTGATGTGGCCAATCTCTCCCTCCTCGGTTATGACCCGACTCGCACCTATCCGGGGCGAGCCCCCCTGGAAGCAGCGAGCATGGGAGTCCGTTTAGGTCCCGAGGACGTCGCCTTTCGCTGTAACCTCGTGACCTTGGGAGACGGTGAAAATCCAATCATGATCGATTTCACGGCCGGCCACATAGAGACTCAAGAGGCCAGGGTACTGATCGAAGGCCTTAATCGGGCCTTAGGCGACGAAAGAAGGGAATTTTATCCGGGGGTGAGCTATCGTCACCTCTTCGTTTGGCGGGGAGGAGAGGATGGCATGGAAACCACCCCACCGCATGATATCACCGGCCAAGGGTCTGTTCCTTACCTGCCCAAAGGGCCGGGCGCTTCCGTCTTGGTAGAGATGATGGAACAGGCCCGGCAGTTTCTCGAGGCACACCCCTTGAATGTGAGGAAGAGAGAAAGGGGGAAGAAACCGGCGAACGCCATCTGGCTCTGGGGGCAGGGTAGGGCGCCCCAGTTGGGGAAAATTACGGAAAGGTACAACATTAGGGGCGGGATGATTTCTGCCGTGGATCTCCTAAACGGCATCGGCCACTATGCCGGGCTCGAAATAATCAGGGTGCCCGGCATCACCGGGTATATAGATACGAATTTTCGGGGCAAGGCCGAATATGCTCTAAACGCCTTAAAAGAGATGGATTTCGTGTTCATTCATGTGGAGGCGCCGGATGAAATGGGGCATGAGGGAAACATCAAAGGAAAGATCGATGCCCTGGAAAAGATCGATGGGGAGGTCTTGGGTTACTTACTGGCGCAGGTGAATGTCATCCATCCCGTGAGAATCCTGTTGGCGAGCGACCACCCCACCCCCATCAGCTTAAGAACCCATGCGGCTGATCCCAGCCCTTTTGCCTTGTGGTCTTCTGTAGGGGAGGAAAGGGTGCCCTCAGGCTTCGATTTCTCCGAGAAAAATGCCAAGCTATCGGGGAATTTCGTTTCACCGGGTTATCGGCTGATGGATATACTGTTTAACTGGAGGAAGGGAGATTGAAGCATCTCACACCGGTCCGGGTAATATACGCCGACACCGATGCCATGGGCATCGTTTATCACACCAATTACATTCGCTGGTTCGAAATCGGACGCACGGAGCTGTTACGCCATCTCGGTCTGGTCTATGCGGATTGGGGGGCCAAGGGCTTCCACCTGCCCGTCATCGAAGTCTACTGTCAATACTTGCAGGCCGCCCGGTACGATCAAACACTCCTCATCGAAACGGAGGTGGGACACGTAAACCGAGCCACCGTCAAGTTCAATTACACGATCTGGGATGAAAGCAAGGAAAGGGAGATGGCGGAAGGTTACACGATTCACGCCTGCATCAATGCCCAGGGTAAGGTCATTCGCCTGCCCTGGGACATGATCGAGATTATAAAAAGGGCATTTGATTAGAAACGCTTTGGGGAGAAATACTTATGGCCGAAAAGTTAAAGAAAAAAGAGTTAAAACAGCCGGACCGATTTCAGATTTTCCTCGCTTCGTTGCTTCAATTCTTTCTTGCCCACAAGAAAAAGGTGGTGGCCGGTGCTGTTTTCCTCGTGGTTCTCATCCTCGCCATTTCCGGCTGGTGGTATTACCAATACGACCAGGAAACGAAGGCTTTTGCTTTGTACCAGAAGGTTTCGGATAGCCACCGGCAGGCCTTAAGGGAAAAGAAGGATTTGAGTCAAATTGTCTCCAGTTATCGAGATATAGTCAATCGCTTTCCCTACACCCGATCCGCCCAATATGCCCTATTACGGCTGGGCAATCTCTACCTAAGGGAAGGCAAAATCGAGGAGGCAATCTCTTTTTTCAAGCAGTATGTGGAGAAAAATAGGGCAGATAACGAACTCCTTGTCATAGCTTACAATGCCCTGGGTACCTGTTACGAAGAGAAAGGAGATTTTCGCCTAGCCCTCGAGGCCTACGAGAAAGCCTCCAGACTAAAGGCAGGGGCCATGTTCGAGAGCATAAACTATGGAAATCTGGCACGTGTTTACGAGGCCTTGAAGGATAAGAAAAAGGCGGCCGAATACTATGAAAAGGCCA
This sequence comes from Syntrophales bacterium, assembly GCA_035358955.1. GTDB lineage: Bacteria > Desulfobacterota > Syntrophia > Syntrophales > UBA8958 > JAOAFE01. The sequence continues at coordinate 89,749 of DAORXN010000002.1, read as the reverse complement.
AAGCAAAAGCGGTAGACCCCGTTCTCAAGGACTGGTACGCCCGAAAATCACATCTTGAATGAAAGGATCCCCATGAAGGCACTTTTGTCAGGGAACGAAGCCATTGCCCGGGGTGCATATGAATGCGGTGTCCGGTTCGCCGCAGGCTACCCTGGTACCCCCAGTACGGAAATTTTAGAGGAGTTTTCACGTTACGAGGGTGTCTATGCCGAATGGTCGCCCAATGAAAAGGTGGCCTTAGAAGTAGGCATCGGTGCCGCCTTGGCCGGAGAAAAGGCACTGGTTACGATGAAGCACGTGGGTCTGAACGTGGCGGCCGATCCCCTTTTCACGGTGAGCTATACGGGCATAAACGGTGCCTTGGTCATTGTTTCGGCGGACGACCCTTCTATGCACAGCTCCCAGAATGAACAGGATAATAGAAACTACGCCAAATTTGCCAAGGTGCCCCTCTTAGAGCCGGCCGACAGCGAAGAAGCCAGCAGGTTCGTCAAGTTGGCGTTTGCGTTGAGCAAAGAATTCGATACCCCCGTCATCCTACGCACCACGACCCGGGTTTCCCATTCCAAAGGTATCGTGGAGCTAAAAGAGCCGGAGCCTTACGTGGATAACAGGATGATCGAGCTAAACGCGGCCAAGTACGTTATGGTACCCGCCATGGCCCGCCAAAGGCGCCTCGAGGTCGAAAAGAGGATGCAGGCCTTGAAGGCATTCGCCGAAACTTTCCCCGAAAACCGCCTCGAAATGGCCAATCCGGAAATAGGCATCATCACCGCAGGCATGTGTTATAACTACGCCAAATCCCAGTTTCCCGATTTTTCATATCTCAAGTTAGGAATGGTCCATCCGTTGCCCGTTCAACTGATCCGGGACTTTGCTTCCCGGGTAAAGCGGATTTACGTGATCGAGGAACTGGATCCCTTCATCGAAGAGCAAGTTAAGGCCTTGGGTATCGAGGTCATGGGTAAGGAGCGTTTTCCCTACACGGGTGAATTCGATCCGGGAATAGTATACGAATCCATAACGGGTAAAAAGATTCCCGTTTTGGCGCCACCGGATGTAGCCCTGCCGCCTCGCCCGCCCAACCTTTGCCCGGGATGTCCACACCGGGGCCTGTTTTACATCTTGGGGAAGCTCAAGGTGTTTGTTACCGGCGACATCGGTTGCTATACCCTTGCCTTCATGAAGCCCCTCGAAGGCTTGCATTCCTGTATTTGCATGGGGGCCAGTATCGGCATGGCCCACGGTATGAGCCAGGCTTTGAAAGAGAAAGGCCGGGGGAAAATTGTGGGTGTCATCGGTGACTCCACCTTTCTCCATTCCGGGATACCCCCTTTAATGAACGTCGCTTACAATAAAGGGGAGGCGGTTATCGTCATCTGCGATAACCGTACGACCGCCATGACAGGGATGCAGGACCACCCCGGGACGGGCTTTACCCTCCAGGGGGCAGCCACCAAGGCGGTGAGCTACGAAGCGTTAGGAAAGGTCCTCGGCCTCGATAGCGTGCGGGTTGTCGATCCCTATAACTTAGAGGAAACGGAAAGGGTGTTGAAAGAGGAGCTCAACCGCCCAGGTTCATCCCTGGTCATCTCGCGGCGGGCCTGTGTCCTCTACCGCCGGGAAGGGGAGAGAAAAGAACCTTTTTGGGTGGCGGAAGAAAAGTGCATCGGGTGTCGCCGTTGCCTGGATATCGGTTGCCCAGCCCTTTCGTGGATAGACTTTTCAGGGCTCCCCGAAGGTTCCTATAAAAAGGTTGCCAAGAAGCAAAAGGGCAGGGCGGTGATCGATCCTGATGCTTGCACCGGGTGCAGCGTGTGTGCGCAACTCTGTAAGTCGAAAGCCATCGTTCAGGGGTAAAAGTGATGACGACAAGAGAAAGGGCACAAAGTATATTACTTGCTGGGGTGGGAGGACAGGGCATCCTGAAGGCCAGCGACATCATCTGCACGGCCATTATGTACGAAGGCCTGGATGTGAAAAAGAGTGAAGTTCACGGGATGGCTCAAAGAGGCGGTTCCGTTACCAGCCATGTTCGTTACGGCGAAAAGGTCTTCTCCCCGGTCGCGGCCCGGGGAGAGGTAGACGTCTTTGCCTCATTTGAACTCCTGGAGTCACTAAGATATATCGAGTACTTAAAGCATTCTTCTAAAGTTATTCTTAATAATTTCCGGGTAAATCCGCCGGCGGTGAATTTGGGCGTCATGGATTATCCGGAAAATGTGCCCCAGCTGTGGCGGGAAAGGGTGGCGCAGGTGGAGGTGGTGGATGCCCGCTCGATGGCGAAGGAGGCGGGTAATTTTCGGGCGGAAAATGTAGTCATGGTAGGGGTATTGGCCCGTATGCTGCCGGTAAAAAAGGAAACTTGGGAGCGGGTACTCGAAGAATTTTTTCCGGGCACTTTAAAAGACGTAAATTTGAAGGCTTTTTATTTAGGCTACCGTTTTTCTCCCGCTTGACAAATCCCCTTCTGTGATTTCATTATCCTTGAAATTTCGATTAAATCTCGAATGGAGTACGGCTTATGGCGGAAGACTATTATAAGATTCTCGGAGTGGACAGGAACGCTTCGCTGGAAGACATCAAAAAGGCATACCGTAAACTGGCCTTCAAGTGGCATCCGGATCGAAATCCGAACAATAAGGCCCAGGCGGAAGAGATGTTCAAGAAGATAAGTGAGGCCTACGCCGTCTTGAGCGACGAGGAAAAGAGGAAACGTTACGATATGTTTGGCTCTGCCGATCAATTCCGTCAGCAGTATTCGCAAGAGGAAATCTTTCGTGGATTCGATCTGAACGAAATACTGCGGAGTTTCGGCTTTAACTTGGGAGGTGAGGGGCGGGTCTTTACCCGGCGGACGACTCGCGGCACCTTTGACCCCTTTGCCGACCTCTTTGGTTCCTCTCATGCGTACGAAATGCCCCAGCGTGGGGAGGACTTGCATTACAATCTTTCCATATCCCTTGAAGAATCGGTATTCGGAGCCGAAAAAAAGATTGCTATTCCCAAGGACGGAAAGATCGAAGAGATTAACGTTCGTATCCCGGCCGGTATTACGGCGGGCAAGAAGTTGCGGGTGGCCGGTCGCGGTAATCCGGGATTGCACGGGGGGCCAGCCGGTGACCTTTACCTGCATATCAATATTTTGCCGCACCCCATTTTTGCCCGGGAAGGAAACGACATTTATCTTGAGAAGAGTATCACCGTTTCGCAGGCGATCTTAGGGACGACGATCGAGGTGCCCACAATTGACGGCTCCGTGAAAAGGGTGAAGGTGCCCGCTGGTACCCAACCTAATACGAAGATCCGCCTGAAGGGTTGCGGCGTCGAGGGCCTGAAGGGAGAAAAAGGTGATCAGTACGTGAAAATATCCGTCCATATCCCTAAAAAGCTCACCTCGAAGCAAGAAGAATTGATCCGTCAGCTGGCCAAAGAAGGTCTCTGAGGACCAGCAAAAAAAGCGCATAAGATATGTTATGTAAACTTTAATTTTATGGCGCCCCAGACCCCGATGTGTTCACCCTTGATGATCAGAATGCCTTTTACCCCAGAAAGTCGTTGGCCGAATTGAATGGCCTTTTCTATATCAGCTGCTCTTTTTACCCTGTTTCCCACGGCAGAGGCTACGGCATCGGCAATGGTTGCGGAATGGGACAGAATACAGACCGCGTCGGCAGTACCGAAACTCACCGACGGCCCTACGGTGGCCGATGAGGTACAGATTCCGAGGGGCATCTCGCCCTCTTCCACGTGGATGATCAGTTTTCCACTCCAAGGGGAAGTCCCGGCAAAAACCCCAATGTTCAAGGGGCGCTGGGTAGCGACAAAAATATCGCCACCGTTTTCCACAATAATCTCGCTGGAGTAACGCAATAAATCTTGGCCCACGTACTCCGCGATGGCCCCGGCGACGGCGGCCATGGGACCGACACCAGCCCGATGGGCAGCCTCGATCATGTCTCGCACGATGGGTGGGGCGAGGGGGTCGAAAGGAACGGGTACATAGGAACGAAGAAATTCCTCGTGCTGTCGGATGTAATTTTCGATGAATCCCCGATGGCGTTTGAGGCTCTTCATCGCCTCTGAAGAAAGATCCTCCAGGGCACCGATGTAGAGATCTGATTCCTTCTCCAGGACGGAAAAGTAGGTAAGGCCGTTTAAGCGGGTAAGCTTTCGGTAACGTCTCTCTTCGTATCTCGGTCCTTTCATTTCCAGGAGATAGAGGAAGGGCCCAGGGTTTTTTCCACTTCCAATTTCAACTGGTTAGATATTTTCAGCCGGTAGCCTTCCCCCAGAGAGATGACCGCCTCTCCACTCGATGAAGCGAGATGAAGAAAGACCGGGGCTTCCCCCTTGTGGTTACGAGCGATGCCTTTGATGTGTAAGAGGATTTCCTCCGAGGCCCGATCGCAGTCGAGGTAAAGGTGCACTTCTTTCCCTAACCCGTTTTGTGATAGGTATTGCCGCAGGGTGATCACCTCCGTGGCGAGCACCTTGGTGGATTCCTCTTCCTGGCTTACCGTTCCCTTTACCACTATCGGGTCCTCTCCGTGGATGGCATCGAAGCTCCGTCGGTACACCTCGGGAAAGAGGATGACCTTAATCGTCCCCGAGAGGTCTTCCAGGACTAAGTGGGCCATGACTTCTTTTTTCTTCGTCGTTACCTCCCGGATGGTTCCCGGCAGACCTACTACAACCACCATCTCCCGATCCTTCTTTTCGGAGAGGTTGGAGGCATCGGCGGTCGTAAAGCGCACGATTTGATGGCGATACTGCCAAAGGGGGTGACCCGTGATGAAGAAACCTAAGAGCTCCTTCTCGAAGGCAAGTTTTTCCTTGGCATCCCAGTCTTCTACGTCTGGTACGACGATGCCAGAAAGGGCGTCCTTTTTAGCGGCGGGGAGGTGGTCGAACATCCCCACCTGATCAAGGGGGCCCTTTTTATGGTTATTCTGGGCGAGTTCCATGAATTGTTCGTAACAGAGGGCAAGTTGCCTGCGGTTGTAACCCAGAGAATCGAAGGCTCCACATTTGATCAGGCTTTCGATTACGCGTTTGTTTACCTTTTTCAAATCCACCTTGAGGAAGAAGTCACTCAAATGGTTGAATTTCCCACCCAATTCGTTTCTCGCCTGAATGATCGCCTCTACGGCCCCGGCCCCTACGTTTTTCACCGCCTCCAAGCCAAATCTGATACTGCCGCCGGCGACGGTAAAATCCTTGAGGGATTCGTTGATGTCAGGTGGAAACACGTTGATGCCCTTTTCCTTGCAGCTCGTAATGTACTTGATAATCTTGTCCCGGTTATCTTTTTCGCTGGAGAGGAGGGCCGCCATAAATTCGAGGGGATAATGGGCCTTTAGGTAGGCCGTCTGATAGGAGATTATGGCGTAAGCGGTACTGTGGGATTTATTGAAACCGTACTTGGCAAATCTCTCCATGTACTCCCATATTTTTTCTGCCTTATCGGCGCTGATCTTGTTTGCCTTCGCCCCCGCCAGGAATTTGGGTCTTTCCTTGTCCATGACCTCGGCAATCTTTTTACTGATGGATTTTCTCAGATTGTCCGCCTCCGCCATGGTATAGTTCCCGATGAGGTTGGCAATCTGCATGACCTGTTCTTGATAGAGGATGATGCCATAAGTTTCTTTAAGAATCGGCTCTAACTGCGGAACTATATAAGTTATTTTTGTTTTACCGAGCTTCCTTGAGATGAAGTCGGGGACCATTTCCATCGGGCCGGGGCGGTAAAGGGCGATGAGGGCGATGAGGTCCTCGATGCAGTCCGGTTTCATGTTGATGAGGATGTCCCTCATCCCGGCGCTTTCTAACTGGAAGATCCCGTCGGTATCCCCCTTTTGCAAAAGCTCGTAAGTGGGTCCATCGTCGAGGGGAATGCGGTCCAGGTCGATAGAGATGCCCCGGCCCTGCTCTACCATCTTTTTTACGTTTTTTATCATCGTTAAGGTTTTGAGGCCCAGAAAATCGAACTTCGTGAGGCCGATGGCGGCCAGGTCGTTCATCGAGTACTGGGTGACGATTTCATTTCGGGGGCTGCGGCACAAAGGTACCCTTTCCACGAGGGGAAGGTCGGAAATCACCACGCCGGCCGCATGAGTGGAAGAGTGACGGGCCAGCCCCTCGAGGGCGCGGGATAAAGAGATAAGTCGGTTTATCTTTTCGTTGTTTGCCGCTTCTTGGCGCAGGCGGGGCTCCATTTGGAGGGCTTCATCGAGGGTGATGTTGAGGACCCCGGGGACGAGTTTGGCAATGGCGTCCACCTCGGCGTAGGGGATATTGAGGGCCCGGCCCACATCTCGGATGACGGCCTTGGCCTGCATCTTCCCGAAAGTTATGATCTGGGCAACGTTATTTTCTCCATATTTCTCCGTCACATAACGAATGATTTCATCTCGCCCTTCGGGGCAGAAGTCCGTATCGATATCAGGCATACTTTTTCGATCCGGATTGAGGAAGCGCTCGAAGAACAGCCCGTATCTTATGGGATCTATGTTCGTGATACCGATGGCGTAGGCGACGAGGCTGCCGGCCGCCGAGCCCCGGCCGGGACCTACGGGGATATTTCTTCTCTTGGCGTAGTTTATAAAATCGGCGACGATGAGAAAGTAGCCGGAAAAACCCATCGATTTTATGATGGCAAGTTCTTCTTTGAGTCTCTCTTTGTATTTCCTTTTGGCCATCTCATTAAGCGGAGGCATTTGAGATAGGCGATTGCTCAAGCCCGACCAGGCCAGGGATTCCAGCTCTTCGTCCACCGTTTTTCCACTTTCCACGGGATAGTTGGGGAGGTAAATCTGGCCGAATTCGAGGATGAGGTTGCACCGTTCCGCGATTTCCACCGTGCGGGTGATTGCTTCGGGGGTGTCCCGAAAGAGCTCCTTCATCTCTTCCGGGGATCGGAAGTAAAACTGGTCGGTGCGAAAGCGTAGCCTTTCCTTGTCTTCCACGGTTTTTCCCGTCTGGATGCAGAGGAGCACATCGTGGGCTTCGGCGTCTTCCCGCCGCAAGTAGTGACAATCGTTGGTGGCAACGAGGGGAAGGCCTAATTTCTCACTTATGTATTTGAGGCCATCGTTGGCTACCTTTTGCTCCGGCAGGCCGTTTTCCATGATTTCGAGGTAGAAGTTATCTCGACCGAAGATGTCCCTATATTCTTCCGCCGTCCGGAGGGCGCCCTCCATGTCTCCGCTTAAGATAAGCGAGGGTATTTCTCCATGCAGGCAGGCACTCATGGCGATGAGACCCTCGTGATATTCCCGCAAAAGGGCCTTATCTACCCGCGGTCGATAGTAAAACCCTTTCAAGTAGGCGGCGGTCGTGAGCTTCATTAGGTTTTTGTAACCCTGGAGATTCTTGACCAGCACCAAGAGGTGGCGCGCAGACTCCCCGATGCCAGCCCCGGCATTCTTTTCGTCCAGTCTTCCCGGGGCAACGTATAGTTCACAGCCGATGATGGGCTTAATCCCATGTTTGAAGGCCTGCTGGTAAAACTCAATTACACCGAACATGTTCCCGTGATCGCTTAAAGCCACGGCCGGCATGGCGTACTGCTTTGCCCGTTCAAAGAGCTCGGGGAACCTTATCATGCCGTCCAGCAAGCTGTATTGGCTATGGACGTGCAGATGAACGAAATCGGCGTGTTTCATACCATCAATCTAACCAGTAATTGGGTGCCTCTTTCGTAATAATGACATCGTGGACGTGGCTTTCTCTCAGACCTGCCTGGGTTATCTTCACAAATCTCGCCTTTTCGTGCATCTCGGGGATGTTTCGACATCCGATGTATCCCATCCCCGCCTTTAAGCCGCCCACCAGCTGATGTATGCTGGCGGAAAGAGAACCTCTAAAAGGCACGCGCCCCTCGATACCCTCTGGTACCAGCTTCAGGTTTCCCTCGAATTCGTCTTGGAAATACCGGTCGCGACTGCCCATCTTCATCGCTTCCAGAGATCCCATGCCACGGTATACCTTGTAGCTACGACCTTGAAAGAGCACCGTCTCGCCGGGGCTTTCTTCCGTGCCGGCAAACAAACCGCCGATCATGACGGAATCTGCACCGGCGGCCAGGGCCTTGGTAATATCGCCGGAGTACTTGATCCCCCCATCGGCGATGACGGGGATGCCGTATCTTTTGCAAACCGTGTACGCTTCGCGAATGGCCGTAAGCTGAGGCACCCCCACCCCCGCGACGATGCGGGTGGTACAAATGGAACCGGGCCCTACTCCCACCTTCACCGCATCGACACCGGCCTCGATCAGCGCCTGGGCGCCTTCCGCGGTCGCTATGTTGCCGGCGATTAACTCGCACTGGGGAAAATTCTTCTTCGTATCCCGAATGGCGTCGAGCACGCTCTTGGAATGGCCGTGAGAGGTGTCGATGACGATGACATCGCACCCCGCATCGAGCAGGGCCTGCACACGTTCCTCCCGATCGATGATACCCACGGCGGCCCCCACGCGGAGGCGTCCCAAGGAGTCTTTGCACGCATTGGGGTATTTTTTTATTTTTTCGATGTCTTTGATGGTGATCAGGCCTTTGAGATTGAAATCCTCGTCCACGACGAGCAATTTTTCGATGCGGTGCTTATGTAGGAGGGCCTTGGACTCCTCCAGGGTGATATTGTCCTTTACGGTTACGAGGTTTTCCTTGGTCATCACGTTGGCCACCGGTTGATCCAGATTTGTCTCAAATCTCAGGTCGCGGTTGGTGAGGATGCCAACGAGCTTTTTCCCCTTGACCACGGGGACTCCAGAAATATGGTATTCCGTCATAAGTCTTAAGGCTTCGTGCACCCTCTGCTCCGGTTCGATGGTGATGGGATCGACGATCATGCCGCTTTCCGACTTTTTTACTTTGTCCACCTCGATAGCCTGACGCTCGATGCTCATGTTGCGATGTATAATGCCTATCCCACCTTCCTGCGCCATACAGATCGCCGTTCTCGACTCCGTCACCGTATCCATGGCGGCACTAACGAGGGGTATCTTCAAAGAAATGTTTCGCGAAAGCCTCGTCGATACGTCCACATCCCGGGGCAAAACGGCCGATTCTGCCGGGACCAGCAGGAGGTCGTCGAACGTGTATGCCTCTTTTATGGATTCTTCCCACATGATGAAAAATTTCCTCCCATTAAGATTTATGAAAACTTAGGTAAAACCGCTTCTCCCCTAAGGTAAGGTAATATCCGGCCTTTTCGTCATGGGCAAGGTAAGCGGCCAACTGATAATAACTGGCGCGATTGAAACGTGCCGGAAAGGTGCCCCTTTTTACCCGACAATAAAGGACGTTGTCCTTTCCTATAAAAAGGCTAGCCGGGTCCAATTTTTCTTCCGAGTCATCGGAAAGGGATAAAACTATCTCCCCATCCCGTACGTCCACGGATTTGACTACAAAGGCCGTATCTTCCACTTCTATGTTACAGGAATCACCGGGTATCTCGATTCTGTATTGTCCGTTTTCGTCCATTTTCAAGTGTTCGTAAAAGTACCGGATGATATCCCGGCGGATCATTTCGGCCCCCCGATAAAACCATTTCCCCTCTTTGTCTATCCTGATATCTGCCATGGGCGTTACTTTCTACTATCCAGCATAATCGTTACCGGTCCATGATGGGTAACGTCAATCATCATAAGGGCTCCGAACTTTCCGGTTTCTACCTTGCTTATTTTCATCCTCGCTTTTTTCGTGAAGTAGCTATAAATTGCCTCAGCCCTTACGGGCTCTTCTGCATCGGTAAATGATGGCCGCCTGCCTTTCCTGCAATCTGCCGTCAGGGTAAATTGGGAAATTACCATGAGATCGCCTTTTATATCAAGGAGGGAGAGATTCATTTTGCCCTGCTCATCTTCGAAAATCCTTAAGTTTATAATCTTATCGAGGAGATAGTCGGCATCCTTCTCTTCATCGCCCCTTTCCACCCCCAAGAACACGATGAGCCCTAAACCCGTGGAAGAAATAACGTTTCCGTCTACCGTAACCTCTGCTTTTAAAACACGCTGCAATAAAGCCTTCATGCATCATAGATACCTTTTCTAAAACTTTGGTGGCAAGCATTTTCTTGGTGATGGCGGCTTGCACCAAGTTGTAGGGCAAAGGAGATTCTGATAATAAAGGGCCATGAAAAAAAGGGTCCTCGTAATAAATCCCTGGATATACGACTTTGCCGCTTACGATTATTGGCTTAAGCCCTTGGGGCTTCTTTACCTGGCTGCTTTTCTGCGTGAAAACGGGCTCGAGGTTACGTTTCTCGATTGTTTAGACCCGGCTTTTTGGGGCGATACCTTTTCAAGGCCGAAAAGAAGACCGGGAGGACACGGCCACTTCATCAAGGAAACCGTTTCTCCCCCTCCTTTTCTTTCCTTGGCCGAAAGGCCCTATCACCGCTACGGTGTTACACCGGAAAAAATCAGGCAAAAACTGTCTACCTTTCCCGCCTTCGACCTCATTCTCGCCGGTACGACGATGACATATTGGTATCCGGGCTTGTGGGAAATTGTAAGGATTTCCCATGATCTTTTCCCTGCTACCCCGGTGGCGATCGGAGGTATCTACGTCACCTTGTGCCCCGATCACGCCCGCAAGTCCGGGGCCGATTATGTGCTTGCCGGTCCGGGAGAAAGGCAGGTTTCTTTTCTCGTTGAGGACATCCTGGGGCTCCCCCTCCTCTATGAGCCCGACCTGCACTCACCTGATACCCTGCCCTACCCCGCCTATGATCTCCTCCTCGAACCGGATGAGTTGCCCATCCTCACCTCGCGGGGGTGTCCCTTCCGATGTCCCTACTGTGCTTCCCATTTGCTCAGCCCTTCTTTCGTAAGGAGAGCGCCGGAAAAGGTAGTGGATGAAATCGAGTGGTGGTTACAAAGCAAAGGGGTGAGGAATTTTGCCATTTACGACGATGCCTTTCTCATGCGGGCAGAGGATTTCGCCGTGCCCTTCTTGCGGGAGATTATACGCCGAAGGCTGGATATCTGGCTTCACTGCCCCAATGGCCTTCATATCAGGGAGATTACGTCCCTTACGGCGAGGCTCATGTATCGGGCGCAGGTGACAACCTTGTGTTTGGGTCTGGAGACGAATGATAGGAAGAATCAGGTAAATTGGGGAGGTAAGGTCTTTAACGAGGAGTTCGAGGCCGCCGTTTGCTACCTCAAAGAGGCAGGTTATGAAGGAAGAAACATCGGCGTTTATATCCTCTGCGGCCTGCCCGAACAGGAGCCGGAAGAGGTTGCCGCCACCATCGAATACGTGAAAGCCTGGGGTGCAAGACCGATACTCGCCGAATATTCACCCATCCCCGGGACCGACCTTTGGTCGAAGGCGAAGGAAGTCTCTCCCTTTCCTCTCCAAGAGGAGCCCCTGTTTCAAAACAACACCCTTCTACCTTGCTGGCGCGACGGAGAAAGGGATGGGAGGGTTTCTTATCGATACCTCAAATCCCTAAGCAAAAAAAACGTTGAAATTATCTCGAAAATATAATAGATGCCAAAGCTCCATTTTCCCTGTGGTGTTAGGAGGTAACTTATGGCGAGAACATGTGAAATATGTGGCAAGAAGCCAGCGCTGGGTCACAACGTGAGCCATGCCAATAATAAAACCAAACGGGTCTGGTATCCCAATCTGCATAAGATACGGTGTGTAGATGAACTTTCCGGGGCTACGAAGAGGGTTAAGATCTGTACCCGTTGCTTACGGTCCGGAGCGGTGAAAAAAGCCGTAAAGTAATTATCCTGCGAATGGTGAAAAGCCCGTCCTCCTGATGGCACCTAAGGTGGGGGCCAAAAATTCGGGAAAATTCCTCACCAGGGTAATGCCTTCCTCCATGATAGAGGTAAGTCTTTCTCGGGAACCCGTAGAGTTCATGAGGGGCGCGAACTTGCTAAAGAACGTGTTTACCCGCCCCTCAAGGGTCATGAACTTCGCCATATTTACGTGGTCGTAAAAGGAATGGCACCTTACGAGGGCTTCTATTACCGCGTTCGGAGCCACATCGTAGAACCAGCCAACAGTTTGCGCAAATTCGTCTCTCTTTTCTTCCCACACATACCGAAAGGCCTCGCACATGTATTCGAGGATCGCCCTACTTTCTTCCGGTGCCCCCCAGTAGAGGGCGAGGTCAAAGGTCATCTCGATCACCATGTGTGATTGATAGGCCGCCTGGGCGAGGTCTATGGGGTTCCCGTAAGTCTGATGAAAATCCATGAGGGGCCCTCTTAGGGGAATTCCCTTGAGGTACGAATACCCTTCCGCGTCGGGATTGAATTCTTCATCGGGTCGGGCCTTAATGAGCCCGTAGTGAGAAATGTCATCCACCATGAGATGAAAGACGATAAAATTTGCCCCTTGAAACTCCGGTGGGATGGGACGGAACCTGGGTGCGCCGTGAGTCAGTCGAGGGCTAAAGACGGGGCCGGCAGGAAGAAAATCGGGGCAGATGTTGTAAACGTATAAATCCTGTAATTTCCTGTTAAATTTCTCTTTCCCCAGGTAATGAGCGAGGAGCCAGGAGTGGGTAAGCATGAGCATAAATCATTCAACCTTCGGCGCCCTGAAAGTTTAAGTCTTCGTATGGAATTTCTTCCCTCAAGGCCGTTAACACTTCTTTCCCCTCTTCCCGTAGACCGGGGGGTACGAAAACCGAGACGATGGCGGCCCGGGCATCTTCGGTCGAGACGTAAAAGATCCCTTCATAACTTTCCAGGATGAATTGAAAACGGGCCAGTTCCGCCCGTGGCAGTTTTAATCTTGACTTCATCGCGCCATTTATTATACCCGTAATAAGGAAAAAAGAAAGGCTTCTTTTGAAAGAACCCGTGATGCCGTGACGAAAGTTTTGTCTTTACCCCTCACAAAATGGAAGTTCAGGGATGAAAAACCGGCGCAGGAAGAAGCTCTCAAGGAAGAGCTGAGAATACGGGCTGTTCTTTCGAGTGTATTGGTGAGAAGGGGAATTTCGGAGCCCGATTTGGCCCAAAAATTCCTCCACCCGAGTCTTCATGACCTTCATCCACCCCTTACCATGGCCGGCATGAAGGTGGGCGTCGAACGGGTGCTTAGGGCTTTATACAATAAGGAAAAGATATTGATTTACGGCGATTACGATGCCGATGGCATAACGGGGGTGGCCATCATACTGAAATTTCTCCGCGAGCTGACCCCCCAGGTCGAGTATTATATACCCGATCGCATCGAGGAAGGATATGGACTAAGTAGGAGCGTAATCGATCGTTTTCAGGCCGAGGGCGGAAGCCTCATTATCACCGTTGATTGCGGCATTTCCGATTTCGAAGCCGTTTCCCACGCCCGGAACATAGGTGTCGACACCATCATATTGGATCACCACGAGGTGCCCCCTACCCTTCCCCCGGCCGTCGCCATCATAAATCCTAAGCAAAGTTCCTGTCGTTTTCCTTTTAAGCAGTTGGCGGCCGTAGGTATTGCCTTCAACTTCCTCATTGCTCTGAGGGGAAAGTTGCGCTCTTTAGGCTTTTGGACTCACAAAAAATATCCGAATCTGAAGGAATACCTCGATCTGGTAGCCTTGGGCACGATCGGCGATATCTGCCCCCTGACAGACGAAAATCGCATCATGGCGAAAGTGGGATTGAATCTCCTAACGGAGGGGCACAGAACGGGCATCAAGGCTTTGAAAGAAATAGCCGGCCTCGGTGACCAGGCGATTGATGCGAATCGTGCTTCCTATGGGCTTATTCCTCGGATTAATGCCGCCGGTCGCGTCGGATCGGCCCGCGATGCCGTGGAACTTCTGCTGTGTGAAGATTACACGACCGCCCTGGAACTCGCAAGGAAGTTAGAAGTTTATAACCGCCAGCGGCAGGCCATGGAAAGGGAGATCTTGGAGGAAATAATGGCCGAGGTAAACTGCATGGAAGACTTTTCCTTGAAGAAAAGCCTCGTTCTGGCATCTCCCAACTGGCATCCGGGCATTATTGGGATTGTGGCTTCGAGGTTGGTAGACCGGTTCGGTCGCCCCGCCATTCTCATTAGTCTAAAAGACGGTATCGGCAAGGGCTCTGGTCGAAGTGTTATGGATTTCAATATCTACGAAGGCCTGAAACGTTGCGCTTCTCTGCTCATTTCTTTCGGCGGCCACCAGTATGCGGCGGGTATTTCCATCCGGGAAGAGGATGTGGCGGCCTTTTCTCGCCTCCTGGATGAGGTCATCGAAGAAAGCGCTTTATCTATAAATATGAAGCCCCAGACTTACATCGATGCCCACTGTCACCTAAGAGAGCTGGATTATGACCTCATCGAGCAGCTCAACCTCCTTGCGCCGTTCGGTCAGGGGAACCCGGAGCCCATTTTATGGGCGAAGGGGGTAAATATCACAGATGTCACGGTGGTGGGGAACAATCACTTGCGCCTCAAGGTAAAAGATGACCACGCGACGACCTGTAACTCCATTTGGTTCAATCAGGGAGAGCTTTGCGGCCTCCTGGGAGAAGGCCGGTCTGATATTGCTTTTACCCCTCAGCTTAACGAGTGGAACGGCTTTTCGGAAGTGCAACTCATGCTTCGTGATATTTCCCTGAGGGAGGCTTAAAGCAGGTCAGAGCCACCTTTTTCGTCGACGGTAGGCTTTAACCTCTTTATATGAATGCCCCTCTCCTCCGGGGGCCAATCCCAGGTAGAACTCCTTTACATCGGGGTTTTCCTTGAGTTCTTGAGCGGATCCTTCCAAGACAATCCTTCCGTTTTCCATCACATAGCCGTAATGGGCGATCTGAAGGGCCATGTTGGCGTTTTGCTCTACCAGGATAATGGTCGTTTTCTGCTCTTCATTGATGCGTTTGATGATTTCGAAAATTTCCCTCACCACCAGGGGGGCCAGCCCCAGGGAAGGTTCATCCAAAAGGAGCAACTTAGGATGGGCCATGAGCGCCCGCCCGATGACCAGCATCTGTAATTCACCACCGCTACAGTAGCCGGCTTTCATTTTTCTCCGCGCCTTCAGGGCGGGGAAGTAGTGATAAACGAGTTCAATATCTTCTTTGTAAGGTTTTCCCTGTCTGGTAGCCGTACCGACGCGGAGATTCTCTTCGATGGTCAAGTATTTGAAGGGTTGCCTCCCCTCGAGGACCTGGATAATCCCCAAGCGGGTAATTTCCTCCGGGGCCCGGTTGTGGATCTTTTGGTCCTGGAATATGATTTCCCCATCGGTGACCTTGCCGTTTTCCGGTTTCAACAGGCCGGAGATGGCCTTGAGGGTGGTGGTCTTACCTGCCCCATTACTGCCCAGGAGGGAAACGATGGTGTTCTCCTCGATGGAAAGAGAGACCCCCTTGAGCACTTGAATGACGTCGGAATAGACGACCGAGATGTTGTTAATGAGAAGCAGCATATGCCCTTACCTTCAATAGGAGAATGGCCAGAGGCGAAAATTTGATCTTACGATTCTCCATACCTCGGCGAGGCCTCGGGGTTCGATGAGAATGAATAACACGATGGCCAGGCCGAACACGAATTCTTTTAAGGGGGCCATGGTCAAGGACACCTGTTCGAAGATGCGGGCGTTGATTAAGATGTCCGCCATGAACCTCAACCCCTCGTTCAAAAGGGAAATGAACACGGTGCCGAAAATGGCGCCCGACATGTTACCCATCCCGCCTATGATCACCATGGCGATAAATTCTACGGAAAGACCTAAATTAAATGGTTCCGTCGTGATGGTCATGGTGAAATAGGCCCAGAGGGCCCCGGCCACCCCGGCATAAAAGGAGCTTAAGGCGAAAGAAAGGAGTTTGTAAGGAAAGACGGGGATACCCATCCCTTCCGCCGCCCGGTCGTTGTCTCTGATGGCAACAAAGGCCCGGCCGTATCGAGTGCGCATGATGTTGACCGCCATCCAGAGGAAGAGGAGCAAAAAAACAAAAGCCACAAAATAGAACTTCTTGTCGTCACTTACATCGAAGCCGAAAATGGAGGCCCGAGGCAGGTTGATGCCCATCGTTCCCATCGTAACCTCTTCCCAGTGAATGAGGACGTACTCAATGATGAACTGCCCGGCCAGGGTGGCAATGGCCAGATATAGCCCCTTTAAGCGGCTGGAAGGTAAGCCGAAGATGAGGCCTACACCTGAGGTAACGATACCACCCATGACGACGGCGCAAAGAAAGGGCACCTGAAATCGGGTCGCCATGATGGCGGCTGTGTAAGCCCCCACGCCAAAGAAGGCCCCATGTCCCAGGGAAATCTGTCCGGTATAGCCGATCAGGATGTTGAGGCCGATGACGGCGATGGCGTAAATGGCCATGTTCGTGAGGATATAAAGGGTGTAAGAGGAGGCCACAAAAGGCACGACCAAGAATAATAGAATAAGGCCCACTGCCACCCAGAAGCGACCGAAATCGGTTTCAAAAACGGTAAGTTCTTCGAAGTAAGATTCGTGGAAGTTACCACAGGAGCGGAATTTGAGCTTCCTCATCATTAGACCCTTTCAATCTCTACCTGGCCGAAGAGGCCGTAGGGTTTGATCATTAAGATCCCGACGAGAATGATATAGGGAACCACGTCTCTCAGGGAAGGGGAAAGGTAACCACCGGTAAAGGACTCCAAAACGCCGATGATGATACCTCCCACAATAGCCCCGGCGATACTGTCCAAGCCACCTAAGATGACGACGGGGAATACCTTTAAGCCGATGGCACTCAACTCATGAACGTTGATGCCATTTATGACGCCCAAGACGATGCCGCTCATGCCGGCAACCAAAGCCGCGATGGCCCATGAAAGGGCAAAGATCCTCCTTACGTTTACGCCTAAAGAGAGGGCCGCCCGTTGATTATCCGCCACCGAGCGCATAAAAATGCCTTGGGAGGAATACTTGAAGAAAATCCCGAAGAGGATGAGAAAGCCAATCCCCAAAAGAAAAGACATGTTGTAGACGGGCTGGACATTCATCCCCGCCAGATTGAGTGTTAGGTGGCGGGGGATGAAGTCGGGATAAGTGTAGAGGTTGCCGCCCCAGATGAGAAGGATGGCCCCCTTCATCATGGAGGCCAGGCCAATGGTAAGCATGATGACAAAAATTAGGGGCTCCCCGATCAAGGGGCGCAAAAATACCCTTTCCACCAGAAACCCGAAGGAAAAACACAAAAGTAGGGTGATGATAAAGGCAGGGATAGCGGGGATGCCGAGCCACACCATGAGGGCAAGAAATATATAGGCACCCAAAGCGAGGAGTTCTCCATGGGCAAAGTTCAAAACACTGGAAGATTTGTAAATCATGACGAACCCCATGGCCGAAATGCCGTAAAGAAAGCCCAAACTCAAGCCGTTAATCATGAGTTGTGAGAAGAATTCCATCTATTCCTCCTCGTAAACGTTGATGATCCGTACCCGGGTGGTAATTTCCCCTACCCGGCCGTCCCGGTACCGAATCTTGCCCTTCACTTCTAATTCTTTCTTGTCCTGATACATGGCCTCGATCAAATCGAGGTACACACCGTAGACGAATCTTCTCCTTACCTTGCCCGTCCTCGTGAGTTCTTCGTCGTCGGCATCCAGCAACTTGTAGAGGAGAATGAATTTCCTGATTTTCATCACGTCGGGTATCTGGTTATTTACCTGTCTCACCTCTTCCTTGATAAGTTTCGCTACGGCGGGTTGCTGAGACAAGTCGAGATAGGTGGTGTAGGGAATGAGCCTTTCTTCCGCCCAGTTACCCACGTTTTCCATGTCGATATTGATGAGGGCGGTAATGTAAGGCCTGCCTTCGCCGAAAACGACCGCCTCTTTTATGTAAGGGCTGAACTTGATCCTCGTTTCCACAAAATCGGGAGAAAAGGCGTGGCCCATCTTGTCTCTTATAATGTCCTCCTTGCGTCCGATGATGATGAGATGGCCGTCATCATCCAGATAACCGGCATCCCCCGTCTTTAACCATCCATCCTGGAAGGCTGCTTCGGTTGCGCGATAGTCGTTATGATAACCGGCAATCAAGGTATCGCTTTTAACCAGCACCTCCTGTTCTTCGGATAAGCGGACTTGAAAACCGGGCAACGTCTTTCCCACCGTTTCTACTTTTATTTCATCGTCTGGTTGAACCTGAAAGATACCCCCGGCTTCCGTCAAACCGTAACACTGTTTGAGGTTCAGGCCCACGGCCTGAAAGAACTTGATCACATCGGGACTGATGGGGTGTCCACCCGTCAAGGCACAGCGCATATGAAGGCAACCCATCCTATCCAGGAGGGGTCGGTAAATAAGCAGAGAGGCCAGGCGGTAGAAAAATCGGAGCTGCCAGGGGGGGAGAGCTTTCCGAAATTTGTATTCCACAAACCTCCGGCCCACCCCTTCCGCCCAGTGAAAGACCTTTCTGTTTATCCAGGCAGCATCGGCGATTTTTACCCGAATACGAGAGGCGAGGTCTTCCCAAAAGCGCGATGAGGTGATGATGATCTGGGGGCCGATCTCGCGAAAATCTTCCATGATGGTCGAGTTCATTTCCGGGAAGTTCATGGTCATGCCGGTAACGGGAGCTACACCGAACCCCCACATCTGATCCACGATCCAGGCCGGTGGCGACATGGAAAACCAGTTTTCCCCGGGCTTGATGGAGAGGTAGTCTTGCCAAATCCGGCCCATGGTGAGGAGACCCCGGTGGGTGAGCATGGCCAATTTTGATATGCCCGTCGTACCTGACGTTTGAATGTAAACGGCCACATCCTGCGTCTTTCCTCGGGCAAGCTCCGAGGCGAATCTTTCCGGCTCCGATCTTTCCAGTTCCCTACCCCTGGCTTCCAGTTCGCCGAAACTCATAAGCCAATTATCTTCCCGATAGGAACGCATGCCGGTTGCGTCTACATAAATGACCTTCTTTATGCCCGGTAGTTTATCCTTAATCTCCAAGAGCTTGTCCACCTGTTCCTGATCCTGGGCAAAGATGACGGGGGCATTTAGGCGGTTGATCGAGAAGGCAAGTTCGTCCGGGATGGAGGAGGTAAAGAGGTTGAGCGTCCCGCTACCCAGAACCATGGCAGCCATTTCGGCAAAGAGCCATTCCGCGTGGTTATCCATAATGATAACGATGGGTTCCTTTCGCTTGACGCCAAGGGTGCACAATCCCAGGGCCGTTTCCCTTACGTGCCTTAGGTAATCCTGCCAGGTATAAGTTTCCCATTTACCGAAGGCCTTTTCCCGAATGGCAATGAATTGATCTCCCAGGATTTCGGCCTGGAGTTTCAGCATCTGCGGTACGGTGTGGACGCGGTCAGCCGAGGTAGGCATGAATTACCTCTTCGTTGTTTTTAATGTCTTCCGGCAGGCCCTCGGCCAGTTTTTCACCGAAATTAAGGACTACGATGCGATGGGAAAGGCTCATAACCACGGCCATGTCGTGTTCCACGAGGATCATCGTTTGCCCCCACGCCTCGTTCATTTCCCGAATAAACCTCACCATGTCTTCCTTTTCCTCGAAGGTCATGCCGGCAAAAGGTTCGTCCAGGACGAGGAGCTTGGGCTCCAGGGCCAGGGCTCGCCCCAACTCCACCCTTTTCATGAGCCCGTAAGGAAGAGAGCCCACCGGCTTTTTCCTGATGGGCTGGAGTTCCAAAAAGTCGATGATTTCCTCTATGATTTCACGGTGACCGACTTCCTCCTTCCTTACGGAAGCGCTGAAGAAAAGGGCACGGCCGAACCCGTAATGCGTGTGAATATGGCGGGCGAGCATGAGATTGGCAAGAACCGTCATCCCCGGAAACAACTCGATATTCTGGAAGGTGCGACCTATGCCCAGGCGGACGAGTTCATGGGTTTTGAGATGGGTAATATCCTTTCCGTTAAAGATGATCTTCCCCCGATCGGGGCGATAGAAACCGGTGATACAGTTCATCAGGCTTGTTTTCCCTGCCCCGTTGGGACCGATAACGGCGAAGATTTCTCCCGTCCTGACTTCCAGATCCACCCCATTTAACGCCTTAACCCCACCGAAGTGCAAATGGATGTCTTTTGCAGATAGGTCTGCCTTCCTCTCGTCGGGGGTTCTGTTTACAAAGGCCTTCGGCTCGCCGCGCTTCGATTTCACGTCTTTACCTAATGAACTTTATCTTCTCCGTCGAAGGGTTGAAAAAGTGGGTGAGAGGAATAAAGGAACCGTCTTCTTTTACTTTGACGATGCGGGCGGTAAACGACGCTTCATGGTTCGCTTTGGTATATGTCACAGGTGGTACCAGGCCGCCGAAATCCTCCTTTCGGAACGATTCCATGGCCTTCGTTATCTTTTCTCTGTTTACTTCCTTGCTCTGGGTGTAAGCTCGTTGAAAGGCCCGTTCCATGATGGCGGCGACTACGACTCCTTCCCAATAAGACGCATCGAAGGTCTTTACCGTCTTGTACTGGTTCATGAGTTTTTGCATCAACTTGATGCCCGCCGTCTTGTCGGCGGGAACGCAGCCGGGGAACTGGATGATGAGGCGATCTTTGATTAGCCCCTGACCCTGCTTAAAGAAGTCGGGATCCGTCGACGTCCACGTGCCTAAGAACATGGGCTGATAATTGATGCGATCGGCACTCTTCAACGTAGTGATAATCGCAGCGGGAAGCATCTGCATGAATATGTATTGGGCGCCGCTTTTCTGAAGCCTCAGAAGCTCCGTCGTCAGGTCTACCGTCTTGGGAGGAAATTCTTCCACGGCCACGATATCTATCCCGTTCTTTTCCGCATACTCTTTGCTGGGCTGGTGTATGGAGCGCCCGTAGGCGTTGTTGTACGTGAGGAGACCCACTTTAGGCCTGTCTTTCTCCTGATGAATGGCTTTGATATACGCTAAAATGGCGTAACAATCCATGCGATAGCTGCCGAAGGGGAGATACATGTAATCCACAGGGGGGTTGAGGAGTTCCCAGCCGGTAGAAAAGTTGATGGTAGGAATTTTATACTGCTGCACCATGGGTTTGGCGGCCAGTCCTTCTCCCGTGCCCCAAGTGGCAATCATATCGACCTGATCTTGCACGGCAAACCTCTTGACGGCCGCCTGGGCTTCCGGCACTTTGTACTGGGTATCCACCAGGATTAGCTCGATCTTGCTTCCCCCCACGCCACCTTTTTCTTCGTTTACGTATCGGAAGTAGTCACCCATCCCCTTGGCATGGAACTGTCCCCAGGTGGAAGCCGGCCCCGTCATGTTGATGGCGGCCCCGACCTTGATGGTTTTCGCTTCGGCCCACGTAAACGAAATCAACACTAAAACCATTATTAGAAGCCACAAACTCTTTACTTTCCCCTTTGTCATCTCCCTTAACCTCCTCTTTAGTTTAAAAAAAAGCCGGGGATAATCCCACGGCTCATAAAAAAACCGCGGGCGATCGTTAGGTCTGCCCGCGGCTTCTCGTCGTTTTTTTACGTCACGGCTGCCGCCAGCAGACCAAACCGAAAAAGCCGCAAAAGCTAAAAAATCGGTAAACGGGATAAACGAGAGATGCCTCAAAATTCACGATTCTCTTCCTCTCCATGAGGCGCTAAATATTACATGGCTTTCCCCGTGTCAAGGGAATTTTGATTTATGAGATGTTCAGCTTCTCCATCCTGTACTTAAGCGAGTCTACGGTAATGTGTAGGAGTTCTGCCGCCTTTGTGCGGGAGCCGTTTACCTTCCTCAAGGCTTTTTCTATCAAGCTTTTTTCAAATTCGGCGAGCACTTCATTTAAATCGATCCCGGCATCACCAATTTCATTGATGGACGAAAGGGGTGATTCGCTTTTGGTTAGATCCAAGATGAGATTATCCGGCAGGATGATGTTTGATGTTTCCAAGGCTACGGAGCGTTCGATAATATGCTCCAATTCACGCACATTGCCGGGAAAGGAGTATCGGGAGAGCAATTCCAGCGCATAGGAAGAAATATTCTTTACCTCCTTGGAGAAGGCACGAGAGTATTTTTCGATGAAATGTTGAACTAAAACGGGGATGTCTTCCTTCCGATTCCTCAAGGGGGGGAGCTCTATGGGAATTACATTCAAACGATAGTAGAGGTCCTCTCTGAACTTGCCGGCCTTCACCCTTTCAAGAAGATTGCGATTGGTGGCCGAAATTATCCTAATGTTGACCTGAATGTTCTCCCCTCCTCCCACGCGCCGGAAGGTCTTCTCTTCCACTACCCTCAGCAACTTTACCTGTAAGGCGGGCGTGAGTTCAGAAATCTCATCCAGAAAGACCGTGCCACCAGCCGCCATTTCCAAAAGTCCGGCCTTGTCGGAATAGGCCCCCGTAAAAGCCCCCTTCACGTGACCAAAAAGTTCCGATTCGAGCAGGGTTTCCGGTATCCCTCCGCAATTTATGGGTACAAAAGGTTTATTTTTTCTGCCACTTAGCTCGTGAATGGCACGGGCTACAAGCTCCTTTCCCGTACCGCTTTCGCCCAAGATAAGGACGTGGGCCGGCGTATCGGCTATTTTCTTGATCGTGTTGAAGACGCGTATCATTTCTCGGTTGCAGGTAATCATCTGCCCACATTTGACCACCTGGCCCGGGATGAAGGCCTCTTTCTCTTCCTCTCCCTCTTTATGTTTCAGCGCTTTTTTTATTAGGTTCAAAAAATCCTCCACCTCGAATTTCTTTTCCACATAGTCGAAGGCCCCTTCCTTCATAGCTTCATAAGCCGTCTCCGCTGAAGCAAAGGCGGTAATTAAGATTACCCGTACATTTTCATCCACTTCTTTTATGCGTTTCAAAAATTCTATACCGTCCATCTTGGGCATTTTCAGATCGGTGACGATGAGGTCAAATTTTTGTTGGGCTAAATATTTCAGCGCCTTATCGGCCCTTTCCGCCGTCTTTATTCTGTAGCCTTCTTTTTTCAAGAGAAGTTCGAGAAATTCCCTCATTTCCCGGTCATCATCGACGATGAGGATGGAAGCCATGCTCAATCTCCCTCACTTTTTTGATAATAAGGTAGCCTCACGGTAAATCTCGTCTTTTCCCCGGGCGTGCTCTCTACCTCAATGGTTCCTCCATAAGTCTGAACAATGGTACTCACGATACTGAGACCGAGCCCCGTCCCTTTTTCCTTCGTCGTGTAGAAGGGTTCGAAGATAAGATTTTTTTCCTCGGGTGTTATACCGCTTCCATTGTCTTCCACCACCATCTCTATGCCACACTCTTCGCCGGTTGTGTATTTTCTTGTCTTAACTTTTACGAAACCCTCTTCTCCTACCGCTTGGACGGCATTTAGGAGGAGATTATACAAAAGATGCCTCACTTCCTCTCGGTTACCGGTAAAAATTGTATCAGGCCATGTATCGATGAGGAAGTTTACTTTCTTTGCCTCGGGCACCTCTTGCTTTAACCTTTCCACGATCTCCTGCGTTAGATGAGAAACGTTAAAATCTTCGACCTCCCGCTTAATCCGCCGTGAAAGGAGGAGAAAGTCTCTGATTACAGCTTCCAGTCTGTCCCGCGCCCTCATGATGATATCCATGAGGCGCATTTCTTCTTCCTTTAAAGGCAGTGAGCGTTTGAGCATTTGAATGGAACCGCTTATAGACATGAGAGGATTTCTAAACTCGTGCGCGAGATTGGCAGCCATCTGACCGATGAAAGCGAGCCTGCTGTTTTTCTCCGCCGCCTCTTGCATCTGCCTAAGCTCGGTTAAATCACGGATCAGAATAATCTTCCCGATTTCTTCACCCCTTTCACTTTTCAGGGGCGAGCGGGAGTAGCCCAGAATCAGCGTTTTTCCATCCCCTCTCTTATAGCTAAACTCACTTCTTTCTGTCGGGGAATTGGATTCGTTTTCTGGCAGAGAAGGAAAAATTTCTTCAAGAGGACGATTTAGCGCTTCTGCTGTTTTCAATCCTGTAATGGTGGAGGCAGCTCGGTTGAAGGTCTTTATGAGACCCCGCTTATCTATGGTTATGATTCCCGTGCTTACCGATTCCACTATACTCTGATAGAGTCTCGAGAGGTTATCAAAAGCCTTTTCACTTTCCACGAGCAGCCGGGTTGCTCGGCGCTCCCTTTCCACCAAAAAGGTGGCTAAAGCGGCCGTAACATAGAAAGACAGGATGTAGACGCAGATGCGAAAGAAAACAAACCCCGCCGTTAGGGCCCCATCCACCATTTGCCCGGAAAACGAGGGCACCATTCTCAAGTATTCCGCATCGATGAGAAGGCCGTAAAAAATGCTCGCCCCTGAGGCGCAGTAAAAGCCCCCTACCTTCCCGAGAAAGATTACGGCATAGATGATGACCAACTGATACAGGACCGGGTGAGTACTGCTTATACCCCCTGTTAAGTAGACCAAAAGGGTCACCACGATGAGGTCCAGGGAAATCTGCGTGTATAAGTGGATCGCGGGTGATAATCTAAATTTGTTTGCCAGCCAGTTTCCGAAATTAAGGAAGGCTGCCCCGGCTATGACCACATAGTAGTAAGGCGGATATATTTCAATTAACCCACCTTCCATCTGGTGTTCCAGTAATACGACCAGGCCAAGAAGGAAGAAAAGCACAAGAAATCGAAAAAATATAAGGAAATTAATGCGTTTCCTGGTTAGTTCTTCTGATTCAAACAACATCCCTTTCATAACGATTTTTCCCTCATGGCGAGTACCGCTGCCCCGATGGCGCCTAATTCCTGGGCATAAGGGGAAATGGAGATCGGAAACCCGATCGCTTCTTCCAAGGCTTTTGCCACCCCTCTATTTTTCGCTACCCCCCCGGACATCATGACCTTTTCTTTAATGCCGATGCGATTGACCATGGATGCCACCCGGCTGGCAATGGACTGGTGGAGACCGGCAATGATATTCTCGCGCCTCTCACCCGAGGCGATGAGGCTGATGATCTCCGACTCGGCAAAAACGGTACATAAGCTGCTGATCTTGGCCGGAGACGTGGATCTTTGTGACATGCCTTCGAAATTTCCCAAATCAACCTCCAGGGCCCTCGCCATTACTTCCAGAAATCGACCTGTTCCGGCTGCACATTTGTCGTTCATAACAAAATTCAACACCTTGCCCTTTTTATCCAAGGCGATACCTTTGCTGTCCTGCCCTCCGATGTCGATCACCGTCCTTACCTCAGGATCCAAGAAGTAGGCACCGGCGGCATGGCACATGATTTCGGTTACCTGCCTTCCGGCGATGGAAACGGATTTTCGTCCATAGCCGGTGGCCCAGATTTCCCCTATCTCGCTTAGCTCGATGTGAAGCTTACCGAGCAATTCCTGTACCACCTTTTTGGCGGCCTTTTCTACATTGTAACCTGTAAAAATTACTTTGGTGCCCAGAATAAAGCTTCCTTGCAGCAAGGCCGCTTTTGTTGTAATGGATCCTACATCGATGCCCAGTGTGTACATATTAAGTTCCTTTAAATGAGCTTGTATCGGAGTCGAATATGTATTACTGTCTTTGCCAAAGTGCAATCACAATTAGAAAGGGGGAGCAAGATGCAGGCCATCGTGACACTAACACCGGCGGAATCGAAAAGGTTAATTGCCAAAGGGATTGTAAAGAGGCCAGATATAGATGAAGCCCGGCGGCAGGGGTATTTACTCGTTGGTAGGGGGTCCACCAATGCCTACATTCTCGAAGAGTTGTTGGGCACCAAAATAGAGAAGGAAAGGTACTGCGCGGGACAGGTGATAAAGGGATTTCTCTGTGTCTTAGGGGCCGAGGAAAGGATGAAGCCCGTTATTATCCACCGGGGAGAAGTGCTCAACGTTGAACCGGTAGAGGTGATCGATAAACTGAAGCCGGGCGATATACTTCTAAAAGGGGCCAATGCCATCGATGCGGAGGGCAATGTGGGGGTGTTCATGGCCGGTCCCACCGGTGGTACGATGGGGCAATTCTATCTCGCCATGAAGGCACGGGGGCTTAAGATTGTCTATCCCGTAGGACTGGAAAAAACGGTTTTTTCCGTGCCGCTGGCATCTTCCTTGGGTGGTATTCAAACCTTAACCGGCATCGGTGCCTTGGCGGGTATGGTGTGTGTCCCCAACGCGGATGTTTACACAGAAATAGAGGCCTTCTCCGACCTCTTCGACGTAGAGGCCGTGCCCATCGCCGCCGGCGGTTGGGGAGGGGCCGAAGGATCGGTCACCTTTGCCCTGGAGGGGGAAAAGGAACAGATTTCTGCCGGCCTGGATTTTTTGTCGGCACAAATTAAGGGTGAACCACCCCTGCCCGCAGTAAAAAGCCCCTGTCAAAGCTGCCCCATTAAATGCAGTTTTCAAGGAAAAGCTGAGGGGGAACTTCCCGATTTTGTAAAGAGATGAGTGCGTCCGTAGCGCTGCCTTCAATTAAAAACTTGCACGTCGAGATAGAGTTCGTAAACGGCCAGATACTTGAGGCCGTTCTTACGGAAGATCTTTCTGCCCACGCAGAGTGGGTGACCATCCTTGTGGAACCTGTTCATATCCTTCAGAAGTATGCCTTAAACGATATCTGCACGATTAGAATACTCGAGAGATTAAATCTGGCCCAGCTAAATGGTGCCCCGGAGATAGAGGTAGCTACGGTTACAGGTAACATCTATCGCGTTAGGACGTGCGAGGGGATGGACTACGAGCGGGGATTTTGGGGGATACCCCTTAATGGTTCCTCTCCTTATAGCCTTATTTTCTTTACCTGGGTCGGGGTTAAAACGAGCTGTGAATTAGAGAAATTGGGACAAATGTTATTCAAACAAGGGGTGGTGGAAAGGGAGGAGCTGGAGAAAGCCTTAGCGGAGCAAGAAAAGCTGCGGGAAAGAAAGTTAGGGGAAATCATTTCCTCCCAAACCGCTATTTCTCATCGTGCCATCGAAGAAAAGATTGAAAAGGCCAAAAGAGAGGGCCGCCACCCCCGCATCAGGGTGGGGGATATTTTAATCGAAGCCGGACTTATTACCAAAGACCAACTGGAGAGGGCCCTGGCGGAGCAGGAAAAGGGGAAAAAGAAAAAATTAGGAGAGCTTCTCATTGAGAAAGGTTTAATCACAGAAGATCAACTCGTTCATGTTTTGGCCCACAAGTTCCGAATGCCCATGGTTGATCTGGATAAGGAAATCCCAAATCCGAAAGCCTTGGAAACAGTTCCCTTTGAGATTGCCCAGCGCCTGAAGGTTTTTCCCCTCCTGGACGATGGCGTAAAATTGGTGGCTGCCACCTGTGATCCGACCGATTATTCTATCTATGATTATCTTCGCTTCTACACGAGGCGAAGAATTGAGCTGGTTGCCGCCACGAGAAGACAAATAGAAGAGGCCATAGTTCGTCATTATCCGAAGGCCAGTTTTCTTACGGACCACGTAATCGAAGATTTGACCGTTCTCGAGGCAAAAGAAGAGGCAGAAGAAGAGGACGCCACCCTTTCCCTTAGCGAATCGGATTCTCAGATTGTCAATATTGTAAATAAACTCCTGATCGACGCTTTCACCAAAGATGCCTCCGATATCCACCTGGAGCCCGGGATGGGAGATACGCCCCTGACCATCCGCTACAGAATCGATGGGATCTGTCGCATTGCCCATCAAATACCCAATAGCTACCGAAGAGCCATTATTTCTCGCCTCAAGATCATGGCCAATCTCGACATTGCCGAACGTCGCAAACCCCAGAGCGGTAAAATACTTATCAAATATCAAAACAGGAAAATAGAGTATCGCCTGGAAGTGACCCCCACCGTCGGAGGGAACGAAGATGCCGTTTTGCGCATCCTCACTTCTGCCAAGCCTTTACCGCTGGAAAAAATGGGATTTTCCCCAAAGAATCTACAATGGTTCAAAACCATCCTCGAGTATCCCTACGGCATCATTCTGTGCGTGGGACCGACCGGATCGGGCAAGACTACGACCCTGCACTCGGCCCTCAGCCATATAAACAAGGAAGAAAGAAAGATATGGACCGCCGAAGACCCGGTAGAAATCGTTCAGCCCGGACTTCGACAGGTTCAGGTCTTGCCGAAAATAGGCCTTACTTTTGCGGAGGTGCTCAGGTCGTTTTTGCGGGCCGATCCCGATGTCATCATGATTGGCGAGATGAGGGATTTCGAAACGGCGAAGACAGCCGTGGAGGCATCCCTTACGGGGCACCTCGTTTTAAGTACCCTTCACACGAACAGCGCGGTGGAAACAATCCAGCGGCTTATTGAAATGGGCATCGAGCCCGTAAATTTTGCCGATGCCCTGTTAGGCATCTTGGCGCAGCGTCTGGCCAGACGTTTGTGCGAAAAATGCAAAGAGCCTTATCACCCCACCAGAGAAGAGTTCGATCGGCTCGTCTTTCACTATAACGCCTACTGGTGGGAGCGCCATGAAATGCCGACATATGACGACCATACCTTGCTTTGGCGAAAGGTGGGCTGTAACAACTGCGGGGGGACAGGTTATCGTGGAAGGCTTGCCGTCCACGAGTTGGTGGTGGGAACGGAAAAGATAAAAAAAGAGATCAAAGCCCGGGCCACGGCGGATACAATTAGAAATACAGCCTTGGAAGAAGGTATGCGCACGCTGCTTATGGACGGCATAAGCAAGGTCCTTCAGGGTGAGACGGACCTGGAGCAAATTCTCAAAGTTTGTATCACTTCAACTGTATCTGATTATCGTTAGGTTTTCTCCCTCCTTTCTAAGGTAAAAATGACCGTATTGTCGTTATCGGGGCATTGCAACTCCTTCTTCATGTTGATCCAATCGCCGGGATCCGTTTTTCGCCCGTAGGCCGAAAGGTAAGGAAGAAAGGCCGCCAGGGCATATAGACAAATACCTTTGGGGTTTCCTGCCTCGATCATCAGGCCGTCTCTAATGACGAAGAAATCTCCCGGCTTGTAGCCCGCCGAACAATATCCGGCCACGGATTTCACCGTACACTTGATATCGTAGTACATCGCTTCCCTCCTTTCTTTAGCTAAAATAAAAAAACACGAAATGGCGTGTCATGTCAATCATGCCTTTTATTATTTGCCTTCATCCGCAGGTGAACGGAGACAAAAAACGGTAGGGCAGAAAGCAAGCTTAAAACGGAAAAAAGGGCCAGGGAAAGAAGGGAAAGGTGATAGAGCAATCCCATGACGGCGCTTCCCGCAAACCAAGAGAGGCCGTATCCAGCTTGAAAGATGCCGTAGCCGGTCCCTCTCTTTTTCAGGGGAACCATATCCGCGACGGCGGCCCGCATGATCGATTCCTGGGCCCCGAGCCCTACGCCCCAGAGCACCACCCCCAACACGGCCAATGATGAGCCCCCTAAAAAAATAAAGGGGGCAAAAAATGCGGAAGCGGCAAAGGCGATGGGGAGCAATCGAAACCCAATGCGATCGTAAAGATAACCGAAAAGCAAGGCTGCAAGGGCATCGATCGCCATGGCCAAGGCATAAAGCAGGGGAATCGCATCTTTGGACAGCCCCAGGCGCTGATCCATATGGTAGGCAATGAGGGGAAAGTCGATATAACCGAAGGCAATAAGCCCGATGGCCATTAGGTAAAGCCAGTAGACGGAGGGAAATTGGGTCGAAGAGACTGAGAAAGAAGTCTCCTCCATTTTCTGCGGTGCGGGATAAAGAAACTTCGCCACGATTAGTACTGAGAGGGCGGCGAGCGCAGGAATTAAAAGAAGGGCCAGGCTATAACGATAATCACCTTTGAGGTAAAGGGTAAAACCTATCACTAAAGGGCCGGCAACGGCCCCGATCTGATCGAGGGCCTCGTGAATGCCAAAGCCCCATCCTCTTCCCACCTGTTTTGCCGCATGGGAGAGGAGGACATCCCGGGCCGGGGTGCGAATTGCCTTGCCCAATCTTTCCATGACGACAAGTCCGGCCGCTATTTCCCACCTCCCGGCGAGGGCGAGAGCCGGCACCGCAAGGAGGTTTACGGCGTATCCCACGATCGTTAAGGTCCAATAGCGCCGGGTACGATCGCTGATGGTACCGGAAAGGAGGCGTAACCCATAACCTACCAATTCTCCAGCCCCCGCGGTAAAACTGATCCAGAAGGCCGTCGCACCCAAGGAACCCAAGAAGGGTCCGATGATTGACCGGGCTCCTTCATAGGTAATATCGGCCAAGAGGCTGACCAGACCGAGAAGAAAGATAAATTTCAAAGACCCAGATTTGTCCATCATTTTGATCGAGTGAATTCTTCCTTAAGCTCCCGCTTCAATATCTTTCCGGAGGGATTCTTCGGGAGCTCCTTGACGAAAATGACCTTTTTGGGACATTTGAACCCCGCCAGTCTCTCGCGGCAGAAATCGATTAGTTCAGTTTCCGTGAGGTTGAGGCCGGTTTTCGGAACCACGACGGCCGTTACCATTTCTATCCATTTGGGATCGGGAAGACCGACCACCGCCACCTCTGCCACGGCGGGGTGCTGGTAGATCACCTCCTCCACTTCCCGGGAAGCCACGTTTTCGCCCCCCGTTTTAATCATGTCTTTCTTTCTATCTACCACGTAAAGGTAGCCTTCCTCGTCAAGGCGCCCTAAATCACCGCTGTGAAACCACCCGAAAGCAAAGGCCTCTTCCGTTTTTTCCGGGTCGTTCAGGTAACCACTCATCACGTGACCGGAACGGTGGACGATTTCTCCTACCGTACCCACGGGAACGAATTTGCCCTCATCATCCATGATTCTCGTTTCCACGTTCAGCACCGGTTTTCCCGCTGAGCCCGGTTTCCTCAGCTGATCCTGCGGTTTCAGGATGGTGGCGACTGGTGACATCTCCGTCTGGCCGTAGTAGTTCCAAAGGCGCAATCCCGGAAATGCTACTGTAAGTCTCTTAATGATTTCCACGGGCATGATAGAAGCGCCGTAGGCGGCCTTTTTCAAGCTCGTCAAATTGTAGCGGGAAAATTCGGGATGGTTGAGGATGCCGATCCAAACGGTGGGCGGCGCAAACATGTGGGTTATCTTGAATTTCTCGATGGTGGCCATCATTTCGGCGGCATCTGCCCGATGGAGAATGATATTTTTTGCCCCCACGTACAAAAAAGGCATGAGGAAACAGTGCAGTTGGGCGCAGTGGAAAAGCGGGAGGGCGTGAAGGCTTATGTCTTCCGCTTCATACTGTCCATCATGGATACAGCTGAAATACTGAGACATAAGGGCGCGATGGGAAAGCATGGCCCCTTTAGGTTTCGATTCTGTACCACTGGTGTAAGGAATCTGGGCGATGTCTTCCGCGTCGATATCGACCATGATCTCCGTCGTAGGCATTTGTTCTATGAGCGTCACAACGTTTTCAAATCTTTCCGGTACGGCTTCGCCGGCAAGGGGTAAAAAGCCCCACACGCGCACCTCGGGAAATTTTCCCAGGTTCCCCTTTAGGATGGGATAGAGGGCATCTTCCACCATCATGACCTGGGCGCCGGAATGGTTCACGATGTAAGCGATTTCATCTACATTTAGCATGTAGTTTATGGGCACCTGGATGGCGCCAATCTTTGTCAGCCCCAGCAAACTTATAGGGTAGTAGTGGGAATTATACGCTAAGATGGCAACCTTATCTCCCTTTTTTACCCCCCAGTTTACCATTAAGTGGGCAAACCTGCGGGCATACCGTTCCAGGTCGTAATAAGAAATCACCTGATCGCGAAAGATGAGGGCCGTTTTGTGGCCATATTTCGTGGCCGCCCTCCTTGCCATATCACCTATCGTGTCACGACTGAGAATGTTGGACATGTTACCTCCTACTCTTTTAGTCCAGGTCTTTATGCCGTTATCTAATGGTCTCTGTCAAGGATAGAGCATTATCAGACCTAAAAAAATTCGAATAGAGTGGATGAACCTTTGGTTAATAAAAGCTAATAACACTTAAATTAAAGCGACGGCAATTGGCTTTCATGAAAGTAAGTATTTGTTTGCTAATGGATTAGAGCGGCGAGAAAAAATTTACATCTCTCTGTGATACACGGGTTACCCTCAAGACTTCTTCGATCGTCGTGATACCTTTCCATACCTTGTTTATCCCATCATGGAGCAAATTATTCATGCCTCTTTTTTGCGCCAATTCATTGATAAGATTGGCGTCGGAGGTTGTAAGGACGAGTTTTTTTATGGCCTCATCCATGGTGAGAATTTCAAAAATACCTGTTCTCCCTCGGTATCCCGTATTCATACAGTAAAGGCAACCCGTTTTACGATAAAAGATAATATCCGTTCCCATCTCGGCACCAATATTTAGCTTCGCTAAAGTCTCTTCATCAGGTCTGTAAGGTTCTTTACACTTCGGACAAAGAATCCTCACCAAACGTTGAGCTACAATGGCTATGACGGAAGAGGTTACCAGAAAGGGTTCTATGCCCATATCTATCAAGCGGGTAATAGCGCTTGCCGCATCGTTCGTATGCAGGGTGGAAAATACCAGGTGCCCTGTAAGAGAAGATTGAATGGCTATTTCTGCCGTCTCTCGGTCGCGGATTTCTCCTACCAAGATCACATCGGGATCCTGGCGAACGATAGAACGCAGGCCATTGGCAAAGGTTAGGTCGATTTTGGGATTGACCTGAATCTGCCCTACTCCTTCAATCTGATACTCGATGGGGTCTTCGATGGTAATTATGTTTATTTCCGGGCTGTTGATGGTAGAAATGGCGGCGTAAAGGGTGGTCGATTTTCCGCTTCCCGTGGGCCCCGTAACGAGAATAATGCCGTAAGGAGATTTTATCAATTCATGGAAGAGGCGTACATCTTTCTCGGTCATGCCCAAATCGGCCAGTTTCAAAAGATCAGCCGTCTTATCCAATAAACGTAAAACCACCCTTTCCCCAAAGGCGGTAGGCAATATGGAAACGCGGATGTCAATGCTTTTATCGCCTATTCGGATATCGATTCTCCCATCCTGGGGTAGCCTTTTTTCTGCAATGTTGAGCTTGGCCATGATTTTGATGCGGGACGTAAGAGGGGGGTGAATGCGCCTGGGCAGCGAGAGGACATCGTAAAGGATGCCGTCAATACGGTAACGCACCTTCACCTGTGACTGATAGGGTTCAATATGAATGTCACTGGCCCTATCCCGGACGGCACCGGTAAGAAGCAGGTTTACAAGCTTTATAATAGGTGCCTCACTGGCATCGGCCAAAAGGTCTCCCGTTTCTTCTATTTCTGAGATGATTTTTTCCGGGGACTCTTCGCTTATTTCTTGGAAAAACTCTTCCGCCGAGCGACGCATGCGATCATAGATGAGATTGATGGCCGAGTTGATGGTCCCCTGGGTAGCAAGGACAAGTCGGTAGTCATCCCATCCCAACAAGCGGCATAAATTATCGATGGGAAAAGAAAGAGAAGGGTCGTTGACAACCATGATTTTTTCTTGAGGGCGACAAAGGGGCAATATCTTATACTGTCTTAGATACTGGATGGGTACTTCCTCCACAAAATCCGTTTCCACTTCCTCCAGAGGAAGGTCGCGCATGATGGGGAGACCAAAGTGAGACGATAAGATATTGAGCAGCACGTCTTCCGATAAGGATTTCTTTTGCAGGAGAAAATCTACCAGTCCGACGCCATTTTTTATCTTTTTGAATTCCTGCAAATCCTGCGGAGAAACGCCTGCCGAAATGAGGGACTCGTGGAGATTCATTTCTCCGACTCCTTCTTGGGTGGCGCCTTTATGGGCTTAAACATTTTTATATCCTGGGTCTCCGGGATAGCGGCTTCGGCATTTTTCTTCTTCGTGAGCTCTTGGGCCTCGGCTACCGTTCTAATCACCCGGGGGGATATAAAGAAAAACAGGTTGGTCTTGTCCATCGTCTTTCTCTTGTACTTAAAGAGCCATCCCAAAACGGGTATATCTCCTAAAAATGGGGCCTTGGAGACACCGGATTCGGAATTATCTTGAATGAGACCCCCGATGACAAGGGTGTTGCCGTCTTTCAACATGACCGTTGTTTTGACCGAGCGTTTCCTCGTCGTCGGCCTAAATGGATCGGCCGAGGTATCTACGGACGATACGTTCATATCGATTTTTACCCGGATGTAGCCATCTTCATTGATGTGGGGTGTAAGCTTGATAATGATGCCCACATCCTTGTATTCGTAATTGCTGTAATTGGTACCCGTCACTCCCACGTTTGTTTGATCCAACCGGGTGATGTAAGGGATGTTTTTGCTAATATTAATTTCCGCCTCCTCATTTTCCATCGTCAAGAGCTGAGGGGTAGCCAAGACAGATATGTCGCTGTCACTTTGGAAGAATTGGAGCAGCGCGGCAAAATTGGGGAAGGTAAGGGTCGTACTACCCATGGCAACGGAGATACCCTGCCCGATGATGCCCAGCGAAAGACCGGAGGGGAGGGTGGGAATCGTTTTCGTCGAGGAGGGCATCAGACCCGTTATATTAGCGTACCCCTCTCCACTCATACCACCGATGATCCCGCCCGTCCTCGAGACACTTTTTGCATCGGTGGCATAGGAGAAGCTCTGTACGCCGGCCCATTCTACCCCGAGGCGTAGGTTTTTTTCCACGGACACTTCCATGATCAGGGTCTCCAAATAGACCATGGGGCGGTTTGTATCGAGTTGTTTTATGACCTTTTCCAAAATGGCATAATCAGCCCGATCGGCTGTAATCACCAAGGTGTTGGTGGCTTTATCCGCTACTATTTGCACGTTTTTGGAAAAAAGGGGTGCTGCCGCCGTCGTCGCCCCAGCCTGCGGGGTAGCGCCGGCCTTGGGCAGATTCATGAGGACTTTCGCCAAATCTTCTGCCCAGGCGTTTTGCAGCCGGTAGACGTGGACATTAACCGCCTGCTCTCTGGTATCCTTGTCCATGAGGGAGATGAGATTTTTTATCCTTTCGGCCTGTGTTTCTGTGCCTAAGACAATGACGGCATTATTTCTGCTGTCGGCCACAAATTTTAAAAACTCGAAGCCTTTCTGATGTTGGAAAATAGTAGTTAGGATAGTTACGAGATCAGACGCGACGGCATGCTTCAAAGGTAAGTATGTAAGTTGTGCCCCCAACCCTTTCTGGTCAATAGCTTCAACTATTTCCATGATCTTGCGAATATTGGAAATAAGATCGGTAACAATAAGCATGCTCGTTGGGGCATAGGAGACAATAACACTGGTTTTGGGAACCAGTGGTTCCAAAACTTTTCTCACCTCATCGGGATTGGCATAATTAAGAGGAATGATCTGGGTGGCCATCCGGTCTTCCGTACCTTCTTTCTTTGTTCCCACCCTCGTTTCCAATGCCTTTTCTTTGGCCTGTTGGACAGGCACTATTTTTATCATTTCCCCTGCGGGGACGGCACAGTAGCCATTAACATCGAGCACGGATTCGAATATTTTGTAAGCCTCCTCTAAGGTAACTTTCCGGGGGGAAATGATCGTCGCCTTTCCCCGGAATTTTTCGTCGTAAATAATGTTTTTACCCGTCATTTCGCTTATGAACCGGGCGAAGACGGGGAGATCCACATTGTCAAAATCGATCGTAATGTATCGCTTGGCATGGGGTGAGATGGCTTTGGGTGCTACGGAAGTGTAAGAAGTTGCTTCGGGTGATTTTTTTTCTTCCACCGCCTCACGGGTTAAAGGGGTTTCTCTTTTTTTCTCCTCCCCTTTGGTTTCCTTTACCTTGCCCGGTGCCCTCTTTATCGTCTTTTTATCTTTCTCCCTTTTATCCGCCTGCTCGACAGAAACCGGTCCCCCCTCACCACTCAACACGGCACCTAAAATGGGAAGGCTGCCGATAAAGATAAAAATCAGAAAAACGCCTAAATACGCTGAAATTAATTTTTTCATTTTCCCCTCTCTATCTTTCACTCCTCACCAATTTTTGGAATTCAGAGTCATAACGCAAGTTAATCAAGTCTTTGTCTTCCCTCGCCCAAGCCTTTACCCTTTCATCAATAGAAGCCGCCTGCTTTAGATGACTTATGGCCTTGGCAACTTGACCTCGCCCAGCGTAGAGGCAGGCCAGATTATAGTGGCCGTACGTGTGGCGGGGGTTTATTGTTAGTAAGCGGTGAAAAAGGAATTCTGCTTGTCTCTCTTCTCCCCTCATCAGGTAAATGACCCCTAGGTTGTTTAAGGCTTCGGTATGATTCGTGTCGATAGAGATTATCTTCCGATATATAGCTTCCGCTCGATGGGTATCGCCTGCCTTTTGCGCTTCCCGGGCTTCTTCATACATCTTTCCCACCTCCGGGGTGGGAATGGGGAGAGCCTTTTTCTCCGGTAAGTGAGGGAAATGGTAACTTAAGGCCCCGGCCATGGCCAAAAAGAGAAGTAACATAAGGGTTGTAAACTGCCATATGCGACGGTATTTTTTTGCCCGGCCTTTCTCTCCTAAGAGATCAGCGGAAGGGGGTTTAATCTGGGTATCAGACTTTTCTCTTTCCGCCTTTTTTAACGCCTCACTGATGTAGCTCACTACAGCGTAACCCCTTCCGATTTTTTACGGGAAAATCCCCAGGGCTTGGCGAAAAGCCATCTTTTTTTCTTGCCCAAATCACGCAGCGCTTCAACAACCGTCCCGCGGTTCACTACTTTCTGATTGCATACATAAGCCACAAGAATGGCGCGATCACAAATGACATTTATCATGCGGGGGCAGCCTTGGGAGTATTTATACACCAATCGGCAAGCACCATCGGTAAAAAGCCGCTCGGAATTGCTCCCCGCCACCGCTAATCGATGATTTATATAAGCGACCGTTTCTTCTAGGTTCAAGAAACTCAGGTGGTAGCGGACGGTAATGCGCTGGTTTAGTTGTCTGAGAGAATAAAGGGAGACCATTTCTGCTAGTTCCACCTGACCCAAAAGGATGATCTGAAGAAGTTTCTCTCTGTCCGTCTCCAAGTTGGAAAGGAGTCTCAATTCTTCCAAGACTCGATGGGAAAGGTTTTGTGCCTCGTCTATTATGAGAACGGCGTTTCTGCCCGCTGAAAAGTTTTGGAGCAAGAACTCATTGAGGGTCTCTATATAGTCTCTTTTTGTGGCTGTCGGGGGAAGATTAGGGAGGTGAAATTCTGAGAGCACATTTTGAAGGAGCTCTACCTCGGAAATGGAAGGGTTGAAGATGAGTGCTGTATCAACGGAACTATCCAAGCTCTGTAGCAAAGCACGAGACAGCGTCGTTTTTCCCGTTCCCACTCCCCCCGTTACCATGACAAATCCCTTCCTCTGATTTATGCCGTATAGAATGTGATCCAGGGCCTCTCTGTGCTGGTGACTTAAGTATAAAAACCGAGGATCCGGCGTGATATTAAAAGGATTCTCATTTAAACCGAAGTAGGCTTCGTACATGATTTGCCCTCTTAAATGAACTGATATTGAAGCTTTTCTACCTTTCCCCCCCGAAGGATGGTTATGGTCATTGAGCTTGCTGTCTGCAAAGTTTGGAATAAACCTGTCATATCCTCCGCGCCTACAACCTTTTTCTCATTGACCTCTTGCACTACATCTCCCGCTACCAAACCCAATTTTTGGAACAAACTACCGGGTAAAATTTGTATGAATTGAAAGCCAGCGGGGATACCATTCACCGTAAAGGGGACTACTTTCGCCTCATTTAAAAGCTGGCCTAAATTAGATATATGGGTCAAAATATCTTTACGGGAAATTGTCATGCTTTCTCCCCCCCCTTTTTCTCCTGGGATGAGCGGGGCCAATTTAGTTCCCAAATTCCGTAAAACGTATTGTTTCCCCTCCTCTTCCAGGACACAGAAATCACGTCCTATCTTCAAAAGGGTAACGCCTTCCCATTTTTTTCCCGTACTCATGAGTCTTTGTGTACCTTTGGCTTTCTCCGATAAAATGGCATAGCCGAAGAAGTTATTGAAAACGATGGTGCCCTTCAATTCCCACCGGCTGGTGGTATTTTCTTTTTCCTCGAAGTAAGAAAGGGCTTTTTCTGTAGACAAAGGTTCTTTGGCTGAGGCAAACAGGTTTTTTTCTTCGATGATTTTTTTTAGCGACGATAGGTTTTGTTTTTCACCGAGATAGGTAATCCCGGCGGATACCTCAGGTAAATTAGAAGTCTTGGTAACCAGGTAAAGGGAGACCAACTTATAACCTATCCCTGCCACTTGGTAGGAAATAATACCGATGAAGACAGAAATTATTAAGTACCTGATGGTCTGTTCAGAAAATACCTTTTGCACGGCGTGAGGTATTTTCATCTCTCCCTCACCACGGTTAAGAGTTTTATCGTGGCATCGAGATAATTGGCCCGCATCTGACTCGGATGAATGGATACGTCTGTCACGTTCGTCATTTCCTGGGCCATGTCAGCATCGCGAACCCGCATCTGACTCGGATGAATGGATACGTCTGTCACCCTCACCAATTCCTCAGCATTATCGATGTGGCTTATAAAACTAACGATTTGCCCCAAGGTAACGCCTTCCAGACCGACTTGTGTCTTTATCATCGCCCATTCGTTTCCCAGCGTCGACTTTTCGGATTTCATGTTCTTCACGTTACCTTTGATTCCCGCTTCTTTGGCCTTTTTATCGGCAAAGGTGCTCAAATTGAAATCTATCGGCCTTTTTTTTACGGCTTCACTTATCGCCCTCTCCTTCTCTTTTATTTTCGAATATTCCCTATGGAGGAACTGAAATTCTTTAAGAGACTTTTCCTGTAAGACGAGGATTTTTTCATTTTTACTTGTCAGGCCATGAAAAGCCACTAATCCCAAGACGAGTAGCAGCAAGACGGCAAGATACAATTTCCACCATCTCGTTGAAAGGTTTTTTCTCCGAAGATATTCCAACACCTTTACTTAAAGCTCCCTAAGTTCGATTGTAATCATAACGTTGGGTTTTTCTTTTCCCTCCCCCTGACCTTGAATTTCCACCTTGACCCCTTGAAATAAAGGTACGCCTATTAAGGCCTGTTTTACCTTATCCACCGCCATGAGGTCTTTTACCAATGCGTTCATGATTATTTTGGGGGGGTCGTAGTTCATAGTTTGGATCACCAATTGACAATCTATGGGTATGGCCCTCGATATATCTCCTAATACTTCGACAAATGTAGGGAAGGAGCTTAAGTTTCTTAAGGCAGAAAGTGCCTTTCTTTCTTCCCTTACCTTTAATTCAACTTCTTTTACCGGATCTTTTGCGTAACCGGCATTAGGTGCCAGGGTTCTATAAACTCTTTGCATCTCTTGACCGATGCGGTTGATTCTTGTCCGAATGGTAGTATATTCGAGAACACTCTCGAAGAGGCCCAAGAGTAAAACGACCAAAACGCCCGCGGCCCACCATCTGCCACTTGTTTGAAATGATCTGGTACCAAAACTTTTCTGAGGCTCGTAAGCGAGAGAGAATCCCTTTGGAGAGCTTACCAAGCCACGACAAGAGAGGGCTAAAGCCTCGTTAAATTTCCCCGGTTGCCATTTGGCGATCAATTTCTCATCTAATTCAACTTCTAACGATTTAAGCAGGTCAAGGTGAATAAAATTGCGATTTAAGGCGTGGGACAATTCGGCTACGAAGTTTCTATCACTTGCCCCTTCGCCACTGAGAAAAACGTGATACTCCCTCTTTTGTGAGTATCTTACTTCCCCTACGTCCAGGGCCGTCTTTATTTGGGCAAACAAATGGTTCTTTTCTTCTCCCCGATGAAAGGTGCGTATTTCTGCCAAGTGCCCTGCACAATTAAAGAATAGGTAGATGGTAGAGGCATTTATCTGAAGGAGGACCCACGAGGATACATGCATGTGCCTAACGAGGTAAAAGGAGGACAACCCTGATATATCGATAAATTCTCCTCTATGGCCGGTGGAAGAAAGGCAACGTCCATATTGAGCGGCCATGGATTTAGCTGTGAGGGCAACTAAGACTTCTCCTCCCCCCTCATCTTCAGGAAAAACTTGAAAATCCATGTTGAAATCGGCCAGTCGAAAAGGCACACGGGATTCGATTTCGAAACAGATGATTTGACCTACCTTCTTTCGTGAGGAAAAGGGCAGGTGTACTTTCAAATAGTAACATTCATGGGCTGGGAAATTTAAATGAACCTTCCCCGATTGGAAAGGCTCACCATTTAGGATATGTTCTATGAAGGAAGGGAGCTCCGTTACCTTTTCCCATGACCTTTCCTCCAAGGCAACCAAGCGCATGCGACCCGTGAAAAGCGAGCGCTCGACTTTGACCGCCTTGATACTTTTATCTGCAATATCGATTCCGATGGCGTAATTTTTCATCTTTCCCATCTGTAAGCGAGAAGTTTTGGCCTCTTCGTACCATCCCGTTCCACCGTACCGATAATCCTAAACTTCATCCTCTCTAAGGACGCTTCGGACACGATACGGAAGACGTTGCTTTTGGTGGTAATCAAATCCCTGCTGATGGAGACTTCTGCCATTCCCTTAATGTTTTTATACCACATGACATCAGATAAGTCATTAAATTCGTTCCTCCGATATAAATCCATTTCTCTGGCCAGGTCGATGGTCACTTCCTTCGCCAGGGCACGGATAATCGTAATAGGTGCGGTGTTGATGTTAATTTTACCTGTGCCGTGAAGAGTGAGTAAGTCTTTTAAGCCCAATCGATTAGGATTACCGTAAAATAATTCATGGGTTACGCCTTTGACCATAAGTAGTTCATAAAGATCGTCCAAGGGGGCATTTTTCGCATCGTAGGGCACCGAAAGAGAACGATAATAGCTTGATTCTGCCCCGCCGGGAGAGACTTCTTCATCGGCATCGATCCAATCTATCATGGCAGCTACAATCTCTTCGGCTCTTTCCTGGGTTAGGCCAAATTCCGGCAAGCACAGAAGACGCATTAAGAGGCCCCTTAGATCTCCGTTTATCTTCTTGCCTGAGACGAGCATGTTTAAAGGGATTTTCCCCAGTTCGTCTTCAACTGTTATCCTGACCTTGCCGGTGGGGAAAAGTACCTCATTAGGGTCCAAAATCTTACCTAAATTGGCCCAGCGGTCCATCAAACTGGTGAATGGTTTTTCTTCTTGGGTCATGATTACCGCTTGTGCTATGTTGAATCCCGAATGTGCCATATAGTTAAGCTTTATCCTATCGGCGGTGTTCAAAGACTCATAGGCACCACCTCTTACGGTTCTCTGGAGGTCGATAACCACGGGCACAACGGCACAAATAGCGAGAATGACGACAATGAGTGCAATCCCTCGGTTATTTCTCACTTTCATCTTCCCACCCGTGAGGCAGGCAAATATATCTTGGTGCTTAGAAAGACGGGATTAGCTCC
The DNA here is from genome assembly GCA_035358955.1 of Syntrophales bacterium. Lineage (GTDB taxonomy): Bacteria > Desulfobacterota > Syntrophia > Syntrophales > UBA8958 > JAOAFE01. The sequence goes on along the minus strand of DAORXN010000002.1, from coordinate 48,616 downwards.
CTCATCCACCTCTGCCAATTCTAATTTTATCAGTATAGCCGTGGGGAGCTGGTCTTTTTGCTCATATCTATCGGCCGCCGTAGAATCCCACGTTTCATATTCTTTTCCCGAGGCATCAAAGAAGGCATAGGAGATGCTGCGCACCCCTTCACAGACGGCGAATCCACCTGGCAATTCTTTGTAAAATGAAAGGGGCTTGGATATTAGCAGGTCGCGGCGTAAGACAACCACTTTCCCCTCTTTATCCTTCAAAATGTCGTACATAATGCCCGCCGTTTGACCACCTTTGGCTCCTTCCCATAAAGGCAAATGATGGGAGGAGCGAAAGTACAAAACGGGGATTTTTTTTGATTCCACCTCTTTTAGCCAACATCGGAATTCGAATTTACCATTATAGGGTACGAGACGACCCAGGTCATCTTGGATGATACTAAAAAAAGTCTGAGCGGCTATGAGTTGGTGATTTTTTGAGTTTACTTCACGAACGAGCCGGAAGGTACCCGTATAAGCGACATAAACGGTAGAAAGGACGATACTTAAGATTAGTACGGCCACCAAAATTTCAACAAGAGTAAAACCTTTAATTTTTTTATCTTTCCAGGCCATAGTAATAAGTAACGAATTCCCGTGGGGGAGAAATTTCTTTATTGGATACGGTGATCTTGAATTTTTTCGTCCCGGGGATAGGAGAGGAAAGGACCTCCACCTGCCAAAGGTAATTCGGGTAATTTTCACCAAAGGTACCTTTCATACTACCCGAGGGAGCCGCGCCTCTCATCTCTATCTCCGCTACGCAAATCTGGCTGAGGTAGGAGGCAGTGGTGAGAAACTTACTGTCGTGGGAAACTGATACACTGAAACTCTGGGATTGAAAGACGGCCACGAGGACAATCGCCAGAATTGACATGGCTATCATTACTTCCAAGAGGGTAAAGCCCTCAGGGCTGTGTATATAATGGGCGCGCTTTAATTTATGTAACAATTTCAAGGAGTATCTAATCTCCATGCCAACCCTTTATCCTGTACCCCTCCACGGTTCTCTCCCTCTTTTTCATGAGGGGTAGGGACATTTTTTCCGCCTCGATGTATTCTTTTACCTGCTGAAAGGTTTCGTGGCAGATCATGATCTCCCCTCTTCCCGCCGCCTCCTGCAGATGGGCGGCCAAGTTAACTGGTGGACCAAAGACGGTGTACTCTTTTTTCTTCCTCGATCCGAAAATGCCCGCTGTGACTTCTCCCGTCGAAATGCCGATCCCGATACCGAACTTCAGCCTTTCATTTCCGATTTGCTCATTGATCTGGGAAATCTGTTCTTGCATTTTCTTGGCACATCTCACGGCATTTAAGGCATCTTGCCCCGTCGTCACGGGGGCCCCGAAGACGGCCATGATGCCGTCTCCCATGTGCTTATCCAGGGTGCCGTTATAGGCGTGGATGAGATCATCAAGGGGAGAGAAATAATTCCGGTCCAGAAAGGAAGGCAATGCCTGCGTCTTGATCTCTTCCGCCATTTGAGAAAAATTGCGAATATCCACGAACATGACGCTGGCATATTTCACCGATGCCGTAACAGGGGTGTTTTCGCTCACGAGGACACGAAATACCGGCTCGGAGACGAATTGACTCAACCTTTTCCTCAAATTGCATTCCTTTACCTTGATTCTCAATTCGTCGTTATCGAAAGGTTTGGTTAAAAAGCCATCGATCCCTCTGTTTACCGCCTCGATGGCGCTATCCAACGTGGCATAGCCGGTAAGAATGATGCGCGTTACCTGCGGGTTGATCTTTCCTATGGCATAAAGGGTCTCCAAGCCGTTTAGCCCCGGCATTTTGTAGTCAGAGATCACCGTCTCCAATTCATGACCGTTGCTTTCCACCAGCCGGATAGCCTCTTCTCCCCTCTCTGCCAGGATGACCTCGTAACCATCCTTTTGTAAAACCTTCTTTATTGATCTCCGGACCCCCTCTTCATCGTCTACTACCATGATCTGCATCGTTTTACCTCCCTAACGGCAAATCGACCCTGACGATCGTACCCCCGCCTGGACGGTCGAAAATGTTTATCTCACCGTGGTGGCGTCTCACCACCTCGTGACAGATGTACAAACCCAGGCCCGTCCCTTGTCCTACCTCCTTGGTGGTAAAAAAGGGTTTGAAGACGTGCAATTTTATTTCCTCCGGAATACCGATACCCGTATCGGCACATTGGGCGATGATGCCTTGCCCGGAGGGGGCAAGGGCAGTAGAGAGAAATATTTCTCCTTTACCGTCGGGCAGGGCTTGAAGGGCGTTTTTTATGATGTTGATAAACACCTGCCCCAATTGGGCGAAATTACCTCTGACCTTAGGCAGATGGGAAGAAAAATCTTTACTTATCTGCACCTCCATCTTCTTAATGACGTTGTGAAGAACCCTTAGGGCATCTTCGATCACCTGGTTGATATCGACCTCTTCCAAGTAACTTTGAGTCTCGCGGGAGACGTCGAGCAGGCTTCTCACGATATCCGCCGCTCTTTTCAATTCCCTTCTTGCGAAATCGAGATCATCTAGAATTTCATTTATTTTTCCCTCCCTACAGTTTTCCCTCATTTCATCCAAAGAACTCTGCAGGAGACTCATGGCCGAGGAAAGGGGATTGTTCAGCTCATGGGCCGTCCCCGCCACCAATTCACCGATCGCGGCCAACGCTTCCGACCTTATCATCTGCCTTTGGGCCAGTTCCTTATCTCTTAGGGCTTCGGTGAGCTCTTTCGTCCTTTCTTCTACCTTCTTTTCCAACTTCTCGTTCCATGCTTTTATCTCGGCAAAGGCCCAGGCATTTTCCAAGGCCATGGCCGTCTGATGGGCAACGGTTGAAAGAAGCCCCAATTCTTCTCGCCAGAATACCTCCCCCGATTTCTTTTCTCCGAGGGCGAAAAATGCGATGAGCGCATGATGAGAGATGACAGGCACGATGAGTGCCCAGGGGGCGGAAGCAAAGAATTCCTTTATTGTGTTGCGGGCAGTTTCTTTGAGCTTCAGTCGATCGACTTGATAGGCATGGAGGGGATGTTTTGTCTCCATGAGCATGTCCGTTAAAGGATGAGACCCGGGGAGAGAAAGCACGCCGCCTTCTTTTTTCGTCCTCTGGAAGGCATGCCCTTCTTTAACGAAGATATCCACCCTTTCCACGTTGAGCGTCCTTAGAATCCAATCTTCGATGAAAGGGCACAAATCCTTTTCTTCTGCCAAGGTGGTCAGCTTGGCGCTTACCGCTTCGAGCGCCTCTTCGTAATTGATGCGCCCCCGAAAAAATATCCGATCGACGAAATCCTGAACCCACCTCTTCACCGGATCAAAAACGACCACCATCACAAGGGCACTTACCAAGGGGGCCAGCACCGATTCTTTCCAGGATGAAACAATGGTTGCGTTGATAAGGGATGCAATTGCCACGTAGCAGAGGGTAAGGACGGCAATCAGTATGGTGTAGGTGAGTCCCTTCCTTGCCACTGCCCCGAGGTCGAGTAAATCGTATTTCAACACGCCCACCGCCAGGATGGTGGCGGGGATGAAGCTCAAGCTGCCCACGGGGTAGATATCGTAGCCGTAGGTAGGTATGATATTCAAGGCCAGGAGAATTGAGGCCAGGCCCAACCCGGCGATGATGTATTTTATCCGGTTGCGCTCTACGTTTGAGCGTCCCTGCTGAGACAAATAAAGCTGGAAGAGAATGTATAAAACGGTGAGGGCGCAATAGGCGGTAAACAAATGGTAGATGAAGCCGCCTTTAGCAATGCGCCCGAAGCGATAGTAGTTAAACCCGGAAATGAATTGATCCGTAAATGTGAAGGCAAGAAAGATAGCTCCCAGGAGATAGGCGGTTATCTCCAGTAAGCGTCGTCCTTTTATCCCGAGAAAGGCATGAACGAAGTGGATGTAGATGGCCGGCCCGAAGACGAAGAAAAGGTACGTTAGCCGGTCGATTTTTAAGGCTAAAGTCTCGTCGGAAAGGAGATTGACGAGGGAGAGGTCGGCATTGATGATAGCCCCGATAAAGCAGATGGCCGCAAAGAGGTAATCGACCGATCTTTTCCTCCCCCACCAAAGCGCAGCCACAGTGAGCCCTCCGCAGACAAACGTCCCCATTAAGGAAGGCACAATGGCTAAGTACGCCCCTTCGGGAGGGAAGGATGGCACGGCCTCAATGCTCCGATATCAATCAAAAAACAAAAACTGCCGCTGCAATTACCGTTGTATACCCGTTACCCTTGGTCACACTTGACTGAGTGATATTTCTTGTTTTAACGATCTTGCCGCTTATCTTGAAGATTTCTTTCTTTTCGTCCCAGCTTTCGTCGATGTTGAAATCTATACCTAAGGTAGAAGCCAGCATGGCCGCGGCCAGATCTTCGGCGTATTCTCCCGCCTGTTTTTCCGTTTGGCCAAAGGCATGATGTTCGCTGATATAACCGTAGGCCCTTTTGTCCGCGGGGATGGCGCAACCGATGGAGGCCACAAGTAGCCTTCGCGGCTCGTTGGTACAGCAGCGGCTCATGACGCAAAAGGTCATCGCCCCGGGCTTCAGTTCTTTGAGCCCCTTACTCTTGGAGATTACTTTGCATCCTGGTGGAAGAATACTCGAAACTTGGACGAGATTGAACTTTTCTATGCCGGCGTCCCTCAACGCCAGCTCAAAAGAATGGAGTTCCTCTTTGTGCGTACCTACCCCCTTGGTGAAGAAAACCTTTTTCGGGACAAAGGCGTCCATCTCTGCATTCTCCCTCCCGGCAATTTATTTTGACAAATAACCCATCAATCGATAGACCAAGCGGGCACAGAGAAAGTCCGGGGCTGTAAGGCCCGAGATGGGTGATAATTCGACCACATCGAATCCCCTCACCCTGAAATTCTCCGTCACCGCCTTCATTAATCCCACTACCTCCCGGTAGGTGAGCCCTCCCGGCTCCGGGGTTCCCGTCGCTGGCATGTAGGCCGGATCGAGGCAATCCACATCAATGGATACGTATACATCCCCTTTGAGCTTCTCTAAGATGACCTCAATCCAATTTTCCTCTTCCATCACAAAATGGGCAGAAAGGGAAGATATGTTTTTTTCCTTAATGAAATCTGCCTCTTCCCTGCTCATGCTGCGGATACCCACCTGCACGATGGGACAGAGCTCATAGATTCTTCTAGCGACGCACGCATGGCTGAAGGGGCTCTGTTGATATTGATCCCTCATATCCGCATGGGCATCGAGATGGAGGACAGAAAGGGAGGGAAAATGCTTTTTCATGGCCCGGACGGCACCGAGGGAGATGGAATGCTCCCCTCCCAAGAGAACGGGGACTTTTCCGTCTTGCAAAAATTGTCCAATCTTTTGCTCAACGGAGGCTACCATGTATTCCGGCCCTCGCGCATCAGCTTCCAGGTAAGGGGCCGTATAGATACCCTTGGCACATGTCTCCCTTTCCAGTTCTTCGTCGTACCATTCCAGGTAAACGGAAGCCGAAATTATCGCCTGGGGTCCCCATCTCGTTCCCGCTTGGTAAGAAGTGGTAGCGTCATAAGGAACGGGAAGAACGGCGAAAAAAGAATTTTCGTATGCTGACTGTGGACCATCTAACCCACAGAAATTCATGGCCTTTTCCATCTCCGCATTTGCAAATCGTAAGCTACTAACATGCCCTACCCCAAATGTCCAGAACCAATATTTTGCCCCGAAATGTCTCTTAAATAGAACGTGCCATCTTGATAGTAAAGGAAGGTGAAATGTTTCAACCAATCGCCCAACACGACAAAAACCCGATTTCTTCCCCCCTGACGTGAGGTGTAGAGGCGAGGCAGATGACAATGACCAAAGATAGAGGCATCGTAACCTAATTCAAATTGTTTCAGGGCAAATTCGTACATGGTGCGGACCAGCGTTTCCTCTCCGTGTTTTCTTTTCTCTTGGCCGAGGTCGGAGCTAAGGCCGGCGAGAAACCACACGAGAGGAAGGGGTAAGTGCCTCTGAAAAAGGAAAAAACCGCGGCTGCGAAGGATGCGTCTCAAGAAGAGGTAGCGGCGGTTTTGGCGGTCGATGAGGTCCCCATGGGATACGCATAGGCGAAATCCATCCAGCAAAATGTCCCCCCAATCCTCGTAGACGTTATGCCCCCTCATCCCCGAGAAGTATTCCCGCAGGAAGAAATCGTGGTTTCCTTCGAAAAAATGAATCTCGATCCCCCGGCGGAGGAGGGTTTGGAATTTTTCCAAGACGGGTAGGTACTCCGGATATATTTTATCTTTTCGGGCAAACCAGAAATCGAAGATATCTCCAACCAGGTAGAGACGCTCAACCTCCCCCTTAGGATGCCCGGGAATGGCCCCTTCCATCATCTGGGACATGAAAGCGATAAAAAGCCGATAATTCTTATCGCTTCTTCTCCTCAGATGGGTATCGGATAGAAATAGAGCTTTCATCACCTTTCTCAATCCAAAAACTTAAGATGCCTTTCCCCTTTTTGGAGGGAAAGGACGACTGTACCAAGGCAAAGAAAACCGACGAAGGAAAAGGTAAATGCGGCCCACAAAATTTGAAGAAGAGATAAGGATTCCCTGCGTATCGAGGCCATGCACAAATGATAGACAGGCCCGGCTTCTAAGGCAATAATGAAGACCACCAGCATGGAACTTACGATCATGTATAGAATGCCGCCAAAGCTCGTCACCGATTCCACGGGATTTTCGTGATGAAAGGCAGGATATAGCGCCCCGAAAGAAAGAGCCAAAGCCGTAATCATGGGAACGAGGAAGAGCATCGAACCTACGGAGATGAACATCATAAGGGGGTCAACCCCAAGGAGCAAATTGGAACTCACGATGAGCATTTCGGAAAGCAAGAGGAGCGGCAAAAGGTAAAAGAAGAATTTTATCCGGATAAAGCGCTTACGCTCCGTAGGGGCGGAAAGGACGATCCAAAAGGCCTTCCCTTCCAGGCTGAGGGCCGGGTAGACGAAGCGGGCGGCGATGGCCGTAAGGACAAAGGCCGCAAGCCCGATGTTGAGAAAGGAAAAAACATTCTGCAAATACACGGTCTTGATGGGGGTTTTATCCAAAGGGAGAACGGAAAAATTATACAAGTAAATGCCGATAAGTACGAGGACCAGCACGAGCTGCGGCCATTGAGACTGATCGCGCAGAAACGTCTTAAACTCCTTCATGAAAAAGGCCTGCGTATCGGGGGCAATAAAAGGCCACCTTTTTTCTCCCCATGCTTTTTCTCTTTTTGTCACCTTTCTTTTAACCATTTCGGCCCGGGAAAACCCTCGCCGGAGATATTTATCGGCGAGCCAAGCCCCGAGGTAGACGAGGGTGGCGGCCCCCGTTATGCTAAGGGCAAGGTTGTGGACGATATTGAGAAGGTTACCCCCCCGCAAGGCCAGGCGGATGGCATCATACGCCCACGTGGTGGGTAAGAGGGGTGAAGACGAAACCTTGAGGGAGGAAAGATAATAGGCCACACTCATGAACCGGTCGGGATTAACCAACTGCTCGGGGCGAAGTAACCTTACGGCGACGACGACGGCCACTACGGCGAGCACCGTCACCAGGGAAAGACCCGCCCTTAACCTACCGGCCGGCAAGATAGCCCCGGCCAGGAGGGTAAGGACGGCGCTGATGCCGGAGGCGATGACGCATAGGATACCCATGGCGGCCAACGATAGGAGATAAAAATCGAAATGGCTCTTGTAAACGATGCCGTAGGAAAGAAAAATGGGAAAGCCGAAGAGGAGCACCATCCACGAAGCGTCCACGACGGTCTCCCAGAAGCGGGTAACGAAAATCTCTCGCCCTGAGAGGGGTAAAGAAAAGACGAGATTTAGATCTCGGGCGAGGTAAAGTTTGGACAACATGATGATGAGGTTGCTCAGAATAAGGATGCCGAAGCACGTAACGATAATCATGTAAAGGAGTTTCATGGCAAGGATATCGCCCAAAATCTCCACCTGTCGAAAATAATTGAGTACCCGGTAGAAGAGAAAAAAGACGAAAGCCCAGAAACATAAACCAATGGTACCCCAAAAGACGTAGCGGGTGTATCGATTAGTTTTCTCCCGAGAGAATCGTTCGTTCTTCAGGCTCTGAAGGCGAATCCGCCAAAAGGGAAGTGAGACCGTCAAACCATTTCCTCCGTGGTAAGTTTGAAGAATACGTCCTCCAAATGCCCTTCACCGGCCTGGACAAGTTGCCTTAACTCCTCCATCGTCCCCGTCGCCATAAGTTTCCCGTGATTTATAATGCCGATCCTATTGCAGAGCTCTTCGGCCAGGCTGAGGGTATGGGTGGAAAGAAATATGGTTTTTCCGTCTTTAGCCTGCTTACGCAGGAGGTCGCGGACCAGTTTTGCGCCGGCCGGATCGAGACCGACCATGGGCTCATCCACGATGATCAACGGTGGATCGTGCAAGAGGGCAGCCGTGATGGCGAGGCGTTGTTTCATGCCGTGGGAGTATGATTCCACCAAGTCGTGCTGGCGTCCGTCCAGACCGAACATCTCCAGCCAGAATTCGGCCCTTTTCATCGCCTGCGGCCTGTTTAAGCGATAGACATCGGCAATGAATTGCAAAAATTCCCATCCCGTAAGTTTCTCGTAGAGGTAGGGTCGATCTGGAATGAATCCGATTAATTTCTTGGCGGCAACGGGATGGGTGATAAGGGGTATGCCATCGATGAAGATACGCCCGCTGTCGGGTAAAATGATACCCCCCATGAGGCGTAAGGTAGTCGTCTTTCCGGCCCCGTTTGGGCCGATTAAGCCGAATATCTCACCTCGGGCCACCTGGAGGGAAATTCCATCTACGGCCTTCACCGGTCCGTAGCTCTTCGATACGGCCTCAAGGGCGACCATACTTCATCTCCTCAACGGAAAGCTTAAGTTTCCCTATTAGGGCGGCTAACATAGTTATTTCTCTTTGTAGGTCTCCGCGGAAGAGACGAATGTGCGTGCAGTCGGCGGGAATTTGGTCAAAGACGGCATCGGCCGTAACCCAACCGTAATTTTCCAAATAGAAGGCATTCCAGGCATGATAGAAAAATCTGCCTTTTTGGTAAACGAGGCCGGTTTCTATCGCCGTGGGGATGCCCGCTGTCCTTCCCAAGGCGGTGACGAGAATAGCGTGCTCCGTGCAATCCCCCTTCTTATGAGACAAGATAGAAATACTATCCGCCAAGGAAGCCACGGGCCACTTTTCTGTTTCCCTGTGAACCCAGTGCACGATCTTGCGCATCTTTACCGGCGAGGGGTCCCTTTCCTCGGTAATTTTCTTTACCCAGCGGGTAAGCTCCGGGTGACCCGTTTGGATGAATTGGGTCGGGGCAAGGGCCCACGAGGGAAAGGATTCCCCCGCCGAGGCTTTTTGGCGTAAGCTGAGATCTTCTCTTTCAACGGTAACAATCGGATTCCTCCATGTTTGTCTTCCCCCCTGAAGAAAGAGATTGCTCAGCGGTACCCCCTCGAGCCGGCAGGTCAAGCGGGTAAGGCGGCCCGGATCTTTTATTTCGACCTGGGCGGGGAGGGAGACCAGCTGGGGTAAATCAATCTCTCCCTTCATTTTGGTCAGAAATAATTCCACCCTCTTCTTCGAAACCCTCTCCGCCACGAGCCCCATGGGACCTTCTTCCCTCACCATCTCTCCCTTCTCGTTACACCAGATGTTTTCTTCCATCCCATCGAAAGTGAGCGCAAGCCGAGACAGTTTTTCTCTTTGTCCGCCTATTTCCCTTATCTCCTCCCCCAGGTAGGCAACTTCCGCTTCCCTGACGCCGGCCTGAACGGCATCGAACATGGGCAACCTGCCCGGCACCCGACTCCGACAAAGATCACCGGGAAGAAGGGGCACTCCCGGGAGGGGAATTTCGACGTTCTTTCCACCACTGCTAAGGAACAATCGATGGCCTTCCACCTTTCCCTCGACCTTAGCCTCGTAGAAGGAAGAAGAAACGAGGGCCCGAAATTCTTTTAGGGTGCGATTTTGGTTCAATTTCCCTCTTAAATTGCATCGCACCTCTTGGGGCACCCCCATGGATTTGAGGCGCAGAACGATTTCTTCTTCGACGTCGTAGCCCTCTTTTTCCGCCTGAATGATCCGATGGCTCCAGCCCACGGTTTTCCCTGCCTGGGTAATTTCCATCCAAACCTCGGATGGACCGGATGGAGGTGTGCTCCCCGGCACAAGCCTGTTTATTTGCCCGGGATGAAACCCTACCTTCCACAAAAGGAGCCCAAGAAAGGCGAAAGCAGTGATAAAACCTAACCATTTCTTCATGGGAACTCAAATAAAAAAATAGGGGGCAGCCGTTTAGCACCCCCTACCGTTTAACCGTCTTCGGGAAAATTACTTACCCTTGTCCACTCTCTCTTTCAATTCTTTACCCACCTTGAAGAACGGTAGCCTCTTCGGGGGAACCTCTATATTTTTCCCCGTTTTGGGATTTCTACCGGTATAGCCCTTGTATTCCCGAACCACGAAACTTCCAAAACCTCGGATTTCTATGCGACCGCCGTTTTTCAATTCCTCCGAAAAACCTTTGAAGATGAGGTTTATCACTTCCGCGGCCTTCTTTTCGGTCAAATTTTCCTTTCTGCTCAACTCCTCGATGAGTCCGGATTTATTCATGATACCTCCTTATGATAATTGCCGTTTTTACCGAAGTGCGTCTGTTGCGGGGAACTATTATTTTTTTAGGTGAATGTCAAGATAATAATTCGCTTATTTCTTTGGCAGAAAGCTCTCGATACATCCCGGGCTTTAAAGAACCCAATTTAAGACCTCCAATCTGAACCCGGATGAGCCTTACGACCTGAAATCCCAACCTCTTCAAAGCCCTCCTTATGACCCGGTTCCTGCCCTCCCGGATGGAAATATAAAGCCAACTGTTACGCGGAAGGCACTTCTCGATCTTCACCTCGACGGGTTGGAAAAATCCGTCCTCGAGCGTAAGGCCTAAAGAAAGTGTTTTCAAGTGTTCCTCGGAAAAAAGACCTTTTACCTTTACCCGGTAAACCTTGAGGACTTGAAAACGGGGGTGCTGTACCTGGAAGGCCAATTCGCCATCGTTAGTCATGAGGAGTAAGCCTTCGGAGTCAAAGTCCAGCCTCCCTACGGGATACAACCTCTCTTTTATGCCGGCGACCAGATCCGCGACCGTCGGACGGCCTTGGGGGTCTCTCATGGTCGTTACGTATCCCCGGGGCTTGTAAAGCGCGACGTATTTATGATTTTCAGGTAGCCAGACAGGCTTGCCGTCCACTTCAATCCGGTCGCCTGCTTTGACCTTGAAGCCCAACTCTCCCACCGGGCGGCCGTTTACCGTCACCCTTCCCTCTTTGATGATCTCTTCCGCCTTGCGCCGTGAAGAAATACCCGCCTGGGAAAGGATTTTCTGGAGCCTCACTTCATTTTGGTGATCCTTCATGCCCTTCCAGATCCTTGAGTTCCTTCACGGTGGGAAGTTCCGAAAGGTCCTTCAAATTGAACATTTCCAGAAAATGTTTAGTCGTGCCGTACATGATGGGGCGACCGGGTACGTCTTTCCGGCCTAAAATACGGATAAGTCTCCTTTCCATCAAACTCCTGATCACACCCCCACTATCTACGCCCCTGATTTTGTCAATCTCCATCTTTATTACCGGTTGACGGTAAGCGATGATGGCCAGGGTTTCGAGGGCCGCCTGCGTTATGGGACTACTGCGGGCAGACCTCATCTTTTTTATCCACGTGGCATATTCCGGCCGCGTGCGAAACTGAAATCCCCCGGCCACTTCCGCCAGTAAGAATCCACCTTGCCTCAATCGGTACTCTTCCTTGAGCTCCCTCAAGGCCCGGGAAATTTCCTTCTTGTCAAAACCCTCCGGGACCAACAAGGCATAAATTTTATCGAGGCTAAGAGGAGATTCACTTGCAAAGATAATGGATTCCAATATATTCTTCAAGTTATTCGTTAACATCGATGCCCTCCCCTTCGTAAAAGAGGCGGATGGAGGAAAAGGTGGTCAGCTGATAAGCGGATACCATTTTTCTCCTCATCATCTCGAGGATGGCAAGAAACATGTAAATCATCTCCCTACGCGACCTTGGACCGGAAAAAAGTTCCTCGAACGTTAGACTCCCGAATTTTTTTAAAGTTTCTCCAAGTTCGGCGATTTTTTGGGCCAAAGTGATGGTCTCGCCTTCAATTTCCATGATCTCACCCGGTTTCAGTCGATGGAGTACTCGCTGAAAGGCGTCCAGGAGCTCAAAAAGCCCGATCTCTACCCAATCGCCAAGTTCTCCTTGGTTTTCTTTCGTTTCGCTCTCCTTAAATCCGCGGGTAAAAACCTCCCTTTCCAGGCGTGGTCGGCTATCTAAAGCCCGGGCCGCTTCGCGAAAAGCTTGGTAAGTCAAGAGTTGTTGAACGAGTTCTTCGCGGGGATCTTCCTCTTCATCCTCTTCGTCTTCGTAGTGGGGAAGAAGCATCCGGGATTTGATATGAAGCAAAGTGGCCGCCAGGACCAAGTATTCCCCCGCCAGGTCGAGATTCAAAGATTTCATGAGCTCGATGTACTTAAGATATTGTTCCGTAATCTCGGAGACGGGTATGTTGTAGATATCAAGCTCATTTTTCCTGATCAGGTAAAGGAGGAGATCGAGAGGGCCTTCGAAGACGGGTAGCCTAACTTCGTATTGCATGGTCAACCATGGCAAGCATGAACCATTCCCCGGAAGAAATTCACCAGTTCCGCATCTTTTACGTCGAATGTGACCTCCCAGCGCCTAATCAGGGCACTCCCCACGACGAAACCATCAAGATAGGGATAAAATTCTTCTATAATGCGGGGGTGGGAAATGCCGAACCCCAAGGCGATGGGGAGTTTTACCAAGGCTTTGATCTCGGCAATCTTCTTATTTATTTCCGGGGGGATCTTGTCCCTTTCCCCGGTGACACCCGTCACCGATACGAAGTAGAGAAAACCCCGGGCAAATCTCTTGATGACCTGGATGCGCTCTTGGTCCGTGACGGGGGTGGCGAGGAATATCCCGGCCATGCCGTGGCGCTTGAGCAAGGCGCAAAATTCCCGAGCTTCCTCGGGTGGCATATCAACCGTTATCAGACCTTTAACTCCGGCCCTTCCTGCCTCGGCCACGAATCTTTCCACCCCGTAAGCGTAAATGGGATTCAAATAGCCCATGAGAATAATGGGGGTTTTGTATCGTTCTTGGAAGCGTTCAACCAGCGAAAAAATGGCTTGAAGCGTGGTCCCCGCCTTGAGGGACCTTTCCATGGCGCGCTGGACAACTTCGCCATCGGCCATGGGGTCGGAGAAAGGAATCCCTAATTCGATGATATCGGCACCGTTTTCGGCTAGAAACTGCATCAGTTCGTAAGTTTTCTCGATGGAGGGATCACCGGCAGTAATATACGGAATCAGCGCCTTCTTACCATGTTTGTTCAACTGCCTAAAAATGCGAGTGATTTCATTCATATGGGCATTCTCCCCCGAACGGCATCGATATCCTTATCGCCGCGACCCGAGAGGTTCACGATAATGAGTTTGTGCCGCAAGGCATGACTATTCTTTATCACATAGGCGAGGGCATGGCTGCTTTCCAGGGCCGGGATGATGCCCTCCTCTTTCGAGGTGAGGAAAAACGCGCTTAGGACTTCGTCGTCGGTAGCGTAAGTATATTCTACCCGGCCGGATTCCATGAGAAAGCTGTGTTCCGGCCCCACACTTGCGTAATCAAGGCCCGGGGCAATGGAATACGTGTCCACGATTTGGCCTTTTTCGTCCTGCAGCACGTAGCTCTTCGTACCTTGAAAAACACCGACTTTTCCGCCCTGAAAGCGGGCCGCATGGCGACCGGTCGCAATGCCTTCCCCCCCTGCCTCCACGCCCACGAGCCTCACCTCTTTCTTGGAGACAAAGGGATAGAAGATGCCCATGGCATTGCTGCCACCCCCCACGCAGGCGACGACCACCTCGGGCAACCTGCCCTCCTTTTGCCAGATTTGCCTTTGCGCTTCGCGGCCGATGACGGAGACGAACGCCTTTACCATCTCCGGGTAAGGATAGGGCCCAAAAACGGTTCCTAAGATGTAGTGGGTGGTCTTCACGTTGGTCACCCAGTCCCGCAGGGCCTCGTTGATGGCATCCTTCAGGGTCTTGGTGCCCGCCTTGACCCCGACCACTTCCGCTCCGAGCATTTCCATCCGGGTCACGTTGACCTTTTGCCGCTCCACATCATCTACTCCCATGTAGATGCAACATGTAAGCCCCAACAGGGCACAGGCCGTTGCCACGGCCACCCCGTGCTGACCCGCCCCCGTCTCGGCTATGATCCGCGTTTTTCCCATCCGCCGGGCCAAGAGGGCCTGCCCCAGGGCGTTCATGATTTTGTGGGCTCCCGTATGGCAGAGGTCCTCTCGCTTCAGGTACAGTTTGACTTGGAAACGTTGCGATAAATTGGCCGCGTAGTAAAGGGGAGTGGGGCGTCCCACGTAATCTTTTAGGTATCCGTTGAACTCCTCTCGAAAACCTCGATCCTTCCACCAACGGAAGAAGGCCGCTTCTAATTCATAAATGGAGGGCATGAGCGTTTCGGGAACGAATATCCCCCCAAACCTTCCGTAGTAGCCCTTTTTCATTTCCGCCTTCTTTCCCTAAGTGGTCTCAACAGAGATAGTTACCCCCATGGCTCTGCGCACTTCGGCCATGGTTTTCTCGGCCACCGCCCGGGCTTTTTTGTTGCCCGCTCGCATAATGTCCCGCACCTCATCAATATGACTCAGATAATATGCGCGCCTTTCATGGAGTTCTATAAGGCCGGCGGCGATATTTTCTGCCAAAAGTTCCTTGCAATCCGTACACCCAATGAGGGCCCCACGACAAGCATTTTCCAATTCCTTGACCTTTGCCTGCTCCGTGTAGATGCCGTGAAAGGCATAAACGTTGCAGATTTCGGGGCGGCCGGGGTCTTTACGCCTCTGTCTCTGAGGGTCGGTAAACATGGACATGACCTTTCGATAGAGTGTTTCCCCTTCGTCGCTCAAGTAGATGGCATTTTCGTAGGATTTGCTCATTTTGCGGCCGTCGATGCCCAAGAGTTTGGGGGTTTCAGCGAGCAGGCTCTGAGGTTCCGGGAAAATCTCCCCGTAAAGGTAATTGAACCGACGGGCAATTTCTCTGGTCAGCTCCACGTGGGGCAGCTGATCGATACCCACGGGAACCCCATAGGCCTTGTACATGAGAATGTCTGCCGCCTGGAGTACGGGATAGGCGAGGAAGCCCAGGTTGGAAAGGTCCCGATTGGATAGTTCCTCCTTCATCTCCTTATAGGTCGGGTTTCTCTCCAACCAGGCCACCGGGGTGATCATGGAAAGGAGAACGAACAATTCTGCGTGTTCTTTAATAGCCGATTGAACGAAAAGGGTGCTTTTTTGCGGATCTAACCCGGCGCTTAACCAATCCACGAAAATGGCTTCCGTGTACGTACCAACCAGAGAAGGCTCGGCAAAATCACTTGTCAGGGCGTGCCAGTCGGCAACAAAATAGAAGCATTCGTAATCCCCAGAGTTTTGCAAGGCAATCCAGTTCATTAGGGCCCCGTGCAGATTGCCCAAATGGAGATAACCGGTCGGCCTCATGCCACTTAAAATCCTTTTCACCTTTCACCTTCCTTACATTCATCGATTAAAAACAAGTGCGGGAGCTATAACAAATGGACGGCCCCTTGTCAAACGAGGCGGTCACTTACGGGGAAGCAGAATGAAAAGCTTTCCCGGTTCGCGTAGGCTACCTGCTTCTTTTTCCTTTTCCTCTCCCGTCCCACAGAAGAGGTCCAATCGGTGAGGCCCCTTGATGGCCGTACCCCCATCGTGGTTAAAGACGATGCGGGTGAAATTCTCCCATGCTACGGGCCTTTCTCCTTCGAAACTTACCGGTCGCCGAGATTTCAGCATGAGGGGCACCCCCGGCGGATAGACGTCGGGGTCGAGGGCCACGGAGCGCCCGGCTACGAGTTTTAGCCCAAAGGCGCCCACGGGCCCCTCTTCCACGACACGGAAAAAAATGTAGCTTTCATTGTAACTCAAGATTTCATCTCTCAACTGCGGGTTATGCTTGAGAAACGCCTTCACACTGCGATGAGAGGTTTCGTTGGGTTTCAAATAACCCTTTTCTACCATATAAGTGGCGATGCTGCGGTAAGGTCTTCCGTTTCGCTGGGCATAGCTTACGCTCATGGTTGAGCCATCGGGAAGCATGATCTTACCGGACCCCTGGAGATGGAGAAAAAACAGCTCGACAGGGTCTTCGACCCAGGCAATTTCCAATCCGCGCCGGGCAAGCACGTTTTGATAATCGATTTCCCTCCGGGTATAGTGGGGGACTACCTCGTTTCGAACGAGCCTTCCCACGAGGACTTCGCTTCCGTATTTGCGATTGAACTTGCCCAGCCGGACGATGACCGTCTCTTCGGGCATCTTATAGATGGGGTAACGAAACCGCTCGTCCTTGACGAGGGAACCCTTCAAGATGGGCTCGAAGTAGCCCGTCACGGTTAAGCTTTCGCTCGCAATAACGAAGTCGAAGAGAGCCGAGATGGCCTTTTCCTTTTCTTCCCACGAGGCCTCATGGCGAGATAGGGCAGTCTTTAGCCGCTTAAGGGCGGCGATAAATTCCCCACCTCGATGGCAACGATTTTTAAAGCAATACTCTCTTTGTTCTCCTGATCTTTGGAAGAAGCGAATGCTTTTTTCCACCGCCTCTTCCAGGGAACTAAAATCCATATCGTCTACCCGAACGACTCCTGCCCTTTCCTCGTACGGGACAGGCACGTAAGCCACTCGCGGGGCACATCCCACCGAGAGAAATACGATTAGCAGGGAAAGGCAAAGTAGACGGCATTTTATCATGGATTACAACTCGACGATCATGGCCACTTCGTCGCAAAAGTCCGGATACTTGGGGCAACGAAAACAATCGGACCATACCTTCTCTGAGAGGGAGGTGCGTTCGACCTCGTGGAACCCCAGTTTCTCGAAGAATGTTTTCTTGTTCGTGAGGGTAAAAATGCGAAAGAGGCCCAGGGTAATGGCCTCGGATATGCAGGCCTCCACCAAGGTGCGGCCAATGCCGCGATTCCTGAATTCCTCGATTACGACGAGGGACCTAATTTCGGCCAGGTTTTCCCAAATGATGGTCATGGCACAGATGCCGATGATGTTCTCTGCCTCATCGAGATAGACGAAGAAATCCCGGAGGCTCCCGTATATATCCATGAGCGAGCGGGGTAGGACATCGCCCTGGGAAGCCGCGATGGTAATCATCTTGTGGATTGTGCGCACGTCACTAACCTTGGCCTTTCTCAACATAAGCTCCGCTTCCTCCTTTTTTCCGCCTGGCCGCCAACATTTCCGAGGCATGTTTTAGCGTCGTCGAAGTGATCTCCTTCCCCCCTAACATGCGGGCCAGCTCTTCCCGGCGCTCGGCTTCCTTTAATTCGTTGATGGCGGTAACCGTTTTGCCGTCTATTACCCTCTTTTCCACCCGGTAATGACGGTGGGCGAAACGTGCGATCTGAGGTAGATGGGTAATGCAGATGACCTGATTGTACCGAGCTACCTCTTCAATTTTTTCCCCTACCACCTCTGCCGTAGCCCCGCCGATGCCGCTATCCACTTCGTCGAAGATGATGGTGCCGGCAAATCCCCGATCGGCCAACACCTTCTTTAATGCCAACATGAGGCGCGAAAGTTCTCCCCCCGAGGCCACTTTCTGGAGAGGCTTCAGCTCTTCGCCCGGGTTGGCCGTAAACATGAACGCAATTACGTCCCTTCCCCACCTGGTGAGGCCCGTTTCTTCCATATGAACGGAAAATTTTGCTCCGGTCATCATAAGGGTGTGAAGTTCTTGATTGAGTTCCTTTTCCAATCGAAGGGCCGCTTCTTTACGTCGATGCGAGATCTCCCGGGCACGGTCTTCGAGTTCCCTATAGGCTTCTTCCCGCTCTTTTTTCCTTTCATCCAACTCTACCTCGAGAGTTTCGCCCTTTTTTAGCTCCTCTATTAGGCTTTCCCTCCGAGAGAGCACGGCCTCGATGGATCCCCCGTATTTCTTCTTCAACCGGTTCAACCGTTCAAGCCGCTCTTCTATCTCGGCCAAGCGTTCTTCATCGAGGCTTAAATTCTGACTATAAGAGCGGGCATAAAGGGCCACATCTTCCAGTTGATAGTAGATGCCCTGCACATCCTCCGGTACGGGGGCAAAGCGGGGATCAATCTTTTTTATGTCTTCTATCGCATAAAGCGCCCGGCGTACCTTTTCCAGGGCGCTGCCTTCCTTCCCGTAAAGCTCTTCGTAGATACCCGCGGCCAACTCCCGAAGGCGCTGGACATTGGTTAACACCCTTTTTTCTTCCAACAGCCTTTCATCCTCGCCGGGGCGGGGATCGGCCTCTTCGATTTCCCGCCGCTGGAATTCAAAAAGTTCCCTCATCTCCGCCCGTCGGTTTTTCAACTCGAGGAGTCTCTTTATCTTTTCGTCCAGGTCGCTTACCCGATTAAACAGCGTCCCGTACGCCTCGACGAGCCCGCCGATACCCGCATAGGCATCCAAAACGGCGATGTGGTTTTCTTCCTCCAATAAAAGTTGGTGCTCATGCTGGCCGCAAATGTTGAGGAGCACCTCGCCCAAAAGGGAAAGCTGAGAGGTCGTCGCGGCGGCGCCGTTAATATAGGCCCGGCTTTTACCCGCTCGGGACACGACTCTCCGTACGATTACCTCGTCTTTTACCTCCATTTCCCATTGGGAGAGGATCTTCTTTGCCTCTTCGTGGCGGCGTAAATCAAAGATAGCTTCTACTTGGGCCATCTCCTCCCCCGTCCGGATCAAGTCGGTCGAGGCCCGGTCTCCCAAAAGAAGCGCGACGGCATTGATGATGATCGATTTCCCTGCCCCTGTTTCCCCCGTAATGATGTTGAGCCCTTCCGAAAAATTAACCTTCAGTTCATCAATGATGGCAAAGTTCCTAATCGTGAGTTCCGTGAGCATTCCCCTTTCCTCACCTCCCATTGAGAGCGGCGGGCATGCCACCCCAACCTAACTTGGTGCGGAGAATTTCAAAATAGTGGCGATGGGGAGAAACCACGAGCACCGTGACGTAGGGCGAACGGGTGATTTCCACGGTATCCCCTGATTTCAGGTGAACCAGTACCTGGCCGTCCAGCGTCAGGGTGGCCCCTTCTTCTTTCGAATGCAGGGTGATGGTGATCCGGGCCGAACCGGGAAGGATAATAGGTCGATTGGTAAGGGTGTGGGGGCAGATGGGGTTGATGATGATGGAATCGTGCCGAGGAAAAACAATGGGGCCCCCGGCCGAAAGGGAATACGCTGTAGATCCCGTCGGGGTAGAAATGATCAGGCCATCGGCTTTGAACGTGGTGAGGTAGGCTCCATCGACGAAGGTCTCTATTTCCACAATGCGGGATAGATTGCCGCGATTGATGACGGCATCGTTCAGGATCGTCCAGCTATCGGCGGCACTTGCCTGGAGGGAGGACCCTTTTACATCGAGCATCATCCGTTCTTCCGTTTGAAATTGACCGGTTAGGATGACGGAAAAGGTATCGTACATCTCCCCCAAATTCACCTCAGCGAGATAGCCAAACTGCCCTAAATTGATGCCGAGAATCGGGATGGGAGACTCCTTTGCCCCTCGGGCCGCCCGTAGGATCGTCCCATCCCCCCCCATCACGGTGAGGAGGTCGGCCAGGCGGGATAGCTCTTCGATCTCATAGCCCCCCTTTTCTCTCAAGGTGGCGGCCAGTTCCCGGTGCAGGTAAACTTTGACCCCCTTGGCTTTAAGCCAGTCTCGTAATTTACCCGCCTGGAAGGAAGCGTTTTCCTTAGCCACATTGGCAATGATCCCGACCTTTTCTACCTTCATTTTTCCCTTTTTCGCAGACCTCTTTAAGTGCAAAATGGATAACACAATTAGCCCTGCCTGTCTATCATTCCTCGAGATTGACACCCATCTCTCTTTCATATACGCTCGCCTCAATTTATAAGGAGACGAGGGTTATGGGTTTTAGGAAGGGAACTTTATCCGTTGCGCGTTTTAGTGCCGTTCAAGAGAATCTGGATTTAAACTCGGTAGAGGAGAAGTTGAAATCCCGCGCCTTCAGTGATTTTTTCCCCACGGAGGCAAAGGAAAAATGGGGTTGGACCTTAATCGACGATCCTGTAAGTACGGACTTTACCTATCCACGCTACCGGTTTGGTCCATACTTGATCTTTTCCCTCCGGGTCGATGAAAGGCGTATCCCCGCTTCGTTGCTAAAACTGCGCTGCCTCGAGCAAGAGAGGCAATTCCTGGCCGAGCACGGTTTGGCCAGGTTGAGCCGTGAGCAGAGGCAAACCATCCGGGAAGTGGCGGCCAGGGAGCTCGCCATGAGAATTCCTCCCGTTCCGTCCTTTTACGAGGTGTGCTGGTCCTACGAAAAGGCCCTCGTTTACTTCACCGGTACGGGGCAGAAGATGAGGGATGATTTTGCCTCTTACTTCGAGGATACGTTTGAAATCCCCCTTTCTCCCTACCCGGCGGTCGAAAATCCGCCAATGAACAGGGAGTTCCTCACGTGGCTCTGGAAAAAGGCCGAAGAAAGGGAGGGGACGGTAGCACTTTCCCGCCAACGGGAAATCCAGGTCGAGTTTCTGAAACGGGTGCTGCTCGAGGCCGGCGAAGGTGAATACACGGAGTCCATCCTCTGCCAAGGTGCCCACGCCGGATTTGCCGAAGTGAAGGAAGCCATGCGTCAGGGAAAGAAAATCAAGGAAGCCAGACTCAACATTAAAGAAGATTTGGAGGAGTGGGAATTTACCTTCAAGGCGGATGACTTCATCGTCCAGGGGCTGAGGCTTCCCGTAAAACCTTCCGACGAGGGGGCGGAAGAGGGGGAAAAAGGGGCCGCCTCTATTCTGGAACGGGTATTTTTGACGGAAAGGGGAATGGCCCTGGTGGATGACCTCTTTACCCTTTTTCGAAAAGAATACCAGGGATAAAGCGATGGCGAGAGAGGAAATTGCGCTGGAGCAAATTAAGGATGCCCCCGTCAAGGGCTTTCTCGATCACGAAGAAGGCTTGCGCCTGTACAGACTGGCGCGGGAGGCAAGTAAGTGGGGTCCGTGCCTGGAAATTGGGAGTTACTGCGGAAAATCGGCCATCTACCTGGGGCTTGGTTGTCGGGAAAACCATGGTATTCTCTTTTCCATCGATCACCATCGTGGCTCCGAGGAACAACAGCCCGGGGAAGAGTACTTCGACCCCGATCTTCTCGATCGTAAGACAGGAAAGATTGATACCTTCCCCTTTTTTCGCGAGACCTTGGAGCAGTTCGATCTCCTCGAGACGGTAGTTCCCATCGTATCTGCCTCCGCTACGGTGGCACGTATGTGGCGCACTCCGCTTAGCCTCGTCTTCATCGACGGGAGCCACACCTTCGAATCCGCCTTCGGTGATTACAAGCTCTGGAGTCCCTTTTTAATACCGGGGGGCTATCTCCTCATTCACGATCTCTTTTTCGATCCCAAACAAGGTGGTCAGGCCCCGTACGAGGTGTACAAGTATGCCCTTGCCTCCGGGGATTTTCTGGCAGAACCCCTGACGAAAACTCTTGGTGTACTAAAAAAGATAAAGCAACACCATGATTAGGGAGGTAGTGAAAAAAATGGACGCCTTTACCGTTACAACTCGGGAAAGATGCGAAATGGTCGATATTACAAACATAGTAAGGGAGATTGTCTCCCGCCGAAAGGTTTCCGAAGGCCTCGTTTGCATCTTCGTACCCCATACGACCGCCGCTGTGACGATAAACGAGAATGCCGACCCCGCCGTGCCGAAAGACATCCTGTCGCAACTTAGCCGGATGGTGCCCGAAACGGCCGCTTTTCTCCATCGGGAGGGCAATTCTGATGCCCACGTGAAGGCCTCCCTCGTTGGACAATCGGAAATCGTCATCTTATCAGATGGGGAGCTCGTGTTGGGTACCTGGCAGTCCATCTTCTTCTGTGAATTCGACGGCCCCCGCACAAGGAGGGTTTATGTGGAAATTTTAGCGGGCGGCCGTTGACACAAAACGCCTTTTCCCCTATAAATCCAGAATTGAAGAAAAAACGCAGGTGAAAATGAAGTACTTAAAAGCCAACCCCAAACTCGTGCTTCGGGAAGAATCCGATGACTGGGCCGTTCTCTTCGACCCCGATACGGGCCATACATACGCCTTAAATCCGGTTGCGGTACTTATCTGGAAGCATCTCACCGGTACCAACAGCGAGCAGGATATCTGGCAGCTTATAAACGAAGAAGTGGATGCTTTACCCGCCGAGGCGCAAAAGCAGATAAAAACGTTCCTTACTTGCGTGCATACCCTGGGATTGGCCGATTATGTGGAAAGTGAGCCGTCATGACGGACGCTCTCATGCGGTCACCCCGCAGCGTCGACATTGAAATTACCAGTCGATGTAACTTGCGCTGTACCTACTGCAGCCATTTCTCCTCCGGGGCGGACGTAGCGGAAGACCTACCTTCCTCCGAGTGGATCAGATTCTTCGATGAACTGGCAGAGGCGAAAGTATTAAGGGTCGTTTTTTCCGGCGGCGAACCGTTCGTAAGGGATGACTTTCTTTCGCTTATCACCCACCTTTCTCAGCGACCCCTCCGGTTTGCCATCCTCACGAATGGGACCCTGATCGACTCGAAAACCGCCCAATTCCTGGCTGCCTGTCGTAGGCTCGACTATATCCAGATTTCCCTGGACGGGGCAGAGAGTGAAACCCACGATGCCTTTAGGGGGAAAGGTAGTTTCGAGCAGGTCGTATCGGGCATTGAGTTTTTGAAGCAGGCGGGAATAACACCCGTGGTGCGGGTGACCGTGCACCGTCAGAACTACTTTCGTCTAAAGGACATTGCCCGTTTTATCCTCGGGGACCTGGGTTTACCTTCTTTTTCCACCAACTCTGCCTCGCACATGGGGCTTTGCCGCCGAAATGCCGCCATCACGCAACTTACCCCCCCGGAGTACGGGGAGGCGATGGAGATTCTTCTCGAGTTAAGTGAACTTTACCCCGGGCGCATTAGCGCCACCGCCGGACCGCTGGCGGACGGCTTTACTTGGTGGAACATGGAGCAGGCAAGGAGGGGCTGTCGGCCCGCCCCTCAAGGCGGGGGATTCCTATCGGGATGCAATGGCCCCTTTCAAACCCTCGCCGTCCGGGCCGATGGGGCCATGATTCCCTGCCAGCAATTAGGGCATTTGCCTCTCGGTCAAATCAATCGGGATTCCTTAACCTTTGTCTGGCAACATCACCCTACCCTCTTTCTCATCAGGCATCGCCATCGGATCCCCCTTTCTTCTTTTTCCCTGTGCGAGGATTGTCCTTATGTGGCCTTTTGCACGGGAAACTGCTCGGCTACGGCCTATACCCACTTTGGAGAGATCAACCATCCAAGCCCGGAAGGCTGCCTAAAACTTTTCCTGGAAAACGGCGGGCATTTGCCGGATCACTGGGAGAGGCTGCATGGATGACGAAAAGGTCCCACC
>DAORXN010000002.1:21346-24912 GCA_035358955.1 Syntrophales bacterium | reverse complement strand
TTCCATCGGTCACTATCTCCGTAAGTCTCGATGGGGCCCAACCCCAAACAACGGATTGGATAAGAAATGTAAGGGGTACCCATTTACAGGTCGTGAAGGGCATAGAGTTGCTGGCCAAGGCCTCCCTTTCTCCCCAGATTATCTTTACCCTAATGAAATGGAACCGGGCAGAAGTCATCCCCCTCGTCAACCTTGCGTACAAGTTAGGCGCGGGCTCGGTAAAGATTAACTGCTTGCAGCCGGTCGCCCGAGGAGAAAGAATCTTTTCGGAAGGGGCCGTGGACATAGAAGAAATCCTGGCCCTAAACCGCCTGGTAGACGAAGAGCTCTCTTCCGAAAAACTCCCCGTCTCCGTTCATCTTCCTCCGGCCTTTCGATCTTTGAGCCGCCTTTTCGGGGAAAAGGGGAACGGATGCTCAACGTGCGGCATTATGGGCATTTTAGGGGTTTTGGCCGACGGGTCATACGCCCTCTGCGGCATCGGAGAGACGGTAAAGGAAATGGTCTTTGGGTTGGCCGGTCGCGATTCCCTCGCACAGGTGTGGCGGGGGCATGCAGTTCTGAGAGAGATAAGAGGCGGGCTTCCTCATTGCCTCCAGGGTATTTGTGGTCGTTGCGCCCTGAAGGGGGTATGTCTCGGCAGTTGCATTGCCCAGAGCTTTTACCGCACACACAGCCTCTGGGCCCCTTTCTGGTTCTGTGAAGAGGCTGAGAAGAAAGGTCTTTTCCCGCTCTCCCGGATAGCTTGAAGGTAAATCCATGGGGGATCCCTCCTTGATCCTGAACGATTGGCTAAGGCTGGTGCTCTTCGAAGAAGAAGTTTTACCCCCGAAGTTACCTTCGCCGGCCAGGGCAACCTTCATCGAGCGCTGCCTGGTAGAAGACATCGCTCCCCTCATGTATTATCGTTTGAAAAAAAGGGGCTTTTCCCATCTCTTGCCGGAAGAGGACCTAAAGACCCTCGAGGATTTCTTTCTTATGAATCTGGGCCACAACTTTCATTTACGCCTCGCTTCGGCTCGTATCCTTCAATGCTTAAACGAGCGCCAGATTCCACACGTCCTACTCAAGGGCCTTGCCCTATCCCTCTTTTATTATCCCCATCCGGCTACGCGGCGGATGACAGATGTGGATATCCTCGTCCGGAAGGAAGATTTGCCCGTCGTGGATGCCTGCCTATCTGACTTTGGCTATCTTTCGGTAGATAGCCACCTAAAAGAAGCCCTAAGGAATCCGCCCGGCTACCTTTCCAGCTTGGAATACCATGCCCCGGACGGGCGCCCCATCCTCCATCTCCACTGGCACCTGGTGAACACGTCCGTCCCCTTCCCCGTCACGATCGATTACCCCTTGGCCGATCTGTGGCAAACGGCGAAAAGTGTGGAAATCGAAGGGATACCCACTTTCATTCCCTCCCCCGAGCACCTCATGTTGCACCTGGCGGAGCACGGGCTCAGAATCAACCATTCCTATGACCGACTCATCCTCATCTACGATCTTTATGCCGTCCTGCAAAGGGAGAGAATTGACTGGGATGAATTAAAGAAGTTGGCATCAGCCGCCGGGCTTGCCCCTTTTGTCTTCTTTAGCCTCGTTCATCTGGCTTATTGGGATAAAACGGGCCTACCTTCTTTCATCATCGAACAATTTCGGCCGGAAACCTTGAGCCCGGCCCAGCGCCTTTACCTTTATTTGGCAAATCTCGATGTGCGCGCGAGGGGCTTAAGTTATCTCATTTACCTTTCCCTCGCCCGGGGTGGGAGGAGAAAGGTTTGGTTGATAGGGCACAGCCTCTTTCCCCCTGCCGGGGTGGGTCGCCAGAGGCTCAGGGATAAATCAATGCCCACATGGAAAATCTATGGCCAAAGGTGGCGGGAGGTGGCTTTGGCCATCGGGCGCCTCCTTCGGCTTCTTCTCATCCGGGTTGGTGGGCGGGGCGCAAGAGGTCCGCGTAGGTTTTCACGGGATTGAAGGTATGAAGGGGTATTTCAACGAAAAAGGTGATCCAGCCTGCCATTTGACCGTTCCAGAGTCCGGGATGCTCCAAGACGCGAATGGGTCTTCCCCGATCGGACTTGTTGGTCACGATCGCCATGCGCGGTTCGGCAAAATGGGTGAGGTCGTAATGCTCGCCCTTTTCATCCCGGAGGCTCAAGACGAGATCCACGGGATTGAAGTGCGTGGCTTCTCGCCACCGTCGCATTTGTTCTTCCGAGGCATGATTTACCTGAATTTCCTCCACGATTTGCAAAGAGACTTGTCCTTCCGACATTTCCACCCAAAAGGGTCCTCCCCCCGGCTCCCCCTCATTTTTCACCATCCCGCCAACCCTTATCGGCCGATGCAACAGATCGTATAAGATTTCCTTTTTCTCTTCCGGGCGACCCCGATAAAACTTCTCCGGCAGCTCGAGGTGCATGACCTCCCTTACGTAATCCTGAGCGGCCTCAAGTTTACCCCTTGTGATTTCCCACAAAAGGTCGTGGATTTCCCTTTCCCGTTTTAAGAGGAACCCGCCCATGACCTTATGCCAGAAGACGATTTCTCCCAAACGCTCCTCTCGGACGACGTTGTCGATATTCTTGACGAACACAATGTCCCCGGAAAGGGCCTGCAGATTTTTCAAGAGGGCGCCGTGCCCCCCCGGACGAAAGACGATATGGCCCTCTTCATCCTTGTAAAGCCGACCCCGTGCGTCAAGGGCAATGGTATCCGTCTCCGGGCTCTGGCTGGAGACGTCAATTGCGTAGGTAACGCCGTATTTCTTTTCATACTGTGGCTTTACGTGGGACAAGAACTCTTTCATCAGGTCCTCTTTGTCCGGTGGAACCGTAACGTGCAGGCGGCAGCATCCCTTTCTGTCTCGCACGTACATGGCGGCCTCCACGAGATGCTCCTCGATTGCTGTTCGACTGGACGAGGCATAGCGATGAAAGGGGATCAGGGCCTTGGGTAGATGCTCGAAATTAAGCCCTCCTTCTTTTAGAACGAAGGCTACAATTTCTTTCGCCCGTTTGAGTCTGGTTGACGGGTCTTCTATGTCACAACCCTTTTGCCTCATGATTTCCCTTATTTCAGGATAAAAGGGCAGCTTCTCAAGGGCGGTGAGAAAATTGGGATGGGCCTGATCGTTTTTCAAAAAATCGTACCAATCCTGGAACATGCGTGTGGCGGCGCCGGAGGCGGGGACGAACTTGAGCATTCGGCCCGCAGCCATCGCCTCATCGTGCAGGGAAGTGAGCGTAGGGTAATCCCCTTCGGGTATGGTCAGGATGCCATCTCCTAATCGAGCCGGCCGCACGAGTTTCACGTAGGAAACCCCCGATTTCAAGAGCTGAAATTGCCCGGCCGCCTCTTCGATACTTATGCCGTAAGCCTTGATCTCTTTCTTCTCATGGCGGGAAAAGACTTCGAGAGTCGTTTTATGTATGGTCGACGCTTTCTTGATGATCCCCCTTGGGGGCCTTAGCCTTTGCCTCTGCTCGCGCGTAAGGCGGCTGATATCCTTCTGCCTTCTCGTTTGTCTCTCTCCAACCATTTTACCCTTTCATCACCTCCTCAAGAAG
>DAORXN010000002.1:5621-21246 GCA_035358955.1 Syntrophales bacterium | reverse complement strand
TCATTTTGCTCACCCACTCGTCGAACAGGTCGTAGGCGGCCGGTACTACGAGCAGGGTCAGAAAAAGAGAAGTAAGAAGCCCGCCTATGACCGCCACCCCCATCGGGGAACGTGTTTCCGCCCCTTCTCCCACCCCGAATGCTACTGGGACCATGCCGAAGACCATCGCGAAGGTCGTCATTAAGATGGGACGCAGCCTCACCGGTCCGGCTTCCTTGATGGCTGCCCTCCGGGAAAGGCCCCTTGCACGCAGGGTATTGGTGTAATCCACAAGGAGGATGGCGTTTTTCTTCACGAGACCCATGAGAAGAATAAGACCGATCATGCTGAAGATATTGATCGTCTTTCCCGTCAACAAGAGGGCCCCGAAGGCGCCTATGAGGGAGAGAGGCATGGAAAGGAGGATGGTAATAGGGTGGATGAAGCTCTCGAATTGGGCGGCGAGCACCATGTACGCAAGAACGATGCCCAGGATAAGGGCGAAGATGAGATAGTAAAAGGACTCTTGCATCGTATCAGCATAACCTTTGTAGAGGGTGGTAAAGTCGGGTGGTAGTATCCGGGCCGCGAGGGCATCTATTTCTTCCTTCGCTTGTCCTAAAGGCTTTTTCTCCAGGCTGGCATATACGATCTGGGCCCGCTGGCGGTCCACCCGCCAGATGGTGCTGGGGGCTCCGCCCTCTTGAACGGTAATGAGATTGGCCAGTTCAACGAGCCCCCCATCTTTTGCCCGCACACATATCCTTCCCAAATCCGAGAAATCCCTGCGATCTTCGGGGAAAAGCCTGACCCTCAAATCGTATCTTCGACCCCTACTTTCGTCTTTAAATTTCGTAATGTCCACTTCTCCACTTACGAGGAGATTTATCGCCTCCGTGATGGATGCTACACTTACCCCGAGGGCAGCGGCTTTCTCGCGATCAATGAAGACTTTAAGTTCCGGTTTGCCGGCCTCCAGCGAGGTGTCGATATCCACGATGCCCGGAATCTGGGATAGCTCCGAGACGAATTGCTTCGTGTAATAAGTAAGCAAACCGATATCACTCCCCCGGATGGTGAACTGGATGGGGACATTGCGCCCCATGCCGGAAATGAAGGCTACATCTTCGGCCATAGCTTTGAGACCGGGGATTTCTCTCATTTTCCGCCTTAAATCGGCCTTAATCTCCTCCTGATTCCTTTTGCGATTTTTCTTCTCCGTCAGGTTCACCATGATCACCCCTCGGTTTACCTGACCGGAACCTCCTGGACCTAATCCCTGAAGGTAATTCACCGATACCACCTCAGGGAGGGAGCGCACGATGGCCTCTGCCCGAGAAAAAAGCTCGTTTACCTTCTCTACAGAGTAATCGATGGGAGCTTCCAGCCGGATGAGAAATCGCCCCTGGTCTTCGGGAGGGACAAATTCCTTGCCCATCAAGCGCGTCATGAAGAGGCTGAGAACAAAAATAATGAGGGCACTGATGAGCACCTTACCGCGATGGTCAAGGCAGTAATCGAGGAGCCGTCGGTAAAACCCTTCCAATTTCTTATAGAGTCGCTCGAATGTATCACCCAATGGGCTTACTTCTGCATGTCTTGCCCGCAGATAAATAGAGGCAAGCATGGGTGTTAGGGTAAAGGAAACGAGCAGAGATACGAGAACGGCAAAAACAACAGTCAAAGAGAAGGACATGAAGAAACGCCCGATTATTCCCTTCATGAAGGCCACGGGAAGAAAAATGACCACGATGGCCAAGGTAGTCGCCATGACAGCCAGCCCTATCTCGGAGGTGGCGAAATCGGCAGCCTCTCGGGGTTCCATGCCCTTTTCGATGTGTCGGTAGATATTTTCGATGACGATAATGGCATCGTCGATGAGGATGCCGACAGAGAGGGTAAGCCCTAACATGGTCATGTTGTTGAACGTGAATCCAAAGGCCCGCATAATGGTAAAGGTCGAAATGACAGAAACGGGAAGGGCCAAAGCGCTAATCAAGGTGACGCGCAAATTCTTAAGAAAGAGCATAACGGCCAAAACGGCGAGAATGCCTCCCAAGATCAGGTGATACTGAACCTCCCGGATGGAACGTTTGATGAATATGGATTGATCGAAGGCAATATCGAGATGCATGCCCGGAGGGAGGTTTCGTCGGATTTTCGTAAGCTCGCCTTTGACGCGGTCGATAACCTCCACCGTGTTAGTGCCCGATTGTTTCTGAATGGCTATGTTCACCGAGGGTACACCGTTGAACCGGGAGATGGTCCTTCTTTCCTCCATGCCGTCTTCGGCCCGTCCTATATCCCTGATTCTCACGGGGGCGCCTTTATACCAGGCCACTATGAGATCGTTGAAGTCCTGGGCCGATGGGAGTTCTCCCTTCACCTTCACGCCGTATTCTTTTACCGCCTCTTCGATTCTTCCGCCGGGAAGCTCCATATTCTCCCGGGCGAGTACATATGCGACCTCTCCGGCCGACACGTTGAAAGCCCTCATGCGGTCTGCGTCGAGCCAGATTCTTACCTGTCTTAACTGAAGCCCGAAAAGGCGCAGAGCGCCTACGCCGTTTATCCGCTGCAATTGTTCCTTCAAAACCTCGTCGGCGTAAGTTGACAGCTCCCGTACCGATTTTTGACCGGAAAGACTCAAATACATAACGGGCGTCGCATCGGTATCCACTTTCTGAACGAGGGGTTCGGCGATATCCGTCGGTAGCTTGTTGCGAACGAGGGAGATCTTTTCCCTCACATCTTGGACGGCCAGGTCAATATCCCTTTCGAGGACGAATTCTACCGTGATGGAAGACACCCCTTCGGCGCTGGTGGAGGTGATGGACTTTACCCCGTTGATGGTATTTACCGCCTCTTCAATCTTGTCCGTTACGTCGATATCCATGATCTCAGGGCTTGCACCTTTGAGGGTAGTGATAATGTTGACGATGGGAAGTTCCACGCGGGGAAATAGATCGACCCCAATTTCCGGATAGCTCACTACCCCCAATACCACCAAGGCCATGATGATCATGGTGGCAAATACAGGGCGCTTGATGGACGTCTTAGCGAGCCACATGCACCATGACTCCCGGTGCCAGATTGTTCTGCCCTACCACCACCAGCATCTCTCCGGCTGTGAGGCCCGCCAAAACTTCCATCATGTCCCCATACTTCTGGCCTGTCTTTACGACCCGCTCCTGAGCCCTATTCTCCACCACGGTAAAGACCCGCACTTGCGTACCTTCATAGAGAAGGGCATTGATGGGTATGACCACCTTTTCCTCCGGTGGTCCGGTGTAGACAATAACCCGCGCGAAAAGGCCGGCCTTCAGCTCTTCTCTGGGGTTCGGAACCAGGGCCTCGGCCTGTAGCGTACGGGTTCTCTCGTCGAGGTCGGCAAAAAGATTTCGTATCTTACCGGAAAACATGCGACCGGCGGCGCTGTCCACGCGGAAACTTACTTCCTGACCTACCTTGAGGTATTTCCAATCCTTTTCCACCACCGAGAAGTTAAGCAGTAAGGGATGGGTAACAATGATCCGGACAAGGGGCGTGCCTCCCCGCACGTAATCTCCTGCACTTACTTTCTTTTCCTTCACCAAGCCGGAAAGGGGACAGAAAATCTCCGTTTTTCTCAGCCTTTCTTTGGCCAGATCTCTTGCCGATCGGGCCCGATCTACCTCGCTTCTTGCCACCTCAAGACGGGCAGAAACATCGTCGAATTGTTGCTTGGTTACCAACTCTTCCCGATATAAGGCTTCTTTTCGCCTAAATTCTTCCCCCAGATTGGCCAGGTTTGCCTCTGCCTGTTTTAGCACCGCCTCCGCCTGCCGAAGGGCAAGCCGGTAATCGGTATCTTTTATCTTGACGAGGAGCGCTCCCCTTTTTACCTTGGCCCCTTCAATCACATCTATTTTTTCTACGACGCCTTCGACTTCGGCGCTAACCGTGACCTCGTCCAAAGGCTTTAACGTCCCTACTGCCTCAACGTAGGGACGCAAAAGCTTCGTACCCACGGTCATGACCTTTACGTTGACCACCTTCTCCATTTTCTTTTTTTCTTCCTTCTTTGCACACCCCACGGTCAATGATAGGGCTAAGGCAAGTAACGCCATAATTAGCTTTCGGCCTTTTCTTTTCAACCTAAGCGTGCCTCCTATGATTTTTCCTGCATGCCGGCAATTTCTGGAAGAAGCATGCCCGTGGCCCTTTTCAATCTAACGAAAGCCGCCCGCTGGGCAAACTCCGCCGCTGCCAGTTGCCTTTCCGTGCCCACAAGAAGAGTATGGGCATCCATGACATCGATGCTACTTGCCAAACCCACCTCGAACTGGCGATTTACCGCCTGGTAGTTTTCCCGGGCGAATTTGAGCTGATCCTTCAGGGCCTTTATGATCTCTCCTTGACTCTTGAAATCCCGATATGCCGTTTCCACTTCCACCATGACGTTTTTTTTCACATCTTCATATCGAAGCTGGGCCTGTCTTTCCTTGATCAGGGCTTCTCTAACCTCCGCCATACGGAGACCGCCTTCGAACAATGGAAAATTTAAGCTGACCAGCCCATAGACGGACTCCCTGTTGGTGGTTGCCTGACCGGGGGATTGATCATAACGGCTATAGACACCGGAAAGCGCTAAACTTGGCCAGTGACCACTTTTTACGCTCTTTACCTGTTCCGC
Source organism: Syntrophales bacterium (assembly GCA_035358955.1). GTDB lineage: Bacteria > Desulfobacterota > Syntrophia > Syntrophales > UBA8958 > JAOAFE01. The sequence continues at coordinate 16,592 of DAORXN010000002.1, read as the reverse complement.
GGCCATTTTCATCTCCCACCAAGCGGCCTTTATCTCCGGCCTGTTATCAAGGGCTAATTTAATGAGTTCGGCAAGCTCCGGGATGGAATCCAGCTTCAGCAATTCCTCTTTTAACGAAAATTCCCCTTCAATACCGACCAGGCTAGCGAGGTATGTTCTGGTTATTTCTAGGGTGTTTACGGCTTTGACGCGATCGGATAAGGCACCGGAGAGTTCCCCTTCTGCCCTCAGGAGGACCGTCTTGGTAACTTCTCCCACTTTCAGCCTCTTTTCCGCCGCTAAACGGTAAAGTTCAAGCCGCCTGATGGCGGCCTCTGCTATCTCCAAGTTCTTTTCTGCCCTGAGGGTTTCGAAATAAGAGACGGCTACAACTGTCAGGTATTCTTCCTTCTGGGCCCTTATATCCTCGTTCTGCCTAAGTACATTATGCTGGGCAATGGCCAAATCTCTGATCTCTTTTCCGTAGAGATTGAGGGCTTGATCCACCCTGAGTGCCCACTGCCCCATATAGTCTGGTTGATAGACGGTGCCGGGAAGTATTATCCCGGGGAAAATTGCCGTATCCGGGGTTTTCTTACCTTCCGTAAACCAAGTGAGGGAACCGGACGTCGTCACCCGGGGAAGAAGCGCGGCCTTTCTTTTGTTTTTCCCTTCCTCAGCAATTTCTTTGTTTTTTTCTGCGATCTGTATCTTTTCAGCCTTTTTTAAGGCGATAAGCAGCAAATCTTTTAGGCCGTAATCGGCGGAAAGAACTTTCTGAGGCAAGGCGATTAACGTAATCATGGATAAAAAAATAACGATTTTACGCATCTTCCCAAGCACCTCTCATCTTAAGAAGGCAGATTTGCCGCGATATTCATTTAAAAACCGCGTTCCTGTCAAGTTCATTTCCAAAATAAAGGGATTGTTTTTGTCGGCAGATTGGAAAGAAGGGACAGCGCCCATTTCTCAGCGGGCGCTGTCCCTCATTTTTATTACGGGACGAAATCTCGGAACTGGACCGAGATACGAACGTCAGACGAAGCCCAGTTGGGAACTTTGATGGTTTGAACCTTTCCTCCCCCTCCTCTCGGGGTCATACTGATCGTGATGGCCTTATTCCACGGGATACTGGCGGGCAGGTAAAGGTCAAGGCCGGAGAAGAAAGGAAGGGCATGGAATATGGAGATAGGCGTTGATAAATCTGTTTTCTGGTCAGGGGGATTGGATGACGAAGTTGAAAGGGCGCTATGGTTTGGACCCCAGTCTAACAAGAATAAAGCGGAAAGGTGCTTCGTCCTGGGAGCAGCCACACTTGACATCACATTTACACCGTCTATAGTGAGAACATCGCTTTTGCTTTCCTGATCACCCCACATTTCTTTGTCCCGGCTGATAAGAATGCCGGTGTGGTTATCTGTCCTGGTCAAAAGATTACCTATACTGGTCGGCGATGCAGGATTTGATGTATTCAGCCGGATAAAATAATTATTGGTCCAGAAAGGTTCTCGATAGAAGTAGTGTTTTCCTCCTGAGGTGTGGTGGAATGCAAACTCGTATGTGGCTCCTTTCTTTACACTAACGGGGCCCCAAGTCCCGTTCGCATCAATACTTTTTGTATAAACTGGGGTACTACTTAGCCGTTGAGCTGTATTGGGATCAATTTCATAGATGTAAAGGGTTCCCAATGCACCAGTGTTCTGGGGGAAATAGTTTACCTTACCCGCGATTTCAACCGTATCCGTCTCGCTTACCGGGATCTGTACTGTGCGAGGGCTCACCCCTCTTAGGAACCTATACATATACCAAAAAGATTCGGCCGAGGTACAGGCCTCGATATGAGCCTGGTCGAGAATGTAAACGTTGGTAGCCCCCACTATTTTCCGGGCATAGGGATCGCTCGGAGGCCCGCCTGAAGATAGCCACCCATCTGCCCAAATAGCCAGGGTGGGAACACCTCCTGGAAGGCTACTTGCGGTCCTTCCATCTACATTAACGTAGTGGGCCACCTTGGCCGCCCTGGTCGGGTCGGAAAGATAGGTATGGCTCACGGTAGTACCACGGGAGTGACCGATTAGCTCCACTTTTTTTGCCCCGTATTGGACAAGACATCGTCGATAAAGGCATCAAGTTGCGCGGCCTGGGCCGTAATGACGTCCGTTGTGCTGGACGAGGTATCATGCTCAAAGGCGTATAGGTAATTTAATGGATAGCCGTTGGCGATGAAGCGTTGGGCTTGCGATTCAAATTGTGAGGCCGATCCAGAATATCCATGTACAAAAACGATCGGATACTCAGGGGGCGCTAAGCTCGCTACATATCTTTCATTAGATGCGCTTCTGAAATGTTCAAGGGCGTCGGATACTTTTCTTAGGACACGGTCTCCCATCGTAGACTTGTCCGTAAACGTACCGGCGGTGCCGTTAAGTGTTGTCAGGAGAGACCTGATACTCGGATCAACAGCAAAAGATTCTGGTTCCTGATTAAAATTAATATTATTCGCATTAGCCGATACAACGGTTTTAGTAGCACTGTTAATCTTTATTCCATTGTTCAAATTCCCATCTTCATCTAATGTTTGAAGCAAAACTAGCATGTTTACCACTCGCCGATCGCTAACGGTACCTCCGGGTACAATATCTACGGGTGTAATCTGTGAAGCACCTTTCGCTGAGCCTAAAACGAGATTGCCAATCTTGAAAGTTACCGTGTCTCCGGGATCGAAATAAAAAAGCCCGTTAGCATCGGTTTGGCCCGTAATGCCTGAGGTTGTTGTGTAGTCCAAACCCTCCACGGCCGCATCTACAAAAACACCCCTTAGAGGACCGGTGCCCGATGTGCCCCCACCACAACCAACCAAAACCAAAAGTGCCGCCGTAACGATGAATACAGCAAAAACCCTTTTCTTCATACCTTTACCCCCCTCCTGGTATTTTTTTGCCCTAAGGGCAAAAGAGTGAACAGCCTTTTAATAATTCCAATTCATGAGGATGGTTCATATATATGCGGGTAATTAGTCCATGTCAACAAGCAACTTTTAGAGATTAAATGTTTTCTGTAGATAGGCGATTTTTATGCTTGTTTTTGCAAAGTGAGGGGTAATTTTACCGAAATCTTTAATTTCATACCCCTAATTTAAGCCATCTAAATGTCGTAAAACGGCTTTAATTTAGCTATTTAGATTTATTTTCTTAATCGCTATCAAGGAGGAATCATGGGTGGGCATCGAGGATGAAGGTCTGGGCTCATAATTTCTCACGGCAGTAATGGGGATTAATCTCGGAGAGAAATGTGGGAGGTAACGCGGCAGTTTTCGTATAAAATGCGCCAGGAGCCATCCGCCGCCCTTGTTTCACACCGGGCACTGTTGCCTTTTGTCCACCACAAGAGGTCCATCTCATCTGTATAGCGCACACCCGAAGCAGAAAGCACCCGCGGTAAGGTTCGGGTCTTCCCGTCCGGCATCTTTATCCGCACAAATTCGAGACTGCCGTCGTCGAGGGCATAATAAGACGCTTCGATAAGCACATTTTCTTCACACTCGTAGGTGACGCGAGATATAGGGCGAATAACCAGATTTTCCGTCTCCAACCAGGTACAGCTTAGGATAAGAACGCAAACTAAAGAAAGAATTCCCACCCCAAAGTTTGACTTCACTTAGCCTCCCTTCTTTAAGGAAAAAGTTCGTGTAACCTACATTTTTTGGTTCCCCCAGACAATCAAAAAATAAGCCTGAGGCATCTTTTCCATCTCCGACGAAATGTCGCATTGTTTCCGAAAAAATGTTAGTTATCAGCCGAGTACCTTTTGGGAGGGTTTTATGCCGATTGAAATCTTCGTATTGATCCTTCTGGCCGTAACTTTTTTTTTCATCGTACTTTTCCAAGGCCGAGCCCATAAGAGGTTAAACACCGTCATCGAGGCCCTCGGCTTCAAACCAAAGAGGATTTTCCTTTCCTCGCAAAGGCGGGAAACTTTCCAAGGGGAGCCCATCAAACTTGAGATTTCCAAGGATGTTCTGCGCATCCTCTTTCCCCTCACAACTGCCGTGAGTTTTACCATAAGGAAAAAAGGCGATGCGCCCTCATGGGAAAGTGGAAAACAAATAAAAACGGGTCAGGCAGACTTCGATGCAAAATTCTCGATTATTACCCATGCGGAAAGGGAAACGATGGAGTTATTCCTCCATCCCGAGGTAAGGACGTTACTGGATACCCTTTTCAACGGCTGGATAGAAGAAGTCGAATGCGATGGTGACCACCTCCAGGCGGCCATTTCCATCCAGAGCCAAGCCGACCCTCTTTTGCTTCAGGTCGCGTCGGAAAGCCTTCTGAAACTCAAACGGTTATTAGAAGGGAAACAAACAGCTAAAGAAACAAAATGGGGAAGCCCTTCCCGCCTTACCTTGTATTTCCTTTACGCCTTTCCCCTGCTTTTGGCCATAGCTCAAATTGTATTGGCCGTGTGGTTGCCTGCCTCGGTAAGGAAAGATTTTGAACCCACAAATAGTGTTAGCCTAGTGCTAAAATCCATCATCATCTCTTCCCCCCTTATTCTCCTTTATCTTTACGTATCCTTTGCCATTACCAGAAGATATCCCGCTTCCGGAAAGAAATTTTATGCGTGCCTGCTTTTTGCCTTTATATGGTTTCTCAGTGCCTTTCCCTTTTCCCAGGGGGTAAACGGCTACTTTGACCGCTCAGCTTTGAGAGAGGCAAGTTATACCGTTGTCGATAAAATACCGAGCAAGAAGGGACAGACTTTTTTGCTCATCCTGGAAGAAGAAGGAAAAAAGAAAGATATAGGGGAAGATATCGTTCGGCAGAGGCTTTCCCGCCTCTTTAGTTCCGGTACGGTGAAACTCGCCGTGAAAAGAAGCGAATATCTCCGGGCCAAACCAGGTCAAACTCAGGCGAAAGTCTTCTTGCGTGCGGGGGCCTTGGGGGTGACCTGGATAGACGGTTATGCCCTCTCGGAGGGAAAAATTGGGGAGGTGGCAGATAAAGGCTGCCATGATAAGGCATTTAATTTATACAAAAGCGGCCACCTCGATGAGGCGATTGATGAGTATACGAAGTGTATCGCCGTAAAAGGGGAAGACGGTCTTCTCTATTACAATCGAGGCGTGGCTTACCGGCAAAAGGGCCTGCACCGGGAGGCCCTACAGGATTTCGAGCGAGCGATCGAGCTTAACCCCGAAATGATCAAGGCCTACCAGAACATAGACTGGATCCTTGCGCAGAAGAAGGAATGGCCCCGAATCGTAGCCTTATGGAGCAAGTACATAGCCATCAAATCGCAAGATCCAGAAGGCTACTACGAGCGGGCCGGTGCCTTTTATCAAGATCACCAGATGGAAAAAGCGATGGAAGACTTGAAAAAGGCTTGCGCCCTGGGAAAAAGGGAAGCCTGCGATTGGTTGAAGAAAAAAGGATTGAGCCGCTGAAAATGGTCTTGGCCTCTAACTTACGATCACGGGGTGGAAAGTTTCTGCTTAATGGCTTTTGCAATGGGCCCACCTTCCCGCCATACATGGCAGGAGTTAACCAGTCGGTTATATACCATCTGGAGCGTCTTGGTATCGAGTTTAACAAGCTTTTTGGAGCGGTAGGCGGCAACACCCTGAAAGACGGCAGGTGCCATCGCCTGGAGCAACTCCACGAGATGGGCGCAGCCCTTCGTACCGCCGACGAGTTCCTTCAGTCGCTTCGAAAAGCCTCTCGATATTTGCATCCCTTTGATGGGAGCCAGGCAGTCGGCCGTCTCGAGGCAAAATGCCCTGGGTACTTGGAAGAGTTTTACGTCCACCTCTTCTATCATCATACTGGAGCAGTTTACGAGGAGCCTTATGCCTAGATGATGCATGATGCCCCGGGGAAACTTTTCTCCCGTGGGGACATGGGTTTCTTGAAATCGCTCGTCTTTGAGTAAACCCTCCACGATGACCTTGTCTTTATCCTGAGCGTAAGTGGAGATCTCTATGGTACGCGAATGAACCTTTTCCCCTTGTACTGGCATGTTTTTACCCCCGCATATCATTGTAGCTAAGACACGTAATCCCAAAATCGCCACCCTGTCAAACCTTCTTTTACGGCCATTGGCAATTTTCTCCGAAATAGATTATACGGTAGGTGAAAAGGGGGGTAGGAAATCTAACCCCCCGAAATTTTTTCACGCGAGAAAAAAGCATGAATTCATACCGGGAAGACACGATCTGCGGCATTTTTCATAACCAAGCCCTTCGTTTCGGCCATCGCTACCCCTTTCTCACGGCCCGGTTCGACCGTGCGGGTAGACCGATAGACCATTTCGTCTCCCTCACCTGGGAAGAGACGAGAAAAGAGGTGTTAGGCCTGGCGCGAGGACTAATCGCCTGCGGGGTAAAAAGGGGAGACAGGGTGGTTATCTTTTCTGAAAGTCGTCCCCGATGGATCATCGCCGACCAGGCCGTTCAGGCCTGTGGGGCAGTGAGCGTCCCACTTTATCCTTCCCTTTCGGCCGGAGAACTCGCCTTCATGGTGAAAGACAGCGGATCCCGTCTTGCCATTGTTTCTACCCCCGACAAGGCCCGGCTCGTTTTGGAGGCAGTAAGAGACCCCTTGCTGCAAACAATCGTAACCATGAGTCCCTGGGCAGGTGACAGGCCGGCCCAGGTTCATGAATGGGCAGAAATCATCGCTTTAGGGGAAAAGATACCTTTGCAGGTGGTGGAAGACTCTATCAACTCCGTTTCTTACGATGATATCGTGTCCATCGTTTATACGTCGGGAACCACGGGCACGCCCAAGGGGGTCATCCTCACGCAGGGAAATTTCGTCGCCAACATCCGCCAATGTACGGCTTCCGAGCTCATTCAGAGGACACGCCGACTGGATTTACACCTAAAATCCTTGGTACACCTCCCCCTGTCCCATGTCTACGGCCGCACGTGTGACTACCATGTAAACGGTCTTTTCTTGGGTGGCGAGCTCGTCTTCGCCGAAAGTTACCAAACAATCGCCCGCGACTTGAGGGAAGTAAGGCCCCATATCCTGGCCACCATCCCCCGCCTTTTCGAAAAGATGTACGAGATAGTTCAAACTACCTTAAGCCGCATGAAACCTGTCTACCGGAGGTTGTTTAGCTGGGCCATGTGTCAGGGGGAAAGGTACGTGGAGAGTTTTGCCCGGGGACGCCTACTTTTGCCCCATGAACTTTTCACTTTTTCCCTCGCCAACTTACTTGTCTTCGAAAGGTTGAAAAAGCAGATGGGCCTCGACCGACTCGTCTACGCCGTCTCCGGCGGCGGAAAGCTGGCTCCGGAAATAGCCACTTTCATTCGCGCCCTGGGAATTCAGTTAAGCGAAGGTTACGGCCTGACGGAGACGAGCCCCGTTATCAACTTCAATGCGCCGGAACTCATGATGGATAAACCGTCCACACGCCTTGGGCGTAAGTTTCAGGACCTCATGATCGATACGATGATAGAGATCATGGTGAAAGAACAATCACAGGGCAAGGCGCCTTACCGCCACCCTATTTCCGGCCTCAAGCTCATTTTCTCCTACTATACGGTAGCCCACAACCTGCGCGTCAAGCCCGGTTTCGTGGGGCGCGTTGTTATCGACACGGAGGAAAAGCTCGCCCCCGATGGGGAAATCCTCGTCCGAGGGCCCCAGGTGTTTAAAGGCTATTGGAACAATCCCGAAGAAACAAGGCAGGCTTTCACAGAAGACGGCTTTTTCAAGACGGGCGATATCGGCGTATTTGACGAAGAAGGGTTCCTTAAAATCACAGACCGAAAAAAGGAAATTTTCGTTACTTCCGGAGGGAAAAACGTGGCCCCCCACCCCATCGAAGTTGCCCTTCTATCACGACCTTACATCGACCAGGCCTGCTTGGTGGGGGATGGAAAGAAGTATATAACCGCCCTGATCGTGCCCGATTTCGAAAGTTTGCGACGCTTTGCCAAAGAGGGGGGCATCACCTATAACACCCCGGAAGAATTAATCGCGCACCCGGCGGTAAGAGAGCTCATCTCGAGGGAAGTAGAGGCAGTCAATCGCCATCTTCCCAAGTACGAGCAGATCAAATACTTTACCCTCCTTTCCCAGCCTTTCGACGTGGCGACGGGCGAACTTACCCACACCCTAAAGGTGAAGAGGCGTATCGTTCTGGAGAAGTACCGAGATGTAATCGAAAAAATGTATGCCCAACCCCAAAAAGAACAAACGCCTGGCAATAGACGTTAGGTCATGATAAATCCCCATCAATAAAACAGGGAGGGGCGGACATGAGATCGTTTGTGGTTTTTTCGGCCATGGGTCCCGATCGTCCGGGGCTGGCAAGGGAAATCGCCGAGTTCTTCACGGCAAGAGGGATAAACATCGAAAGGTTCCGCGGCTGCGTCCTAGGCAGTGAGTTCGGCATGATCATTCTGACCTCGGGCAAGACGGAAGATATCGACCGTTTGATGGGTGATCTGGACGACTTGCGCGCCCGAACCCAGCTGGAAATCTACATAAGGAAAAGCAAAGCCCCGACCCATCGGGAGATGAAGCCCAGCATCCCCTATCGCCTTACGGCCACTGCCATAGACCGGCCGGGCATTATTCATCAAATCTGTCGAACCTTGCAAAACAAGGGGATCAACATTGACGATATTTCCACCAACGTGGACCACAATTTTCTGACCGGTGCCGCCGTATTTCAGATGACCTGTTCATTCTTGCTACCACCAGGGATAAAGGTGGTGGACTTGAAGCGCGATTTAGAGCAGGTGGGGAACGAATTCAATATCGATATCCGCTTCGAGGCGGTTAGTCTTTAATTATGATGCCCATCCTGAAAATAGCTCATTTAATCGGTCTGGGTAAGAGAGACCTGGAGCTTTTTGGAGATTATAAGGCCAAGATTAAATTGGCCGTGAGAGATAAGTTCCCTCGCCGGGAGAATGCGGCCCTCATTCTTGTCTCTGCTATGACGCCCACGCCCGCCGGAGAGGGGAAAACGACGGTATCCATTGGCCTTGCCCAGGCGCTTGCCCAACTGGGGAAAAAGACCATCGTTACCTTAAGGGAACCCTCGCTGGGTCCCGTATTCGGGCGCAAAGGCGGTGCCACGGGGGGTGGAAGGTCTTCCTTGCTTCCCGCCGAAGAAATAAACCTTCATTTTACTGGCGATTTTTCCGCCGTGGAGACCGCTCATAACTTGCTTGCCGCCCTCATAGACAATGCCATCTATCACGGAAACAACCTGAAAATAGACCCTCGGAAAATCATGTGGCGCCGCGTTTTGGACATTAACGACCGTTCCCTCCGGCACATCGTCATCGGCCTGGGGGGAACGGTAAATGGCGTGCCCCGGGAGACGGGCTTTGATATCGTGCCCTCCAGCGAGATCATGGCCATTTTATGTCTATCCCGTTCCTACGGAGAGCTCAAAGAAAGGATCGGACGCATTCTGGTGGGTTTCACCTATGAGGACGAACCGGTATATGTAAGGGATTTAAAGGTGGAGGGAGCGGTGGCGGCCCTTCTCAAATACGCCTTTTTGCCCAATTTAGTCCAGACTACGGAAGGTGTCCCCGCCATCGTTCACGGGGGACCCTTTGCCAACATCGCCCAAGGTACAAACAGTATTCTCGCCACGGACCTGGCCTTGAGACTCGCTGAATGCGTTATTACGGAGGCCGGATTCGGTTTCGACTTGGGAGCGGAAAAATTCTTCGACATCGTGGCCCCCTACGGGGAATTTTTCCCGCGGGCGTGTGTCCTCGTCGCTTCCACCCGCGCTTTAAAGTATCACGCGGGGGTTTCCCCCGAAGAGCTCGCCACCCCCGCCCCCCACATGGCCATCTTAGGCATGGCCAATTTGCGAAAACACTTCGAGAACATTGGACAATTCGGGGTTCCTTGCGTGATCGCCTTAAACCGTTTTCCCACGGATACAGAAGAAGAAATAAAGGCGGTAATAGAGGTGGCAGAAAACGAGGGGATGCAGATCGCCGTTTGTGACTGCTATAGCCGTGGTGGAGAAGGTGGGCTGACCTTGGCGGAAAGGATAATTCAGACGGTAGAAGACCAACCAACGCCGAAGCCAAGGAAACTGTACGATTGGTACCTACCGGTGGAGGATAAGATCTTCACCGTAGCCAGTCGCATTTACGGTGCCACTGCCATCGACTATCAACGCCAGGCCAAGCGTGACCTGGCCGTAATAAAAAAATGCGGGCTCGAAAAACTGCCCGTGTGTATCGCCAAAACCCAGCAATCCCTTTCCGACAATCCGGAACTGTTAGGTCTGCCCCGTGATTTCATCGTTAACGTAAGGGAGATAAAGATTGCCTCCGGTGCAGGGTTTCTCATCCCCATTACGGGAGACATTATGCGGATGCCGGGTCTGCCCCCTCAGCCTGCCGCCCTCCACATCGACCTCGACGGAGAGGGGAACATAAAGGGGGTAAAGTAAAATTTAACGACCACTCGCTATTATTCTCCCCCCACCTAAAACGACTTCTCCAAAGTAGAGAACAACGAATTGACCGGGGGTAACTGCCTCCTGTGGTTCATCGAAGGTAACGGTGAGCTTTTCGGCTTCTATTTCGACGCGGCAGGCAACCGGTCGGTGAGCGTATCTGATCTTGGCCTCACATCTTAGGGGAAGGTCATCTACGAGGATATTCACCCGATCCGCGACGAGTCTACGGGAAAGGAGGTCTTCCCTCTTCCCCAAAAAAACGAGGTTTCGCATCGGATCCACGGAAATTACATAGAGTCTCCCCGACCGTATCCCGCCCAACCTGGCCCTCTGTCCCACCGTGTAAAGCAGACTCCCCCGGTGTTTACCCATCGGGTGGCCTTGCCGATCGACGAAATCACCCGGTTCAATTGTCACACCACGCTCGCTCAGAAAAGCACCGTATCCATCGGCAGGAATAAAGCAAATATCCTGGCTTTCCTTTCTTTCTGCCGTGGGGATGCGCCTTTCTTTCGCCCATTGTCTTACCTGTGT
>DAORXN010000002.1:0-5521 GCA_035358955.1 Syntrophales bacterium | reverse complement strand
CCTTTCTTTCTGCCGTGGGGATGCGCCTTTCTTTCGCCCATTGTCTTACCTGTGTTTTCGTATAATCTCCCAAGGGAAAGATTACCTTTGCCAGGCTCGCCCGATCTACGGCATGAAGAAAGTAGCTCTGATCCTTGCTTATATCCCGAGCCTTCATGAGGACTGGTCTCCCATCTTTTTCTTGTAACCGGGCGTAATGCCCCGTCGCCAGATAATCGAAACCTCGTAAGGCAATTTCGTCCCAGAGGGCCCCGAATTTGACAAACCGGTTGCAATTAACGCAGGGATTAGGTGTCTTTCCTTCCCGGTACTCTTGGATGAAGGGTTTAATCACCTTTTCTTCCAGCGTCTGGTTTACATTCAGGAGGAAGTGCTCGATTCCCAAGAAAGAACACACCTTCTTTGCCTCTTCTACTTCCTGATCGCTCACCTTTCCCCCTTTTACGGAGGTTCCCTTTCTTAACATGGTAAAGCCGACTACTTCATAGCCGGCTTCTTTCAGCAAAAGCGCCGCCACAGAGGAATCCACCCCCCCGCTCATGGCAACCGCCACTTTTCTCCTTGCCCTTCCCATATCTTAGTTTTCAGGCTTTGTCGGGTAAAAACCTCGCTCGAGCTTTGACGGCGTGAGCATGACCGCCCATCTGCCGCCCCTATTTAGATGTCTTTTTTTGCATGGGCTTTAGGTGCCGAAAGGGTGTTGACGATCTCAAACCTTAACCCTTTTTGCCGCCAAAACCCGATTGCGTCCGGCCAGTTTAGCCGCATACATAGCTTCATCGGCAGCAGAAATCAACTCCTTGTCCGTCAACCCGTGTTCGGGATAAGATGCGACGCCGGCCGAAAACGTAATCTTTACCTGGGTATGCTTCGTAGGGAAGGCCATTTCACTAAATATCTTACGCCAACCGTCCACGCGTTCCAAGGCACTTTCGAGGGGCGCCTCGGGCAGAATAATGACAAACTCTTCCCCTCCATACCGGCAAGCCACGTCCCCAAATCGGATCTGGGAAGTGATAAGATCCGCGAGGGCCTTCAAGACCTGGTCTCCCACCTGATGACCGAAATTGTCGTTTATCTCTTTAAAATGGTCCAAGTCGATCATGGCCAGGCTCAACCTACCGTTTGATCTCTCTACCCGAGCAAGTTCCCTTTTCAACGTCTCTTCTAAGAACCGACGATTAAACAGATTGGTTAGGGGGTCACGGATGGATTCTTCTTTTAGGCGTTCCTGGAGGATTTGGATTTCTTCAATTCTCAAGTTTAGAGATTCGTTTGCCTCCCTTAACTTTTCCTCCGTCTTCTTCAATTCCGTTACATCCCTCAGGACCGCTACGTATCCTTGACTCTTGCCTTTTTTGTCGAGGAGGGGGCTTAGGCGCATATCTATAAATGTGCTTCCCAGGGCATCTTTGATAATCTGATGCTCTTTTTGAAATCCACTTTTATCGTCGTCTTCCGCCTTCTTCCAGGCCTCTAAGATATCGTTAAAATACTTTCCCACCGTCTTTTTCGTATGGAGTCCTAAGATGCGACCTGCTGATTCGTTTAAATCCACAATCCTTCTATCCTTGTCACAGATTATCACCCCATCTTCCATCTTTTCCAGCACCACTTCCCGGGCAAACGGGATGAGGTCGAATAGTTTGTAGCGGAAAAGGGCATAGGCTAAAGTGGAAGAACTCAAGAGTGTTCCGAGGGGGCTAAAGTCAATGGTGGGCCAGGGGGTAAGGCGGAAAATGGTGATTATATTGGCGCTTGTGGCAATGGGGAGGCCCATAAGAATAATAAACGCCTGCATCCGGTAGGCGGGGGGACAACTTCGCCAGTAGAGGAAAAGGATTACGCCCGCCGCGATGAGAAGGGAATATGAATAAGCGCTGTGCAGCCAGAAGGCAATGCCACCTATCGGTATCTTGGAACCAACGGGCCCGGAAAAGAGCCGGTGTAAAGGGTCTGTCCATATGGACAGATTGAGTAAAATGGGTTCGACAAGCAAAAGAAGAACCAGACGGCGGGTGATTAAATGCCCCTTTCCCGTGTACTCCAAGGAGAAGCAAAAGAAAGCCGCCGGGACGACGACCACCCCTACGAACATAAGCTTAAACCAGAAGAGGGGCTCGGGTCTTACGGCAGAAGAAAGCTGAAGACCGTAGCAAAGAGACCAGAAGGCCTGCCCTACGGCCATAACGGCCAGGGGTATCGCCCCCGGTGCCTGACGCCTTCTCCATGAGATGACAGCGATGCCGAGGGCCAGCAAGGTAACTAAAAAGAGCACCCCACTGTATAATGATCTGAAGGCCTCGATCGTCATCGACAAACCTATTTTTTGAGGAAATTCGACCTTTACAAAAGTTTCATTCCCCACTATTTGAATTTTGTCAAGGAGAAAGAGCTTTTAAAAAACGCGTGCTTTGAAAGGGAATCCCACATTTATGGCCAGTTTCAAAACCTATCGATGGTGCATCTTAGGTGTTATCGCCCTTCTTTATTTTCTGGTCTGCCTCCATCGGGTGGCGCCCACCGTGATTGCCCGAGATCTTGTTTTGTCCCTGAAAATGGATGCCTTCATCTTGGGGCTCATCTCTTCCGCCTACTTCTACCTTTACTCCGCCATGCAGCCCTGGGTGGGATTTCTTACCGATTCCATCGGTCCGCGGAAAGTGATAATTACCTTCTATTTTATAGCGGGATTAGGAAGCATTCTATTTGGACTTGCCCCTACCCCTTTTGTGGCCTTGTTAGGACGGGCCCTGGTGGGCCTTGGCATGGCGGGGGTTTTCATTCCTGCCTTGAAGATCTTTTCTCATTGGTACGCTCCGGAGCACTTTTCCGGTTTAACGGGCCTTATGCTCACCGTGGGAGGTTTAGGGGGTATCTCTGCTTCTTTGCCCCTTACGTACATGGTTGAGCTTACGGGATGGAGGCTGTCTTTTATCATTTTAGGTCTTACCTCCCTCCTTCTCACCACTCTTGCCTTCCTCATCATCCGCGATTCACCGTCAGAAATGGGCTGGATTTCGCCCTACGAGAGTCATGTTCATCCCCCCTCCTCAGCGGGCAGACGGTCAGACGGCCGAATCATCTTTTCCGTGCTTAAGCGAGGGGACTTCTGGTTGGTGTCATGCTCCACCTTCTTTACAGGGGGTGTATTTCTCACCTTTCAGGGGCTTTGGTGTGTTCCTTATCTCACGGATGTCTTCCACCTCTCCCGCCTGCAAGCGGGATGGATCCTTATGCTTTTACCCCTCGGCTTTGCAGTGGGTGGGCCCTCTTTCGGATTTCTAACGGAATATTTTAAGTTGAATCGCAAGCAGGTGATTATCCTATCTCTTTTTGTGAGTCTCGGTTTGTGGCTAGTTCTAATTTTCCTCCGAGAAGAGGCTCATCTAATTTCTATCTTTCCCCTATTTTTCCTTTTGGGTCTCATTGCAGGAGGTATTTTACCCCTTTTCTTTACCATTATCCGTGATTTGTTTTCTTCGGAGTTAATGGGTACAGCAACGGGGTTCATGAATACGGCGGCCTTTATAGGCGCCGCCATCTATCAGCCCTTAAGTGGCCACCTGTTAGATTTTATCTCTCACGGAAAAAACACGTATACTTTCGAAGATTTCCGCGTCCTTTTTCTCTTTTTTCTGCTTTCCCAACTTGCCGCCCTAACCCTTACCTCGTTTATGGGGCGAAAAAAATGAGCTATAGGTTGAAATATCATCATTCCGAGGCACTAAATAAAGGTTTCTACCCCAAGAATCGGGCCCACATTTTAGCGAAACGATTTATCTTTGCAGCTCTAACCTAACCTTTTCGGTCAGTTCGTGAAGGGTAAACGGCTTCTGGAGAAAGAGGGTATGCTTATCGGCCATATCCAGGTATTCGATAATTTTTTCCGTATAGCCGGACATGTATATGACCTTCAGTTGAGGATGTCTCCGCCTTAAGTGTTCGACCAATTCCTTACCGTTCATATGAGGCATGACTACGTCGGTAATGACCAGATCGGGCTTAAGTCCCTTTGCCTCCACCTGCCTCAGCGCTTCACCGCCGTTTGCCGCCACGGTCACTTTGTAGCCCATCTGCGTAAGGGTATCTTTCATCAGTCCCCGCAGGCCCTCCTCGTCTTCCACCACCAGGATGTGCTCTCCTCTGCCTCTCTCCGAAGTAGCCTTCGGTTTCGTAGTCATCTTTTGGGGTTCCCCCTCGGTCAGGGGCAGATAAATCTTGAACGTGGTCCCCTTCCCCAACTCGGAGTAGCAGGATATGTATCCCCCCGTCTGTTTCACGATACCGTAAACCATGGAAAGTCCAAGGCCCGTACCATGACCCTTTTCCTTGGTGGTAAAAAAGGGCTCGTAGATCTGGGCCAGGGTCTCCTCATCCATGCCACAACCCGTATCCGTTATGGCGAGAAGTACGTACTTTCCAGCTTCTAAACCAGGATGAGTTCCCACATCGGCTTCGTCTAACTCGGTGAGGGCCGTCTCGATGAGCAAGCTACCCCCTTCGGGCATGGCATCACGGGCATTGACCACGAGGTTCATAATTACCTGCTCAATCTGCCCGGGGTCGGCATAAATGAGAACCGGTTCTTTCGTAAGGACCAGCTTAAGCGCTATGTCCTCACCGATCAGGCGCCGGAGCATCTTTTCAAGGTTTACAATCAAATCGTTGAGATCCACTACCTTGGGCTGCAAGGTCTGCCGCCGGCTGAAGGCCAGAAGCTGGTGGGTAAGGTTCGCCGCACGATTGGCGGCCTCAACTATATGTTCAATATTTTTTCGCCGGGGATCTTCCTGGTTAAGCTGCAAGAGCGTAATTTCACCATAGCCCATGATGATGTTCAATATGTTGTTGAAATCGTGGGCCACGCCGCCTGCCAACCTGCCAATGGATTCCAGCTTCTGGGATTGATGCAATTGCTCTTCCACCTTTTCCCTCTTTCGCTGCTCCCGATCCCGCTCCAGCCTGGCATGAAGAATCGGAGCGATGTGATCGGCAATGGTTTCCACCAGGGCCCGGTCCTCTTCGTCATAAGGTACTTTCTTGTTGGCCAGGCCCAGACAACCCACCAGTTTATCTCCGTACATCATGGGGACAAAGATAGCGCGGTTTATGAGTACATGGGTCTCGGCCACATAAAGAGGTTCATTGGATAAAAAGGTCTTCTTCTTGAGCAAGGCCCGGCTCCAGGTATCGGGCCACTTCTCTCTCGGAAAAACGACATTTCTGCCGATCTCCTGGAAATTTTCACCCCGGCTCCGGATAAGCGAAGGACAAACCAGGTTTCCCCTTTCATCGATGTAACCAAATAGGCCGGAGCCGCTTTTCGTGGCCTCCAAGATGAGAGATAAAACCTTACCGTAAACCTCTCCCTCGGGTGCGGTGAGGAAGAGGCGGGAGATTTCGTTGCGTATCTTGAGCTCCCTCTCCGATTTACGCAGCACTTCCTCCGCTCTCACGCGCTCAGTGATGTCTTCGCCGGAAGACAAAACACCCGTGATACGCCCGGACTCGTCGTACA
>DAORXN010000001.1:0-213167 GCA_035358955.1 Syntrophales bacterium | reverse complement strand
AGGGAACCAAACTTAAAAATGGTTAATTTTTGTATTGACAATGGGGGAAGGTTCAGACGATAGACGTTCAAAGGCTTGATCATAGGACCTTGACGGAAGGGAGGCAGTGTGGGGAAGCCAGTATCTGGTAGGGCCAGAATCCTGATGTTATAGCGAAGGCGATGAGGATAAAACGGGTAACGATGCACGGTTGGTTATCCCAATATCGGAAGGAAAATATTTTTCCCAACCCTGGTGATTGAGGCAAGCTATGATGCGCAAAAGGAACGTTACCTTGATATGCCTTCTTTTAGGCACTTTCTTGAGTAGCTTTTTCGCCACCCCAAAAATTGTAGGGGCCTCGGAGAGCCCCGGAGGGAAAACCACCCACTGCCGCCTCTCCGTGGAAATTGACCCCACGACTAAAAAGATCACCGGCCCCATGGATATCACGGCCGATAAAGGCCGCGAGCTGACCATTTACAGAAATGGCATCCACCTCAAGGAATTTCAGGGCGCGGGATTGAAAAGGGATATCGGCAAGGCACAGGCCGAAGACCCATTCACCATTCGTTATGAGGGGCCCATCCAACTGAAATACGAAGTTACCATCGAAAGCTCGGAAGACAACATCATTAACCCAAACGAGATAGTTCTTAAAACGGGATGGTATCCGGTGGTGGATGGATTTAACACTTACGAGCTTCGCGTTACCCTTCCGAAAGGTTTCATCGCCCTCTCAGAGGGAGAGAGCATAGAGATGAGGTCTCTAAACAATAAGGCAGTGCTCATCTCGCGGCTGGATAAACCTTACAGCGATGCCATTACCATCGTCGCCTCCAAACGCTTCGTGGTCTCCCAAGATGTTTTGGCTAGAATCGAAATCTATGCCTATTTATTTAGCGAGCATGCAAGCCAAGCAAAGGCCTATATTGAAGGGGCAAAACGATACATAAAATTTTACCAATCGCTCCTGGGCAAATACCCATACCGCCGGTTTTCCATCGTGGAAAATTCCCTCCCCTCGGCATTTTCCGTGCCTACCTTCATTCTTTTGAATGAAGCCTATATCAAAAACGCCCCGATAGAAGAAACCCCTCTGGGTCATGAAATCGTCCATCAATGGCTCGGCAATTCCGTATACGTAGATTATGGAAAGGGTAACTGGCATGAGGGCTTGACTATCTACTTGTCCGACCATCTGCAGGAAGAACGGGAAAATAAAGACGTCAACTGCCGCAAAAGAATACTCATCGGCTATGAAAATTACGTGCGCGACAAAAACGAATTCCCCCTAAACAAATTTACGGAACGTTTTGACTACGCATCCAGATCCATCGGTTACGGAAAATCGGCCATGATATTCCACATGCTGCGCAAGAGATTCGGAGACGAGGTTTTCTACAATACCATAAGGCGCTTTGTAAAAGAACATACGTTTAGGCTTACTTCATGGGCAGATATACAAAAGGTGTTTGAAGAAAGCACACGAGAAAACCTTGCTCTATTTTTTAAGCAGTGGGTTGACGAAAAAGGCATCGCCAATCTCGATATCACCGATTTACAGAAGAAAAAAACGACCCAGGGATACGAAATCAGATTTGCCATCATCCAGCGAGAAAAAAACTACCGCCTGAATGTCCCGGTGACGTTCTACTTCAAAAACAACAAAATAATCAAACATGTAGATATT
Source organism: Syntrophales bacterium (assembly GCA_035358955.1). Taxonomy (GTDB): domain Bacteria; phylum Desulfobacterota; class Syntrophia; order Syntrophales; family UBA8958; genus JAOAFE01. Next base: position 211,495 of record DAORXN010000001.1, on the reverse strand, counting down.
GCGGAATCGAAGACATACCTATCCTTCACCTTCGACGAGCCGCCAACCGAGGTTGTCCTCGATGAGGAATACGATGTCTTTCGGAGACTGTCCGTCAATGAAACGCCACCGACCGTGGAGAGACTTATTACCGATGAGAAATCGATCATCGTCATCCCAGCCAAGGCCAGTAATCTCTACAAAGAATTGATTGCTGCCTTTGGAGAAAACGGCTCCGTCATCCAATTCATGAAAGGTAGGCCGGATATTACCCGCAGATACGGGTGGCGGAGCAGGGAAACCGCCTCCTTAGAGGAAAAAACCGCCAAAACACCGGAGCAAGCATTAAAGGCCCGAAAATATCGTGGCACAGAGGAAGAAACTATCGCCTCATGGAGACGAAAAAAGAAGATGGAAGGAGCGCCGCCATTTAGGAGACACTGCTGGCAACGTTCACCTCAGCGTGTAACAGACGGCGACCTGGCTTCTTCTTCTCTTCTTGTCATCGGGCTCGACAATCCTTTACTTAAGAGGCTAAAGATTGAACCGCCACCATTTAGTGCCGGATTCTGTTTTGCTGTGCAGAAAAATCCCTTTAATCCACGCAAGGTTATTGCCATCGCAGCCGGTATTTCGGGCGAAGAGATTCACGCGGCCCAAAGCCAGGTGGTTGACTATCGAAAGTATAGTGGCTTGTGCTTTAGCCAGGGCAAACTTGTAAGCAAATCGTTAGAAAAGTCTGACCAGGGCATAAGAATCAGCCTCGATTGGAAAGAGACGTGAAAGGAAATTACGGAACGCGGAAGGGGAAGCTATGGCATTGGAGGCAATAGTTTTCCGACTTGACATGCTGATGATGGCAGAGGTTACAGTCGAGTTCGGTCCCATAATGGGGTGAGGTGTGGGGGTTGGTAGGTTTGACGCCGGCCGTCTTTTCTGCCAACTTTGCCGGATCCCCATGGCAGGAAACACACTTGGCCATTTTCACGGGTTCTTCTTTCTTCACCTTCCCATGGCAAGAAACACAAGAAACGCCGGATAGCTGATGCCTGTGACTACCCGGGATCTTTCCCACCAGGCCCTTCTCGCCGGAGGGATGGCACATGAGACATCCCTTCCAGTTCATGTCTGCTGTGGCGGGGTGATTTTCGGGAAGGACTTTCTTGTCTTTATGACAGGCCTGACAATCACCGGCCTTGGGCACCGTCTTTACCTGCTTTTTGGCCCCCCAGCTCTCGTGAGGTAGCAAGAAACCTATCATGAGCAAAAAAACGATTAAAATACCCTTTCGACCGCGTACCTTCATGGCTTCCCTTCCTAATACAGCTTTCAAGTGTTGTCAAGGAGAGAAGCAAAGGCCCCCCAAGACCCGTCATGGCTAATACTCATATCCACCCCCACCCTCTTTCCCCTCAAGTAGAGGACCGGTGGCCCTAAACCTTGTCTGCTCCTCGAACGCCGAACCTCGAGTTCCCCAGGAGGGCATCTTAAATGGGATGATAGAAAGGCGATAATCTTACCCCGCAAGGCCTTTCCATCTTCTTCCGATTCCAACGGCCAAATCCGGCATATCACCTTTTCTTCCACGAGATCGGCGCTAAAGGCCAGGCTATGTACGAAATCTCTTCCCCTTTTCAGTTGCACCCTAAACAAGCCTACTGGCGTATTAACCCACAGCCGGCCATCATTCGCTTCGAGACTCGTTTCGTCATTTAAAAGAAGGGTAAAGTTACGGGGGATGAAGGGGACGGGTGCACACTTCACGGCAGCTTTGTAAGCCGCCTCTTTACATGCCCAGATGGCCCAGAGCACACCGTCCTTATCAAGGGCTTTTCTTATTAGATGCTCTTCATCCGACGTAAATACCCGATTGATGAAGCGCAGATCTTCGCTCTTGCCCCGATTCCCCGTCGTGTTCAAATCCACGACGTCGTTTCCTATAGACGGCAAAGTAAACCTCCTCCATGCGGGCGAGGGTCTCGATTACCTGACGAGCATAGTCTCTCTGGGCCCTTAAGCCATGCAAGCCTTTCCGGACGGGTACAAGGGGCTTGATCATCATGGTAAAGGTATCGCCATCCGCGGGGAAATAACTATAGTTATCTTGAGCATCTCCTCGGAGATAGACGCACAGTACCCGACAGTCGGGATGTTCCTCGAGCAAGCGCCCCACCCCGTAGGTGCAGTTTTCTCGATTAACCCGACCTGTCCGCGATCTCCCCCCTTCGGGAAAAATGAGAAGGGCCCGGCCCTTTTTGAGCAGAAAATGGCACTTGGCCAGCGTGCCCAACACTTCTTCCCGACTGCCACCCCGACGGATGGGGATACATTTCGCCAAATACAGGGCGCAGCTGTAAAAAAAGTTTTTGTAGAAATTCACCTTCTCCGGCAGGTTCCAAGGCACCTGAAGGTAAAACCGGAAATGGTCGAAGAAAGAAAAAAGCCCGTAGGTAACGATGAAAGAATCTATCATGGTGAGATGGTTAGGGCATACCAACCATGGACCGGGATGCTCCTTAAGAAGAGCCCTCCATCTCTTCCGGATCAGCTTTAGATTCCTCACCCGGTAGCCCCTCAATTTCAAAAAGAGAAAATACGAGAAGACCACCCAGAAAGAGGTAACCCGGGCCAACCATTCTTGAACGACGATCTGAATCATCCCAATTTCTTCTTTATCAATTCCACGGCATCGCCGATGGTACGGATCTTGTCCGCTTCATCGTCATCGATGGTAATGCCAAACTCGTCTTCGCACTTGATGACCACATCCACGAGACGAGCCGAGTTTACCTTTAGGTCATCGATGATGTGCGTGGACATGGTTGCCTTTTCTAACAAACTGGGGTCCTTGGTGTAAGACTTCAAAATCCCGATTAATTTTTCGAAAATCTGTTTCTCATCCATAGCTCCTACTCTCCTTCCCATTTTTTGAATATAATGCAGCTATTTACATCGCCAAAACCGAAGCCGGCCTTGGCAAAAATCCTGACGCTGCTATTTTCGATGCAGGTCTTAGGTATGGCGTCTGCGTACTCTGAAATCTCGGGATGCACATCCTCGGCATTGACCGAAGGGTGAATAAATCCTTTGTAGAGCTGAAGGGCAACGGCCACGCATTCGAGGCCACCTGCCGCCCCCAGGCCGTGGCCCACGAGGGACTTGGTGGATTGGATGTATGGAAAGTTCTCCGGTCCTCGTCCCAACGCCTCTGCCCAGTTCTTCACCTCCAGGGGATCGGCAAAGGTGGCCGTGAGGTGGCCGTTTATGGCGTCTACCTCTCCCGGCCTCACCCCCGCATCATCGATCGCCCTTCTGATACAGCGAATCACCCCTTCCGGGTTGGGTGCCGTCATACTGCCCCCCATGCGATGTCCCCCGCAGTTGACAGAGCCGCCTAAAACTTCCGCATAAATCTTGGCCCCACGCGCCAAGGCCGAATCCAACTCTTCGAGGAGAAGAATCCCCGCCCCCGCCCCGGGTACGAATCCCGCCGCGCTGGCGCTCATGGGCCGGGAGGCTTTCTCCGGCTCGTCGTTGAACTTGCGACATATGACCCGCATGGCATCAAAGCCGGCCCAGATATAGATCGATGCGCCTTCTGTACCTCCTGCCAGCATTCTCTTGGCAAGCCCCGCACGGATCCGCATCATGCTTTCAATGATGGCCTCGTTTCCCGTACTACAGGCAGAAGAATTGGCCGTCACCTGATTCCCCAAGGCGAGCAGGCCGGCCACCATGGCGCTGGCCCCACTGGCCATGACCTGTTCCACAATGCGGCTCCCCAAGCGCCGCACCTTGCCCTCATTTACCATGGGAACCACAATCCGAGAAATGGTTTCGATTCCTCCGATTCCAGAACCAATTATCGCCCCCGTATCCCAATCAACGCAATCCTCATCGAAGGCCGGAACCCGAAAACCGGCATCGCGCCAGGCTTCTAAGGCCGCAACGGCGGCATACCCGACATTATCGTTGACCGAAAGCAGCTCATGGTTCGGAAAATACCTCTCCAATATCGAGGCGAAATCCGGCGGGATTCCCGCTACCTGACAGGCAAAACCTCGCTCGGCCATTTCGGGGACGTACCTTATCCCCGAGCGCCCTTCCCTCAAGGCCTGCTCGTAACTTTCACCCCCGATGCCGTTTGGAGCCACGATACCCAACCCTGTTACGACAACCCTCTTTTTCATGGTCTCCTCCCTTTTAACTCTTTTCTCTGGCCATCCCTGCCAGGATGCCGGAACAAATAATCCCCCCTTGAGGACGTTCCATGACCGTTTTCGCCTTTAAAACCCGCTTTCGAAAATAAAGCTTCTCCCCCCGAATTATCACCCTTTCCCCGGGGCGCACCATATCATTAAAATCTACCGACTCCACGAAAGAGAAAAGGTAGAGGTACCGATTAAGCCACCCATCTCCTAACAGGTTATTCACCATATTCAAGTAAATACCGTAGGCTACCACTCCTGTCTGGGCCATCGTTTCTATCAGGATTACGCCCGGCGTCACCGGCCAGCCGGGGAAATGACCCCCGTAGAAAAACTCATCTTCCCGAAAGCGATACACCCCGACGATACCATTTTCGTCCAGCTCCAGTATATCGTCGATAAAGCGAAACGGCCTTTCATGGGGAATTGCCTTCAACACCGCCTCGATCGTGGCCCGATCAGCCCCCATAAAGGCCCCCGTTCACATGGATGACGGTCCCGTTGATGTAAGATCCGCCGGTCGCGAGAAAGGCTACCACCTCCGCTACTTCCTCCGGTTGTCCCATGCGCCCCAAAGGAACTTGGGAAAGAATCCGGGTCTTGATCTCCTCCGGGAGATCCTTCGTCATACCCGTATCGATAAAACCGGGGGCGACAGAATTGACCAGGATCTCGCGCCCGGCAAGCTCCCTGGCCAGAGATTTGGTGAAGGCATCAAGGGCCGCCTTCTCCATCGTATAGGGGATTTGCCCCGCGTTGCCCATGTGGGCCACCACGCTCGAGATGTTGATGATTCTCCCCTTTCCCTGGCGGAGCATAAAAAGCCTTAAGATCCGCTTCGTGAGATACCACGTACCCCGGAGGATAGCCCGCTGCTTATCGAACTGCTCTAACCTCATAGAGTTTATATCGGCGTTAATGGAATGACCAGCATTGTTCACGAGGCAATCCACCCTACCCAATCTTTCCTTAATCTCCCCCACCATGTTCTCCACCGCATCCGCGTCGGCCAGATCGGCACAAAAAATTGCGCCATCTCCTATACGTTCGATCACCCGTCGGGCCGCCTCGGCGCTGGTTCGATAGTGGAGACCAATATAAAAACCCTTCTCCGCCAGGGCGTAACAACAAGCCGCTCCAATCCCCGTTGCACCACCCGTTACGATTGCCACGGGCCGCTCCATCATGGCTCCCTCCTCATCAGGCCTCCGACGGAATGTCGGGACCTTTTCGGGTAATCTGGATAGACGATTTCCTTGAAGATACCCGTTCTCGCTCCCCTAACTTCCGCAATCAGTTCTTCATCTACGTAAATATGCCCGTCACCAACGATTATATACGCCCCTGACTCCTTCAGTTCCGTGTATCTTTTGACTGAGATTTCATAGCGAACGACCCTGTTGTAGGGACGTATCTGACCGCTGAACTGCACCTCTCCACATCCCAAAGCCCGTCCTGCCCCTAAGGCGCCCCGCCAGACACAGTAGAAACCCAAGAGCTGCCAGATAGCATCGATGGACAAACAGCCGGGCATAACCGGGTCGCCAGGAAAGTGGCATTGGAAATACCAAGCATCCATGAGGATATCGAATTCACCCACGATTTTCCCCCACCGCCCATCCTGGGGGTTGAACGAAACCCTATCCACCATAAGGAAGGGGGGCGCCGGCAGGCGGGCATCGAAGTGGGGCGGGGGATCTGCTACCAACTGGCCATAACAAAAGGCAAGAAGTTCCTCCTTGCCAAAGGACAATCGATTTTTAAATTCCTCGTAAGTCACCAAAGTATCCTTTCAAACAATCTGGATGGCAAGCTGGGCCCACGTGAGCCCCGCACCGACAATACACATGGCGACATAATCTCCAGATTTTAACTCATCCCATCTCTGGCTCAAAACCGAGGGGGCCCCCGCCGATCCCGTATTGCCGAACCAGGTAACGTTGTACCAGTGATTTTCCTCCGGGACCCCGACCCTTTCACAGGCCGTCCTCAACACCCCTAAATTAGCCTGATGTCCGATGAAAAGATGTCTCTTGGCCTCCGGGGGTGCATGCTCCAATACTTTTTTTAATCCCTCCGTCGTCTTGCGAATGGCATATCCCTGAACGGCATGGCCATCCTGTTCGAAGAAAGACCAACGCGGTACGAAAACCTTCTGCCAATGGGAAGGACGGGAGTCGGCCCCGTAATCGATCACAATTTTGTCGGAAGGAATGCGGGTAGAAACGACGGCGGCGCTGGCACCATCACCGAAAAGGACGGCCGCACTGCGATCAGAAAAGTCCACGCTCAAAGTGGGGGCCTCCATGCTTACCACGAGGACATAGGGGGGAAGTTTTTCCGGATCCATCCGGTTCAAGAAATTCAAATGAACGCCAAAGGTACTACAAGAAGAATGCATATCGAACCCCAAAACCTCTACCCCTAATTCGCAGGCAAGAATAGAAGCCTGCGGCGGGCTAATGTACTGGGGAAGAGAACTGCCCGCTATTATCAGCCCTATATCCTCCGGTTTAATGCCCGCCCTTTCCATGGCCATGCGGGCCGCCCGTGCCCCCATTTCTGCATCGGAGTAAATGCGCACCCTGTCGGTTTCCCTCGGGTCTCTATTTTTCGTTTCCCGCAGGTAATCCAGGGGCAGGACCGTTCTCCTTTCTTTTATCCCCACCCGCTCTACAATCCACTCCTGGGTCGTCCCGATATCGAGGTCTTCCAAGAATTTGTTATCGATTACGATTTCCGGGTGAAAATGCCCCAATCCATGGAGGTACAACATCAAATCAACCCCCTACCGATTATCATATCCTGAACTTCCCGCACCCCTTCATAAATGTCTATGATGTGGGCATCCCTGGCGAGCTTCGCGATTTCATACTCTTCCGTGAAACCGTATCCTCCGTGCAGGTGCAAACCCTCCTTCGTGCAAAAGAGGGCCGCCTCCGCAGCCACGTTCTTGGCGAGGGAAGCATACATGCCACGCTTTGGATCCTTCTCTTCCACCATCCAGGCTGCCTTCATCAAAATTGCCTCAGCCAATTCGACCTTCTTCCACATTTGAACCAACGTGTCCCGGGCCACGGGGAGATCGCAAATCCGCGAGGAAAACTGCCTCCTCTCTTTCGTATAAGACAGGGCCAAATCCAGCGCCCGGCGGGCAATACCCACCCCAATGGCCGCTACCATCGGGCGGGCAAAGTCCAAGACATCTATCATGTAGAGAAATCCCCGACGTCGATCGCCTATTATCTGATCCGCTGCCACCACCACATCTTCGAAGGTAACGGCGGCCGTGTTGGACAGGCGCTGACCTAACTTTTCCTCCGCTCGATCTATGATGATCCTTCCTCCCTGGGGCAAGACGATCTCCCGTCCCTTCTTATGGGCAGTTTGTTTTTCCTCCTCCGTAGGAGGCATGGCAGGAACGATAAGACAGGCTATAAACTGGCCTGTGGGTTTTCCCGTCTTGCAGAAAACGGTAAATTGGGAAGCATAAGAGGCGTTGGTAATGAAACATTTTGCGCCATTGAGGACATACGTTCCGTCATCGCGGCGCGCAATGTAAGAGGTCATGGATGAATTGTCCGAGCCGGCCCCCGGCTCGGTGAGGCAGAAAGAGGCCAAATGGGGGGCCTCGATGAAAGGCCTAAGGAACCTTTCCTGCTGCTCCGGGGTTCCGTGCTGGCTGATGACCACATTGGCCAGGTCATTGCACATCGCGGACGTGGCAATGCCCGAATCGCCATAGGCGAGCTCTTCTATGATCAGGGCGGAAGATACCGTGTCGATCTTGAATCCCTTGATCTGCTCGGGTATGCAGATATTCATGATACCCATTTCCCACGCCTTCTCTATGATATCCCAAGGAAAGGCATGGGATTTTTCCAGCGTCAGGATACGAGGTAAGATATCGGTCCTCACCCATCTCCTCACCGTTTCCACAAAATCCCGCTGCTGATCGCTCAGTGCAAAATCCATTTCCCCTCCTTCGTTCTTTCTAATGCACCGCTTGCATTGCCTTTTCCGCCGTCGCAATGGACACGATGGATTGGCATTCCACCCCTTCGGTTTTGAAAAAATCTCTAAGTGGCCGCCCCGGCCCGATCTCATAGATACGATGGGCGGCCTTTGCCATCGTCATCATATTATCCCGCCACCTCACCGGATGACCGAGCTGCAAGGTAAGGGCCTTGATCAATTCTTGCTTCCCGCCGAGATGAAAGTTACCCGTATAGTTGGAAGCCACCAAGCCGGCCCGAGACACATCCCAGCCCTCATCCTTGTCTTTTAAGACGGAGGCAAAATCGTCGGCAATCACCCGCATAAACCGACTATGGAAAGGAGCGCTCACATTCAGACGCACGAGCCGAACGCCGCGCGAGCCCATGGCACTCTTGATCCGCTCTTCCGCCTGGGGCATGAAGTCTGCCTTGCCACTTACGACTACTTGACGCGTGGAATTGATATTCGCAATATCGATGGGTAGATCAGAAATGAGGGCTTCTAATTCTTCTTCCACGATGGAATCGGCGATGACCGCCGTCATGGCGCCGAATCCGACTGGGGTGGCACTTTGCATGAGTCGCCCCCTTATATTAACTATCTCCACCGCCCTTCCAAAGGGTAAAACCCCGGCCGCCACCAGGGCCGTGAATTCACCTAAACTATGCCCAGCAAAGACAACGGGCTCGAATTCGTACATCGTCTGAATACTCCGAAGCATGGCTATCTCGGTCGTGAGAATACACGGTTGAGTATACTCGGTGAGGTTCAACCTCTCGTCTTCGCCGAAACACATCTCCGCCACGTCAAAGCCTAAGACATCAGAGGCCTCTTCATAGGTCATGCGGGCTACGTGTAGGGCTTCATAAAAATCCTTACCCATTCCGGGCCTCTGCGACCCCTGCCCCGGAAAAACCACAGCTATCCTGTCTGATCCCATACGTCCCCTCTCAGAAAAACTCTTTCACCACAAAGCACAATACATGCCAGCGAAGCAAGAAGGGCAAGGTGAGGGAAATAGCTCATTTCATTGATAAATTTTATGCCAAGCGACCACGTAAAATTCAAAAGGCCAGCAAAAATGGGAAGTCGGGGTAACAGGTGCGTAAATAATTACGCACCTTGCCTTCCCGCGCGCAGCTCGCCCACATAGTCGGCTATGTTTTGGCAGTGATCGGAGATTCGTTCCAGGTGGATGAGCATCTCCAAAAAGATGGGGCCCGCCTCCGCCTGGCACAATCGCTTATGGAATCTAACAAGATGGTTGTTTCTTGCCTCCTTCACCATCGTATCAATGCGCTCTTCCCTGAAGGTGATGGCCTTGACCACTTTTTCCTCCTCCCCCGTACCTTCTATCAGGGAAATGGCACCGGAAAGATTGGCCCTGACGTGATGCACAATCTCTTCCAACTCGGCTACGGCGTAAGAAGTAAAAGCTATTTGCCGGCCCGCTTTTTGTTTGGCCAATTCCACGATGCTGACCATATGATTGCTCATGCGCTCGATATCATCGGCCATCGCCGTATAGGCAAAAAGTTTCTGGGCCAGGGGAGGCGAAAGTTCGTGAGCGGAAATGCACCTCAAATATGCGACGATCTCCTCCCTTAAGTTATTCTGTACAAGCTCCAGATAATGAATGTCCTTAAGGAAATTTGCCCTAAAGGTAACCGTGCTCTTGGCCGCCAGTTCAAACATGCGCCGAGAAATTTCTCCCTGCCTGACAATCTCCTTCCTTGCCGCTTCCAGGGCCTCAATAGGCTCCTCCAAAAAGGTATTGGCAATGTATTCTGGCCACAGGGGAATCGTCCTTTCCTGTCCCGGCAACAACTTTTCCAACAGGCGGGCCACGACGGGGGTAAAGAAAATAAAACCAATCGCGATCGCCACATTGAACACAAGATGTACCCAGACAATCTTTTGCCCCGTCCCCACGGGGATATGAGACATTATCGCCGCCAGTTGCCCGGTGAAGGGGAGAAACAAAATGGCCCCGACGAGTTTAAAGAAAAAATGCGCGGCTGCTGTCCTTCTGCCGGCGGGCGTGGAAACTAAGGCCGCTAAAATCGCCGTCACCGTCGTTCCCACATTGGCACCCAAAACCACCGGGATGGCCTGAGGCAAGGAAATTAACCCATCCCCCGCCAAAAAAACGATCAAGCCAATGACAACGGCCGAGGCGTGAACGAGTCCCGTAACTACGACGCCGAAAGAAAAAGCCACCAATGGATGGGAAGCAGTCTGAAAAAAATCGACCATCCGAGGATCCGCCTTAAAGGGCTGGGTGGCAAGAGAAACAAGAAAAAGCCCGAAAAACATGAGACCAAAGTTAAAGACGGCGGATGAATATTCCTTCCTCTTTTCTTCCCCCAGAAACCATCCCACCCCCCCCACGATTAAAAACAAGGGGGAGAGGTCCCCAACTCGCCATGCAATCAGCTGTAACGTAACGGTGGTGCCCACATCGGCACCTAAGATCACGGCCAGGGAATGGTAAAAACTTACCAGCCCGGCACTTACCAGTCCCACGATGAGGACGGTAGTGGCGGAGCTACTCTGAAAGAAAACAGTGATGAGGATGCCCGTAACAAAGCCGGAGAGGCGGTTCTTCACCATCAACCTGATGTTATCTCTCATCCTGACCGTGAATACTCGCTTCATTACTTCCGTTAGTGCCGTCATCCCATACAAAAAAAGGGTAATTCCGGCCAATCCGAGAAGAGCGCCCTTAATCATTCGATCCTCCCCTCACAATTTTTCCCACCTCCCTACCACCTCAATATGGGCCGTCTGGGGGAACATATCGAGTGGCACAAGTTGGGTTAGTTCATACCCCACCAGCGAGAAGACAGCGCCATCTCTTGCCATGGTGGCAGGATTACAAGATACGTAGACAATCCTTTGCGCCCCTAACTGCAATATCCCATCCAAAGCGCGTCGGCTTAATCCACCGCGCGGGGGATCGATCACGACGACCCCCACCTTACCTTTTAGATCCGCTGCCCGTTCCTCCAATACCTGCCCTACATCTCCTCGCCATATTTCGCATAATCCGAGACTCAAAGCCCCGACGTTGACCTTGGCCGCCTCGGCGGCTAATTCGTCTACCTCAACGCCCACCACTTTTGCTGCCTTAAGGGCTAAAAACACGGTAAACAAACCTACCCCACAGTAAGCATCCAGGACCGTCTCTTTCCCCTTAAGCTCGCACATCTCCAGTACGATATCCACCAGCTTCTCGACCAGGAAAAGATTGGCCTGAAAGAAGGTCCCCCTGGGCACCTTCAATTGTCGCCCCTTTACTTGACGCAGCACGTAGGGTCCCATGCCGTCGTCATTTGCCCAGAGGGTGAGACGACCTAACGGATTTCCCTTTCTCGCCTCATCCAAGGCACGGTTTATCGACTCATGGGCAATGAGACAACGGTCAATTTCCACTATTTCGTGTCCCCGCAACCGGCGCAGGCCAATTGCCACCCGACCATCGCTCCTTAAAGCACCGTGAAACTCCATTTTGCCCCGGTAATGCCAGCCTCTGGGAGAAGGGATCGTGGGCTCAACCTTGACGTCTTCGTAGCGGCCGATCCTCCGGAAGATTTCCCTTACCTGGAAGCGTTTAAGCTCTAACTGATAATCGTAATTTACATGCTGAAGCATACATCCCCCACACGCACCGAAGTAAGGGCAAGGGGCCGGGACGCGCCATGGGGAGGCTTTCTTCACTTCTACCAGCCGGGCATAGGAAAAACGCCTTTTGGTTTTAACGATTTCGGCCACAATTTGGTCACCCGTCACGGCATAAGGCACGAATATTACCCTTTCCTCATGCCTGCCAACAGACAGGCCGCCGTATGAAACATCAACGATCTCCAGCTCCACGTACCGAGCCATCGCCTTTTCCTTTACAAGAAACATCGATACTGTTAATGAGACCGATAGCGCGTCTGAACCTTGCGAGGCAAGTTTGCCATGAAAAGTAACTCCTACATTTGTCCCCAATGCCGGGGCCTTATAAGTCGCGACGAGGTCATCTGCCCTTACTGCGGCCTGCGCAATCCCGCCCGCTGGTGGAGGAGAATACTGCCGGCCCGCATATTCATGCAACCAGGAAAATTCATGACCGATCCCGTGTCGGCCATCATCTACCTCAACGTGGCTATCTACATCTTCTCCCTCGTCATTCATCCGTCTTCCCTCAACTTATCCATGAATCCTTTTTTCTTTCTCTCCCCAACGGACACCAGCCTCTTTCTCCTCGGGGCGACGGGTACCCTCCCCATCGATCAATTCGGCCGATGGTGGACGCTTATTTCGGCCTCTTACCTCCACGGCGGGGTTTTACACCTGCTCTTCAACATGGTAGCTTTCTACCAATTAGGCCCCTTCGTCCTCCTCGAATACGGTGTTTATCGCTTCTTCACCATCTATACGCTAAGTGGCGTGGGGGGCTTTTTTCTTTCCTATCTCTTCGGTGTCCCCTTCACCATTGGTGCCTCCGCCTCCATCTGCGGTTTGATCGGGGCCATCCTCTACTTCGGGAAAAGCCGCGGGGGATTTTACGGGGAATCCATTTACCGTCAGGCCCTGGGCTGGGTGGTGGGCCTGGTTCTATTCGGGTTGATGCTGCCGGGAATAAACAACTGGGCTCATGGAGGCGGTTTGATTACAGGGATAGCCACCAGCTACCTCCTGGGCTACGAGGAAAGAAGAAGGGAAAATGCTTTTCACCGCGCTCTCTCCTGGATTTGCTTTTTAGTTACTGCTATCATTATAGGCGGAAACATGGCGAGGGTACTTTACTTCCTCCTCGCCGGGAAGTAACTACGCCTTCGGAGGATGGACATGAAAAAATACGTCATTCCTATCTTTCTGGTCTCTGCTTGCCTACTGTCAGGTTGTGACACGGCCTTCTACGTGGGTTCCAAAGGCATGGGTATTCAGTCGGGAGAGGTCGTATCGGCTTCCGGTTACACCATCGTCAAGTATCCTTATCCGATGGAACAGCTCTGGCAGGCGTTAAACGATGTCATGACGGAGATGAAGGCAAGCCGCATTTCCCAGGAAAAAAAGATTGCCCAGGGAAAGGTCTCCGGCATCGTTTACGGGGAAAAGGTCACCATCGAGATCCGCTACGCGGAGAAGAATGAAACGGAAGTCGCCGTTCTGGTGGGGGTAGGAGGGAATCGCATCGCCGCCCTTTTCATCCACGATAAAATCAATGCCTACCTAAAAGACTTAAACAAGAAACAACGGCCTTAGCGACCCCGTTTTTGCCCCCATTTTTCCATGATGAAGGCCATAGCCTCCTCTTTTGTCGAGACCTTCCCGTCCAGCTGGGCATCCTCCACTTCTTTCAGAATGGTTCCAAAGAGGGGGCCCGGCGTAAAACCCCAACTTATAAGGTCGCGACCCGTAATTATCTTGGGCGGATGGAGCTCCTCCCGGGAGAGGGAATTCAATGCCTCCAGGCAATACTGGTAATTATTCAGCATCCCATGACTCGCCAGACAATCGAGCCGATGAAGGGCAAGGTGAAGCTCGAATTCCGGCAGGCGGAGAAATCTTTTCAACGTACGGGGCGCCATTTCCTTTACGTGCATGAAACGCATGTGATGTTCAATGAGCATAAGCACCGTTTTCCGATCCTCCGTAGAAAACTTAAGCCTCTCCATCACCCGTTCGGCTATTTCCAATCCCCTCTTAACATGACCATAGAAATGCACCTGTCCGTTTATTACCTCCCGGGTGAGGGCCTTGCCCGTATCGTGCAAGAGGGCCGCCCAGGCGAGTCTCCTATCCAACTCCCTTCCCTCCATAAAATCGAACATCGAGACGGTGTGGGTAAAAACATCGCCTTCGGGGTGGAACTCCCGTGGCTGCTCGACCCCTTTCAGGGCGCTTACCTCCGGCAGGATTTCTCCCATGAGGCCCGTTTGATCGAGGAGTAACAATCCCCTCTTCGCCCCGGGGCGGGTGATTATCTTGGTCAGCTCATCGCGTATTCTTTCTGCACTGATCCGATGGATGTCTTGAACGTGGTTCGAAATGGCAGCCAAGGTTTCCTCTTCGATAGCAAACCCCAGCTGGGCGGCAAATCGCACTGCCCTCAGCATCCTTAAATGGTCTTCCTTAAACCGCCGGGCCGGTGGACCGATCGTTCTTACCAGGCCCCTTTCAATATCGGTAAGCCCGCCCACGTAATCGATGATCTCTTCTGAATCAGGCCTCATGGCGAGGCCGTTGATCGTAAAATCCCGCCGGAGCACATCTTCTTTCAAGGTAGCAAATTCCACCCGCTTCGGGTGGCGTCCATCTTCATATGCCTCCTCCCGCCGAAACGTGGCGACCTCGTAGTGGAAACCCATCAGAACCACGATGACGACACCAAAACGGGCACCGACGGCAACGGTGTGGGGGAAAATGGCTTGTATTTCCCTTGGGAGGGCAGAGGTCACTATATCGTAATCGTCCGGCTTTCTTCCCATCACCAGGTCACGTACACACCCCCCCACGAAGAAGGCCTCATATCCCCTACTTTGTAGCTGATGGGCAATAAAAAGGGCGCCGGCTCTTAGTTTATCTCCCTTACTTTTTTCCATTACTTTGACCGGTGATTAAAGGGCAAACTGATTTAGGAAACCACGCCCTTTTCCCAAACGTAAGGCGTGACAAATGGCTTTATTCACAAATGATTCGGCGATAGTGATGGCTTCCAAAACGTCCCGACCGCGGGCAATTTCCGTAGCAATGGCCGCAGAAAGGGTGCAGCCGGAACCGTGGGTATCCTCTGTATCGAGACGCCTATAAGGTATTTCTCGGAACGTGTGCCCATCGTAGAACATGTGGACATGACCGGAGATTAGATGACCTCCCTTAATCAACACGAACCGGGGCCCCATTTCGTAAATGATGCGGGCGGCTACTTTCATATCCGAAGGGGAAGAGATAACAACATCGGAAAGGACTTCTGCCTCGGGAACATTGGGTGTGACCAGGAAAGCAAGGGGAAAAAGTTCCCGGCAGAGGCTTTCCCTCGCCTCTTTAGCCAAAAGGTTGGTTCCCCCCGAGGCCGTCAAAACGGGATCCACCACCACGGGCTCAATCTGAAAATGCCTGATCCGGTCGGCGACGACCTCTATAATGGGGGCAGCAAACAACATCCCCGTTTTGATAGCATCGACCCCGATATCCACGACGACCGCGTTGAACTGGGCTGCCACGAAATCGGGAGGGATCTCGTAGATGGATTTTACGTCTATCGTATCCTGGGCCGTGAGGGCGGTTACCACCGTCATGGCATGCCCCCCCAGGGCACTTATCGTTTTTATATCTGCCTGAATTCCTGCCCCTCCGCACGAATCGGAACCGGCCACCGTTAATACCCGGGGGACACCCATCTCACCCTCCGCAGGAATGAAAATATTTTATTACCAACAAGCTACCCGTTTCCACCTCGATCCTTGCCCTTTCCCCGCCGAGTCGGTTACTCATCCCCAGGGGAAAATCCCTTTTCATCTCCCCTTTCGTCAAGGGATAGGCAAAACCCTCGAGGGTTACCCCAATCGCGTCTTCGAAGAGGGCGAGTATGGATACCGTATCTCCGGCCTTGCCTTCAATGAATTTTTCCCGCGTGACGAGAAATACTTCGCCTGCCTCGTCCAAAAGCTTGACGAAAACCCCATTTTTCTCCCCCATGAGCAAGAGGGACAAATTGGCGAGCATATGGTCCACCCTCCCGCCGAAGGCCCCAAAAACCCAAATCTCATCGGGATGCAAAGCGAGTGCTTGTTTACAGGCGATTACGGCGTCCGTTTCGTCCTTCACCCTGGGGAAAACCTGCTCGGGGATCCCCTCTTGGCGGAAATGGGCCCTTACCTCTTCGGGCAGGGAATCCATGTCCCCTACGATTAGCGTTGGTTTCAAACCCGCATCTCGGGCATGTCTTGCCCCACCATTCGCACAGATGACGGCCTGAGGCCGGTGAATTCGCCACATATTTTTGAGAAATTCAGGGTCGGTGAGGCTCCCTCCGAGCAGCAGGAAAACGATGCGCTTAGGCATGGGATACTTCCGGGAGGCCAAATAATAGCCTGGCGTTCTGGGCCGTAGTATAGCCTACTTCCTCTACGGTCAAATTCTTGAGGGCGGCAATTTCAGCCGCCACCAACGTCACTCTGGCTGATTCGTTGCGCTCCCCACGAAACGGGTGGGGGGACAAAAAAGGCGCGTCCGTCTCTATTAGCAATCTATCCAGCGGGACATAGCGTACCACCTCTTTTAAACGGTTGGCATTTTTGAACGTCACCGGACCGGCAATCGAGATGAAATAACCTCGATCGAGAAATAACCGCGCCAGGTTTCTATCACCGGAAAAACAATGAATTACGCCTCTCTTTTTTCCCTGCCACGAAAGAAGATGATCTTTGATCTCTTCATGGGCATCGCGACTGTGAATTATCACCGGTAAATCCAGTTCTTCCGCTATGGATAATTGCAGGACAAACTTTTCCAACTGCACCGCCGGCGGAGAGTATCGATGATAAAAATCGAGACCTATCTCGCCCCAGGCTACCACCTTCTCGTTTTCCGCGAGTTTCTTTAAGGCATTGAAGGTTTCTTCCGAGGCCGATTTAGCCTCATGGGGATGGATGCCGATGGCCGCATACACCCCTTTATATTTGCCGGTGAGCTCAACGGCCTTTTTACAATCCGGCAAGTTCGTTCCTACCGTAACAATGGCTTCAACCAAAGCCTTCTCCGCCCTGGCCACCACCTCGTCGCGGTCGAGGTCAAAATCCGCCATTTCGAGATGGGCATGGGAATCTATGTACATTTAATTTTCATCCAAGTTACCTTGGAGACAGGCCTCCAAACTGACCTCTATCTCCTGTACATTTTCCGATAAATCGGGAAGTCCGGCCAAATATGCTTGAAGCTCTGCTTCCGAAAGTTCTCCCTTCAGGATCAGCCTATGCGCCAGGCGCTTGTCTAATTTCCCCTTGATGAAGATGTCATCTTTCACGTTCTCATACCTCCCAAAGCCGACAAAATACTCAGTGAATTTCATATGCTAAACAGCGGGCCATGTCAATACATGGTACGCAAAAGCGCTTTACAGTTGAAATAAAGCGCGTCATCATTTATGGAAGCGAAATATGGACAGAAAATTGGCCGCAAAAATAATCGTCTTTGTCATCCTCACGGCGATTGGCATTTATTTCTTCTTTCACTTCGATCTCCACTTGCTTTTTACGGACAAAGAACGCCTCCTTAAGTTTATAAAAGACATGGGCCCCTGGTCGGTCGTGGCTTTCATCGGGCTCCAAGCCCTGCAGGTCGTGTTTGCCCCCGTTCCGGGAGAGGTGACGGGTTTTATCGGGGGTTATATCTACGGGATATACTGGGGCACCCTTTACTCTACGCTGGGTCTCACCCTGGGTTCTTGGATCGCCTTCATCCTGGCTCGTATCTTTGGCCTCCCCTTAGTAGAACGTTTCATCAAGGCGGACCTTTTTCAGAAATACGATCGATTCATCACCCACCAGGGCAAGCTCGTAATCTTGGCTCTGTTCTTAATCCCAGGCTTTCCCAAAGACGCCCTTTGCTACATGCTCGGCCTAAGTCATTTGAAAACCTTTCCCTTTCTCATCATTTCGGTAAGCGGAAGGCTGTTAGGCACTATCATGCTCTCCGCCAGTGGAGACCTCCTGAGGAACGGATTAAATAGCGCCCTCCTTATTCCTCTCTTAATCTGCTTGGTAATCGTCGGCCTCGCCTACCGTTACCGCGAGCAACTGCTGGCAAAAGTAGTGCAAAAAAGAAAGCACTATCCGCCAGGAGAAAAAAAAGAAAACGGCTCGGATGGGAAATATTCCTCATAATGAGGGGAATATTTCCCCAAAACCAGGACCCCGGCGTGTTTCAATATACTCAATATAATTGGACAAAAGGGGTCCCTGCTCATGGCACGTAAATTGAATGTCAATTATCAAGTTCGAAAAGAAAGGAGGTGAAGACGAGTGAAGAAGCTACTTTCGATTTTGGTTTCCATCCTGTTCGCTCTGTCCTTGTCCGGCATGGCCTTCGCACAGGCAGCGAAGGAAGAGAAGGCCGCCGAGAAGCCCAAGGTAGAGGAGAAGGCGGAAAAGAAGGCAAAGAAGGCAAAGAAGCCGGCGAAGAAGGCGAAGAAGGCCGAAGAGAAGAAGGCCGAGGAAGGCGCTGGCGCAGCCGAGAAGAAGTAATTTATCCCCTGGGAAAAGAAACCCCCTTGCACCCAAGTGGAAGGGGGTTTCTTTTTTTCAAGCCTCTAACCGGGGATCCATGGCGTCGCGAATACCTTCACCTAACAAATTATAGCCCATAACCGTTATGAGAATGGCCAGACCCGGAAAGAGGGAAAGCCACCAAGCCACATCGATATTGTCCTTCCCCGCGGTCAATATGTTGCCCCAACTGGGGGTGGGAGGTTGGACGCCAATCCCCAAAAAGCTCAAGGCCGATTCGGTAAGGATGGCCCCGGCTACCCCTAACGTAGCCGCCACGAGCACCGAGGCCATCGCATTGGGCAAGATGTGAGAAAAAATAATGCGCAAATCGCTCGCCCCGATGGCCTTGGCCGCCAAAACAAAATCCCTTTCCCGTAGGGAAATAAAATCGGCCCTTACCAGACGAGTGATACCCATCCATCCCGTGGCGCCGATCACGATCATAATGTTCCAGATGGAGGGCTCAAGAAAGGCGATAACGGCCAGAATAAGAAAGAACGTGGGAAAGCACAACATGATATCGACAAACCTCATTATGACGGCGTCCACCCATCCGCCGTAATATCCGGCCATCGCCCCCAAAAAGATCCCGATGACCAAGGCTACTCCGGTAGAGACGATCCCTACTTGGAGGGAAATCCTCGCCCCCCAAATCATACGGCTCAAAACGTCCCTCCCCAATTGGTCCGTTCCCAACCAGTGGGACGAAGAAGGGGGCGCGAGCACCTGAGATAGATCTATCTCTTCGGGGTTATAGGGGGCAATCCACGGGGCGAGAAAGGCAACGAGGAAAAGAGAAACCACTAAGATCGCGCCCGTGAGGGCCATTTTGTTTTTTTTGAATCGAGACCAGAAACCGGGAAACATACCCCTTTACCTCACACGAATTCTGGGATCGGCCAAGGCATAAGAAACATCGGCGAGCAGGTTCCCGATTAAGGTAAGAACGGCCCCGATGAAAAGAATCCCCATCACCGTCGGGTAATCTCTTGCCATAACGGACATATAGAAAAGTTGCCCCATCCCGGGGATGGCAAAAATCGTCTCGAACACTACGCTCCCCCCGATCAGACCGGGCACGGATAGCCCTAATATGGTGATCACCGGTAAAAGGGCATTGCGCAGGGCGTGTTTGTAAATCACCACCCTTTCTGATAAACCCTTTGCCCGGGCGGTCATTATGTAGTCCTGCCGGATGACCTCCAACATATTGGCCTTCATAAATCGGGAAAAACCCGCCAGTCCTCCAAAAGCGGAAAGGAAGACGGGCAAGATGAGATGCTTTATCAGATCCCAAAAGGCGGTCAGGGGGGGGAGGTACTCGTAATTTAAAGAGCGAATCCCGGAGATGGGAAGCCAGTCTAAATAGATACCGAACAAGATCATGAGGAGCAGGGCAAGCCAGAAGGTAGGCATGGCAAAGCCGATAAATACGAAAATAGAGGTCAGGTTATCGAAAAGCGTGCCCCGATGAATGGCGGCCATGACCCCCAGGGGTATGGCCACGGCGAGAATAGCCAAGAGGGAAAGGAGATTGATGGCAATCGTTATGGGTATCCGCTCCTTTATTTTTTCGACTACCGGTCGGCGATCGGGAGAAAATGACCGACCGAAATCAAAAACGGCGATCCGTTTTAGCCAAAGCCAATACTGCAGGTAAAGCGGTTTATCCAGATCGTACATGGCCATGAGTCTTGCCTTCAATTCCGCCGAGGCCCTCGGGTTCATCTGGGTTTGCAGGTCCGTTGGTGAGCCGGGCGCCAAATGCATGACCGTAAAACATATTACCGTGATACCCAAGAGAATGGGAATCATGAAGGCAATCCTCTTTAGTACATACTGCCACATAGATGGCTAAGCTCCCATCTTTTCGCTTAGATTAGTGAGGGATTTCCATAATTCGTCTTCGCGATGGGCCTCCAAGGTCAAAAGGGGATGAAGCCCTTTTTTCCGCAACAACGCGAAGAAATCCGTGAAAGGAAAGGTACCCGCGCCGATATGGCGATGTTCGTCTGCCATCCCTTGGTTGTCGTGCAAGTGGACCTCGAACAGATAGTCTCCCAACATCTCTATCCACTCCTCCAATTTGGCCCGGGAAAAGACGTTAAAATGACCCGTATCAAAACAAAATCTGCAAGTGGTTGAATTTACGGCCGAAAGAAGCCGGGCCAAAATGAGGGGCTCGTCTTCGTATACGTTTTCCAGGGCGATAACGGTCCCCAACTCTTCCGCCCGCCGTGATAGATAGGTCCACGTTTCTATGCTGTTTTGCAACCATAATTCATCGGTGGAAACGTAATAACGGCGATCGAAGGAAGGATGACAGACAATGCCCAAGGGACGGTAAAGGGGAACGAGGGATAGCACTTCTTCAATGCGGCGCACAGAGGCCTGCCTGATGGCCGGATCAACGGCCCCTGGCCGGAGATCCATAAACGGCGCATGAAAGGTTACCGAAAGCCCTGCCTCCCCTAACTTATCGGCCACATACCGAAAATCCCGCTCCGAAAAATTACTCAAACTATAGACATCAAAACTGATCTCCGGCGGCAATTTTCGCTCGCAGATCAGGGGGAGGTAACGCCGATGGAGCTCACCAAAAGGCACGTGCACCATGATTTTCTTTGATACCAGATCCATGCACCCCATTTATCATAAGGCGACCTTGCCCTCAACGTGAAAGGGTAAAGTTAATTGACGATAGCTCGTAACCATGCTATTTTCGCCACCATGAAAAAGGCGCCCGAGCAAAGTTCATCAGAGAGGCTGCTTAAAGTAGTCAATGCGGCCTTACAGAGAAAAGCCAAGGCCCCCGTCATCCTCAAAATCAAACAATACTCCTCCTTTGCGGACTACTTCTTCATCTGCAGCGGTTCATCGGACCGCCAGGTAAAGGCCATCGCCTCATGGTTGGAAGAAGCGTTGGGTAAGCAGGGCATATTCCCCCGCGGGATAGAGGGTAAGGAATACGGACACTGGATCCTCATGGACTACGATGACGTAATCGTCCACATCTTTTACGACCCCATCCGGGCTTTTTACGATTTGGAGAAGTTATGGCATGAGGCCCCGCAAATGGCCATTGATGAAAACGCGATGGAAATAAAAGAATTAGGAGGGGATTTGGCAGATTGATCGATGAGCTTCGGGCCGTCTTGGATTGTATATTTCCCCCTCAATGTGCCGCCTGCGAGAGCCTCATCAACGCCGGGGAAAATCGTATCCTCTGTCCAGAATGTGCCCAAGCCATAAAATTCATCTCACCCCCAATGTGCCCCATCTGCGGCACAACGTATCCCCTTCCGGAGGTAAACCATCCTTGTGGGGAGTGCCTCCTTCGCCCCCCGGCCTTTCAGCGGGCCCGCGCCCTGGGTTTCTATGAACCTCCCCTGCTTCATCTCATCCACCAGTTTAAGTATCACGGAAATCGAACCCTCGGCCACTACCTGGGACGGCTGATGGCGGAAAAGAACTATTTCGATTTAGATTTCAAAACTTTTGACGTTGTCATCCCCGTGCCCCTGCACAATCATAAACTGAGGGAAAGAACCTTCAATCAGGCCTTGATCTTGGCGAGGGAAGTGGCACGCCGCCACCAGATTCCATGCGATTGTTCGGCCCTAAGGCGACGTGTGGACACGAAGCCCCAAGTGGCCCTTAAAAAAGAAGAAAGGGAGAGAAATGTCCGAGGCGCTTTCTTGGTTACCAATCCACGGGCGATAAAAAACAAGAAAATTCTCCTCATCGACGATGTGTTCACCACGGGGGGCACCGTCAACGAATGTGCCCGCGTTTTGATGCAAACCGGCGCCCGGGACGTATCTGTCCTTACCTTGGCGAGGGCCGTTTAAACAGGGAAAAGTATGGACAAAATATTAACGAGAGAGGCCCTTTTGACCGTCGTCAAAGCCTTAAGAGAGGAAGGGAAAAAGATCGTATTCACCAACGGCTGTTTCGACCTCATTCATGTGGGCCACGTGCGGTATCTCAGGGCAGCCAAAGAGCTGGGGGATGTCCTCATCGTGGGGTTGAACAGCGACGACTCGGTAAGAAGGCTCAAAGGCCCCCACCGACCCATTTCATGCCAAGAGGACCGGGCGGAGATTCTTGCCGCCCTGGAATTTGTGGATTACATAACGGTCTTTGATGAAGACACCCCTTATAACCTCATCGCCATCATCGTGCCGGACGTCCTGGTCAAAGGCGGAGACTGGGACCAAGAAAAAATCGTGGGCCGCGACATAGTCGAAAGCCGGGGAGGAAAGGTCACGACCATTCCCTTTACCGAAGGGAAATCGACGACCAACCTCATCAAACGCATCACGGATACCGAGCTCAAATAGCCATGCCCGCAAAAGAGCTCATTTTAGCCATCGACCACGGTACCCAAAGCGTTCGGGCTCTTGTCTTCGACCCTCGAGGTCGGCTCATGGCAAAATCACGCGTGTTCATCGAGCCTTACATCTCTCCGCAACCGGGCTGGGCCGAACAGGACCCCGATTACTACTGGGAAATGGTTGCCCAAGCCTGTCAGAAACTATGGCAATCAGGCCAAGTTTCCCCCTCGGCTTTGGCCGGGGTAACCCTGACCACACAACGCTCAACGGTCATCAACGTGGATAAACAAGGCAAACCCTTGAGGCGCGCCATCGTCTGGCTCGACCAAAGGCGGACGGAAGGGTTGACCCCTCCCAAAGGTCTATGGGGTATCCTTTTTACCCTCACGGGCAACAGGGAGACCATCTCTTACCTCCAGGCCGAAGCAGAAGCCAACTGGATTGCCGTGCACGAACCGGAAGTGTGGAAGAATACTTACAAATATCTGTTTTTATCCGGATACCTTGCCTACAAATTTACGGGGAGATTCGTCGATTCCATCGCGGCCCAGGTGGGATACGTCCCGTTCGATTATCGGCGGCATCGCTGGGCTGCTCGATGGGACTGGAAATGGAAGGTGCTGCCCATCGAGCGAGAGATGTTGCCGGATTTGATCCCACCCGCTCAGGAACTGGGGCGTATAAGCCGCTTGGCCAGCGAAAAAACGGGCATTCCCGAAGGGTTGCCCCTGATCGCCTCCGCGGCAGATAAAGCATGCGAGGTCCTCGGTGCCGGGTGCCTCGAGCCCCACCAGGCTTGCTTGAGTTACGGCACCACAGCGACCATCAACACGACCCATAAGCATTACCTCGAAGCCATTCCCATGATCCCTCCTTATCCCGCTGCCATCCCAGGTCACTATTCCCTGGAAATAATGATTTATCGTGGATTCTGGATGGTAAATTGGTTCAAGCAAGAATTTGCCCATCAAGAGCAGCAGCTGGCCGAAGAAAAGGGAGTGGAAGTAGAAGAATTGTTAGAAGAATTACTGAAGTACTCACCTCCCGGGGCCCGGGGCTTGATACTCCAGCCTTACTGGTCTCCCGGTTTGAAGGTCCCGGGACCGGAAGCGAGGGGCGCCATCATTGGGTTCGGTGATGTCCACAATCGGGCCCACCTGTATCGTGCCATCATCGAAGGCCTCGCATACGCCCTGCGGGAGGGTAAAGAACGACTGGAAAAGAGAAGTGGTCTCCCCATCACGGATATTCGGGTGGCAGGAGGGGGGTCGCAGAGCGATTCCATTCTCCAACTTTCGGCCGATCTATTCGGTCTGGCCGTCACCAGGCCTCATGTATACGAGGCATCCGGCCTGGGAGCAGCGATCGATGCCTCCGTTGGGCTGGGCATTCACCCCGATTTCTCCACCGCCATCCGGGAGATGGTTCATCCGGGAAAGACCTTCGAACCCAACCCCCATATCCATGAAATATACGATTCCCTCTACCAGCGGGTCTACAAGGAGATGTATCGCCGATTAAGGCCCCTTTACGAAGAGATAAAAAAAATCATCGGGTGATTTTTCTTTGACAAAAGGTGCGTTATCATGTATAGAAAGTCCCCCTCGGCGTAACGGGAAAAACGGTATGAGGTGAAAAAATGCCACTTAAACCTGAACGTCTCGAATTTTTCCGCTTCATGCTTACCCAGGAAATCAACAAACTCCTGAGCGAGGCCGAAAAAACCGTCTCCGAGATGACGAACGATAAAGAAACGTATCCCGACCCCAGCGACCGTGCCTCTCTGGAATCGGATCGGAACTTCGAGTTGAGAATCCGTGACCGGGAAAGGAAACTAATCCAAAAGATGCGAGAAGCCATCCAAAGGATCGACGACGGCACCTATGGCATCTGTCAGGCTTGCGGTGGGGAGATCTCGGAAAAACGCCTCATGGCAAGGCCAGTTACCACCCTCTGTATCGATTGCAAAATGAAGCAGGAAAAGATGGAAAAACTCATGGGTGATTGATGCTCGCCAGCAAAGAACCCTGGCGATCACCCTATGCTGGCCCAAATTGCCCTAAATATCCAATCCCACCAAACATTTACCTATCGTGTGCCCGACCACTGGGAACAGGTAGTCCATGTCGGGATGAGGGTTTATGTGCCTTTTGGGAGGACAAAGAAAACCGGTGTAATTGTAGAGCTCTTCGCCCCTGCCCCCCCTTTTCTTCCCGTCAAGGACATCATCGATCTCGTGGATACGGAACCCCTCTTCGGATCAGAAGAGTTACGCTTCTACCGCTGGGCAGCAGATTATTACCTCTATCCTTTAGGGAAGGCCCTGGGGGAAATCCTGCCGGGGGGAGAGAAAAAATCGATCCAACATTTGAAAATTACCCCCCTCGGCGGCGAGGCAGACCTCGACCAAATTCCGCCGGTGCAAAGAGAAATATTAGATATATTAAGGTGTTATCCTCGGGGACTATCGAAGAACAGCCTCAGAAAAAAGTTAAAGACGTCCCATATCGAATACGCCCTTGCCCGCCTATTAAAGGCAGGGTTAATCGAGGCTTGCGAAAAGGAAACGGGAAGGCCGGTCGGGGAAAAGAAGGAAACCTTGGTCTCTTTGAGTGGAGAACTTTCACTGCTCGCAAATCTCACCCCCGCCCAGGAAAAAGTGGTCGCGGCCCTGAGAAATGATGAAAGCCTCTCTTATGCAAGCCTTCTCCACCTTACCGGTGTGTCCAGAAATGTCATCGCCCGGTTGATCCAAAAGGGCATCCTCGTCAAAAAAACCAGACCCCTTACCAACATCTCCCCCGTACCTTACGATACCCTGGAGTTCATCCCAGGCAATATCGAGCTCAACGAAGACCAAAAGAGCGCCATTCAGAAAATAACCCATGCCATTCAATCGCATCAATTTACCCCCTTCCTTCTTCACGGGGTCACGGGGAGTGGGAAAACGGAAGTTTACCTTCGGGCGATGGAATACGTTTTGAAGCAGGGAGGTGGCATCCTTTACCTGGTACCGGAGATTGCCCTTACCCCCCAGCTCGTAGGTCGGCTTAGGGAGAGATTCCCCGAAGAGGAAATCGCCCTCCTCCACAGCGGGATTCCCGACCAGGTAAAGTTTACAAGCTGGCGAGCCCTGAAGAATGGCAAGATTAAATTGGCCTGTGGCGCTCGATCTTCTGTGTTTGCGCCCATCCATAACCTGCGTCTCATTATAGTAGATGAGGAGCACGACGAATCATACAAACAGGAAGAGAGGTTCCCTTACAACGCACGGGACCTGGCCCTTGTCCGGGGGAAAATGCAAAATGTTACCGTGATCTTAGGGTCTGCCACCCCGTCCGTCCAGACTTATCACCTGGCGCAAAAGGGGGGCTTAAGCTTGCTTTCCCTTCCCCGCCGGGTGGAGATGCGCCCCTTGCCCACGGTCGAAATTGTAGACATGAGGCTCGTAGGGCCGGGGGATGAGATTATTTCCCCCCCCCTAAAAGAAGCGATCGGAGACACCCTGAAAAGGGGAGCTCAAGTTGTCCTCTTCCTCAACCGCCGAGGGTTTCACCCTTTCCTAATTTGTAAGAGCTGTGGTTATACATTTAAGTGCCCGAATTGCGATTTGAGCCTCACCCTCCATCATTTACCGGCGCGGCTTGTTTGTCATTACTGTGATTACTCCTCGGATAGCATCACCCACTGTCCTCGATGCGGGGGCGCTCAGTTGGCAGGTTACGGCGTGGGTACCCAGAAGGTTTCCGCCTTGGTGCAACAATTCTTTCCTTCCGCCCGCGTATGCCGTCTGGACCGGGATATTGCCGAGAACCCATCGGTGAGGAGCAAGATCCTAAGGTCCATACAAGAGAAAGAGGCGGACATCGTGGTCGGCACCCAGATGATTTCCAAGGGCCATGACTTTCCCCATATCGCTCTCGTGGGTGTTATCTGTGCCGATATCTCCCTCAATTTGCCTGATTTTCGCGCCGGGGAAAGGACTTTTCAGCTTTTGACCCAGGTCGCCGGTCGGGGGGGAAGGGGAGAAACACCGGGCCGCGTGATCATTCAGACCTTCAACCCGGACCATTACGTAATCAAATACGTCCAGGACCATGACTACTTATCTTTTTACGAAAACGAGGTATCATACCGTTCGTTCCTCAAGTATCCTCCCTTTTCTCGCCTCATGAGTATCCAGATCACCAGTGTAGACAAGGAGCGAGGGTGGCAGGGGGCAAAGAGGTTGGGCCATTATCTCCGGGCCCCCAATTTGCCGGGGACCATCGAAATCTTAGGGCCCGCCCCCGCCCCCCTCAGCCGATTGAGGGGCCACTACCGGTGGCAAATCATCGTGAAGGGAAAGGACCCGCGTACCATCCACGCTCTTGGTCAAATCGTCAAAGGCTTACGAGTACCTGCCGGCCTCAAGCTTCGGTGTGATATCGACCCTGTTAATTTTATGTAAGCTCATAAAGGGTATCGTCCACCTGGGGCGGAAGTGCCCGCCGGCCCGCCTTCCCCCTCTTACCGGACGCATCCCAAGTGAAGGGCTCTTCATTTTCCAAGATTTCTCCCATTTCTGCCTCAATCGCCTCGGGATCCTCGCCCCTTTCCAGGCGGCTCAGGGCCTCTTCCATGGCGGGAGAAAGATTCATGCCCGTGGCTTCCGTCAATTTCCGCATAAGTTGCGCGGCTTGCCGGGGGTCTTCCTCGTCGATCCTTTCCGCCTCCCCCGCCAGCATGTTCATGGCCTGCTCGAGTTTTGATTCATCGATCGGTAAGTCCTCTTCCTTTTTCTCCCCGGAAAGGTGGGAAAAGATGGACATCTGCCGCTTTAGCTTCACCGTCTTACATCGGGGGCAGTTGGGTGTAGCCTCCGTATTTACGGTGCGGGAAAAGAAGTTGTATATGGTGTGACATCTATGGCAATAAAACTCGTAAATTGGCATCAAAGGGTACCTCCCATGAACGTATCATGGCCTACGCCGAGAAACATATTCATCTCCACCTACAAAATCAAGCCCCTAAAAATCACCTTTTGCACCTTTGTGATCCTTCTTTTCACCATCCCTTCCTTTGCCCCGGCGGATGAGATCAAAGCCATTTTCGACAAAGCGATGTACCGCCATGCCCATTTCGGCCTGCACGTGGTTGATATGGCAAAGGGAGAAACGGTTTACGCCCTAAACAGCGACCGACTCTTATACCCCGCCTCCCTGACCAAGCTTTTCGTCACGGCTTCGGCCCTCTCCCGACTCGGGAGAGACTTCACCTTTAAAACCGCCCTCTATCGGCGCGGGTCGTTGAAACAGGGCTCCTTACTAGGCGATCTCATCCTCGTGCCCACGGGGGACATATTCTTTTCCGGTTTAGAATTCCTGGCCCAGCAGGTGAAGGCGGCCGGTATCAGAGAGGTAAGGGGCGATATTCTGGTGGACGACCGCCTCTTTTTACCGTATCGAGCGTACAGTACCGTTTCACCCGGCCTTGTCCTTTATACGGTATCCCCGGCCATGTGTACGGAGACCCAGTTAGGGATAACCATCACCCCTACCCGCCCGGGCAAAAAGGCTCAGGTGAAGCAGGACCTTGCTCTTTCCTGGCCCGGAATCATGAACGAAACCCGCACGGTCCCGAAGGAGGATGAAACGCAGATAGAGATTTCCTGGACCGCCACCGGTAAGTTACGGATAAAGGGAAAAATATCCACGGCCTCCACCCCCCTGAAAAAATCCGTGGCCATTTACGACCCGGCAAGTTGCCTGCGCGCGCTTTTCATCAATGCCCTCCAAAGGAAGAAGGTCAAGGTCGCCGCCTCCCCCTTACGCCCCAACCCGCGCCCATTTCTTTCTTCTTTAGCAGAAGACAAAGATAAGCTTAGCACCATCGCCGTTTATCAATCCCCACCACTTAACCAGTACATCCAGCGTATCCTCGAGACGAGTTACAACCCCGGGGCCGATGCCTTGGTCCTCCTCCTGGGTTGTCTCCGCGCCTTGGGCACCATGGAAGAGGGAATGAAGGTCATCCGAGAATTTCTGAAAGAAAAAGACCTAGACCTAAAGACCGTTTCCTTGGGCGACGGGGCAGGAATTTCTCCGGCCAATTTGGTAACTCCCCAAACGGTTACGGCCTTCCTTGCCGCCATTGCTCGGGATGAAATTTATCGGGACATGTTAAACGCCCTGCCTGTATTGGGCGTCTCGGGTACCCTGAAATGGGCGGTGGACGATAAAGATCCGGCCCAAGGAAAAATTCGGGCCAAAACGGGGACGTTAAATCAATACGACGTGCTGAATAATTCCGGCTTCGTTCAAGGTAAAAGCCTTGCCGGATATGTGGAAACGGCATCGGGACGAAAGTTGGCCTTCTGCGTTATCATCAACCACGTTCATGAAACGGACCGACCGACACGTCCCCAGGTCATGAAACTCGCCCAGGAGGTGGGAGAAGACCTTGTACGAATAGCCGAAATCTTGTATCGTAACTATTAAGACGGCAAAAAAAATTGAGGAGGACCATGAAGGGATTGTACGATGTAATCATAGTGGGTGGTGGGCCGGCCGGGCTTACGGCGGGGCTGTACTGTGCCCGGGCCAATCTGAAAACCCTGCTCGTGGAAGGAAGCACCTCGGTAAGTCAAATAACCCTCACGGATATAGTGGAAAACTATCCGGGATTTCCGGAGGGGATCGGGGGATACGAATTGACGGAGAAGTTCCGTACCCAGGCGATTCGATTTGGCTTAGAAACAACGACCTCCGACGTAAAAGGGATAAGAAAAGCGATAATAGAAAACCAACCGGCTTGGGAAGTGGAAACAGATAGTACCCAGTTTTCCGCCAGGGCAACGATCATCGCGACCGGTGCCAATTGGCGAAAGCTGAACGTGCCGGGCGAAGACACCTTTATCGGCCGGGGGGTCTCGTACTGTGCCACCTGCGATGCCCCCCTTTACCGTAACCTGGAAGTTGCCGTCGTGGGCGGGGGGGATACGGCCGTGCAAGAAGCGAACTTCCTCACCCAGTTTGCCAGCCGGGTTCATCTCATACATCGCCGCAACCGCCTCCGAGCGGCCGGCATTCTACAACAGCGGGTTTTCAACAATCCCCGGGTGAACATCATCTGGGAGTCGGTGGTGGAAGAAATCAAGGGGCAGGAAGGGGTAGAAGAAATTTCCCTCCGTCACCTGCCCACGGGTAAGGTGCAAAGCCTCAAGGTCAACGGCATTTTTATCTTCATCGGAATCCGCCCCAACACGGACCTGGTGGAAGGGCTCGTGGACCTCGCCCCGGATGGATCTATCATCGTGGACCGGGAGATGAAAACCTCCCAGAGGGGTATGTTTGCCTGTGGTGACTGTATCGATAAGAAACTCAGGCAGGTGGTTACGGCCTGCGGAGATGGCGCCCAGGCGGCATACGCGGCCCAGCTCTACGTCGAAGAACTGAAAGGGGAAGCGTATCCCCGATGAGCTGGCAACATCTCCCGGAAAAAATCTCCCCCGTGCTCTTCACCTTGGGTCCCCTGCAAATCCGCTGGTACAGCGTCATGTATCTCGTGGCCTTCGCCCTTACCTATCTGCTCGTTCTGTACCGCATAAAGAAAGAACGTCATTACCCGTATTCACAGGAAATCGTCATCGATGCCATCCTTTGGTGTATATTAGGGCTCATGGTGGGAGCCCGATTAGGCTACGTGGTCATCTACAATTTTTCTTACTACCTGGCGCGACCTTGGGAAATCATCCTTCCCTTTCACTTTTCTTCGGAGGGGGTGAAACTTGTGGGCCTAAGCGGCATGTCCTACCATGGGGGGGCAATCGGGGTAGTGGTAACAGGTTTTCTCTATTGCCGTGCTCACCGGATCTCCTTCTGGAATATGGCCGACTTATTTTGCCCCGCCATTCCCCTCGGCTACACCTTCGGCCGACTGGGCAATTTTTTGAACGGGGAGCTGTTCGGTCGCCCCACCCAACTACCCTGGGGCATGTACTTCCCCCTGGACCCTACCGGGTTGCTTCGCCATCCTTCCCAGCTTTACGAGGCGCTTTTTGAAGGGGTCTTCCTGTTTTCCCTCCTTTGGCTGGTAAGAAACAAGCACCCCTTCGAAGGCTGGCTCCTCTCCCTTTACCTTATCGGTTACGGCCTGGTGCGATTTTTTATCGAGTTCTTCCGAGAACCGGATCCACAGATAGGTTTTATCGTGGGGTTCCTAACCATGGGGCAGATACTCTGCCTCATCATGGTTGCCATCGGCGTGGGCCTCTACCTTTGGCGCCGGTCGGTCGGGCTCAAAACCCATGGTACCCAGCCATAACCAGTTGAAAAGATGGGCTAAACTATTGGACGGTAAATACCGCCACCGGGAGCAGGCCTTTCTGGCGGAGGGGGAAAAGGTCGTGGCGCAATTGTTAGCTGCCCACTGGCCGGTGGAGTGTTTCCTTGTGCGCGAGGATCGGGCGGATACGTGGTTACCAAAGGAAACACCTTGCTATATCCTCAAGCCAAAGGAATTTCAAAAGCTATCCCAAGACAAAGAACCGGAAGGCATCATGGCCGTGGCCAAGAGATATTTTCCCACGGAGATGGAAATATCAAGGCAAGAACGCTACCTCCTCTTGCATGAAATCTCGAATCCGAACAATTTAGGGGCTATCCTGAGAACGGCGCACTGGTTTGGGCTTTACAACATCATCGTAAGCGATAACTCCGTTGACATCACCCATCCGAAGGTAGTGCGGGCTTCCATGGGGAGTTTATTTCACCTGAAAGTGGCGGAAAAACAAGACATTTCCGTGATGATCCACAAGTTGCGGGCGCAAGGCATAAGAACCATCGCGACGGATGCGGCTTCCGGCAAGCCCCCCGAATCTGTAGCACCGGGGGTCGCTATTCTCTTCGGAAACGAAACCCATGGTCTTCCAGAAGCCGTCAAATCTCTGTGTGACGAGTGCTGGCACATTCCCGGAACAGGGGGAATTGGTTCTCTCAGCCTGCCTCAAGCCGTGGCCATCGTGCTATACGAATTGACGAGGAGGGATTTTCATGAAACGAGATGAATTTATTATGGTTATCACTACCTGTGACAGCCGGGAAGCCCTCTTAAAGATCGCCCACGAACTGATAGAAAAGGAGCTTGCCGCCTGTGTTCAGGTGCTGGGCCCTATGAATTCCATCTACCGATGGGCCGGGAAGGTAGAAACAGCTAAAGAGTGGCTAAGCCTCATAAAAACTACGAAAGTTCTCTACCAAAAAGTGGAAAGGGAGATTTCTCTCCTTCATCCTTACGAGGTCCCGGAAATCATTGCCCTTCCCATCCTAAAAGGAAGCGAAAGTTACCTTTCGTGGCTGAAGGAAAACGTGGTATCCAACGGGTAGGGAATTTTAAGTTCCCAGATACGCCTTCTTCACCTTTTCGTTATTGAGCAGATCTCGACTCGATCCCTCCAGCACCAAATGACCGTTTTCCAGCACATATCCCCGCTGGGTAATCATGAGGGCAATCTGGGCATTCTGCTCCGAGAGGAAAACTGTCATCCCCTTCTTGTTTAGATTGGAAATTACCTCGGCGATGGTATCTACCATCTGGGGAGCAAGGCCCATCGAAGGCTCATCCAAAAGAAGCATCTCCGGTTTGGACATGAGGGCCCGGGCGATGGCGAGCATCTGCTGCTCTCCGCCGCTGAACGTACCGGCCATCTGTTTTCTTCTCTCCTTCAGGATGGGGAAGAGTTCGTACACCTCTTCCAGCGTTTCATTGATTTCCTTTTTGTCTTTCCTATGATAGGCCCCGAGTAAGAGGTTTTTATACACGGGCAGCTGGGGAAAGAGCTGGCGCCCTTCCGGGCACAATGATAGCCCCAAGGCCACTATTTTATGGGCGGGTTTTTTGTGGATTTCCTGCCCCTTAAATTCGATTTGGCCAGAAATCGGGTTAATTATGCCAGCAATGGTTCTGAACAACGTCGTTTTCCCTGCCCCGTTACCCCCCAGCAAGGCAACAAACTCTCCCTCTTTAATCTCCAGAGAAACATCGTGGATGGCGTGAAATCCGCCAATTTTTGTGTTTACCTTGGTAAGCTTAAGCATCACGTTTTCTTCCTAAGTAAGCTTCGATTACCTGAGGATTAGAGGCGACCTCTTCCGGGGTCCCCTCGGCAATCTTACGGCCGTAGTTCAATACCACAATCCGATCCGCGAGTCCCATGACCATTCTCATCTTGTGCTCCACCAGGCAGATGGTAGTTCCTTGATCGTTTATCTTTCTAATGAGATGCGTGATTCGATCCGTGTCTTCCTGAAGCAGCCCCCCCGTCGGCTCGTCGAGCAAGATGAGCTTCGGGTTACTCATCAAGGCTATCCCGATGGCAAGCAACCTCTGTTCCCCCTGAGAAATGGTGGAGACGAGGTCAAAGGCCCGCCTCTCCAAGCCGATGAAAGAGAGCACCTCCATTATCTTGTTCTGCATTTGCTCCCTTTCCCTCTGCCACCTTGCCGTGTGAAAGATCGTATCCCAAAATCCGTGTTTGGTCATCTTCTGATAACCGAGGGCCAGATTATCTACGACGCGCAGCTGATCAAACAGGGCCGTAAGCTGAAATGTCCTGGCAATCCCTTTACGGGAAACCATGTAAGCCTTGTAACGCGTGATATCCTCTCCCTGAAAGATTATCCGGCCCGAGTCAGGCAGGTGTATGCCGCTGATGAGGCTAAAGAGAACCGATTTCCCCGCGCCGTTCGGTCCAATAATGGAGAGGATCTCTCCATCGTTTACCTCGAACGAGACCTCGTTGACCGCTACCGTTCCACCGAATTTCTTGATCAAACTATCACACTTGAGAAGCACCTTAATTTCCTGCCTTTTTCATCTTACTTTTGAGTTTCATGTAAGCCCCCATAAAACCGCGGGGGAAGTATACGATGACGGCTACAAGCAAGGCACCGAAAATAATCATCTGATATTCCTGAAGAAATTGCAGATATTCCATCAGGATGAGCAGTCCAAAGGCGCCGATAACAGGCCCGGCCAAAGTTGCCATCCCTCCCAACAAGGTAAAGAGGAGAAAATCGAAAGTCACCTTTAGGGAAGCTACGGTCGGGCTGATCGAACCGATCAGACTTGCATAAACACCCCCCGCCATGCCCACGATGAAGGTTGAAACCACGAAGGAAAGGAGTTTCGTCCGGAACGTATTGATCCCGATCGCCTCGGCGAGAAGTTCATTGTTTCTAATAGCCATGAAGGTGAGGCCTTTGAGGGAATACACCAGACGCCGCATAAAGAAGATCACTATAATGAGAAAAGCGAGTACCAGGTAGTATTGAGCCGTTTGATCGTCAAAGTTGATGGTGAATAAACCGGGAATCCTAATCGGGGTGGGGGTCGGTATGCCTACGAGGCCGTTATGTCCGCCCGTGAGCTCGATCCAGTTGCCGGCAATGAGGGTGATTATCTCTCCCAGACACATGGTGGCAATGGCAAAATAGGCCCCCCTCGTTCTTAAGGTCGGGATGCCCACTACCATCCCCACCAAAGCCGCAATGGCCGCCCCCACCGGGAGGGCGATCCAAAAGGACCATCCCAAATTGAGGGTCAGGATGCTGGCCCCGTAAGCCCCGATGCCGAAAAAGGCGCCGTGGGCCAGGGAAGCCTGCCCCGTATAACCAAGAAGGAGGTTAAAACTAAGGGCCCCGACCGCCATGAGGCAGCTCATGATCACAATCTGAAACGTGTAACGATTGGGCATAAAGGCAGGCACCACGAGGGCCACGATAAAGACGATCAAGTAAAACCAGTTTTTCGTAAGCCAGTCTTTTACCTTCACCTACCCTTAACCTCCTCTCCAAATAAACCGGTCGGTTTGATCGCGAGAATCAAAACCAAAGCCCCGAAGGCGAAAGCATCTTTATAGGCGGCGGATACGTACCCGCCCCCCAGGGCCTCGATCATCCCCAGGATCAACCCTCCCACGATGGCGCCGGGAATACTCCCTAAACCCCCCAGGATAATGATCACAAACCCTTTGAGGCCCAACAGTGACCCCATAGTAGGGGAAATCATGAAGATGGGCGCGACAAGCAAGGCCGCAATGGCAGCCAGAGCAGTAGAAATGGCGAAGGTGAGCGACGAAACGAAATCCACATTTATGCCTACCAACCTTGCCCCCTCGGGATTCTGGGCCACCGCCTCGATGGTGCTACCGAGGATGGTTTTCTTTATGAAGAGCTGCAGAAGAACGATCAACATAACCGCCCCGATGATGACCAAAACCCGCTGCTGGGTCATAATAATACCCATTATTTCCATAACACCGGGATAAGGGTTGGGCATCCTCTGCCCCTGTGGCCCCCAGATGGCGATCACCCCGTTTTCCAGGACGAATAGAGCCCCTAAGGCCGAGATGAAAGAGCTGATATGGGGTTCATTTCTGAGGGGCCGGTAGGCAAGCCATTCCAGGATGATGCCTGCCGCTGCCATCAAGATGGCCGTAATGGCCAGGGCCGGCCAGTAGGCAATCCCCACCACGGTAATGAGGAAAAATCCGATATAGGCACCGAGCATGTACATATGCCCATGGGCGAAGTTGGGTATATTCAAGATTCCGTAGACCAACGTAAGGCCCAACGCGAAAATGGCATATGTGCTGCCTAACATAATGCCGTTGAATATTTGCTGCAATAAAAGTTCCATCGCTTCCACCTACCCTTGCTACCATGGGCATCATTCCATGGGTATATTTTTGGGTGTTTGGCCACCCCCCGGGGACGGTGGGCAGTCTCTAAAACAATCCATCTGTATTTGTCAACGAAAAATTTTCAAACCCCAAACTTTGCACCAGGGTCAGTAAATGATTTGACACGAAAAAACGATTATTCTATAAGCTCACAGCTAGACTTAAATTAACAAAGGAGGAAGAAATCATGGAGTTCAACTATGAAAAGCTGATCGTGGAGCAGGAGGGCATGGTTGTGACGGCAGCGATCAATCATCCGCCAGCCAATGCCATGGGGCAGGGCGTTTTGAGAGATCTGAACGATCTCCTGGATAAATGCGAAAACGACGACAGCGTAAGGGTCATCATCATTACCGGTTCAGGGAGATTTTTCTCCGCCGGGGCCGACATCACCGAATTTGCCGAACTTCAGGCGGGAAAAGTTCCCAAGTACGACGGCAACGAAATTTACTTCAAGATCGAGAATTATCCCAAGGTAATCATCGCCGCCATCAATGGGGGTGCATATGGTGGAGGGCTGGAACTTGCCTGTGTCTGCCATCTACGCATCATGTCCGAAACAGCCACCTGTGGCCTGCCGGAGGTAAAACTGGGCCTCAATCCTGGCTGGGGAGGAACGCAGAGGCTGCCGAGAATCATTGGGCAAACGAAGGCCCTGGAACTGATGCTCACGGGTGACTTCATGTCCGCCCAAGAGGCCTACAATCGCGGCCTGCTCAACAAAGTCGTGCCCCAGGACAAGGTACTCGAAGAGGCCAAGGCACTGGCGAAGAGGCTCGCCGACGGCGCTCCGCTTGCCCAGAGGGAGATTATGAAGGCCGTAAAATTAGGGATGGAAACCAACATAAGGGCTGGCGTCTTAGGGATAGAACGGGCGGCCAGTAAAGCGCTCCAGTTTTCCGAAGACTTCAAAGAAGGTTCCCGGGCCTTTCTCGAGAAGAGAAAACCGGTCTTCAAGGGAAGATAAAATTTTTCCCAAACGTCAAACTTCTGGTATAAAAAATCCCTCCCCGGAGCGGGGAGGGATTTTCATTTCCCCGGTGAGGTCAGACGTGAAAAAAACCATCATCCCCTTTTTCGTGGTCGGATTAATTCTATGGGGACAAATATCGTTCGGTCAGCCGCCGCCGGAAATCGTCGTCTTATTTACCCACGACCTTCACTCCTATTTCCTGCCCCACCGCACCGAAGGCAGTGGAGGCATCCGTTGGCGGGGTGGATATGCGCAGATTGCCACCCTCATAAAAAACTATCGGGCCCAACACGGGGAAAACGTCCTCCTCGTCGATGCGGGCGATTTCAGCATGGGCACCCTTTTCCACACCCTGTATAAAAGCAAAGCCGCCGAGCTCATGCTCATGTCAGAGATGGGATACGATGCCCTGACCTTGGGTAACCACGATTTCGATTTTCACCCGGACGGGCTGGCAGAAGCCTTGAAAGTGGTCAAAGATTGCGTTCCTTACCCGCCCACTATCGTTGCCTCTAACATGTCTTTCGGCCCACCCCACAAGCGAGACCAAAAGCTAAGAGAGATGGTGGAAAGTTATCCCATAAAAAAATACGTGGTCATAAAAAAAGGGGGGGTAAAAATAGGCCTCTTCGGTCTCATGGGTAAAGATGCGAGAGATGACGCCCCGTTTGCCCGTCCCGTAAAGTTCACCGATCCCGTGGAAGCGGCAAGAGAAATGGTAAAGGTGTTGAAAGAAAAGGAACAGGTCGATTTGATTATCTGCCTTTCCCATTCCGGCACTTCCCCCGATAAATCCCACTCGGAAGATGAGCAACTGGCCCGGAAAGTTCCAGAGATCGATGTTATCGTAAGCGGTCACACCCATACCCTACTGGCTCAACCCCTTGTTCTGGGCCGTACCGTCATTGCCTCGGCGGGGCGTTACGGAGAATATCTGGGGGTAATGAAACTTTCCGTCGGGGAAGCGCCAGGTCACCGCCTGAAGGCCTACCACCTCATCCCCATCACGGAGGAGATCCCGGCCGATCATCGCATTGCCAAAATGATCGGACGATTCAAACAATCGATCCAAGAGAACTTCCTATCCGCTTACGGCTTGAAATACGACGGGATAGTAGGGGAGATCAACTATCACACGGAAACGCTCAATCAGGCTTACGCCCGCCGAGGGGAGACGGGGCTCGGCAATTTAATCACCGACGCCTTTCGCTATGCCATCAAGAAAGCAGAGGGGGAAAAGTACGTCCACGTGCATTTGGTCATCCAGCCTCTGGGCATGATCCGTTCTTCTTTCTTTCAGGGAAACATCTCGACCGATGACGTCTTTCGGGTGCTCTCTTTGGGGCTGGGGCCGGATGGATTGCCCGGCTATCCGCTCTTGACCACTTATCTATCCGGACGGGAGATAAAGCGATTAATGGAAATAGAAACTACCGTCTCCCGGTTCAAAAGAGATGCCCATCTCCAAATGGCCGGGGCAAGATTGAGCTACAATCCCTATCGCCCGCCCTTCGATCGCGTCGTGTCGATTAAGCTCGAAGAGCCGGACGGTAATTATCGGGATGTCATTCCCGACCGCCTCTACCGGGTAGGAATGAACTACTATTCAGCCCAGATGGTGGAGTACATAAATCGCGTCTCCCACGGACTCCTCGCCATGACGCCCAAAGATAGAAGGGGAAACGTTATAAAAAAAGTAGAAGATGGCATCGTGCAAATGAACACTCCTTACGGTCAGACGGAGCTAAAAGAATGGGTCGCCCTCACCATGTTCTTGAAGAGCTGTCCCGACACAAACGGAAATGGCATCCCCGATGTCCCTCTCCGCTACCGAAACCCCGAAGGGAGGATCACCATCCATGCCTCCTTTCATCCCGTCGAATTTTTCCGGGGGGCTACTTTCATTACCTGGGGCATACTTGTCGCCCTCTTAATCGCTATGCTCGTTTTGGGAGGCGCAATATGGTTCATCGGGAAGAAAATAAGATTTCACTTCAAAGGGGAAAACCGTAATGAAATATGACAAAAAACTCGACCAGCTATGCGTAAACACCATTCGATTTCTTGCCTGCGATGCCGTTGAAAAAGCGAAATCCGGGCACCCAGGAATGCCTATGGGAGCGGCTACGGCGGCCTTTACCTTGTGGTCAAGGCATCTTAAGCACGATCCAGAAGATCCCTTCTGGCCGGATCGGGACCGATTTATACTTTCCGCCGGGCATGCCTCTATGCTCCTTTACGCCCTTCTGCACTTATGGGGCTACGATTTAACCCTGGAAGACATAAAATCTTTCCGCCAGTGGGGAAGCAAAACCCCGGGGCATCCGGAAAGATGCCATCCACCGGGAGTAGAAATGACCACCGGCCCTCTGGGCCAAGGTTTTAGTCACGCGGTAGGCGTGGCCGCGGCCGAAGCGCACCTCGCCACCCTATTCAACAAACCCGACCTTGCCCTGGTCAATCACTATACTTACGTTCTGGCGAGTGATGGGGACCTCATGGAGGGGGTTACCCTCGAGGCCTGTTCCCTGGCGGGGCACCTGGGGTTGGGAAAACTCATCGTCCTGTACGATGACAACGGCGTTTCTCTCGCCGGTTCTACAGCCCTCTCCTTTACAGACGACCTTGACCTCTTATTCAAAGCCCGCCACTGGCAGGTCATCACCGTGCGAGAAGGAAACGATATAGAAGCCGTCAACCAAGCCTTGATTACGGCAAAGAAGGACAAGCGCCGTCCCAGTCTCATCAGAATAAAAACGCTAATCGGCTTCGGCGCCCCTAATAAGGAAGGGTCGCATTTAGCCCACGGGGCACCCCTCGGAGAGGAAGAATTGCGCGAAACGAAGAGAAGGTTAGGCTGGCCGTCAGAAGCCGCTTTTTATGTGCCCCAGGAAGTAACCCATTACCTTTCCCGCTTAAGGAAAAGGGGCCAAACTTATCGCCGTAAATGGTTAGAAATCTTGGGAGAATACAAAAAAAGGTATCCCGAAGAGGCATCAGAATTCGAACGCCGAATGGCAGGAAAACTGCCAGCGAATTGGGAGGCGGCCATCTCCCAACTACCCCGCGTTGACCAACCCACCTCTACCCGTAAGGTATCGGAGACTGTCCTTCAGGCCTTGGCCGGGTCCTTGCCGGAATTGATGGGAGGTTCCGCAGACTTGAATCCATCCTGTCTTACGTGGCTTAAAGGGTATGGAGATTTTCAGCGACCCGATCCGCACCATAAACCCATCGCCGGGGAAGTGGGGGGAGGATGGCATTACGGAGGCCGAAACTTCCATTTCGGCGTGCGGGAACATGCGATGGCTGCCTTTATCGGCGGTCTTGCCCTTCATGGGGGCATTATCCCTTATGGGGCCACCTTCCTCACCTTCGCTGATTACATGAAGCCCGCCATCAGACTCGCCGCGCTCATGAATCTGCCCGTTATATACGTTTTTACCCATGACAGTTTCTGCGTCGGGGAAGACGGACCCACCCACCAACCGGTGGAACAGATCATGAATCTCCGCTCGATACCTAATCTGACCGTCATTCGTCCTGCCGATGCAGAAGAAGCAAAAGAGGCCTGGCATGCTGCCCTACGGAACCGACAGGGACCCACGGCCCTTATCTTCACGCGCCAAGACGTCCCAGCCCTGGATAGAAAATCCCTGTCTCCGGCCCACGGTCTTCACCTCGGCGGTTACGTGCTCTGGGATTCTTCCACCTTGACTCCACTGGTGATCCTCATCGCCACCGGTTCAGAAGTGGCCCTTGCCCTCCAGGCGGGGCAGAAACTCGCCTCCGAGTCGATCCGCGTACGAGTGGTGTCCCTGCCCTCATGGGAGCTCTTCGCAAGGCAGCCGGAAGCATACCGGAATCAGGTCTTACCACCCGCGGTAAAGGCGAGGGTGGCCATCGAGGCCGGGATTTCTCTCGGGTGGGAAAGGTACGTGGGACCGGAGGGCAAGATCATCAGCCTGGACCATTTCGGGGCAAGTGCCCCCTACACCGTGCTCCAGGAAAAGTTCGGCTTCACGGTGGCACGGGTAGTAGAAACGGCCAAAGACCTGCTAAAAAGATGAAGGATTATCCCCCCACGGAGCATCGCCGATTGGTGAAGGAAATCTTTTCTTCCATCCATCATCGTTACGATGTGCTGAACCACGTCCTGAGCTTGGGGTGCGATTTCTACTGGCGGAAATTCGTGACAAAACATGTAAAAGCTTACCCCCAGGGCATCGTCCTCGATATGGCCAGCGGAACGGGAGACCTCGCCCTTGCCCTTGTGCGCGCCCATCCCCAGCTTTTAATAATCGGGGCCGATTTCTCTTGGCCCATGCTAAAAATAGCCCGGGAAAAGTTGAGCAGTAGAGGGCTTTCTCAAAAGATAAAACTTATCCGGGCCGATGCCCTGAAACTGCCGTTTCCGGAGAATAGATTCGATGCCGTAACCGTGGCCTTCGGGATAAGAAATATGAGCCCTATCTCGGAGGCCTTAAGAGAGTTAAAGCGAGTCTTGAAGATGGGGGGAGAAGTGTTCATTCTCGAAATGCATAACCCACCCCATTTTTTGCCCCGGCTCTTATTTCACCTCTACAGCCGAACAATACTCAAAGTAGGAGCCCGGTTTCTGTCCCCCAACCCATCCGCCTATGACTATCTGGTAAATTCTATCCTTCAGTTCCCATCGCCGGGGGAATTCAAAAAATCCATGCACCAAGTGGGTTTCGAGAAAATCCAGCAGTATGCCCTCTTCCCGGGCATTACTTACCTTCATGCCGGAGTGAAGCTTGACGATTGAGTTTGATGGCGCAGAGGTCACCGCACATGGTGCACCCTTCTTCTTGCCCAATTTCCGTTTTCTCCAGTAGCTCCCGGGCCCTTACAGGATCGATCGCCGCCTCTATTTGGCCTTCCCAGTTGAAATCACGGCGACAACGGGCCATTTGATCATCCTTTTGCCTCGCGCCGGGAAGGCCCTTGGCCAGATCGGCAATATGGGCCGCAATTCTTGCGGCAATAATACCTTCCCTAACATCGGCCAGGGTCGGTAATCTCAGGTGTTCCGAGGGGGTTACGTAACATAGGAAATCGGCCCCGGCTGCGGCCGCCAGAGCCCCGCCAATGGCACAGGCAATATGGTCGTAACCGGCGGCGATATCCGTCGGGAGAGGCCCGAGGACGTAAAAGGGCGCTCCCTCGCACAGGGTTTTCTCCAGTAGGATGTTGGCTTCTATCTCCTTAAGGGGGACGTGACCGGGTCCCTCAATCATAACCTGTACCCCCGCCGCCTTGGCCCTCTTGGCCAGTTCTCCCAGGGTGATCAATTCCTGGATCTGGCCTCGATCGGTCGCATCGGCGATGCAACCTGGTCTGAGCCCGTCACCCAGGCTCAAGACCATATCGTAGCGCCTTGCAATCTCGAGCAACTTATCGTACTTTTCGTAAAGGGGATTTTCTTGCCCCGTGCAGGCCATCCAGTTGGCAAGAATAGACCCTCCTCGACTGACAATGCCCAGGAGGCGTTTTCCACCCGTAAGGGCGGCCACGCTCCTTTTAGTCACCCCACAATGGACCGTAATGAAATCCACCCCGTCTTCCCCGTGCTCTTCGATAACGCGAAAGATATCCTCGGCCGTCATTTCCTTCATGGACCTGCCCTCTGCGAGGACGTTGACGGCCGCCTGATAGATGGGTACCGTTCCGATTACGAGGGGAGAAGCCTCCATGATGGTTTGGCGGATCTTCCTCAAATCACCCCCGGTGGAGAGATCCATGATGGCATCGGCCTTGGCTTCCACACAGACGGCCACTTTCTTGAGTTCCAGATCGATATCCACCCGATCTTTAGAAGTACCGATGTTGGCATTAACCTTCGTGCGAAGTCCCTGGCCAATGGCCAAGGGGGTTACTTGCAAGTGGCGTTTGTTTCTTACGATGACGATCGTCCCTTGAGAGACGCCCTGACGGATATACTCGGGGGAAACCCCCTCAGCCCGGGCGCAGGCCTCCATTTCTTCCGTTATAATCCCCTTTCTCGCCTTTTCCAATTGGGTCATAAACGTTCACCCCTTATAAAAAGGGCGCACCCTCCACCCTTAGAGAGTACGCCCCAGATTGCTCAGGTCACGTGGCTCCCTACGCCGGTATTACCCGGTTCAGGTTCAAAGGGTCTCTCTCAGCCCCTGCAGGGCACCCCTGCCTTTTAATCAACTACCTTAAATCACCAGAAAAAGCAAATTAAAATCACTTCCCGAGAAACACATTCCGCGGGTTGTCTACCATCATCGTTTTTATCTGCTCATCCGTAACGCCCTCGGCCTTCAGCATGGGGATCACATTTTTCGAGATGTGATCGATGCGCCAATTTTCAAAGGCTTTCAAATACTTGTCCGGCACAGAGATGGGCCTCCCCAGCCAATAATTGACCGTATCGTGGGAAAGGAGGATGCGATTGGCATAGCCTTCCTTGCAGAGAGTCGCTATATTCTTCACAATTACGTCCGTCGGGGTAATAATATCCAAACCTATGCGATCGAAGGCAATGTAAACCCCTTTGGCCAATATGGCCTTGTGATATTCCACGTCCCGCGAGTTGGAGACATGGCCGATAACCACTTTCTTGGGGTCTGCTCCTTCACGGAGGAGGAAATCGGCCTGTTCTACACCACCCTTCGGACCTTCCGTGTGGGTAATGATGGGCACGCCGGTCGCTTTCTGCGCCATGGCCGCCGCCTTGTGGACTGCTTCCTCGTACTTGGTCATCTCCGGGCTCGACCCCACCTTGATGACCCCCGCCTTAACTCCCGTCTTGCCAATCCCCACGGTTATCTCCCGAATGAACATCTCGGAGATGAGCTGGGATATATCGGTGCCCCAGATGACCCGCGTCTTCCAGTAAGCAGGCGAGCCTTCGTGTTCTGTATAAAGACCAGTGGAACAAACGATATTAATGCCCGTTGCCTGGGCCAACTTCTTATACAGGGCCGGGTTTCTACCGCCCGTATCATTCGGCGTGGCATCGACAATGGTCTTGATGCCCACGGCCTTCGCCGCTTTGATGACCTTAAGCCCCGTTTTGTAAGCCGCTTTCCAATCCTCAGGATACATGGTGACATCCGCAAACCAACCGGGATAGGCAAAGGCAAAATGCTCATGCATCAGGGTCGTACCCAGCTTTTCCGCTGAGACAGGGCCCAGAACGGTATTGACCATCCCCGGCTGAGGTCCCTTTTCTGGCCCCTTGGCCAAAGCAGTCAAAGAAAAAGACAAAACGAAAACCAACGCCCATACCCAAGTCAAAACAAAGGAACGCTTGTTCATACCGAAAACCCCCCTTTTAAAGAATTTTTTGGTGCGGATGTATTATGGCACCCAAGGGAGAAAAAGTAAAGGTAGACTTAAACCATAGGGTAAATAAAAAAAGGGAAGGTCATTTCCGGCCTTCCCCCGTAAAGAATCGGAACCTTTTTACCTTTTAAAAGGCTACCTTCAACCACACGTGCGAAACGCCCTTGGCAATCTTGGATTCGTTTTTGTACTTCTGGAACTCCTGCTGGGTCTTTGGCCACCAGTAGTAAAGGCCTGAAGGATCCCGCTTGCCCTTCGTAATCGTCTGGATCGAGCAGGGGAAGAACATCCGTCCCTGTTCGTTTATACCATGGCATTCGGCCGGATAATGATCCGCGAGAAGCGGGAATGCCTTGGGGAAAGAAGCCCTAATCTTGTAAATGTCCGTGGTAGTACCGGCCGCGGCGATGGCCTTGGCCAAGGCATGCATCGCATCATAGTTTAGGGCACATTCCCAGGTTACCATCCTCTTATAGGCCGACCGAAACTTCTTCTCGAAGGGTACCGAAGCCGGACCAGGTAAGCTGTCAACGCCTGCTGTTCCGATTAAATCGCCCATAATCGTCGAGCCTTTCAGGATTTGGGCAATGTAGTCTTGCTTTGCCTGATCCACCATGATGAGTCCGCCCTTGAAGCCCATAGACCTAAGTTGTTCGATGACGAGGGCCGTGGTGGCCGAAGGACCGCCGATGAGCAACACATCCGGCTTCGTGGCCAGTACCGCCGTAATCGGGGCGGAAAAATCGGTTTCCACGTAGTAATTGGCGGGCTTATCGGCCGTTACGATCCCGCCTTTCTTGGT
The DNA here is from genome assembly GCA_035358955.1 of Syntrophales bacterium. GTDB lineage: Bacteria > Desulfobacterota > Syntrophia > Syntrophales > UBA8958 > JAOAFE01. The sequence goes on along the minus strand of DAORXN010000001.1, from coordinate 166,876 downwards.
CCACACGTCTCTAAAGGTGTGCCTCCACTCCTCGCCGTAGGCTCCCAAGGTCACGAGCATGCCCAATCTCTTCCAACCTTTCTTCAGGGCCCAATCGGAAAAAACTTCCACGTAAGGGGTGAAGGTCACGGTCGTGTTAACCATCAACTTATTGCCGAGTTCCGTAACTTTGGGCGTGCTCGTATAAGACATCACGATGAATTCCTGCCCTTTCTCCTGATTGATCTTGAGCAGGGGGGCGATGGTGGTAAATACGCCGTTAAATACGGCTACGGCACCGTTGGCCTTGAAACGGCGGGCGTTATTGGTGGCCTGCGTAGGATCCACCCGGTCGTCCAACTTTTCCAATCGGAACGTGTACTTTTTGCCGCCCACGGTGATACCCCCCGCCGCATTGATCTCCTTCACCGCCAGGTCTACGCCAAAGAGGATGTCCTGACCGTATTCGGCGGCCGGACCACTGAGGGGACCGCTGAAGCCGACCACGATTTCATCGGCCGCAACTGGCCCTCCAAAAACTAAAAAACAAGCCAGAACAAAAAAAGCGATCCATGTTTTGCGAAAACTCATGCAAAGCACCTCCTTTTAATTTTTTATGCCTTAAAACACATAAGCCCCCCCTTGTCAACTCTCAACCTTTTTTTCTTTGCCATTGCCGGTAAATAGATTTAAAATCACTACTATCATGCCCAAAGGGAAAAACTGCCTGGCAATCTTCATCCTGTGCCTTTTCGGAGCCTTGAGCTTTCTCTCTGCCTCGGCCGCCGAGATGAGGCAAATAACCGTGGTTATAGATGACAATTACCCCCCTTATTCCTTCAGAAATGCCAAGGGAGACCTACAGGGCATCCTCATCGATCAGTGGCAACTGTGGTCCCAAAAGACAGGTGTCGCAGTTACCGTCAAAGGCATGGACTGGGAAAAGGCACTAATGGAAATCAGAGAAAACAAGGCCGATGTGATAGATACCATCTTTTTCACGGAAGAGCGCGCCCAGTATTTAGATTTTACCCGACCTTACGTAGAGATACCCGTACCCGTCTTTCACCACAAAACCTTGAGCGGGATAGATAACGTTCATTCCCTGCAAGGATTTACCGTGGGGGTCAAGGCCGGAGATGCCTGCATCGAATTCCTCAAGAAAAACGGCATCACCACCATCCAAACATTCAACAGTTACGAAGAAATATTAAAGGCAGCCAAGAATGGAAAAATAAAGGTCTTTTCCGTCGACGAACCTTGCGCGCACTATTACCTAATTAAGATGAATTTAGAAGATGCCTTCAAGCAAGCTTTTACCATGTACACGGGACAATTCCACCGAGCCGTCAGGAAAGGCCAATCAGAAATGTTGAAATTAATAGAAGACGGTTTCTCAAGCATAACGCCGGCGGAATACAGGACCATTGAGAGAAGATGGAAGGGGCAAACCGTCCTTTCCCTCTTTATCTCCTCCCATCGGCAATACGTCCCGATCATTCTGGCGATCATCGGCGGGGCCTTCCTGATTTTAATTTCCTTCATCTTCATCATGAACCACCGCGTTCGGGTCAAAACACACGAACTCGAAGCCTCTTTGAAAAAACTACGCGAAAGTGAAGAAAAATATCGAGAACTTGTGGAAAACGCAAACAGCATCATCATGAGAAGGGATCGGGAAGGTTGTATAACCTTTTTCAACAAATATGCTCAAAAATTCTTCGGTTACACGGAAAAAGAGATCCTCGGCCGGCACGTCATAGGAACCATCGTACCAGAACAGGATTCCGCGGGGCAAGATCTGCGGGCAATGATCGCTGATATCTCCCGGCATCCGGAAAAATACACGAGCAATATCAATGAAAATATAAAGAAAGATGGCTCCAGGGTATGGGTAGCCTGGACCAACAGGCCCATCTACGACGAAAAAGGAGATCTCAAAGAAATCCTCTGTATCGGAAATGATATCACCGAGCGAAAACTCATGGAGGAGGAAAGTAGGCGGCTTCAGGAAAGGCTCCATCAAGCCGAGAAAATGGAACTCATCGGGACCCTCGCGGGGGGTGTAGCTCACGATCTAAACAATGTACTGGGAGTGCTGGTGGGAAATGCGGAGCTGCTCTGTACCCTGATGCGGGAAGGAGATGAAAATCGCCAATTCGTAGAGAAAATACTAAAGGCCAGCCTGCGGGGATCGGCCATTGTCCAAGATTTACTTACCCTTACCCGGAGGGCAGTCGCGGTCAAAGAGGTTATCAACTTAAATACGACGATTCATGATTTCTTCGATGCCCCGGAGGGGAAACACATTATTGACGAACATCCTGAAATCGAATTCGTCCTTGACCTGTCCCCCCATCTTAAGAACATCAAAGCCTCCCCCTTTCATGTAAACAAGGCCATCATGAACCTCATCCTTAATGCCGTAGAGAGCATAGATAAATCAGGAAAGATAACGATTCGGACGGAAAACGACCCGCAGGCAGCAAACTTCGTTACCCTTTCCATCGCGGACACGGGCCGAGGCATACCGGAAGCGGACCTGGAAAGAATATATGAACCCTTCTATTCGAAGAAAAAATTGGGAAAAAGCGGAACGGGCTTGGGTCTTTCGGTGGTCTGGTGGACTATGCAGGACCATGATGGTTACATTGAGGTGAAAAGCAAAGAGGGGGAAGGAACCACCTTCATCCTCCACTTCCCGACCACGGAAGAAAGGGAAACAAAAAGTGAAGAAGTATCCGCGAGAGATCGCATCCAGGGAAACGGAGAGAAGATCCTCATCGTCGACGACGTACCCGAGCAGCGGACCCTCGGGGTGGAAGTGCTGAAACGCTTAGGATATGAGGCCCAAGCCGTAAGCAATGGTTTGGATGCGGTGGAATTCATCAAAAAAAACCCTGTGGATCTTGTCATTTTGGACATGATTCTCGAAGGCCCCTGGGACGGTCTTACGACGTTTGAAAAGATCAGGGAAGTGAATCCCTCTCAGCGGGCCATAATAGTAAGCGGATACTCAGAAACGGAACGGGTAAAACAGGCGCGTCTATTGGGGGTGAAAGGGTTCTTAGGTAAACCGTTTACCATCGAATCCCTGGGACAAGCGGTAAAAAACGCCCTTCAGTGATCTATCTTAAACCCTGAATCTCGAGATTGGTCAGGCCCAGTTTCCCGGCATGACGAACCACCAGGTCATACTCTTCGCGGGTAATGCGACGGGATATCTCCGGAAATTCCCTTGCCCGGTGAAGGGGCATATACTGGGACATGATGTTTACATAAGTATCCTGGGGCAGATGAGAGGCAATCCAATCCAATACCTCGGTGCTACCCGAAACGTCGTTCGGCATCACGAGGTGCCTTATCATGAGCCCTCGATAAATGAGCCCATCCGGCTCCGGCTTCGCCACCCCTACCTGACGGTGCATCTCCCATATGGCTTCCTTCGTTTCTTCCGGATATGTACGGGCGCCGGCGGAGTAACGGGCTGCCTTCTCGCCTTCCGCGTACTTCATATCGGGTAGATAAATGTCTACGATACCGTCGAGCAGCTTCAACACTTCCCGGCGTTCCCACCCACAGGTGTTGTAGACGATTGGCAGGCAAAGGCCCAGACGGGCCGCTTCATCCACGGCCAGAACGATGTGCGGGACATAATGGGTGGGGGTTACGAAATTGATATTCACACACCCCTGGCGCTGCAAATCTATCATCATGCGCGCCATGTCCTCAATGGTGAAAACCTTGCCCTTCCCCCCCTGACTGATCTCCCCGTTCAAGCAAAACACGCAACGAAGGTTGCAATGGGTGAGGAAAATCGTCCCCGAACCCCCTTTCCCCACCAGAGGCCTTTCCTCTCCGAAATGAGGATGATAGGCGGAGATTTCCAGTCGGGCATTGGCGCCGCAAAATCCCCTTTCCCCCGATAACCTCTTGGCCTTGCACCTCCGGAAACAGAGTTCACAGGCCTCCATCATTTGCCATAGTCTTTCACCTCTTCGTTTCAATTCCCCCGTTCGATGAAGTGTCAAATACGAAGCCCCCCTCACCCAAAGACCTCCCTAAGGCAAATCTTGCACCCTGCTAAACTTATATAACCGATGGGGTTTTTTTCTCAACCTTCGAAAATAAAAATGGGCATGGGAATCGAACCCACCCGGGGCGGCTTGAGCGCCCCACCCTTTTCTCATTTGGGGAAAAGAATGGATGTCGAGCGACCCTTCTGGTGGCACCTTGCATTAAGGTGAAGCCATTTGCTCCCCGAAATTCGGCTTTCAATTTTTGGTGGCACTTGCGGCCAGTCCGACTCTGGCGCAAAGCGATGGGAAAGCAACAGACGATCAACAAGCGGAAAAGCTTAAGGAACTCATCTTAGGTAAAGGCGCCAAACCAGCTCCTACGAAGCCGGCCCAGGCTCCCCCGACTCCTCCGACGGTCTTTCGGCCGCCATCAGAAGCGGCTACTATACCGGCCCCTACGAAGCCACCCGTTCTGACACCAGGGAAATCGACTGTGCATCCGCCTCCGGTACCTGATAAGTCCAAGGCTACTTTCGTCGGCAAGGTGGGTGAGGAGAAGATGTCTTTCGCCCGCAAGGCCTGCGTCGAGAAGTGCGCATCCGGACAGGCACGCTGCAATAATATATGCGAACAGGCGCAAAAGACGAATGATGCCATGATGAAGATTGATTGCCAAAACTTTTTACAAATGATCACCTCGTGCGTAAACCGCTGCCCGGCTAAATAAAATCCCGGACGTAAGGCCACCGATCGGGCCGCACCGGCTGGTGGAGAGGGTGCGCCTTATGTAGATCCCGAAAAGACTCGGGAAAGAACACGCCGGAAAAGCGAGGGAAGGTGATTTGAAAAGTGTTAACCAAGACGCAAATCCAACCGCCGATAAAAAAGAAAAAGGATTAGCTAAAAAATGGCTACCCCCCCTTTTTTTATGATGGCGGAAGTGCATGGGAATCGAACCCACCCGGGGCGGTTTTAGCACCCCACACCGGATTTGAAGTCCGGGAGGCCCACCAGTGACCTTGGCACTTCCACCTAAATTTATGCCATAAAAAGGCCCTCCTCCATGAGGGGCTGAACTACCACTTCTTCTCCCTTTTTCACTATCTCTTTTTCTTCCGGAAGCACGATGATCACATTGGCCTTTACCAGCGAGGTAATGATACCAGAACCTTGCCCACCCGTGGTTTTTACGAAATTTCGCTCCCCCTCTTTTCTCATCATACCGCGGATAAAATACGTGAGCCCGCGGCTTTTTTCAATATCTTCCTCCAAGATGGCTCGCATCGTGGGGCGCAAAAGGTGCTTGAAACCCATCATCTTAAGAAGAGCAGGGCGAACGAACTGTTCAAAGGAAACGGCAGATGATACGGGGTTCCCCGGCAATCCAAAGAGAGGCACGCCGTTGATGGTGCCGAAGGCCAGGGGACGACCGGGGCGCATGGCCACCCGCCAGAATTTCATCTCGTTTCCCACCTCCTGCATGATGTCCTTGACCAGGTCGTAATCTCCGACGGATACCCCCCCCGATGAAATGATTACCTCCGCCCGCGTGGCGGCGCGAAATACCTGTTCGAGGGCCGCGCGCTCGTCGGGTACGATGCCCAAGATAACCGGTATGGCCCCGCAGGCCTTTACGCTGGCTGCGAGGGCATAGCCGTTACTGTTGATAATCTTTTCCGGTGGCACTTCCCCATCGATTTCAGCCAGTTCACTTCCCGTCGAGATAATGGTGACACGCGGACGCTGGTGAACGGAGATAAAGGAGCGACCCACGGCGGCGCACATGGCAATTTCTGCCGGTCGCATCACCGTCCCCCGAGGAATAACCAAACTCCCCCCCTCGACATCCTCGCCCTTCCTTCGGACATCGAAACCGGGCGGAGTGGGTTTACGCACCACGATATCACCTTCCCTCTCCTCCACGTCTTCTTTCCTAATGATGGCATCGGCCCCGACTGGCAGGGGGGCTCCGGTCATGATCCGCATCGCCTCCCCCCTATTCAGGGGTCGTCGGGAAATCGTCCCCGCGGGGATATCGCCCACGACCCTGAGCACGATGGGATTATTGCCCGAGGCCTGGGCCGTATCCTCTGACCGGACGGCAAACCCATCCATCGCCGAGTTGTCCAGGGGAGGTAAAGGGCGGCGGGCATAGATGTCTTCCGCCAACACCCGTCCCAGGGCATCCAGAAGGCTTACCTTCTCCCCTCCGAGGGGAGAAAAGGACGCCAGTACCCTCTGCCTTGCTTCTTCCACACTAATCATGTGATTGTCCTAACCCATCCATTTTACCTTGTCAATCGGGAAGGGAGAGTTTTATGCTTGAATTCCCCGGTGCCCTCATATAAAAGTTTACGTTTATGGTAAACAAACATGTGAATTTGACCGATGAAGCTATCCACCGCCTCGTAAATTACCTGTCTCAATCCCGAGACACGTGGCGGGTGAAGGGCGCAAAAGGGGCCCTCAAGGCCCTCCTCGTTTCCGCCGTTTTCCACTACACGGGGAAACCTACGATCTTCGTAACCCCTTCAGAAAAGGAAGCGAGGATCGTGGCCCAAGATGTAGCTCTCTTTCTCGGCAGTGAGCACGTCTATGCATGGCCATCCTGGGAGACGGTCTCCGCCGACATGTTCACTTTTCGGCCCGAAAGGGAAAGGGAAAGGATAGGGATTCTCTTTCGCCTGTTCAACGCGGAACCGATCGTGACCATCCTGCCCGCCGAATCCATCCGTGAACTCACGATGCCGGCCGTTACCTTCCTCGACTATCTTAGCACCTACCGGCTGGGGGATACGGTCGACCGCGAGGAACTTGTAAGACGCTTGCTACAAGGAGGATACGTACGCACGGCCATTGTGGCTTTTCCGGGAGAATTCAGCGTCCGCGGGCATATAATCGATATCTTTCCCCCCACGGAAAAAAACGGGATCCGCCTCGAGTTTATCGGAGACGAAATAGAATCCATGCGCGAATTCGATCCCGACACGCAACGTTCCAAGGGCGAGCGGAGCGCCTTTCATCTGCTGCCGGTTAGAGAAATCATCATCGACGATCGAGCCCAGGAGCGAGCAGCGAGACGGATGAAAATCAGGGCCAACGAGCTTGGGCTATCAAGGAAAGTAAAAGAAGGGCTGGAAGAACAGATTTTGAGTGATCTCGTTTCTTCCGTCAACCCTTTGTACTTCTCCCTCTTCTATGAAGACCCAAGGGAGCGAGATCCGCTCTTTTCATACTTTCCCGAGGACGCGGTGGTAATTACGGACGATCAGATAGAAATCGACCAAGGTCTCTCCGGTCACGAAAACGCCTTCCATCGCTTGTGCCACCAGGCCCGACAAGAAGGGAAATTCTACCCCGAGGAAAGGGAAGTGTTCCTTGCCCGTGAAGAAGCCCAAGCACGATTGTTAGAAAAGGCCCGAATCATTATGGACAATCTGGGGTTAGGCGAAATGGAAGGGCCATCCATCACCTTCTCGGAGGCAAAAGAATTAGGGATTGGGCCACAAACCCATGCTTTAAGAGAAGAGGCGGGTCTCTTCGCCCCGGTCGCCGAGCGTGTCTCCACCTGGCTTAAGGAAGAAAACCGCATTATCTTCGTTTGCTCCGGCGAAGAAGAAAAGAAACGGATGTCTCATCTTCTGGCCCATTACGGGTTCAGGGGGGAAGAGATAACGGAAGACCGATCCCTCATAGATATCCTCCTAAACGGGGTTCACCTCCCCCCCATTTCTCTCGTAGAAGGCAAGCTAAGCAGGGGCTTTTTTTACCCGCCCTTCCAAGTGGTGCTAATCAGCGAATCGGATATCTTCGGCCAAAAAATCCCTCGTCGCTACAAATTCCGTCCCCCCAGAGAATCGTTCTTCTTGCGATCCTTCGGGGAATTGAAGGAGGGAGATTACGTTGTCCACAAAGACCACGGCATCGGTATCTACCGCGGCCTGGAGAAAATCAAATTCGACGACATAGAAAACGATTTCCTCCTCCTCGAGTATGCGGCCGGGGATAAACTCTACCTGCCCGTAGACCGCCTGGACAGGATACAGCGTTACCTGGGGCCGGAAAATTACGTTCCGCGCATCGACCGCCTGGGGGGAACCAGCTGGGAAAATCTGAAAACGCGGGTCAAAGAATCCATTTACAAAGTAGCCGAGGAGCTGGTGGCCATTTACGCTGCCAGGACCGTGATGGAAAGGCGCCCCTTTTCTCCTACCGATCGCCTCTACGAAGAATTCTGTGCCCTCTTCGCATATGAGGAAACCCCAGACCAGGCCCAGGCCATCGAAGACGTCCACGTGGACATGAACAAGGACAAACCCATGGATCGCCTCATATGCGGGGATGCCGGTTTCGGCAAGACGGAGGTTGCCCTCCGCGCCGCCTTCAGATGTGTCATGGATGCAAGACAAGTGGCCATGTTGGTGCCCACCACTATTTTAGCCGAACAGCACTTCCAAACCTTCCGGGAGCGCTTCAAAAATTTTCCCGTTCGGGTGGAAGTTCTTAACCGATTAAGGTCCAGGGCCGAGACGGAAGAAATCCTGCGGGCCTTAGAGAGCGGTCAGGTTGACATTGTCATCGGAACGCACCGACTCCTGCAGAAAGACGTCAAGTTCAGAGACCTGGGCCTCGTCATTATAGACGAAGAGCAGAGATTCGGCGTCAAAGACAAGGAAAAACTCAAAAAACTGCGCACCCTGGTGGATGTCCTTACCCTCACCGCCACGCCCATTCCGAGGACGCTTCACCTTGCCCTTGTGGGCCTAAGGGATATGTCCGTCATCAACACCCCCCCGGAGAATCGCTTGCCCATTAAGACCTACGTGGTGGAGTTCAACGATACCATTATCGCCGACGCCATCAGGAGGGAATTAGCCCGGGGCGGACAGGCCTTCTTCCTTCACGACCGCGTAAGGTCTATTTACACGATGGCCCATTACCTCGAACGCCTCGTCCCGGAGGCGAAAATTGCCGTGGTTCACGGCCAGCTCAAACCCAGGGAAATCGAAGAGGCCATGGTACGTTTCGTGAAGCAAGAGGCCAACGTCCTGGTTTGCACGTCCATTGTCAGTGCCGGCCTGGATATTCCCACGGCCAACACCATCATCATCAACCGCGCCGACCGTTTCGGCCTTGCCCAATTATACCAAATCAGAGGTCGGGTGGGGCGATTCAAGGAAGAAGCCTATGCCTATCTCCTCATCCCCAAAGGCGCCATGCTTTCTCGGGACGCCGTTCGCAGACTGCAGGTGATCATGGAGCTCACGGAACCGGGTTCCGGCTTCCGTCTCGCCGCCAGTGACCTGGACATTCGAGGAGCGGGGAACATCCTGGGGCTTGCCCAATCCGGTCACGTATCGGCCATCGGATACGAACTCTACACGGAGCTCATGGAACAGGCCATCAAAGAGATTAAGGGTGGCTATACGGCGGAAGAAGATTGGAGACCTGAAATCAACCTCGGAATTTCCGCTTTCATCCCCGATGATTACATGCCCGATGAGCATTTCCGTCTTCTTTACTACAAACGAATTTCCGTTGCCCATTCCGACGAAGAGCTTGAGGAAATCAGGGCAGAACTCCTTGACTCCCACGGACGCATGCCCGCAGAAGTGGAAAACCTCTTTGCCATCATCAAGATCAGAAATCGTCTGCAGGCCATGAAGGTCCGCAAACTCATCTACAACGGGCGGGAATTCATCCTGCAATTCTCCCCTTCTACCTCCATCGATCCCCAGCGCATCATCTCTATGATTAAGAAAATTGGGCATAAGGCGCGCATTTCTCCAGATCACGTGTTGACCTTGCCGGCACCCCACCTCCGAGGAAGGGATATCCTTTCTCACCTAACGGAAACGATCAACACCCTTTTCCAGGGTTGAAGGGAACGGATATTATTGATAACGTATGCGGCATCGAAAAGGGAAGGGAGCGGCCAATGAAGAAATGGATGGTACCCATAATCTTGACGGTAACTTTAATTTACCCTACATGCTCGCCAGCGGTAGTTGTGGACCGCATCGTGGCCATCGTGAACGAGGATATCATAACCCTTTCCGAGTTGAAGGAAGCCTTTGCCCCTTATCGCGCACATATCGAGCGCACTACACCGGAAGCGGAAAGGGGACGGGCCATCGAGGAGGCGATGAAGTTCCTCTTAAACCGCCTCATCAACAACAAGCTCATCGAGCAACAGGCCAAGAAGAAAGGCATCGTTGTTAGAGACGACGAGGTAATGGGGTACATTTCCCGATTGCTGGAAAAAAAGAAGGTGACCCTGGCCGACTTCACCAAATCCCTGGAAGAGGCAGGCACGAATTTAGAGCGATACAAGGAAGAATTGCGGGAAGACATGCTCAGGAATCGCCTCATCCGCCGGGAAATCCAGACCAAAATAGTCATAAGCGAGGAAGAGATCGGGGAGTACTACAAAAAACACCGGGAAGATTACGAAGGAAAAGAGGCCGTCCATCTGAAACAGATTCTGCTCCCCATCCTCCCCGGCATGAGCGAGGAAAAAATCGAGGTCTTAAGAAAGACGGCCGAAGGCATCCGGGAGAGAATCGAGAAGGGAGAGCCGTTTGAAGCTCTGGCCGAACAACTCTCTCAGGGGCTGGCGGCCCAGGCGGGGGGAGATTTGGGCTTCATCGAACGGGGAAGCATGCATGCCGAAGTAGAAGAGGTGGCATTCAAGCTACCCGTCGGGCAGGTGAGCCCGGTGATAAAATCACCAGCCGGCTTTCACATCATTCTGGTGGTGGGGAAAAAGGGAGCGGGGGTAAAACCCTTATCGGAGGTACGCTGGGAAATCATCCAAAAATTAGAAGAAGCGAAAATGGTCGAGCGGTTCGACCAGTGGATAGAGTCGTACCGAAAAATGTCCCTCATCGAAATCCGCTTCCCATAAACGCATGAAGTACATTCGGATAAAAGGTGCTTACCAGCACAACCTGAAACACATCAGCCTCGATCTGCCCCGTGACAAGCTCATTGTCATTACCGGGGTAAGCGGCTCGGGAAAATCTTCCCTCGCCTTCGACACCATCTATGCCGAGGGGCAAAGGCGATACGTGGAATCCCTTTCCACCTACGCCCGACAATTCATCGGCCAGATGGATAAACCGGACGTAGAATCTATTGAGGGACTCTCCCCGGCGATCGCCATCGAACAGCGTACCTCGGGCCATAACCCCCGTTCGACGGTGGGCACCGTCACGGAGATCTACGACTATTTGCGACTCCTCTTTGCCCGCATCGGGGTTCCCCATTGCCCCGCCTGTGGCAGAGTCATCAAGTCCCAGACCATAGATACCATGGTGGAAAGCGTGTTGGCCCTGCCGGCCGGCAGTCGCATCCATATTCTATCGCCCATCGTCCGAGGCAAGAAAGGGGAGTTTCATAAGGAATTCAAAAAACTCTTGAAAGAAGGGTTCGTCAGGGTTCGCCTAGACGGCCAAATGCGGGATCTCTCGGAGGAAATCACCCTGGACAAAAATAAGAAGCACGACCTCGAGGTGGTGGTCGATCGACTGATAGTGAAGGAAGGTATCCGCCCGCGCCTTCGGGACTCCATAGAAACGGCCTCGAGACTAAGCGACGGCCTGGTCATCGTCCAGGTACTCGAGGGGGAAGAAATCCTTTTCAGTGAGCGTTACGCCTGCCCCATCTGCGGCGTAAGCCTGCCGGAGCTCGCCCCCCGAATCTTCTCTTTCAACAGCCCTTACGGGGCCTGTCCCGAATGCAATGGCCTCGGAAGCAAGATGTTTTTCGATGAAAATCTCGTCATTCCCGATCCTTCCCTCTCCCTCCGCGAAGGCGCCATTGCCCCCTGGGAAGGGCGGGATACCGTCCAGTACCACCAGATGCTCCAGGCCTTGGCCGACCATTTTCAGTTCGACTTGAACACCCCCTTCAATCAACTCCCCCCTCATGTCCAGCAGGTGCTCCTCTACGGATCGGGGGAGGAGGCGATAAGATTCTTCGCCGATCGTGACGGGCGACGCGTCTTCTACCACCGGCCCTTCGAAGGGGTAATAAAGCAATTGGAAAGGCGCTGGAGGGAAAGCCAGTCCTTCGCCCTCAAAATAGAGCTTAGCCGCTACATCAACCTGCGCCATTGCCCTACCTGTAACGGCTCCCGGCTAAAGAAGGAGAGCCTCGCCGTTCGGGTGGGCGGTTTAAACATCTACGAAGTCTGCCGTCTCTCCATTGGGGAAGCCTACGAATTCTTCCGCCGTCTTAACCTTACCCCTCAGGAACAGGCCATCTCCGAAAGGGTGAGAAAGGAGATCATGGACCGCCTGAAGTTTCTCATCGACGTGGGCATGGACTACCTGAGCCTGGACCGGACCGCCAGCAGCCTCTCCGGGGGGGAAAATCAGCGTATCCGCCTGGCGACGCAAATCGGTTCAGGGCTCATGGGCGTCCTTTATATCCTCGATGAGCCCACCGTCGGTCTGCATCAGCGAGACACGGAAAGGCTCATCGGCACGCTGAAGCAACTGCGCGATCTGGGAAATACGGTAATCATAGTCGAACACGATGCCGATGTCATGCGGGCATCAGACCATATTGTGGACATGGGGCCGGGGGCCGGAGAAGAAGGGGGAGAAATCGTATTTCAGGGCTCGCCTGAAGAAATCGTCCGTTGCGCAAGGTCCCTAACAGGGCAATACTTATCCGGCCAGCGAAAAATAGAGCTCCCCAAGAGGAGGCGAAAACCGTCGGAACGATTCATCGTCATTGAAGGGGCGTACGAACACAACCTGCAAAACATAGATATCCGCATTCCGGTGGGACTGTTTACGGTCGTAACCGGAGTCTCCGGTTCCGGGAAAAGCACGATGGTGATTGAGACCCTCCACCGCGCCCTGGCGAGAAAAATCAACCGCCAAAGGGGACCCATAGGGAAGATCAAACGCATTGTAGACTTGGGGGGAATCGAGCGCGTGATCCTCATCAATCAACAACCCATCGGCCGCACCCCTCGCTCCAATCCCGCCACCTACACCGGGGTCTTCAACCACATCCGTGATCTCTTTGCCCAACTGCCGGAGGCACGGATGAGGGGTTACAGACCGGGGCGTTTCAGCTTCAACGTCAAAGGAGGGCGGTGTGAGGCCTGTGAAGGCAACGGCCTTATCCGCATCGAGATGCACTTTCTCCCCGACGTTTACGTGACATGCGAGGCGTGCCGGGGGAAACGTTTCAACCCCGACACGCTCGAAATCAGATACAAAGATAAAAACATCGACGACGTGCTCAACCTGACGGTCACTCAAGCCCTCGCATTTTTTGCCCACATCCCCGCCATCCGCCAAAAACTGGAACTCTTGCGTGATTGCGGCCTCGGCTACATCAGGTTAGGGCAATCGGCCACCACCCTCTCCGGGGGCGAAGCTCAGCGTATCAAACTGGCACGGGAGTTGGGGAAAAAAACCAACAGCAATACCCTCTACATTTTAGATGAGCCTACCATTGGGCTTCATTTCGCAGATGTCCAAAAGCTCCTCGACATCCTCGACCGGCTGGTAAATATGGGCAACACGGTCGTCGTCATCGAGCACAACCTCGAAGTTATAAAATGCGCCGACTACGTCATTGATCTCGGACCCGAAGGGGGCCCTAAAGGGGGGAGAATCGTAGCTACCGGTACACCGGAGGAGATCTGTCGTGTGCCGGAATCTCATACGGGCCGTTTTTTGAAAGAATATCTGTGAAGGGCAAACAATAAAGGGGAGAACACGTCTCCCCGGAAATGAAGGCTAAAAGTGGCGTCCCCACGGGGAGTCGAACCCCGGTTACAGGCGTGAAAGGCCTGTGTCCTTGGCCACTAGACGATGGGGACTTAAAAAAGTCTCTGATGTATAATGCGATATGTGCTCCACTGTCAAGGGAAAACTTAATAGACGACGGGTTCGCGCAATATCAGCTCGATGGCCTCCTGGGCTATGGCAGCTATCTCTTCGTGGGTAGCACTCAAAGACCTAATCTGTCTCAGGTTATCCGCCGTTCGCAGTACCAGCATGGCGAGCTCTCCATCCGATATGCCGGTGCCCTTGACGAGGTCATCCCAATCCCACCCGCGGGCCCAGTCGTAAATAACCTGGGCCGGCCAGAAGCATATGGGCCTTACTGCGAAACCCTTTTCTTCGAGTTTCTTCTGCAGAGGTTTCACGGCGGAAAGAACCTTTCGAAAAGCTTTAAGGAGCTTTGCCGGAGGGTGGCGAAACCCACGAGTGCGCAGCTCTTGATCACCGTCATAAGCAAAGACGGACACCATGGCGGCAAGTAAGGCAGCGTTTTCAGGAAGGGCCCCTTTGCGCAGACATTCCGCGATGAGCAAGGGCTGGTCCAATCTTAACTGCGAAGCCCAGCGGCCGTCAAACGTAAGTCGGTCTTCCTCATCCACAAAGCCCTCTTCCTTCAGAAATGCGATGTGGCGCTCAAAATCCTTCCAGAGCGACTGGGCGCCCCTTTTCTTCCGATGCCTTCTCTGGAAAACGGCGAAAGACTGCTCCACAATCTGTCTGATTCCTTCCGGGCTCTGGGATAAAAGGAGATTCAAAACCATGGAGAAATCCGCCTTTATTTGACTCTCCACGCTTTCCGGGCCGCTTTCGAGAAGCCCCTCGATATGGCGAAAATCCATAAAGCGACCGGGGATGATCATGAGGAAACCGATGTTATCCTGTCCCCGGCGGCCGGCCCGGCCCGTCATCTGGTGAAACTCCGTTCCTCTGAGAGGGGCGAAGTCGTGACCGTTGAAAATATCCGAGTTGAGCATGACGATAGTTCTCGCAGGATAGTTGACACCTGCGGCCACGGTCGTAGTGGCAAAGATGGCCTCCAAGAAACCCCTGTTCATCATTGTTTCGACGAGAAACTTCCAAGCCGGCAGTTGACCCCCATGGTGGGAGGCCACGCGGCAGTGCTCCAAATAGTAAAGTTGGCGGTGATTCGAAAGGAAGGGGAATTTTTCCAGCATCTCCCCCAAAAAACGCCGAAACTCCCCTTCGTCCTTCCTCTCCGTATCAAAGCGCCGACACGATTTCAGGGCGGCGTCACAATCGGCACGCGATTTAAGGAAGAAGATGGCGGGAAGAAGGTCAAGTGCCCTCATTACCTTGAGGATTTCTCCAAACGGAGGGCTTACGTGTATCCTGCGGCCTTCCAGCTCAAAATCTCTTATTTGCGGGTTTAACTTTTTTTTCACCATGAAGGGCAATATCCGGCCCGTTGGGTTAAGGAAAAGCGGGAAAAGAGGCACTGGCCGTCTTTCCTCTCTCACCACCCGGCAGGGTTTGTCTCGAAGTTCGGAAAGCCACGCCGCAATTTCCTCTGCATTACCGATCGTGGCCGAAAGCAAAAGGAGGTGGACACGAGCCGGGAGATAAATCATCACCTCTTCCCACACGACCCCTCTCTCCGGGTCCCCCAAATAATGGGCTTCGTCCAGCACAACGAGATTGCAGGGAAAATCCGTCCCTTCGTGCATGGCATCGTACATCTGGTTACGCAGTATCTCCGTCGTGCCCACAATAATCGGGGCCTCGGGGTTTTCCTTCGTATCCCCCGTGAGGATGCCCACGTTTTGTCCCCCGAAATAGGCCCCGAATTCTATCCATTTGGAATTGCTAAGGGCTTTCAAGGGTGTGGCATACCAGGCCCGACCGCCGCTATCCAGTACGCCCTTGATGGCCTCCCGGGCAATCCACGTCTTGCCCGAGCCGGTGGGGGCCGTAACGAGGCAGTCGCCTTCTCGTATCGCCTCGAGGGCTTCGAGCTGAAAAGGGTCCGGTTGAAAAGGCCTCTCCTTCGGCCGGCCGATGAGATTAAAGACCTTCTTCAGGGAACCGTCGATCGAAGGCTCCATCAGGGCAGGCGGGAGATGAAAGCGGCGACGGCGGGGAGGTTTCATGGAAAAGATATAATTTCCGTCAGGCGAAAGGAGATGGCGCTGGTTAGAGAGGAAAGCAGCGTCGTATCCATATCCGGCGTATAGCGAAATGGAGAAGGATCGCCATGATTTAAGCTCCCCACGACTTCGTCTCCCAGCGTGAAGGGGGCGATGGCCATAGACCTCAACAGGTACCTATGCCGGGGAAAAAGGGGGAAGTAAGGGCGGATATCTCCGCTCACCAAAATCGGCTCCCTCAAGCCACCCGTTAAGGCTTCGAAAGTTTTGCGGTTGATGAAATTCAATCGGTACTGAAACTCCTCCAAAGAAAAGAGGGCTGTTTTTAACGGCTCGGCCAACTCGTCCTCCATGAGGGAGACCCAAAGAAAAGGGATGCCAAAGACCTCCCCCATACTGCGATACCACGAGCTAAAGAGCTCGGGGACGGTTGTGCTTGTTCTAACGCGCTCTTTCACTATTTCAAAGCGCGCGGCAATTTCCGCATTGGCCTTCAAAATATCGGTCATAATCCTATGTCATCGAACTCGGCCACAACCGCGGTATGGTCCGAGGGACGTTCCTTCAGTCTGGGGGTCAGGTCGATGTAACAATCTTTCAGGCGCGTGGCAAGTACCCGGGTCGCCAAAATATGGTCTACCCGCCATCCCATCTTCCGTTCCACCGCTTTCGGCACGCGATAATCGAAAAAGGTAAACTGGCCCTCTTCCCCCGGATGGGCCAGGCGGAACAAATCCACCAGCCCGAAGGAGACAACCTCGTCGAAGGCTTGCCATACCTCCGGGTTAAAGTCCACATGCCCTAAGAGGCGTTTGGGGTCGTGCACATCTATGGACTCGCGGGCTACGTTCAAGTCCCCACACCAAATCACCTTCTCGTGAGGGGAGAATTTTTGAGAAAAAAGGGCCTTTAGTCGGCGAAACCACTCGAGTTTATAGACAAAGTGCTCCGTGCCCATTTCCCTTCCCTGGGGCACGTAGGTATTTACCACGGTTAGATCACCGAAGCGGGTTATAAGGAGGCGATCCTCATCCCGGGGCCCCCCGTCATCAAAGCCGAAAGAAACGTAATCCGGTCGCGCCCAAGAAAGGGTCGCCACCCCATTATACTGTTTGCTGCCCCGAAAGAAAGCGTGGTACCCCACTTCGGTAAAGGCATCCCAAGGGAACTTATCATCGGCTACCTTGGTCTCCTGGAGGCAAAGAACATGGGGGCGATGCTTTTCAAGCCAATCGAGCACCAGAGGCAGTCGGCTCCGCAGGGAATTGACGTTGAACGTTGCGATCTGGAAACTTCCATCCTTGCCCATAAAAAAAATCTATCACGTCCGGGAAGAAATATCAATTGAGGGTATTCCACAAAAGTAGTAAAGGTAAATCCGAGAACGATCGAAGGAGGTTTCCTATGAGCGAGCAAGAAAAGGAAAACAAAAAGGTCTGGGGCAATCTGACGCGGCGAGATTTTGTCAAATCCGTGGGCTCTACGGCGCTGATTGCAGGCACGGCGTTGGGTGGCTTCGCCCTCCCTTCCCCGGCGGCAGCCGCGGCGGGAACTCTTCCGAAGAAATGGGATACCACAACGGATGTGCTCATCATAGGGAGTGGCTTCGCGGGACTTGCCGCGGCTATCGAAGCGAAGAACGCCGGGGCCAAAACCCTCGTGATAGAGAAGATGCCCGTTTTCGGGGGCAATTCTATCATCAACGGGGGAGACTTTTCCGCCGCCGGGACCAAGATGCAGAAAGAGGCGGGAATCAAAGATTCTCCGGAGCTTATGCTAAAAGACATGCTAAAAGCGGGCCTCTACTTGAACCACGTGGACAAGGCAAAGCTCGTGGCGGAGAAATCAAACGAGGCCCTCGAATGGTGTATGAATTACATAGGGGCCAATTTTGCCCGCTTAACCTACCACGGTGGGCATTCCGTCAAGCGTTCTCACCAGACGGTGAACGCCTCCGGCTCGGAGCTCGTGAACAAGCTCCTGAAGAAAGCCCGGGAATTGGGGGTTAGCCTGGAAAACAAGACCAAGCTCATGCGCTTAATCGCCGACAAGAACGGACGCATCGTCGGGGCAGAAGTGAAGAGGGATTACAAGTTTCCGGACGAATCTTCGGGGAAGAGGGCCTTCATAAGAGCAAAACGCGCCGTTGTCTTGGCGGCGGGAGGGTTTTCCAGGGATATTAGGCTCCGCCTCGTCCATGACCCCCGCCTCGATGAAAGATTCGATTCCACGAACCAGCCCGGGGCTACAGGAGAAGCCCTGCTGGCTGCCGGGCAGGCCGGAGCCATGACCGTTCACCTGGATTGGATCCAACTGGGTCCCTGGACCAGCCCGGATGAAAAGGGCTTCGGATACGTGCCTCTGTTCTGTGAACGCCTCGTGGGCTACGGCCCCATGATCGATCCCAAGACGGGGAAGAGATTCTTCAAGGAAACGGGCAACCGGAAGGAACGGGCGGATGCCATCATCCTCTTAGGGCATCCGGTTATCATTATGGGGGATTCCTATGCGGTAAAGAAGCAGGTCTTCCCCGACGCCCTGGAGAAGGGGCTGCAATCGGGGGCCATCAAGAAATTCGATACCCTGCAAGAACTGGCCAAGTTTTACGGCATACCGGAAGCAGACTTCCTCGCGCAAATTGAACGTTGGAACAGCTTCGTGGAGAAGAAGAAAGACGAAGATTTAGGCTGCATGATCTTCCCCGATGCACAACCGACCGCCACCCCGCCTTTCTACGCCGCGAGGCTGTGGCCCAAAGTCCATTACTGCATGGGGGGCCTCTATGCAGATACGGAAGCCCGCGTAATTGGATTTGATTTCAAACCCATCCCTGGGCTCTATGCCGCCGGGGAAATCGTGGGAGCCGTCCACGGTGCCGTACGTCTGGGTGGTGTCGCCATGGCTACCTGCATCGTCTTCGGTCGCATCGCTGGGCAGAATGCGGCGAAGGAAAAGGCGTAAGGTTAAAGTAATCCAAGTTAAAGGGGGCACTTCGGTGCCCCCTTTTTTCATCAATAGTTCTCGGCCAGGATTTCGTAGTAACTCTGGGGATGGAGACAGGCAGGGCACACCTTCGGGGCTTCCGTGCCTTCATGCACGTATCCACAGTTCGTACAGTGCCACTTTTTCACCTCCGCACGCCTGAACACTTCTCCTTTTTCAATATTTTCAATGAGCTTGCGATAGCGTGCTTCGTGAAATTTTTCCACCTTGGCAATCTGTTCAAAAGATCGTGCGACCTCGGCAAACCCTTCCTCTCTGGCCACCTCGGCGAAGTTATGGTAGAGGGTACTCCATTCGTGAAGCTCGCCATTGGCCGCCTGCTCCAGATTGGTCTTGGTGTCCCCGATGATGCCGGCCGGATAGCCAGCCGTAATGACCACTTCTCCCCCCTCGAGGTACTTGAAAAACACCTTGGCATGCTCCCTTTCGTTTTCCGCCGTCTCGAGGAAAATATTGGCGATCTGTTCGTAACCCTCTTTTCGGGCCTGACTGGCAAAGTACGTATACCTCATCCTAGCCTGGGATTCACCGGCAAAGGCCGCAAGTAGATTCTTCTCCGTCTGGGTACCTTTGATGGATTTACTCATCTTTCAACCTCCTGTCTTTTTAAGATAAACTAACGTCTCTTCATTAAGTGTCAAGCAACCGATGACACGGCCCCGATTTGCCCGACCCTTAGCGGTTAGGAGAGGGTACCCCCCATACCGGCAGGTCTATGAATTTCATAAAAACCGTCTGGAACCGCCTAAAGTAATTCCTTGCCTCCTTCGGGTCAGAACTGGGGAGTTCGAGGGTCACCGTAAAGATCCCTCGTTCGTGACCGGCGTAATTCCCCAAGGAGCCGGGGAAATACCCAAACTTTTTCAACGGGTGATTGGCCTCGCTGGCCATCTTTTCCATCCATTTTTCGAAGGAGTCGAGGTCAGTAGAGGGGCCATCGTAATCGAAGAAGTTGAGGGGAGAGTGAATGCTCAAGATCTTATAGGGTTTGAACCGATGGATGAGTGCAACCTGGAAAAGCGTCTCTGGCTCGGAGGCGGGTCTCCTGCCGGGATAGTAGCGTCTTAAACCTTTGGCCTTCATCCGCCAGCAATGATTAGCCTCCCGCCACCAATCACGGGTAGGGAAATTACGGTTAATGTCTATTCCGCGGCTATTTACTCTACTCGGCGGTTCGGCCAAGAAACCATCGGGGTTAACGAGTGGTGCAACGATGATGCATTTGCCCCGCGTAAGTTCGGCATGTTCCCGAAGATACTGGGCCAGCATGAATGTGAGGTAGACGGCAGGTGCCTCGTCGCCATGCACCCCGCCCAAAAAGAGGACGCAATTTTTAACGTCATCGCCGAGCCGTAGAAATACCAAAGGATACCCTCCCGCCGATTTCCGGTAACTTTCCCAGGGCAGATCGGAGATGCGCAAATCATTCCATCCGTATTGATGACTCCGTGCCTTCAAGGCAGCAAAAAAATGCCCTTCATCGACCGGGGAAGCACAAACAGGGGGAAAGTATCCCCAAAAAGTCAAAAGAAGAGTCAGAATAACCCCCTTTAATCCCTTTCTAAGCCTACCCAAAATGTACTCACCTGCGCCTAAAAGTTTTTCGAAACTACCACGTAACTTAGAATTAGTCACGTCAAGCCCGCTCATTTGCCCTTCCCACTATAGATGAAAACCGAATTCAAGGGCGTTTCGCTGGATAACGAGACCCATTGACTGATGTACCAGTTCACCTTTCCTTTCCCTAAAAGGGTGATACACGAGGGTTACTTCCTTAAGGTCCACCATAAGCCCGGGCAAGGTCTTTTCAATGAAAGCTTGCTTGTTCTTCACCAATTCGGCAAGCATTACAGGAATGATCTCTAAGGCCTCTTCCACGGGTAGGGTTGCGGGATAAAGACTCTTTCCCCTCAGGTGGATAGTAAGCGAAACCCGGGGTTGAAATATGGTCATCTGGCGGGCCCACCTCAGGAAATGCTCGGGATTCAATTTAAAAGCGGGGGCCCAAAAGTATAGCCCGTCTTCTTTAGAGTTTTTTTCCGTCCGGGGGGGCAAGTTGGCAAATTCGAGGAGAGCAGGATGAGAATCCAGGCTCAGGCCAGAAATGTTTACCTTTAACTGCCAGAAAGGAAGCCAATAAACCACCTCATCGGCCACCTGCCAAAGTCCAAAGGATAGGGGTAAAAGCCTACCCTCCTTACAGATCCACGCCGTCTGGCAGTTGGGGCACGTGAGGGCTACGGCCTCCCCCTTACCTTCTAAATCCCCGCCGCAGTTGGGGCACAAAGTGGCCAAATATCTTATCTCACATGGAGGACACGCCTCAAACACCAAAAATGAACTTGCATCCCAAACAGCAAGAGGCCTCGCCAACAGGCCATCGTAAAGCCGTCCGTCCCTTACGTAAGTGGGCAAGTAGATGATGCTCTCCGTTTCACCGATAAACCTTTCGCCGGGTAACTTTTCCTGCTTCAAAAAAGGGCTGCCGGACGAGGGCATGACAAATTTTCCCTCCATCTGAGGTTCGACCAAACGCAGGGTCATGGCTTGAGGCCGCACGCCCAGGGAGAGGGGCAGATTAGGCACATTGAACAAGCGATGGCTCATGTCTACGTAGCGGGCTTGAATCCCATCGAGACCTATCGAGAAACTCAAACCCCTGATGCGATGATAAGGGAAAAAAAACATCTCGTCCGATCGGGCATCAGCACTGGGCAGGTAGTAGCGAAACATATGGCGCGCCACAAGATACAAACGGGTTCGGCAAAAATTACAGGTCAAGATACGGTCCCCCTCTTTTAGCGTCACAGGGGCACCACATTGAGGACATTCATGCTCGATTTCCCAATGTAACCTGGGGGACACGCTTTCCCTCGATTCTCAAGTGGGCTAAAGGGTTAGAGCCTTTTTCCACACTGATTGCAGAAAACGGAAAAGGGCAGATTTTCTGCACCGCAGGAAGAACAGATACGAACTGTGGGCTTCTCCCCCACCGGTTTACCGCACATGGGACAGAACCGGGCACGGGCCGGCAGGTTCTTGCCGCAGTAAGCACATCGGTTGATGACAAGAATTTGGTGACCGCAAAAAGGGCAGAACCTCGCCGCCTGAGGTATACTCTCCCCGCAATCAGGGCAAGAGAGCTTTTCCTTCGTCTCGGACGCGAACACGCCAGCCATCACGGCGGGCATGACTAATCCCATGCCCATGCCCAGCCCTGCCCCCGTCCCTTGGCTTTGATTTCCTGCCCTTTCCATCGCCATAGCCAATTTCATCTTCAGTAGCTTGTTTACATCGTCAAAAACGGCCAGCCTGCTCTGATCGTCAATGGCCTGCTGGACCTCGGTGGGAGGTGTAATGGCATTTATGTAAAGGGCATCGAGCGCAAGGCCGAATCGGCCGAAATCTTCTTTTAGAACATGACTCAAATCATCGGACAAATCCTGGTAGCGGGAGGGGAGATCGAAGACGGTATTCATCTTCTCTCCCATCATATCGTTGAACCGGGAGACGATGACCTGGTTCATATAATCTTCTATCTCCGCCGTCGTATAGATGCCTTGGGTACCCACCATCGTGTTTATGAATAGAACGGGCTGCACGATGTGGATATTAAACACCCCGTGGGCCCTCAGTCTTATCAACCCCAGTTCCCGGTCCCGAAAGGCGACGGGGTCCCGCGTGCCCCAGGTTAGATTGGCAAAGACTTTCATGTTGACAAACCATACTTCGGCCCTAAGAGGGCTCGTCAACCCCCATGGGACGGATAGCGCCTTGGTCAGTAAGGGGATGTTACCCGTCTTCAAGGTATGGCGACCGGGATAGATGGCATCGTAAGCCCGGCCGTTATAGCAGAAAACAGCCACCTGGGACTGCCTCACGATCAGCTGGGCACCCCATTTAATTTCACCCGACCCACCCTCCGGAATGCGATGCACCATCTCCCGGCCAGTTTCATCGAACCACTCTATCACCTCCAGAAACACCCAGTTATCCGTACCCATCTTGCCATCCTTTCTTACGGTTTTGACGAGACATATCATCATCTTCGTCCCACCGCAAGGAGCCTCCCTTTCCCATCCTTTACTTTTCACGGAAACAACTGTATCTTTATCGCTTACTGATCTCGGCGAGGCAAGCAATGGTAAGGGGTGTCTATATCATCGGAACCGATACGGAAGTGGGGAAAACGGTCGTCGCCGCCGGCCTGATGACTCTGCTTTCGAGGCGTGGCTTACGCGCTGCCTATTTCAAGCCTGTATCCAGCGGCCAGATTGAAGACGAAACGGGCCTCCACCCTGCCGATGCCTTTTTTGTCCAACGCATCTCCGGTGTGGGGGAAAAAGAAGAAATAGTGTCTCCTTTCGCCTATCGGGAAGCGGTCGCCCCTCATCTGGCCGCCCGTTGGGAGGCGCGACCCATCTTACGGCAAAAGATAAAAAACTCTCTTGCCTACTTAAAGGAACATTACGAGGTGATCGTGGCGGAAGCGGCCGGGGGGCTGGCCGTTCCGTTAAATGAAGAAGGATTTATGCAGTACGATCTCATCTCCGAACTGGGTTTTGCCTGTTTGCTCGTGGCCCGGGCGGGGTTGGGCACGATCAACCACACGCTTCTCACCCTTCATCTGGCCCGGGATAAAGGGCTTTCCATCACGGCGCTCTTCATCAACCAATATCAGGGCTTGCCCCTCGAGGTGGAAAACGTAAGCGTGCTCCGGCACCTTACGGGGTTAAAGAACATTTACGTGATTCCCCCCTTAAGTGCCCTCGAGACGGAACAGATCCTGCCCGTCTTCGATCGTTGCCTTACCCAAGACGATTTAAACTCCATCCTGAAGCCCCTCCCTCACACGGAAAAGAGATGAACTTTGCCGACTACCTAACGCAAAAGTTGGCGGCCATCAAAGGGCGCGGCCTTTACCGCGAACCCAAATATCTTGCCTCTCCCCAAGGCCCCCGCGTCATGATCGAGGGGAGAGAGTTCCTCCTTTTCTCTTCCAATAGCTACCTCGGCCTATGCTCAGATCCCAGATTGAAGCAGGCCGCTTACGAAGCAATAGCATCTTACGGTGTAGGGACCGGTGGCTCGCGCCTCACGACGGGTAGTTACGAAATTCACCGGCAACTGGAAAGGGAAGTCGCCCACCTTAAAGGAACGGAAAGGGCTCTCGTCTTCAATACGGGCTACATGGCCAATGTGGGCACCATTTCCGCCCTGGCCGGCCCGGAATGGGTCATCTTCTCCGATGAACTGAATCATGCGAGCATCGTGGACGGCTGCCGGCTGAGCGAAGGAGAGGTGGTGATCTACGCCCATGGCGATGTAAAAGACCTCAAGGAAAAGATGGCCCACTATCGGGGCCGACCGGCCCTGATCGTAACCGATGGCGTCTTCAGCGTCGACGGAGACATGGCCCCCCTCGACGACTTGGTCGCCCTGGCCAGAGAAGAAAAAGCCGTGCTGATGGTAGACGATGCCCACGCCACGGGGGTTTTGGGGCCACACGGGGGAGGAACGGCCGACTTGTTCAACTTGTCACAAGAGATAGACATCCAGATGGGCACGTTCAGCAAAGCCCTGGCCAGCGAAGGGGGCTTTATCGCGGGAAAAGGCGTTCTAATAGAATATCTTATAAATAAGGCCCGGAGCTTCATTTTTTCCACGGCCTTGAATCCGGCTTCCTGTGCCGTATCCCTTGCTGCCCTGAGCATCGTGAAAAGTGAACCGGAAAGGAGAAGAGAGCTCTTAGAAAAAGCGAGGTGGATGCGGGAAAAACTGGTCGCCATTGGGTTACCCGTTTTAAAGGGGGAAACGCCCATTATACCCATCATTATAGGTGAAGCCACCCAAACGGTAGAATTCAGCCAAAGGCTCTGGCAGAGGGGCATTTTCATCCCTGCCCTGCGCCCACCCACCGTGAAGGCAGGCACCAGCCGATTGAGGATTTCCCTGATGGCTACCCACACGTGGGAAGACTTACAATCCACCGTCGAGGCCATCGGGGAGGTAGCGCGAGAGATGAAATTAAGGGGTAAAGGCCCATGAGAGACTGGCAGGAAAGAGACCTCAGGTTCATATGGCATCCTTGCTCGCAAATGAAGGATTACGAAGAGTATCCGCCCATTATCATCTCTCATGGGAAAGGGGCTTATCTCTATGACCTCGAGGGGAAGGCCTATCTGGATGCCATTTCATCGTGGTGGGTAAATCTTTTCGGTCACAGCAACGAACGCATAAATAGGGCCTTGAAGGCCCAGGCCGACCAGTTGGAACACGTTATCTTCTCCCACTTTTCCCACAAACCCGCCATTGAACTGGCCGAAAGGCTCGTAAATATTACTCCCCCGGGTCTAACGCGGGTCTTCTTTGCCGACAACGGCTCTGCTGCCGTGGAAATTGCCCTTAAGATGAGCTTCCACTACCATCAGCAGAGGGGGGAGACAAAAAGGACACGTTTTGCTGCCATTTCCCATGCCTATCATGGAGAAACGTTGGGCGCCCTCTCGGTGGGTGACATCGACCTCTACAGTCGGATTTACAAACCCCTCCTCCTTGACACGGTAAAAATACCGGGGCCCGACTGCTTTCGATGCCCCCTAAGAAAGGAAAGAGATACTTGTGACGCCGAATGTTTTGCCACCATGGAAGAGATGATAAACACCCACAAGGAGGAACTCTGCGCCGTAATCATCGAACCCATCGTCCAGTGTGCCGCAGGCATGAAAATGTATTCCCCCCGATACTTGACAAAACTGAGGGCTCTTTGCGATCGCCATGGCCTTCACTTCATAGCGGATGAGATCGCTGTGGGATTTGGTCGCACGGGAAAGATGTTCGCGTGCGAACATGCCGGGGTTTCTCCGGACATCATGTGCCTGTCCAAGGGTATTTCGGGTGGCTATCTGCCCCTTTCTGTAGTCTTGGTGAAGGAGGACATCTATCGGGCTTTTTACGGCGAATATAAGGAGCTCAAAGCCTTCCTCCATAGCCACAGCTATACGGGCAATGCCCTTGCGTGCGCCTGCGCCTTAGAAACCTTACGTATCTTCGAAGAAGAGGACGTCCTCGGAATGAACGAAAAAAAGGCCCGCCTGATCAGTGAACTTGCCCGCCCCCGGGCCGAAGGGCATCCCCACATCGGGGAATTTCGGCAGACGGGCATGATTTGCGCCATAGAGATCGTCCAAGACCGCATGACGAAGGCCCCCTTCGACTGGACCGAGCGCGTGGGCTACAACGTATACCGCCTGGCCCTCTCCCGAGGGGTAATCTTACGTCCCTTAGGCGACGTCATCTACTTCATGCCCCCTTACTGCGTGGAGGAAAAGGACATCGAACTCATGGTGGAGGTAGCTTTCTCCTCTATTGACGAGTATTTTCGCCACCGAGGTAAGGGTCGTCGGAGGTAAGGTAACCCTGCACGTAATCGGATACGGCCTCCTCCAACGAAGAGAAGGAGAGGGGGCAACCCGTACCTTGCAATTTCTCCATCCGCGCTTCGGTGAAATACTGGTATTGCCTCTCCAAACCGGGTGGCATATCGATGTATTCGATTACCGGCTCGCGCTGGAGGGCGGAAAAAATGGCATAGACGAGGTCGTTCCACGTCCTGGCTCGACCCGTTCCCAGATTGTAAATGCCCGTGACTTCCGGATGCTGCAAAAGCCACCAGAGGACATCTACGCAGTCCTTCACGTAGATGAAATCACGCTTCTGTCCCCCGTCTTCGTATTCCGGGCGGTAGGATCGAAACAACCTCACCTTCCCTTCCGCCAGGACCTGCCCCACCGCCTTGTGAACTACGCTCCTCATCTCCCCCTTATGATACTCATTGGGGCCGAAGACGTTGAAAAACTTTATACCCACCACCAAACGACTCAGGTCGTGGTCGAGAATCCATAGGTCGAAGGCCTGCTTCGAGTAACCGTACATGTTGATGGGTTTCAGCAACCGGGTCGTCTCGTCGTCGTCGGAAAATCCACGGGAGCCATCGCCGTAAGTTGCCGCGGAACTGGCGTATATGAACCTTATATCCCGCTTTAGGGCCCAGCGGGCCAAATACTGGGAATACCGGACGTTATTTTCCCACAGATAATCGGCATCCCTTTCCATGGTGTTGGAACAGGCCCCGAGGTGCACGACCGCCTCCACCGAAAAGGGAACGGCATCTTCCTTCACGAGACGCAAAAAGGCGTCTTTGTGATAGAAATCCCTATAGCGGAGCTTGACCAAGTTCTTCCATTTCTCACCGTTGCCCAAGCGATCAACGATTACGATATCTTTTATCCCCGCCCGGTTGAGTCTCCAGACAAAGGCACTGCCGATAAACCCCGCCCCGCCCGTAACGACAATCATTATGATAAGCCCCCTCGAATCAAATCTCTTTTGCCGCCTGCTCGATGGCCCGTTCTATCTTTTTCATGCGCTCTTCCGGCATAACAATGGAGATGGGCATAAACAGCGTCCTGCCCAGGAGGTCCTCTGCCCGGGGGATACGGTGGCGCCCATAATCCGGTTTCCCTCCCTGATAGTTAGGGTTGGTAAAGGGCCATTTTTGAGAATTGGCCGTGGAAAAGCCCAGGAAATGTTCCCAGTTCGGCACGTAATGCCACTTGTTGTGTTTGAAACAAACCGTCTCGCACCCACCTTTTGCCAAGGCCCGTTGAAAGGTGAGGGCCTTTTCCTCTGTGGGCAGGTTGAACGCAAGGAAGGTGGCCGTGTCCCCCTCCGCATCGACGAGCTCACGAAATTTTACGCCGGCAACCCTGCTTAGCATGTCCTTGATCAAGGCCTTATTCTTCTTTTGTTGCCTGATGATCGAATCGAGCTTTCGCAACTGGGCCAATCCCACCGCTCCCTGAAGTTCGTTCATGCGAAAGTTGAAACCGAGGATCGTGCGTCCCTCCATGGCCCGACTCACCTGAGGATTGTGGTCATGGCCGTGGTCGTGATACCATTCGGCGCGATCGGCCAACGTCTTGTTATCCGTGACCACGAGGCCTCCTTCGCCGGTGGTTATGGTCTTGTAATAGTCGAAGCTAAAGATCCCCATATCCCCAAAGGTGCCCAATTTCTTCCCCCCCACCGAGCCGCCGCAACTTTGGGCATTGTCCTCGAGTACGAAAAGGCCATGGGATTTCGCCTCCTGCACTATTTCCCTGATGCGGGCCCCGGCACCACACATGTGAACGGGAATCACGGCCTTCGTCCGAGGGGTAAGACAGGCCTTGATAGCCGCGGGATCGAGATTGAGGGTTTCGTCAATGTCCGCCATTACGGGGATGGCGCCCACTTCCAAAACGGCTTCATAGGTGGCGATAAAGGTGAAAGCGGGAACGATGACCTCATCACCGGGGCATACATCCATCGCCGTCAACGCCACTTTCAGGGCCGCCGAACCGGACGTAACCCCCAGGGCATGAGAAACGCCCAGATAGCGGGCAAATTCCTCTTCGAACTGGCGAACTTTGAAAATGCCCTTTCTTTCCTGATCGAAACCGTACCTCATGAGGACGCCCGTCTCCAGGACGTCCATGACCTCTTTTCTCTCTTCTGTGCCGAACACTTCGTATCCAGGCATTTTTCCCTTCCTCCTTCTGCGTAGAAATCTAAAAGGCTGCGCGGTAAATATTTATCGCATCCTCCAATTTGACCGGTCGAGGATTGTTCTGGAGGGGACGGGTAACCGTGAGGGCGGCTTCCGCCAGCTCGGGGAAGGCCTCCTCCCGAATCCCCAGATCTTCCAGGGATACATTGATCCCGCAATCTTCGATCAGGTGATAGACGGCTTCGACCGCCATCTCCGCTGCTTCCCGCAGGGAAAGGTCTTCCGTCACCTCGCCCAAGAGGGCTGCCACGTCCGCAAATTTTTCCAGGGCGGCCGGCAGGTTATAGGCCATCACATGGGGCAAAAGAACGGTGTTGGCCAGGCCATGGGGAATTCCATACTTGCCGCCGAGGGGGTAGGAGAGGGAATGGACGGCGGTAACCCCCGCATTGGCCAGCCCCAAGCCGGCATAAAGACTGGCGAGCAACATAGCCGAGCGGGCAGAGATGTCCTGACCGTTGTGAACGCAGGTTCGCAAGTTCTCCCCAATCAAGGCAATCGCCTCTCGAGAGAAAAGCTCACTCATGGGGGAGGCCTGAATGGACGTATAGGATTCCACCGCATGGCAAAGGGCATCCAGACCGGTGGTGGCCGTTACTTCCGGCGGCAAACTGAGGGTGAGCTCGGGATCCAAGAGGGCCAGCTCCGGGTAAAGGTAGGGGCTGTTCATGCCCTCCTTCTTCTGTAAATTTTTCCTCCTGAAGACGGCCGTAAAGGTGACCTCACTGCCCGTCCCGGCAGTGGTGGGTACCATGACCTTCGGCAGCCCCGCCTGGGGGATCTTGTTCAACCCTAAATACACCTCGGCCCGCACCTTATGGGGGGCAAGAACGGAGACGGCCTTGGCGAGATCCATGGCGCTGCCGCCCCCGATGCCGATCACCCCGTCGGCCTGGTGGCGACGGGCGGCTTGGGCACACCGATCGGCACTTTCCAAGGGTGGTTCGGCCTCCACCTCCTGAAAAAGGGCGTACTTAAAGCCCCCGGCACTCAACAACTTTTCCAGGCGCTCCGTCATGCCCACCTTTCTCAGGGCGGGGTCCATAACCACGTAGGGGCGGGAAATTTTCAGCTCCGTAAGAAACGCGGTCAACTTTTGTAGCGCGCCGCATCCGAACACTATTTTTTGTGCCCCGGTGAAGGTAAATATTCTCTCCATTTGAGCAGATCTCCTCTTTGTTTTGCGCGATAATACATGAAGAGACCGAAGAGGAAAAGGGAAATTTAGTTTTCTTGCGTGAGGGCAGGCCCGATGGTATTGAAGAACCCATGAACGGCATCATCGTCCAGATATACGAAATTCAAGAGGCGAGGGAAGTTCGCCCCCTCATAGAGGCGGGGGTGGACCATGTGGGGACGGTCATTGACTCGCCCGATGACCCTCCATGGCCCTACCTCCTGAAAACGGTAAAGGCCGTACAGGCAGAAGGCAAAAAAAGCGTGATCATTCCTCTCTTCTCCGATCTTTTCGCCATCTTCCATGCCCTTTCCTATTTCCAGCCCGATTTTGTCCATTTTTGCGAAGCTATCTCTCCTTCTTCGGGAGGCTTGGCCGGCCCTTTAAGCCGACTTCCGAACCTCGTCCGGATTCAGGCGGAGGTAAAGGAAAAATTTCCCTCCTTGGGCATCATAAGATCAATAGGCCTCCCTCGCCCAGGCCGCACAAGCCGAGAACTCGCGGGCCACATCGAGGAAGTCATCGGTACGTTGGCGCCTTATACGGATTTCTTTCTCCTCGATACGTTACAAGAAGGAGAGCAACCCGTAAGCGGCTTTGTAGGGATAACGGGTGAGATCTGTGATTGGGCCCTTGCCCGTGAAATCGTGGACTTAAGTCCTCGCCCCGTCATACTGGCCGGCGGCCTGGGCCCTGACAACGTGGCAGAGGCCATTAGATACGTAAGGCCGGCCGGGGTTGACAGCTGCACCCGCACCAATGTCCTCGACGAAAGGGGGCGTCCCCTTCGCTTTCGCAAGGACATGAAGCTCGTCTCCCTCTTTGTGCGCGAGGCAAGGAGGATGGAAAAAGTGCTATCCTATCTCTAATCAAGAAACTTTGTTGAGACGCGCCTCTTTTGCCCGGGCTTTGAGCCTCTTTTCCCGACGCCGCCGACGGCGATCCAATTCCTTTCTTCTTTCGGGTTTCTTATGGGCCATAAGCACACCCCTCGCAAAATTTCCTCTATTATACCATACGGGTCAATACGAGATGAGACCTTTCCTTTAGGCGCCCGTTTGCGGTAAAATGCAGGTCAATAAAAAAAGAAAGGAGAAAAGGGCGCCATGAAAAGGAGAAAATATTTGGAATGGGCGACTATCATCGCCATCATCCTCCTTTCTTCCTCGCTTTTCGCCTATGAAGTGGACGTCATTTCCACCCCCCATGGGGATCTCAAGATTACCTTCATCGGCCATGCCTCTGTCTGCATGGAGTGGGGGGGGAAGGTAATCCATATTGACCCGGTGGGCCGGTACGGAGATTATTCCCAACTACCCAAGGCCGACCTCATCCTCATCACCCATGAGCATTACGACCACTTCGATCCCCGGACGATAGAGGTGATCAGGAAAAAAGGCACCATCATCTTGACCAATACCGCTTGCGCCCGCTACCTAAACGGGGCTCACGCCATGAAAAACGGGGATGAAAGGACTTTTTTCGAGATCAAGATTACCGCCCTCCCTGCCTATAACATCGTTCATTTACAGCCTTCCGGGGTTCCCTACCACCCCAAGGGGGAAGGAAACGGTTACCTCGTAAACTTCAAGGGAACCCGGGTATACATAGGGGGAGACACGGAAAACATCCCGGAAATGAAAGCCCTAAGAGGGGTCGACATCGCCTTCTTGCCCATGAACCTCCCCTACACCATGACCCCCGAGATGGTTGCCGACGCAGCCCGCGCCTTCCGTCCCCGCATCCTCTATCCATACCACTTGGGAGACACGGACGTATCGCGCCTGATCAAACTGCTAAAAGACGAAAAAGGGATAGATGTACGCATCAGAAAGATGAAATGAGGAGAAATAAGGTGATAGAAAAACCACGCCTGTTGTTCATGGGCACCCCGGAGTTTGCCCTACCCAGTTTGAAGGCTTTAATCGACAAGGGATATCCCATCGTAGCCGTCGTTACCCAACCCGACAAACCCCAGGGACGAGGGAAAAAACTCACGCCGCCCCCGGTAAAAGAGCTGGCCCTAACCCATGGCCTTAAGGTGCTGCAACCGGAAAAGGTGAGGGACCCCGCTTTTTTAGAGGCATTCAAAGCCCTTAACTTAGATATGGTTATCGTCGCCGCCTTCGGCCAGATCTTACCCCCCGACCTCATCCATAACCCACCGTACGGGTGCCTCAACGTGCATCCTTCTTTGCTGCCACGCCACCGAGGCCCGGCCCCCATCAACTGGACCCTCATGCGGGGAGATGAAGTCACGGGCGTCACAATCATGTTGATGGACGAAGGGGTCGATACTGGACCTATCCTTCTGCAACGGGAAACACCCGTCGAACCGGACGAAACTTTCGATCGCCTGCACGATCGGCTGGCCCGTTTGGGGGCCGAACTACTCATCGAAGCCATCGAACTTTTCGTAGCAGGCCAGATTACCCCCCGACCTCAGCCCTTAAACGGCGCCACCTACGCCCCCCGCCTCACAAAGGCAGATGCCTTGATCGACTGGTCCCAGGGTAGCGAGGAGATAGTAAGGAAAATTCGCGGCCTTTCATCCACACCGGGGGCCTTTACCTACCTTAAAGGGCAGATATTCAAGGTCTATAAGGCGACTTCCCAGAAAGAAACTCATCCTTTACCGCCCGGGACCATCGGGTCTCCCGCCCCCGAAGGGCTACCCGTGGCCGCCGGCGACGGTTGGGTTTACTTAAAAGAGGTGCAGCTGGAAGGGAAAAAGAGGCTTCCCATCCAGGACTTTCTCCGAGGCTACAGAATAAGTTTAGGTGAACAGGTGGGCTGAACATGGCAAGTTCGGTAAGAGCGGTGGCCACCTCCATTCTTTCGGAGGTGGAGAAGCAAGGTGCCTTCGCCGAGGAGCTCCTCGATTTCCAGCTAAAAGCCGGGGTTATCCAGGACGAACGGGACCGCAGGTTGCTTACGGAACTCACCTACGGCACCCTCCGCATGAGAGGCACTTGCGACTATATCCTGAAGCACCACCTCCGAGGGTGGTCAGGGCTACCCGTGACCACGCAGAACATCCTGCGCTTGGCCGTCTATCAGCTCCTCTTTACCGACAGAATACCGCCTTACGCCGTGGTAAACGAAGCGGTCGATTTAACGAAGAAACTTGCCCCGGCACAGGCCAAACTCGTAAACGCCGTTCTGCGCAAGATCCTTTCCCGAAGGCGGGAGGATTGGCTCCCCGAGGAAACTACCTACAACCTTACGTTTATTTCTGCCCGCTATTCACATCCCCCATGGCTCGTAAACCGCTGGGTCAAGAGATGGGGATGGGACGAGGCACTCAAGCTATGCAAGGCCAACAACAGTACCCCTCCCGTCACGCTTAGGGTGAACACGTTAAAGGCTACGAGAGAAGAAGCGAAAGCCCGGCTTCTCCGGGAAGGATTTTCCGTCTCCGCCACCCCCCTTTCCCCGGATGGGCTCATCGTGGCAGGGCCTACCGGGCGTCTGAGGGAGTCACAGGCCTTCGAAGAAGGCTGGGTCCTTTACCAGGATGAGGCTTCTCAGCTGGTCTCCTATCTCGTTTCACCCGCCCCGGGGGAGGAGCTGCTGGATCTCTGTGCCGGTCAGGGAGGAAAGACCTTTCATCTGGCCGCCCTGATGAAAAACGAGGGCAAGATACTGGCGACGGACAACCAGGCCGAAAAATTGAACCGGCTTCTAAAGGAGGCCGCCAAATTTGGCGTCTCCATTGTGGAAGTAAAGCCAATAGACACTACGGGACCACCAAGCGGTGATTTACGGGACCGGTTCGACCGCATCCTTGTCGATGCGCCTTGTTCCGGTACCGGTACCTTGCGTCGGGCACCGGAGATCAAATGGCGCCTCCAGGCTAAGGACCTTGCTCACTTTGCCCGCATTCAGGGAAGGATGTTAAATTTTGCCGCTCGGTGCGTAAAAAAAGGAGGCTTCATCATCTACAGTACGTGTAGCCTCATGGCAGAGGAAAATGAAGAGGTGATCGCCTCTTTCCTAAAGCAAAACGATAACTTCCACTTCGTTCCCCCCTCGGACGCCTTG
Source organism: Syntrophales bacterium (assembly GCA_035358955.1). Lineage (GTDB taxonomy): Bacteria > Desulfobacterota > Syntrophia > Syntrophales > UBA8958 > JAOAFE01. Next base: position 133,127 of record DAORXN010000001.1, on the reverse strand, counting down.
GTAAAAGTGGTAGGCCAAGACGGCCTTTTTCGAACCTTCCCCCACCTTCACGGAACGGATGGATTTTTCGGTGCCAAGATGGTAAAAGATTAGTATGCGGATTTTAAGTCTTGTCCTTTTCGGTTTCCTTATCTGGGGCTGTGCTACCTCCGGGCCGGTTCTCTACCCCAATGCCCACCTGAAGGCGGTGGGAGAAGAGAGGGCCAAGCAAGATATCGAGGAGTGTAAGGTCCTCGCGGATGAATACATTAAATCTCAGGAGGCCGAAAAGATTGCCAAGAGTACCGCCGGAGGAGCGGCCGGAGGGGCCATCATCGGTGGCGCCGTCGGTGCAGTACGCGGGAGCTTAGGCCGCGGCTTAGGCGTGGGAGCGGCGGCCGGGGCGGCCGCGGGTCTGGTCAGGGGAACGGCCAAGGCCTCCAAGCCCAGTCCCGTGTATAAAAACTTCGTCAATCGCTGCCTGAAAGAAAGGGGTTACGAGCCCATCGGATGGGAGGATTGATGAAATGCCGGAGCTGCCGGAAGTAGAAACCCTTCGTCGGCAATTGAAACCCTTGATCGAAGGCCGTCCCATCAGGGGGGTAGATACTTTCGATCCCCGCCTGGGAGACCTTTCCGAGATTACGGGCGAGGTTATCGAAACCGTCAAGCGGCTGGGGAAAAGGCTCGAATTCCTCCTCTCCTCCCGGCGGGCGTTGGTTCTTCAACTCCGCATGACGGGGCGTCTTTTGTGGCAAGAGGGGTACTTTCTCCCCTCTGCCCACAGTCGCCTGGCCCTTTACTTCGACACGGGCACCTTAGAACTCATCGATCCCCGCCGCTTTGCCATGCTTTCCCTCTGCCAGCCCTCGAGGGCCTCTTTTTCCCTCTTTCCCGAGGAAGCAAACCTTCCCTCCATCATGTCCCTGGCCAAGAGACGTCGCATAACCATCAAGGAGTTTCTCCTCGATCAACGCTTGTTTCCGGGAGTGGGAAACATATACGCCTGTGAGATACTACATGCCGCCCGCCTTTCTCCCGAAAGAAAGGTGTGCGACCTAAACGAGGCACGATGGCGATCCATCTGGGAGGTGGGCCCGACCATCCTGGAGAGGGCCATAAGGCGGAGGGGAACCACCGTTTCGGACTGGCGCGATCTCTTTGGCGCCCCCGGGGAAAATCAGCGTTTTCTTAACGTTTATGCCCGGGAAGGCGAACCTTGTCTGCGCTGCGGGCAACCCGTGGTGAGGAGAAAAATCGGGGGACGCGGCACTTACTACTGCCCCACCTGTCAAGAGTAGCCCCTTTGTACCTGGGAGAGAAAATCCCCTATCAACCGGCTCCAGTCATGGATTTCTGCCCGGCTTTTCGCGATCCAAAGCCTTGATGACGCAAGGAGGCCATGCAATGCTTTGGCCGAGGAAAGGGGGTGGAGCTCGTCTTCCGTCCAGGCGAGGATTAGGGTGGGAACCTGGAGCTCTTTAAGCCTTTCCCGGGGGGGAAAGCCCGTTTCGGCCGCGCCCCGAAGAATGGCAGAAACGACTCGCGGGTCGCGACGTACAAGGGATTGCACGAATCGCTCTGTGATCTCAGGACTTGCTATTAACTGGCGATCTGTTAGGTCGTGCCTTTCCTTCATCATGGCCACGAGCTTTTCCATGCCCTCGGATGCTAAAACCCGGGCGGCGAATTCATAAATCTCTCCGTGCCTAACACCCTCCTCCCACAGGGCAGGCGGGGTAACAAGGATAAGGCCACGGACACGCTCGGGAATAAGCAAGGCCAAAAAAAGGGAAATGACCGCCCCCATCGACTGCCCTCCCAAGACACAAGCCTGGATACCCAGTCGGTCAATGAGCCCCCCTAAATCGTAAGCGAGGTTCTCCCACCGGTAATCGCGGGGAAAAAGGGAGGCCTCAGACCGGCCATGACCGCGCACATCGTATTTAAGAACCAAGGCCCCTGCCTCCAACCGCGGCCAATCGATTACCCCCGTTTCCTCTTCCAGCTCCATACTGCCCAGGAGGCCATGGGTCCAAAGGAAGGGAAGGCCCGTTCCCCTTTTTTTCAGAAACAGGCCCACCCCGTTAATTTCATACACGCCTTCTTGCCGGATCATTCACGTAAGATCTGTTCCAGGTGGGACTTATGAGCATCTCGTTGATACACACATGCTTAGGCAGACGGGCGACGAATAAAATTGCCTCCCCCACGTCTTCGGCCTTTAGCATCTTCTCTTTCTCTTCTTGGGGCAAGGCATCCGGGCGCCGGTCGATAATGGGCGTCCATACCTCTCCCGGGCAGATGGCACAGGCCCTTATTCCGTTGACACACTCCTCCATGTTGATGCTGGCATTCAAGGCCAAGAGGCCGTGTTTGGCGGCACTGTAGGCCGGCCCCGTGATGTAAGAGTAAAATCGACCGGCCCAGGAAGAGATGTTTATGATGAGGCCGTCCCTTCTTTCCCTCATGACGGGCAAAACGGCTCTCGCGCAATAGAAAGCGCCGCTCAAATCAATGTCTATGACTTCCCTCCACCTCTCACCTGTCACCACGTCCCAGTGCCTCTCCGTGACGTTGGTACCGGCGTTGTTTACCAAAATGTCTATCCTTCCGTATTGATCCACGATTCTGTCTCTCACGGCATAAACGGAAGCCTCGTCCTTTACGTCGAGGGGCTCGATGAGCACCTCTAACCCCTTTTGGCTAATGAGGGCCGCCGTTTCTTCCAGAGGTGCGCGCCTGCGCCCGGACAACACGATTTTAACCCCCTGGGAGGCCAAGGCGATGGCCCCCGCCTGGCCAATGCCCGTTCCGGCCCCCGTAACCCACGCCACCTTCCCTTCGATACGCTCCAGCATGGTCCCTCCTAAAAAAGTTTTGCCCCATTCTCATACGGGTTTATAATGTTATGTCAAGACCAAAAGGGACCGCTTTACGCGATGAGATACGCCATCGGGGACATCCACGGCTGTGCGCGCACCTTCCGGGCACTACTCAAAAAAATAAATTTGCGGGAAGGGGATGAACTTTACCTCCTCGGCGACTACATAGATCGGGGCCCCGATAGTAAAGGGGTGCTTGATACTATCCTGCATCTGCCCGGCCGGGTTGTCGCCTTGAAGGGCAACCACGAGGATCTGTGGCTCAAAGCGATGAAAAGCGGTCTGGGCTATAAGATGTTCGATTACGAATACTTTCAGGACATGGGAATGGTGGCGACCCAAAGGAGTTTCGGCGACTGCGACCTGGATCCCTACCTCAGATTCGTGGAAACCCTGCCTCTATGGCACGAAACGGAAGATTACTTTTTCGTCCACGGAGAGATAAATTTTTCCCTGCCCGATCCCTTTGGCCCCCAAGGGGAAGAATATATGTTATGGGGGCGAGGAAACGCATACCTGGGAGAGAAACCCCTCGTCTGCGGACATACGCCCCTCCCCTTATGGCAGATCCTCGAGGGCCTTACGTCAAAAAAGATTGATATTGATAACGGATGTTGCTACCTAATGAAGGGCTACGGCCATCTCATCGCTTACGATCTCGATAAGAGGTGCATCTATGAGCAGGAAAACATCGATTATCATTATTAACGGGCGGGACAACGTGGGTGTCGCCAGGGTGGAAATTAAAAAGGGGGAAGAGGTAACCTGCCCGGCAGGCCACACGTTTAAGGCCAGAAGTGATATACCGGTGGGACACAAAATTGCCCTCTGCGATATTCCGGCCGGGGAAACGATCATCAAGTACGGGGAAGCTATTGGACAGGCGAAGGTCCCGATCAAAAGGGGAGAATGGGTTCACACCCACAACATGGGATAGGAGGAGATCGTGATGGGTGCAACTTTCTTGGGTTACGTGCGACCGGACGGGAAGGTGGGAGTAAGAAACCATGTCGTGGTAATACCATCTGTGGCCTGCGTGAACGGGGTGGTGGCAAACATAGCTAAAATGGTTCCCGAAGTGGTGCCCATCTTCCACGGCCATGGATGCGGCAGGTCCCTCGAAGCCTCTCTGCATACGAAAGTGCTCGCCCACTTGGGAAAGAACCCGAATGTGGCCGCCGTGCTCGTGGTGGGGCTGGGGTGTGAGGTCATTAAAGCCGACTCCCTTGCCTCTATCATCGCAACTTCCGGGAAACCGGTTCAGTGGTTCAACGTCCAAGAGAAAGGGGGCTCTCGGAAGGCGGCGGAAAAAGGGGCCGAGATCTGCCGCCATTTTCTATCGATCGCGAAATCGTGCCCACGCACACCTTGCCAAGTGGACAAGCTCACGATCGGACTGGAGTGTGGGGGGTCGGATGCCTTTTCCGGGGTGACGGCCAACCCGGCCGTCGGTATCGCCTCCGATTGGATCGTTGACGAAGGAGGGACGGTAATTCTTACGGAAGACACGGAGATGATAGGTACCAGTCATATCTTGGCCAGCCGCGCCATAGATGAAGAAGTCAAGGCCAAGACCGTCGAGATGGTCGCCGAGGCAGAACAACTCACCAAGGACCTCCTCGGCCCGCTGGCCTCTCTGGTTATCGCCCCGGGAAACATGGACGGCGGCATGTCCACCATCCAGGAAAAGTCTCTGGGCTGCATAACGAAGGCAGGCTCACGTCCTATCGTAGAGGTGGTGGGCTACGGAGAACCTCCCTCCCGCCCGGGGGTGGTACTGATGGATGGACCGGGATACGATGCCGAATCCCTTCCGGGGCTTGCCGCCGCGGGCAGTCAGATTATCGTCTTTACCACGGGCAGGGGAACCCCTCTCGGTTTTCCCATTTGCCCGGTCATCAAGGTTGCCAGTAACAGCCGCCTCTTTACGTCCATGAGAGACGATATGGACGTAAACGCCGGAGAGGTCTTGGAAGGAAGGGAACTCTCTGAGGTGGGGCAGGAAATCATCCGTCTTATCACCGAGGTTGCCTCTGGACAACCGACCCGCGCGGAAGCCAATGCCCAAGGGGGCATCGTTTGTCTTTACACCCTGCATCCACCCTTTTGAGCTTTTATCTCACCATCTTTCGGCCGATTTCGTAAGCCTGGGCCAGGAGCGCCTCATCTTTTTCGGCGGGGGATTCATGGCTATTGGCATGAACGATGCGCCCCACAACTTCGAACCCCAGCCCGGTACCCGTCATCCCCGTTAGGTACCGAAGGGACTTTTCGTATTGGGCGGGATCCGGCGCCCCTTGAGAGACAACGAGGGCATAAGTTTTCCCGGCGGGAACGGTAGAATAATACCCTCCCCCCTCGCGGCTGGCATAGAGCGAATAGATACGATCGACCAAAAGCTTCATTTGCCCTGCGATGCGATACATGTAAATAGGCGTGGCGATCACCATACCCCGACAGGTTTTGATGGCTTCGAGGTAAGGGCTCAAGTCATCCTTTTCATGACAGATGCCGGGGGTCTTCCGGCAGCCGAGGCACCCGCGGCAGCCTCTGGTGGTAAGGTCGTGCAGGCGGATTTCCGATGTTTGCGCCCCTTTGGAACGGGCACCCTCGAGCATGGCGGCTACAATATGTGAAGTATTACCATGAGGCCGGGGGCTGGCGTTAAAAGCGAGGATTTCCATGGTTTGCATCCCTCCCGAAAAAATTGTAAGCCCTTTAGCACATCAGCCTCCCACCTCGCCAGTGTTTTCCCGTAGAAGGAGAGGGGAAAATGTTATATGAGAGCCGTAAATCTATTTCGGGAGGAAAGTGCTCATGGAAGTGAAAGGGAAAATCGTAGTCGTGACGGGGGCTGGCAGCGGCATCGGGGCCGCCTTGACCCACCGTTTTGTCGAGGAGGGGGCTCGGGTTGTGGCCGCCGATGTAAACGAACCAGCGGTGAAGGCCGTGGCCGAGCAGGTCGGAGCCATCCCCTTCCGTTGTGATGTAAGCAAGGAAAACGAGGTCATCTCTCTGGTGGACTTTACGGAAAAAAACGTTGGACCCATCGACCTCTTTTGCTCCAACGCCGGGATCGGCGTAAGAGGGGGAGTGGAATGTCCAAACGAGGACTGGCAGCGCATCTGGGAAATAAACGTCATGTCCCACGTTTATGTAAGTAGGGCCTTGATTCCGCGCATGATAGAGAGAGGTAGGGGGGCTATTATGATTACAGCCTCGGCGGCCGGGCTTTTGAGCCAGATAGGATCCACGCCGTATTCCGTGACCAAGCATGCCGCCGTTGGTCTGGCCGAAAACCTCTACATTACCTATGGCGAAAAGGGAATTCGGATCTTTGCCCTGTGCCCTCAGGCGGTTAGGACCGCCATGGCGGGAGAGGACAGTGTGGCCGCCGTGGATGGATTGATGGAACCGGAAGAACTGGCCGAAAAGGTTGTAGAAGGCTTAAGGAAGGAAGAGTTCCTCATCCTGCCCCACCCGGAAGTGAAAACTTACATGCAAAGAAAGGTAGCCGACTACGACCGCTGGTTAAAAGGGATGCAACGCCTCCAGGCCCGCTACCTGCAAGGGTTACCCCTGAAGGAGAAGAAATAGCAAGAAGCGACTCATGAGATATGCCGGACTCGACTTGCCGCCCCCGCGAGGCTCCCCGGTTCGACCAACCTGATGGAAGTGTTTATCCCGATGACGGAACGAATCCTTTTCTGCAAGCGCTCCAAAAGGTTTTTCTGCTCCAGCAGCTCGAGGGCGAATATCTTTTCTGTGACTTCTATCTTGAGCTCCACCTGGGCCAAGGGCGGGCGGTGATCGACCACCACTTGAAAGTTGGGGCGCTCACCGGTGATGGAGGAGATGATTTCCTCCATCTGGGAGGGAAACACATTTACTCCCTTTACAATGAGCATATCGTCCGCCCTTCCCCGGGGCTTTTCCATCCGAACCATCGTCCGTCCGCACGGACAGGGCGTATAGTCGAGGCGGGTTATATCTCCCGTCCGGTAACGGATAAGGGGAAAGGCCTCCCTGTTTAAGGTGGTAATGACCAGTTCCCCCACGCTGCCTGCCGGTAACACTTCCCCCGTCTGGGGGTCCACGATTTCTGGCAAGAAGGCGTCTTCGAAGAGGTGAAGTCCACTTTTATGGATGCACTCCCCCGCTATGCCCGGCCCGATGATTTCCGACACCCCATAGTTATCGGTGGCCGAAATGCCCAGGCGACTTTCGATCTCTTCGCGTGTGGACTCCGGGAAGGGCTCGCCACCGAAAAGTCCCAATCTTAAGGCCAATCCCCGGGGGTTAATATTGTGTTCATCCATGAATTCGGCTATTCTCAATGCATAAGAGGGGGTACAGACAAGCACGGTGGACCTATAATCCTGCATAATCATGACCTGTTTTTCCGTATTCCCTGTGCTCATGGGAATGACAGAAGCCCCGATTGCCTCTGCCCCGTAGTGAATGCCAAAAGCCCCCGTTTGAAGCCCGTAGAGAAAGGCGATTTGAACCACATCGTCTCGATCTACCCCCGCCGCCACCATGAACCGGGCTACCAGGTTGGCCCAGGTTCGGATGTCGTTCTTCGTGTACCCTACCACGATTGGTTTAGACGTCTTGCCGGGGGCGGCATGGAGACGAACCACTTCCCTTAAGGGGACAGCAAACATACCGTAAGGATAGTTGGCCTGCAGGTCTTCGCGCGTGGTAAAGGGCAGCTTTTTGAGATCCGTGAGGGACTGAAAATCCTCCGGCACAAAGGATATTTCATTGAAAAGCCGACGGTAATGGACAACGTTTTTGTATACGCGATTCAAAGTGGCCTGGAGCCTTTCGAGCTTAAGCTGTTCTAAATCCTCCCTGGCCATGGATTCATGCAATGGATCCCAGATTCTCATGTTCCCCTCCATTTTCATCTCTCCCAAATTTCTTTTCTTTCCCGCCCCAGATAGGCCCTTTTTACCTCTCTATTTTCCATTAGTTCGGCCGTCTCCCCCTCCATGACGACCTTTCCCGTCTCCAGAACGTAACCCCGATCGGCTATTTTCAGGGCCGCCTTGGCATTCTGCTCCACAAGAAGGACGGTCGTTCCCCCTTCACGAGCGAGCGCCTGGATCACCGAGAAGATCTCCTTTACGATGAGGGGTGCGAGCCCCATGGAGGGCTCATCCAGAAGAAGCACCTTTGGCTGCGCCATAAGGGCCCGACCGATGGCGAGCATCTGCTGTTCACCGCCGGAGAGGGTACCGGCCGGTTGATCTCGCCTTTCCCACAAGAGAGGGAAAAGGGCAAATACCCGCTCGACAGACGCCCTAAAGGCCGAACGCCCCCCTGCCCGGCGCAGCTTTAGGTAAGCACCCAATTCCAAGTTCTCATAGACGGAAAGGGCTTTGAAAATCTGGCGCCCTTCCGGCACTTGGCAAATACCGAGTTCTACGATCTGGTAAGGCGGCAGCTTCGCAATGTTTATGCCGTCGAAGACAATGGTTCCCGTCCTCGGGGGGGTAAGACCGGAAATGGTGTTGATGAGGGTGGATTTTCCGGCTCCGTTGGCACCGATGAGGGTGACGATCTCCCCTTTCTTCAGGTGAAGAGAAACATTCTTCAAGGCCTGTAGCTGACCGTAGTAGGTGTTTACATTCTTTACGGTGAGCATTAATCCTCCCCGAGATAGGCGTTGATTACAGCGGGGTTATCCTGTATCTCCCGTGGCGTCCCTTCGGCCAGCTTTTGCCCCAAATTGAGTACCGAGATGCGGTCGCAGACCTCCATCACCAATTCCATATCATGCTCAACGAGCACTACGGTAACACCCATCTCCCTTATCTTCCTCATCAACTCGGCGAGGGCCGCTGTTTCTCTCGTGTTTAAACCGGCGGCGGGCTCGTCCATGAGGATGATTTTTGGGTTGGTCGCAAGGGCACGGGCAATTTCGAGCAGTCTCCCCTGGCCCAGGGGCAGGCTGGCGGCCTCTTTTTCCGCCACCTCGGCCAGGCCACAGAAATCAATCCATTTGAGCGCCTCGCGGCGAACCCGCTCCTCTTCCCTCCTTTGCTTAGGCAAACGCAAGGCGCAGGCCATAAGACCGGCCGAACTTTTCGTGTATAACCCCACCATGACGTTTTCCAAAATCGTCATCCGCCCAAACAGCTCCAGGTTCTGAAACGTCCGGACCAAGCCTAAGCGCACCAGCTTCTCCGGGGGAAGAAAAGTTACCCTTTGTGCTTGAAGATAAACCTCTCCTTCATCCGGCGGGTAAAGGCCGGTGACAATGTTAAAGAGGGTCGTCTTTCCCGCCCCGTTCGGACCGATGATCCCCGTTATCGTTCCTTCCTCAACGGTCACAGAAACATGACTCAAGGCCGCAATTCCACCGAAAGCTTTGCTTACCTTATCTATTTTCAGCATAGACCCGGGCCTTAAGCAACTTTATTATCCCCACCAAGCCTTGCGGCATGAACATCATAATCAAGATGAGGAGAAGGCCGTAGATGACGATGTCCAAGTCTTGGAACACCCGAAGCCATTCGGGCAGCAAGGTAAGGATCGCCGCCCCGAGAAACGAACCGAAGACACTACCCAATCCCCCCACCACCACCATGGTCAGAATCTCCACCGAAAAGTTAAAGCCGAAAGAGGCCGGGGCAATGAAAGTCATCGTGTGGGCGTAGAGGCTTCCCGCCAGGGAAGAGATAAAGGCGGCTACCGTAAAAATTTTCACTTTAAGTACCCAGGCATCGATGCCCATCATGCGAGATGCAACCTCCGAATCGCTTACCGCCCTAAGGGCCCGGCCAATGCGAGAATGGTACAGGTTGAAGGCCAAAAACATGGTCACCAAAGCAAAGGCCCAGATCAGATAATAATTGGCCCGATCTTGATCGAAGACCAAAGCGCCCACCTTAAGATTGGGAATCCCTGGCAACCCGGAAGGCCCGCCCGTCCATTCCACGGTTTCATTGAAGACGATGTAAAGGATAATGCCGAGACCCAAAGTGGCCATGGCCAGATAATGCCCCCGGAGCTTGAGGATAGGAAAGCCGACTACGTACGCGATCACCGAGACGATAAAAGCGGCCACGAGCATTCCAATCCAGGGATTTAGACTGTACTTGGTAGAGAGGATGGCCGAGAGGTAAGCCCCTAAACCAAACAAGGCCCCTTGTCCCAGGGAAATCTGCCCAGCATAGCCGAGGAGCAAGTTTAGCGCCACTGCCAGCATGGTATGGATACCGATGAAAACGAAAACGTGCAGGAGGTAACTGTCCTGCAAAATCATCGGGAGGCTAAGGATGCCTAAGGCAAAGGCGACAAACAGGATGCGATCCGTCTTTTTCATCCTATACCCTTTCTATCTCCCGGCGGCTCAGAAGACCCCCGGGCCGGAAAAACAAGATGGCCAAAAGCACAACAAAGGCTATGGCGTCTTTATAACTCGCAGAAATCATGCCGGCCCCTAAGGATTCAAGGATGCCTAAGATCAATCCCCCCAGTACGGCTCCCATGCCGCTACCCATACCACCTATGATTGCGGCACAAAAACCTTTCAGTCCCAACATGATGCCCACATCGTAAGATGTCATGGTAATGGGCGCAATGATAATGCCGGCCAGGGCGCCCAAAGCCGAGCTGATGGCGAAAGAGAGAAGGACCATCACCTTGACGTTGATCCCCACGAGGCCGGCGGCCCTGGGATTCACAGAGCAGGCCCGCATGGCCTTCCCATAGATGGTATGATAAAAGAATAGGCGGTTGAAAAAGATGATGACCACCGTGATGCCAAAAATCCAGAGATGCTGCGGCATGATGGTTGCGCCTTTCAAGTTGATGGCCGCATCTCCCGAGAAGGAAGGCAGGGCATAGGTATCTTTGCCCCAGATGAGCATACTGAGACCGCGGATTAAAATACTGGCCCCGATGGTAATAATCACGATGGTTATGGGCGACGCGTCTTTAAGGGGGCTGATGGCGAGGCGCTCGAAACAGATACCAATTGCCAGCGTGAGGAAAACAGCGAGAAAAACAGAAAAATATAAGGGTAGATGACACCCATGAAGCAAGAAGACTGTGATCATACCCCCGAGCATCACGAACTCGCCTTGGGCAAAATTGATGATGCCGGTGGCATTAAAGATAATGGCAAAGCCGAAGCCGATGAGCCCATAGATGGCACCATTGGCCAGCCCGGACAGTAGGTATTGAAAAATCTGCGCGCTCGAATCCATTAGCTTTATTTAAGGGGGCAAAGGCGCAAAACAGCACCTTTACCCCCTTTCCCCCACCCTATTTAACCAGGGACCATTTGCCGTTTTTCACCTGCACCAGCACGAAGGCATCTACCGTGAGCCCGGCATGATCTTCGGGAGAAAAGGAAAAAACACCCCCAATCCCGGAAAAGTCTTTTATCTTTTCCAGTCCATCTCGAATGGCCACCGGAGAAAACCCCGCCTGTTCCATCGCACTTTTCAACAACATGACGGCATCCCAAGCATGACCGCCAAAATGGTCCCCTTCCGTTTTGAATCGGGCCTTGTACTCACGGATAAAAGATAAGAGATGCTTCTTTTGGGGATCCTTATCGGGAAGGAGGTCCGCGACCAGAACCTTCCCCGAGGGTAGCACAATCCCTTCGGCCGCCGCCCCCGCCAACTCGATGAATTTTTTAGATGAAACGCCGTGACTCATATAGAGGGGGAGGTTCAAATTCAACTGATTCACATTCCTCGCCACCACGGCCGGACCGGGATTCGTCCCCCAGCAGATGATAGCCTGGGCCTGAGATCCCCGTACCTTGGTCAATTGGGCCGTCATGTCCGTATCCTTGGGGCCAAAGGTTTCATCCGATACGATCTCGAGGTCGTACTTCGGGGCATAAATCTTCAACTGCTCCCGTCCGGAGGCGCCGAATCCATCTGACACCGTGAGGATAGCTATCTTTCTAACTTTCTTTTCCTTCAGGTGTTGGAATATCTTTTGGACGGCCAGGGAATCGTTCTGGGCCGTCTTGAACACCCATTTCTTTACGGGTTCGGTTATTTTGATGCCCGCGGCGCAGGAAATCAAAGGTATCTTGGCCCTCTCCACCAGGGGGATAATGGCCATCGTCTCACCCGTCGTACTGGGGCCCATGATGGCAACCACCTTATCTTCCTTGATGAGACGATCCGCCGCCTGATTGGCCTTCGTTGGATCTCCCTGGGTGTCGTACACGATGAGCTCTATTTTCTTCCCCTTCACCCCGCCGGCCTTGTTTATTTTTTCCACCATCATCTGCGCCGTATTACGCTCCGGTTCCCCCAAAAAGGAAGGTGGGCCCGTCACGGAAAACAGGGCCCCTAATTTCACACTATCCGCAGCTAAAGCAGGGATATAAACACTGAAAACGATTGCCAACACTAGCGAAAATCTAAACATTTGTGACCACATAATATCTTCCTCCTTCCAACGAATTTCTCCCCCAAAGGGTTATGATTGTGGGTTAAATGCTAATTAGCCTGCCTGACCACGGGGACATACCCGCAGCGGCAGGCATCAATACTTGTAGGTGGTAGATAGGAGATAAAGGCCAAGCATTTGTGGGGTGTTATGCATGAATCCTCTCGCCCAAGTCATTAGACGGTTTTTACTAAAAGATTTAAATCTCCTTGTCAAGCATTTGGGCTATCTGTCTTTTTCATCTTTTCCAGTTCTTCGCGATAAAGCTCGGCTTGGGCACGGATCTTCTCTATTTCATCCCGCGCTTGAGCGAGCTTCTCTTCTTGCTTTCTCTTTTCCTCCTTCATCTTTTCCTGGTAATCATCGTAACCAATGTAGATGGCCAAAATCCCCCCCAAAATAAAGAGGAGGGGCAAAGAACCCTTAATGATAATTACCAGATCGTGAAACCAGGCGAAAATGCCTACGATACCCAGGGTCAGGGCTATAGCACCTCCAATCATGAGTGGCATGGGATAGTCACCTCCCTTTCTATTTAAGACCTTAGCAAAACATCGCCGCGGCCTTGAAATTTCCTCCGGTAAACTAAATGTTTTCTATCAAACTTTGAGCCCCCAGGCAAGGGAAAATAAAGCTTGATGAGAACGATATTTTCAATTACAATAAGAATTTATGCTGAGATTAATTGATGAGGCAAAAAATGGTAAAACCTAACTTCGAGAAAGGCGGGGGCTTAATCCCCACCATCGTTCAAGACGTAGAGACGGGGCAGGTTCTCATGCTGGCCTACATGAATGAAGAGGCGTGGAATCGCACGCTCGAGACGGGGAAGGCCACTTACTGGAGTCGATCGAGAAACAACCTGTGGGTGAAAGGAGAAAGTTCCGGGAACGTGCAACTCGTAAAAGAAGTCTACCTCGATTGCGACGAAGATACAGTACTTATCAAAGTGGAACAGAAAGGTAAAGCCGCCTGCCACACCGGTTATCGTTCGTGCTTCTACCGACGATGGGAAGGAGGAAAGCTCGTCGTTACCGGGGAGAAGGTCTTCGATCCGGAGGTGGTGTATAAAAAATGAAGCTGAAAATTGGCATTCCGAAAGGGAGTTTAGAGGAAAGTACCGTTGAGCTTTTCAAACGAGCCGGCTGGCATATAACATACGACAGGCGCAGCTATTTCCCCGAGATAGACGATGACGAACTGGCTTGCACGCTCGTGCGGGCCCAGGAAATGTCGAGATATGTGGAAGATGGCACCCTGGATTTGGGCCTCACTGGGAAGGATTGGATCCTCGAAAATGATTCTCGGGTCGTGGTCGTGCAGGACCTCATCTATTCCAAGGTTTCCTACCGCCCTGCGCGATGGGTAGTGGTGGTCAGGCAGGACTCTCCCATCGAGCGTCTTGAAGACCTGGCGGGGAAAAAAATCTCCACAGAACTGGTAAATTTTACGAAGCGGTACTTTGCCGAGAGGAACATTCCCGTCCAGGTGGAATTCTCGTGGGGCGCCACTGAAGCGAAAGTGGTGGAAGGGCTGGTGGATGCCATCGTAGAAGTGACAGAAACCGGCTCTACGATTAGGGCTAACAAGCTGCGCATCATTCATGAAATTATGACCACCAATCCGCAACTGATCGCCAATCCCGCCGCCTGGGAGGATCCTTGGAAGAGAAGGAAAATCGAGCAAATCCGTCTGTTGTTGAACGGGTCACTCGAGGCGGTAGGGAAGGTGGGGTTAAAGCTCAACGTGGCCAGGGAAAACTTGGGTAGGGTCATGCTTCTTCTTCCCTCTCTTAAGGCCCCTACCGTTTCGCCCTTGTACAATGAGGACTGGTTTGCCGTGGAGACGGTGGTAGATGCCAAAGTCGTCCGAGAGCTCATCCCTCTTCTCAGGGAAGCGGGGGCGGAAGGCTTCCTCGAATACGCTTTAAACAAGGTCATTTGACGACAGGAGGTGGCTTTTGACAAGAAAAGCAAGGGTTGAGAGAAAAACTGCCGAAACAGAGGTGAAAGTGGAAATAAACCTGGACGGAGAGGGAAAGGCGTGCATTGAGACGGATATCCCCTTTCTAAATCACATGCTCACCCTTTTTTGCCGCCACGGACTCTTCGACCTGAGTGTCAAAGGGCAGGGGGATCGGGCGGTAGACGATCATCATCTGGTAGAGGACGTAGGCATCTGTCTGGGGCAGGCCATATCAGAAGCCCTGGGGGAAAAAGAAGGGGTGGAAAGGTATGGGGAGGCCTTGGTCCCCATGGACGAAAGCCTTGTCAGTGTGGCAATCGATCTTTCCGGTCGCCCTTCGCTCATCTATCGAGTCGAATTTGCCGGGCCGAGGATTGGAAATTTCGATCCTTCCCTGCTGCGGGAATTCTTCAAAGCCCTCGCAGATAAAGGAAACCTTACCCTACACATCAACCTCGCTTACGGCATCAATGACCACCACATCGCGGAAGCGGTTTTCAAGGCGGTGGCCAGGGCTTTGAGGAGAGCCGTGGCGCGCAACGAAAGGATCACCGGTGTCATGTCGACGAAAGGTACCCTTTGAGGAGGACCGCATTTTGTTTTGTGGCCTGAAAAAAATAAGCCAGCCCTCAATAAAAGCGGGGTTTTTTTGTTGGATCATCGTTTCGCTCTTTTCTGCCTGCCACCTGTCCAGCGGCGTATCCACTTCTTCTTTGCAAAAGCCGGAGGGGGCGCTCAAGAAAATAGCCGTCTTGCCCTTTCAGGCCGTGCCACCGGAGGGCTTTGCCCGCATTTCGGAAGTGGCGGCCCGGCCCGCCACCATCATAAAAACGGATAATGCGCCCTCTTCGCCCGCGGCGGTGGTGGAAGAGATTTTCTGGGAAGCCCTATCCGAGTCCATTAAAATACCCCTTGTTTCTCCAGCGAAGACGGGGGTTACTTACGCAGAAATCGTCTCTTCTTCTTTCAAACTCTCTTTTCCCGAGGCCCTGCGCCAATTAGGGATTAAATTAGAAGCCGATGCCGTCTTCGTGGGCTTCGTTTACAACTACCGCGAAAGGGTGGGCTATAGTTACGGGGTGGATAAACCCGCCGCCGTCTTTTTGGAAATCCAGCTCTACCGATGTCGGGACGGGGCGCTTCTGTGGCGGGCCGTCTTCGACAAGACGCAGCAGTCCCTCATGGAAAATGTGTTGGATATCAAATCCTTCATAAAAGACCGGGGGAAATGGGTCACGGCCAAAGAATTGGCCCAAGAAGGGGTTCAAGAAATTGTCTCCCGCTTCCGGCGTGAACTATTGAGTTCGGGGGAGGAATAAACAGGTGATCGTCATCCCCGCCATCGATTTGAAAGACGGCCTTTGCGTCCGCCTGGCGCAAGGGGACTTTAAGCGCATCACCGTCTATGACGCTGATCCCTCGTCCGTCGCAAAAAAATGGCAGGACGAAGGGGCGGAAAGGATTCATCTCGTGGATCTGGATGGCTCGTTGGAGGGAAAGCCGAAAAACCTAACCGCTATTGCCCGGATCATGGAAGAAACAAGAGTCCCCATCCAGGTGGGCGGAGGGATCAGGGACTTAAAGACCATCGAAACCTACCTCGGTTTAGGCGTAAGATGGGTCATATTAGGCACATCGGCGATCAGGGAGGAGTCTTTTCTTACGGCCGCCTGCCAACTGTTTCCGGGACATATAATGCTCGGCCTCGACGCGGTGAACGGAAAAGTTGCCATCCAGGGATGGACGGAATTGATCCCCCTTAACGCCATAGAAATAGCCAGAAGGTACGACTCGTTGGGGATAGAAGCCATTATTTACACCGACGTAAGTCGGGATGGCATGAAGACAGGGGTTAACGTGGAAGAGACCCGTAAGCTCGCCGAAGCCGTACATGTGCCTGTGATTGCATCAGGAGGGGTAAAGAATCTCACGGACATCGCAAGGCTAATGGAAGTTGAACACACCGGCATCTTAGGGGTAATCGTCGGCAGGGCCTTGTATACGGGAGACTTATCCCTGTCTCAAGCCATTGCCTTCACCAAGAAAGCTGTGCAAGGAGGTGCATAACGATGGAAGATTGCATTTTTTGCCGGATCGTAAAGGGAGAAATTCCCAGCAAAAAGGTTTATGAAGACGACCTCGTCCTGGCCTTCGAGGATATCCATCCCATGGCCCCGGTGCACATCATTCTCATCCCCAAAAAGCACTTTGCCACGGTAATGGATTTCTCGGAAGGTGAAAAAGACATTATTTACGCCCTGATACACGGTGCCCAAGAGGTAGCAAAGAAGATGGGCATAGCCGAGCGCGGGTTTCGGATAGCCATGAACGTAAACCCCGAAGGGGGTCAGGTCATATTTCACGTTCATCTCCACGTATTGGGAGGCAGGAAGCTGACGGACGAACTGGGTTAGTTGACACTCAGTGGGCCGAAAATTAAATTATGAAAAGAGGTTTAAAAAATGGCCGAAAACTACCAGGAAAGAATCGAGCGAGAAAGTATTGCCGCCGCCAAGGCGAAGGATAAGGTGCGCCTATCGGCGCTCAGGATGCTGAAGACAGCTGTGCACAATAAAGAAATAGACTTAAAAAGAGCGCTCACGGAGGCCGAGTTTTTGCAGGTGGTCTCTTCTATGGTGAAGCAGCGTCGCGAATCGATTGAGCAGTTCGAAAAGGGCGATCGGATGGATCTGGTGGAAAAAGAAAAGGCAGAACTCGCCATCATCCAGGAATTTTTACCCCAGCCGCTTTCGGAGGAGGAACTTGCAGCCCTCATAGACAAGGTGATCGCAGAAACAAATGCTACCGGCCCGAAGGATGTGGGAAAGGTTATGAAGGCCTTGATGCCCCTAATCAGCGGCCGGGCCGACGGAAAAGAGGCCAGCGAAAAGGTCCGACAGAGGCTGTCCACCCTCGGCTAGTCCGGGAGGTATGGCACTGGTGACGGTAATTTCCGATCAAATAATCCACGAGGTCCGGGAGAGAACGGATATTGTAGAGCTCGTCTCCGGGTACGTGGCCTTGAAGAAAGCGGGCCGAAACTACGTGGGATTGTGCCCCTTTCATAAGGAGAAGACGCCTTCCTTTACCGTCAGCCCGGAAAAACAGATCTTCTACTGTTTCGGCTGCGGGACGGGTGGAGATGTGGTCTCCTTTCTCATGAAGATGAACAATCTTTCCTTCCCCGAAGCGGTTCATTTTCTCGCCCAGCGCGGCGGCATACCTATCAAGGAAACGGCCGCCCAAAGGGCCGGGGACAAGGGAAAGGAAGAGCTTTTTACCATCAATAAGAAGGCGGCGGAGCTGTTCGCCCAGGCCCTTTTTTCCCCTCCGGGGGAACGCGCCCGCCGCTACTTAAGGGAGCGGGGTATCGGAGAGAAGACGATTCGCCAATTCCAGTTGGGATACGCACCTAACGAGTGGCACTGGTTGGGAGACAAATTGAAAAGAGCCGGTTTCGATCTCCAGATCGCCCTTCAGGCGGGCCTCCTCATTGGCCGTGACAAAGGGGGTTACTATGATCGTTTTCGCCAACGCATCATTTTCCCCATCTTCGATGTTATGAACCGCGTGATAGCTTTCGGCGGCCGCGATCTCGGGGATGGAACGCCCAAGTATCTGAACTCTCCCGAATCCCCCGTCTACATCAAGGGTCGCTCATTATACGGGCTTAACTTGGCCCGGGAGGGAATTCGGACGCAAGGTTTCGTAATCGTGGTTGAAGGGTACTTCGATCTCCTCTCTCTCTGGGAGCAAGGTATCGACAACGTGGTTGCCACCCTGGGCACGGCCTTGACGGAGGAACACGTGTCCCTGATGCGTAGGTACACCTCTCGGGCCGTGGTCATTTTCGATCCCGATGAGGCAGGGAAGAAGGCCCTCACCAGGGGTTTATCGTTATTCCTGAAGGAAAACGTAGAGATGAAGGTAGTAGTCTTACCCGAAGGTTACGACCCCGATCTGTACATGCGCACCTTCGGCGTGGAAAAGTGGAAAAGAGAAGTCGAACACGCCCAACCGGCGGTGGAGTATTATATTGATGAAGTACTGCGCCCTGCCGGCGGTATCCAAAAGGAGCGGATCTCGATCCAGGAGGCCCTGGCCTTCGTCAACCAGATTTCTTCTCCCGCCGAGCGCCACCTCTTCATCCGGCGCATAGCGCAAAGGCTGGATATCGATGAGCGTATCCTCGCACGCGAACTTGAAGTCAGGCACAAGCCGGGTTTTCCGGCCCCAGGAAAGACCCCTCCGCCCACGGAAGCGGCCAGCGACTTACTCGAACTTAAGCTCATCTACCTTATGTTGGAGGAGGAAAGCTTTGCTCAACGCATCTCCAAATCGAATCTCGTTGATCTCTTCCTGCACGAAGACTTAAAGAGCGTGGCTTCTTTCATCTTAGATCGCTTACAAGGTGGCGCGCTACCAAATATGGCGGAGGTGCTGGAAAAGCTCGACGATAGTAGGCGTCGGCGCCTCCTTTCCTGGTCCATGGCCAAGGAGGAAGGAAACCGGGAAAAGGAATTCCTCGATACGGCCCAAAGGATAAAGGGAAAATGGTATGAGCGGGCAAGCAAGCACCTCAACTGGCAGATCAGACAAGCGCAGGAAAGTGGCGACGAAGCGTTGTGCCGCGAGCTTTTGGCGGCGAAGGCCAGATTGCTCAAAGAGGAGCAAAACGCAAGAAAATTAACCGTGAGCTAAGGAGGCCACATGGCGAAAGAAATCGAATCGGAAGAATTAAAGAAACTCATCTCTCTGGGAGAAGAGAAGGGTTTAATTACCTACGACGATATAAATGAAATCCTCTCGGCCGATGTCGTCTCCCCCGACCAGATCGACGATATTTTCATGCTCCTTGGGGAAAAGAACATTGACGTCATCGATACCGAAAAAGGGGAAAAGATAGTCGTCAATAAAGCGGCAGAAGAGGCATCGACCATAAGGGATGAAGACCTTTTGAGTCTCATGTCCATTGCGGGGAAAACGGGAGATCCCGTGAAGATGTATCTGCGCGAAATGGGGATGGTTTCCCTACTCAGTCGCGAAGGGGAAGTGGAGATCGCCAAAAAAATAGAAGAAGGCGTGCAGGAAGTGATGGAATCTATCTTCAAAATCCCGGCATGCGTGAGAGACGTAGTGGAAATAGGAGAAAAACTGAAAAAAGGCGAAATCAGGATCAAAAACGTGGTGTCCAACCTGGACGATGAAGACGGTTTCGTGGACGAGGAGCCGCACCGAGATCGGGTAGTAAAGCTTATAGATAAAGTGGCCGTGCTGGGACGCAAAAACGAGGCCCTATGGGCCCGCCTCAGAGAAAAGGACCTCTCTTCAGTGGAGCGGGCAGCCATCCAAAGGGAGATCGAGAAAAATACGAAGGGTATAGTCAAGCACTGTGCCAAGATCAAATTCAATAAAAGGCAGATCGATCGCCTCGTCGAGCGTTTAAGGCAGTACATGGCCGAAATAGAGGCGCAGGAAGCAAAAATCAAAAAATGTAAGGAATCTCTCCATCTCTCCCTCACCCAGATGGAAAAGGCATGGAGTCGAATCAGGCTCGAACCGCAGAAGGCCAAACAAATCGCGGCCGAATACGGGGTGCCCTTAGAAGGACTAAAACAGGCAGAAGAGGTGGTAAAGGAAGCCAACCGCGTCTTCAAAAGGTTAAAAAGGGAAACGAACCTCTCGGTGACGGAGCTCAAAGAAGTGGTGAGAAGGGTGGAAGAAGGGGAAAGAAAAGCGGAGGCCGCCAAGAAAAGGCTCGTGGAGGCGAACTTGCGGCTCGTCGTCAGTATTGCGAAAAAGTATACCAACAGAGGCCTCCAGTTCCTCGATCTGGTCCAGGAAGGAAACATAGGTCTCATGAAGGCGGTGGACAAGTTCGAATACCAACGGGGATACAAATTCTCCACTTACGCCACCTGGTGGATAAGGCAGGCCATCACCAGGGCCATTGCCGACCAGGCGAGAACCATAAGAATCCCTGTCCATATGATTGAGACCATCAACAAACTCATCCGCACGTCGAGATACCTGGTGCAGGAATTAGGGCGAGAACCCACCCCCGAGGAGATTGCAGAGAAAATGGAGTATCCCCTGGAAAAGGTCCGCAAGGTTCTGAAGATAGCCAAGGAGCCCATTTCCTTGGAAACCCCCATCGGGGAGGAAGAAGACAGCCACCTGGGAGATTTCATTGAGGATAAGCGGATCATGTCCCCCTCGGAGGCTACGATCAGCATGGACCTGGCGGAGCAGATGCGCAAGATCCTTTCCACCCTCACCCCCAGGGAGGAGAAGGTGCTGCGCATGAGATTCGGCATCAGCGAACGGGTGGAACTTCAGGAAGAGGAATTGGAAGAGCTGCAAGGAGTGGAAAATCCCACCCCCGTACCCCCCATCTCTCTCGATCGGAGCTTAAACCATGACAACGCGAAGAAAAAATAGGGTACGTCATTAATGGTTGACAATATCGTGTGCCCGTTATAGCTATAAAGATTAAGCAGGAAGGGGCCCATAGCTCAATTGGTAGAGCCACCGGCTCATAACCGGTAGGTCCCTGGTTCGATCCCAGGTGGGCCCACCCAACTCTTTTTTTGCTGTCTTAAGGGAGGTTCATATTTGAACGAAGTATTGCGTAAGCTCATAGCCCTCCAGGGAATCGACTCCGAAATAAGCCAAATAAACGCCAAAAGAAAAAGTCTCCCGGAAGAGATACAGAAAATAGACGACGAATTCGATGCGATCAAAGCCAGGGTAGACCAATGCCGGGCCCAGATGGAAGAAACGGCAAAAAGGCACCGGGAGCTCGAAGAAAAGCTCAAGAAGGCGGGGGAGTCACTGAAAAAAGCGAAAGAAAAGCTGCTGGAAGTAAAAACGAACAAGGAATATCAGGCGGGGCTCCTCGAAATCGAGGCCATGGAGAAGAAAAATGAAGAATACGAAGAGGCGATCATCCTCATCTTAGACGAGATAGATGGGCAAAAAAAGGACCTGAAAGAAAAGGAAGCCCATCTGCGAGCAGAAGAGAAGAAGCACGAAGAGAAAAGAAAAGAGTTAACCGGTGAACTCGAGGCGATAGACGATAAACTGCTCGCCTGTCTGGAGCAGAGAAAGCAACTAACGGCCAGCCTACCTCCCGATATCCTGAAAAAATACGAGCAGATTAAGGCCATCAATCATGGCCTGGCCGTCGTGCCCGCCTGGAGGGAAGTATGTAGCGGTTGCCACATGAACATCCCGCCTCAACTTTACAATGAGCTCTATGCGGGGGACAAACTTATCTATTGCCCTGAATGCAATCGCATACTATACTGGTACAACCAGAGCAAAGATAACGTCTGAGTAGAGGAGGTGATCGCCGACCATATGGCTATGGTCGGAGGAAAGTCCGAGCTCCACAGGGCAGGATGGTCGCTAACGGCGACTGGGGGTGACCCCAAGGAAAGTGCCACAGAAAATATACCGCCCCGCCCATGCGGGGTAAGGGTGAAAAGGCGAGGTAAGAGCTCACCGCTCCCCTGGTGACAGGGGAGGCAAGGCAAACCCCATCCGGAGCAAGACCAAATAGGAGAACGATGGAGGATGGCCCGTCCGATGTTCTCGGGTAGGTCGCTTGAGGCGGCAGGCAACTGTCGTCCCAGATGGATGATCACCACCGCCGTCGGGCGGTAACAGAACTCGGCTTACGATCTACTCGGACGTTATCTTTCCTGGTGTGGTGGAAGCCACACTTTTTTATTTTTGGCAAAAACTTATAGCCATCATGCGGCAATAGATGATATGATATTGGCTAATAAATTTCGGGCGTGGAGGTGTAGATGAAGATTTTTCCCTATCGTGCGAGGATCGCAATACTCCTACTTGCGATCGCCGTGTTGCTCGTCGGTTTTGTTTCCGATAGTCGGGTGAGTGCCTCCGTTGATCGGAGCATATATACCAATTTGAAGGTATTTACCGAAATCCTCAGTATCATCGAGAAGAACTACGTCGAGCCGGTGAAAGCGGAAAAATTAATCGAGGGGGCCATAAACGGCATGGTCAAAAGCCTGGATCCCCACAGTGCCTACATGACGCCCGACATGTACAAGGATTTGGAAATTGAAACCAAGGGGCAATTCGGTGGCGTAGGGATGGAGATCATGATCCACCGCGATGTCCTGACTGTGGTCGCCCCCATCGAAGATACGCCGGCTTACCACGCGGGCATCAAAGCGGGGGACCAAATTATAACCATCGACGGCAAACCCACCAAAGAAATGACCCTCATGGAAGCGGTAAAAAAACTGCGGGGGCCCCAGGGGACGAAGGTTACGCTGCAGATCCTACGAGAGGGTAGCAGCAAATTACGAGACGTCGAGATTACCCGGGCCATTATCAATGTTCGGAGCGTCAAGTATAAAATGTTAGATCCCCAGATTGCCTACATAAGGCTTTCGTCGTTTCAGGAAAAAACCGCCGATGAATTGCGTCGCAGCCTGCAGGAAATAAATAAGACGACAACCCAACTTAAGGGCCTCGTATTGGATCTCAGGAACAATCCGGGCGGCCTTCTCCCCCAGGCGGTCGAGGTCGCCGATCTCTTCCTCAAGTCGGGGGTAATCGTCTCCACCCATGGAAGGACAAAGGCGATGGACACCACCATCTCCGCCCGCCATCAGGGCAACGAACCCGAATGTCCCATTGTCTGCCTGGTAAATGAAGGCTCGGCCTCGGCCTCCGAGATCGTGGCAGGTGCCCTCCAAGATAACGGAAGGGCCCTCATCTTAGGGACGCAGACCTTTGGCAAGGGATCCGTGCAAACCGTGATCCCCTTAGAAGGGGGGGCCGCCCTCAAACTCACCACGGCCAGGTATTACACCCCGAGCGGTAGGTCCATCCAGGCCGAGGGCATAAAACCGGATATAGAAGTCAAGTACCTCGCCGGTGGGGAAGAAGGGGAAAGATACGCCATTAGAGAGAAAGACCTGGAAGGGCATCTCAAATCGCCCAACGAAATGAAAGGCGAGCCGGAAGAAGGAAGACCACCTGCGCCCGCCGTACCGCGAGAAGAGGAAAAGAAAAAAGACTTTCCCTTGAAGAGGCCCTTTGGCGACATGACGAAAGACAATCAGTTAAAGAGCGCTTACGACATCCTGAAAAGCTGGGAAATCATGGAAAGAAAAGCAAAAAGTAGCAGCAAATGAACCTTAAAAAGATCATCTTCGCCGCTTTTCTTGCCTTTTTCCTGGGGATGACGGGTTGCTCTCTTACGGGGCGGGACTACCTCCTTCAGAAAAAAAGCCCTCCCCCAGCAGAGATCGTCTGGCCCCCTTCTTCTGCCCTCTATCACTACTCCATCGGGCTTTTGCACGCCTTTTCCGGGGATGGCACCCGGGCCATCGAGGAGTTAAAAGCCGCTTTAAAAGCCGATCCCGACTCCGCGGAGATTGTCACAGAACTTTTGGCCGTTTATGCGGAGCAGGGGGACCTAAACACGGCGCTCGCCCTGGGAGAAGAGGCCTTACGTCGCACCCCCGAGAACGTAAATTTGAACATGTTTATGGGGGGCCTTTACTTAAACACGAAGCAGTATCGGAAAGCCATCGAACGGTATCAAAAGGTAATCTCCAAGGACCCGGGCAATATGACCGCTTATTTGTATCTTGGTATGGCCGCAGCGGAAATCGCCGATTTTAACCAGGCCCTCAAAGCCTTCGACGGCGTTCTCGCAAAGGAACCGGACAATTTCTTGGGCAACTACTGGCGGGGCCGAACCCTCATCCAAATGGGTCGCTTAGATGAGGCGGCCCAAACGTTCAAAAAGTTCCTGGAAATTCAGCCCGATCAGGACGCAGCCCTCCTGGAGCTCATATTGATCTACGAGCAACAGAACAAGCAAAGCTTGGCCATCGAAACCTTGAACGATTTTCTGGCGAAATACCCTAGGAAAACCAAAGTTCGCATGAAGTTGGGGGAGCTCCTGTTAAAAGAAAAGAGATACGCGGAAGCGGAGAAAGAATTCCTTCGCGTGTTGCGAGCTTCGCCTTACAACAGGGAGGTCAGACTCACCTTGGGTTTGCTCTATCTCGAAAGCGGGGCGCCGGATAAGGCCATCGAAGCCTTTTCCTTTCTCAGAAAGGCCTATCCCGAAGACTACCGCTTTCTGTACCTGGAAGCCTCCGCCTATGAGGAAAAAAGGGACTTCCCCTCCGCTGTTCAACTGCTCAAGGAAATCCCCGTCAGTTCCGATTTATACAGCAGCGCCCGTATTCGCATTGCCTCCATCTTGAAGAGGGAGGCCAAGGTCACGGAGGCACTGGCGGTCTTAAGGGAGGCCATCAAGAACAAGAAAGAAGCGGGGCTCTACCTCTACCTGTCATCCCTGCAGGAAGGGGAAAAGGACTGGGCAGGGGCAGAAGAAACCTTGCATAAGGGGCTTCAAGCCTTTCCGGGAAGGGAAGACCTGCTTTACGCCCTTGGCGCCATCTTCGAAAAGCAAAAACGCCATGACGAAGCGATCGCTCAGATGGAAAAGATCTTAGAGAAAAATCCCAACCACGCCGACGCGTTGAACTTCATCGGTTACAGCTATGCCGACCGAGGAATCAAATTAGATGAAGCGGAACAGATGCTGCGGCGGGCCCTGACATTGAAACCGGATAGCGGCTACATCCTCGACAGTGTGGGATGGCTTTACTACCGCCGGGGAAAGTACGCGGAGGCCTATGAGTACCTGAAAAAGGCCCTCCAACTTTTGCCCAACGACCCGACCATCAACGAACACCTGGGAGATATCTTAAAGGCCCTGAACCGTACGTCGGAGGCCAAGGCCTACTACGAAAAAGCTCTCAGCCTTGACCCGTCAAACGTAGAGATCAAGAAAAAGCTCGATGCCCTCCAAAAATGACCTTTTCTTCTTCCCTTTGCTCCTTTTGGCAACTTTCCTCTTTTTTGGATGTGCTTTCAAGGAGATAGCACCCGTCTGCCTGCCACCGCCTCCCGCCTGGGAAACATTTCTTAACCAAAAAGGGCCGCAAGATAAGATCAGTGCTTTCGCCGAGATAACCATTGAAACGCCTGCGACCCGGCGCCGGCTGCAGGCAGCCGTTATCTTCCAAGGGCCCGAGCGCTTGAGGATGGAAATTATCTCCCCGATGGGCACGCCGGAGGTAATCCTTTCCGCCGTGGACGGGAAGGCGCGGATCTTCTTTCCCTTCCGCCATGAATTTTACAAAGATATAAAAGACTTATCTCCTCTCGTTCACCTGCCCTTGGAAGTGCGGGACGTAACCCCTTTAATTGTCGGCGCCCTCCCTCCCTTGAGATCCAGAGATTGCTTGGTAAAATCTAAGCAAGAAGGGGATTTTATGCGCTACGAGATAGTATCCTTAGACGGAAAGGGGAAGACCATCGTGTGGACGAAAAAAGACGAGAAAGCAATCCAGCGCATCGATATCACGGGTAAAGAAGGGGAGGAGATAGTGGCGGTCTATGGCGAGAGGATGCAAATGGGCGACTTATCCCTCCCTCGACAGGTGAAAATCTCTTCTTCCGAGCTTTCCCTTTCCTTTGAGTTTTCGGAGATGGAACGCCTGACGGGGGAGGAAAGCCCACTGGAGTTGGCCCTCCCCCCGGGGTTTACTTCATCTCGAGCAGTTTCGCCCGGGCGATGCTGGCTTGATTGGTATTGGGGTAATCCTTAATAATCGTCTGGAATATGGCCCGGGCCGAGGTCTTATCCCCCAATTGAAGAAAAGAAAGCCCCTGTTTCAAAAGGGCATAGGGCAATTTGTTGCTACCTGGGTAACCGGTAATAACTTTTTCGTATTCTAACACGGCCTGTTCGTAGTTCTTCTCGTTGAAATAGCACTCGGCAATCCAGAATTGGGCGTTGGCGGCATATTCCGACTGCGGATAGGCCTTCAAATAGTTCTGGAACTCTTGTCGGGCCTGTTCATACTTGCCGGCCCGAAAATTCTCATACGCCGAGGCGTAAAGGGCCTCTTTTTCGCTTTTACCCTTAATTGCCCCGCCGGGGGTAGGCTTGGTTCCCCCTTCCGTTTTTCCGATGCCCAGGAAATTTTCCACAAAATTGATCCTCAGGCTCAACTGCTCAATTTTCTCTTTCAGTTCCCGTACTTCCTTGGGATCTACCACCCGCCCCTGAACACCCGAAAGCTCTTTCTGTATGACCTCCAAGCTGCCCCTTAATCGGCGAATCTGATCCCGCATCTCCGTGACATCCGCCCTCGTATCGGCCTCGGCCTTACGCAGGGAGACGATCAAGGCAGATACCTCTCCAATCTCCTTGTGTAAGGCCGTGATTTCCTGTTTTATCAGCTTGTCCTGTTTATCTTCCGAGGCGGCTATACGCCCCTCCATATCAGCGCGAAGCCTCTGCAAATCGGATTCCGTGGCACAACCCGTGATGGTAGCGAGAAGAAAAACAGTCAGCCAAATAAACTTGCCTCTGCTACCCATCTTATCTATTCAACGACAAATTCGGCACGTCGGTTCTTGGCCCAGGCCTCCTCGTTATGCCGGGGATCAATGGGGCGTTCTTTCCCGTAGCTTACCGTCTTGATGCGCTCAGGTTCGACCCCCAAGCTCACCAAGTACTTCTTTGCCTCGTTGGCTCGCCTTTCTCCCAGGGCGAGGTTGTACTCCACGGTTCCCCGCTCGTCACAGTGCCCTTCAATGGTGATTTTTACCTCTTTGTTCTTCTTCAGCCACTCCGCATGACGGTTCAGGATTTCGCGATCCGGTGGCCGGATGTTGTACTTATCGAAGTCAAAGTGGATGCTTTCCAAAGCCTGGACTTTAGGTGCTATTTCTTTCACTTCGGCCGGGGCCTTCTTCTCGGCAGTGGCGACCGCCTCGGCCGGGGCCTTCTTCTCCTCCGCCGCTGTCTCAGCGGGGGCCTTCTTCTCGGCAGTGGCAACCGCCTCGGCCGGGGCCTTTGTCTCGGCTACGGCCGCCTTTTCAGGTACCTTGGCCTCTTGTTTCTCCACCGTGGTCGTTGCGCATCCGAATCCTATGACGAGAAACGCAATCATCGTGAACAAAGCGAAATAACGAACTCCCCTTTTCATTTAAGCGTCCTCCTTTCTTTTGAAAGATCTTAGCGCACTTTTAAAGCACATACACTCCTTGCCGTCAACGATAAAAATCATTTTTCCAACACATAAGACCAAGAAGGCTGCGACCCGTCTGCCAGGTAGCGGGCATTCATCCCCCCTGCATTCATAATCACGACCCTTTCCTTCCCCCCCTCGAGCACGGTGCAGGCGATAAACCTCCCATCGGGCGACCAAGAAGGACTCCTATGTTCCGAGCCGCTAGTGATCTGCACCGGGTCTCCCCCACTTACGGCGAGGGAAAAGATTTGAAACCGACCCTCCTTTCTCCCCTCGTAAAGGATACGATCCCCTTTAGGCGACCAGGCGGGGGAGGTATTGTAATTGCCACTAAAGGTAAGCCGTCGCACGCCCGTGCCATCGGCGTTCATCACAAAAATTTGAGGAGAGCCGGAGCGGTCGGAAACAAAGGCAATGGATTTGCCATCCGGGGACCAGACGGGTGAAACATCAATATCCGGATCGTAAGTCAACCTCTGCCGCTTACCCGTCAAAACATCGAGGGCATAAATTTCCTGGTTCCCATCCACACTCAAAGTGGCCAAAATGGTCTTCCCATCCGGAGACCAGGCCCCCGGCAGATTGAGCCCGGGTAAGGCCGAAAAAATCCTGGTCGCCCCTTCCTGGGTATCGTAAAAAAATAGACACGGATTTTTCCCCTGGTAGGACATGAAGGCCAAATAACGCCCATCCGGCGACCAGCGGGGAGACAAAGAAAGGCTCTTCATCCTCGTTACTTCCCGATAGTCGGTCCCATCGAAACTGATTGTCCCGATTTCCGTTCCCCGACCCTTTCTTACCACGAAGGCCAGGCGCGTAAAAAATACCCCTCCGTCCCCGGAAAGGGTCTTAAGTATATCGCGGGCCATTTTCCTCGCCACGTCTAACTGATCGGTAAAAGTGCCCGTATACCTTCCCGCCCCGATGACTTCACCTTTCAAAACATCGTAGAGGCGCATTTCCATCACGTACCCCCCCTGATCTCTGACATACGAACCGGTGACGAGGTACTCCGCCCCGATGGCAGACCAATTCGAGAAATTTATCTTTTCTCCCGGTTTTTCCAAAAAGGCCTGAGGGGAGATAAGGGAAAAGAATCCCGTCAAACCCAAGAGCCTTGACAGATTATGGGCGACCCCGACGCCAAAACCATCCGCGGCGTTGGGGGTGAGGTTCTTTAACTCCCCGATGGCCATAGGGGTGGGCCTGAACTGAGGGGAATCGATGTCTATGTAGATCCGCCCCTGCCCGGCAGTCCAGACGAGTAAGCAGAGGCCTCCGGCCAAAAAGAAGCAAAGCAGGCCTTTTTTCATCTCGGCGCCTCTTGAGAATGAAATCTGATCCCCACCTCAATGGCATCTTCATGGAGGTCGGGAGGAAAGGGGGGCAAGGGATCGGCCTTTTGAACCGCCCGTAGGACGGACCGATCGAAATAGGCATTCCCCGAGCTTTTTTCCAATTTTACGTCCATAAGCTTCCCACTTCTCAACACCCTCAAATTTACCACCGCCTCCCATCGGTCTTGAGGAAAGAGCCCAGGGGGAAGCACCCATCCACCCCGGATCCGCTCCCACATGAGGCGCAAATAGGCATGAAAAGCGTTCTCATCACCCCCGCCTCGGGAAGGACTGGATGCCGGAGATGTGGGGCTCTGGGCCGTTTTCTTCTTTATCTCCTCCAGGGCCTTCTTCACCTCCGGACTTACGGTAGTCTCCCTTTCGATTCTCCGGATGGGAATGGTGGTCTCTTCTTTCTTCACGGCCCACGGGCTTTTACCACTTAGCCCCGAGAGTCCCTCCGTTTCCACCCCGAGATTTTTATCCGGAGTGGGTAATCGATCTACTAATTTTACCTCATAAACCGGCCCAAACGTCAGGCGATAAGAAGGCGCGAGCTTCCAAGACCCCCCTCCCACGATCACTACGAGATGGAGCAACATGGAAAGCAAAATCATCACGCCGAATCGTGGGGCGCCTCCATCCGAAGGGAAGCTCATTTACTTTTCCTGGGGTGGTTCCGTGATCATGCCCAGCCGGTCGACCCCCGATTTTCTTATCTCTGCCATCACCTCCACCACAAATCCATAGGGCACGTTTTTATCGGCCCGTAAAAACACCTCCCTTTCGAGGCGGTTTTGGAAGATGGCGCTCAGCTTGGGGGCAAGACCGGTCAAAGGTACTTTCACTTTGTTGAGATAAATGTCACGATTGCCATCGACGGTTACCACGAGTTTTTCTTCGCCGACATCGATACTTTTGGCCTGCACACGCGGCAGGTTCACATCGATACCCATCTGCAGCATGGGCGCCGCCACCATGAAGATGATGAGCAAAACGAGCATCACGTCCACGAGGGGAGTCACGTTGATTTCGGCGAGTAATTTATCGCTTTCTCGCCCGGAAAACGGCCGGCGTATCATCTCAGATAATTCCTTTCGATGATGTTAATCAGCTCGGAGGCGAAAGCTTCCATCTCGAGGGTAAAGGCCTTGGTACGGTTGGTAAAGTAATTAAAAAATATCACCGCCGGGATGGCGGCAGCAAGCCCCATGGCCGTGGCGATCAGGGCCTCGGAGATACCCGGGGCAACCACGGCGAGATTGGCCGATCCCCGCAACCCTATGCCGCGAAAGGTGTCCATAATCCCCCAGACGGTACCGAAGAGACCGATAAAGGGGCAGGCATTGCCCGTCGTCGCCAGAAAGGGAAGGAAACTGCCTAATTTCCCCGCTTCTGTGCTGATGGTGCGACCGACAGCCCGTTCGATCGCATCTATCGCCCTAATATCACCCACCGCTTCTCCCGGCGATCGACCACTTAGGCGGGAAAGTTCCTCATAAGCGTTACGAAACACCTCGGCCGCGGTGGAATTGTCATACTTCTTCGCCTCGGCACTTACGTCGGTAAACTTCTTTGCCCGCAGATAACCCTCGAAGAAAGCGTCGTTTTCTTTGGCTACCCGCCGGAAGGAAAAAAGCTTCATGAAAATGATGGCCCAGGAAACCACGGAGAAAAACAGCAGAATCAGTAAGACCACCTGCACTACCGGACCGGCATCAAAAATCATGGACAAGGCACTTGCGTGAAAAGACCCGCTCATCGTTTCTCCCTCGAAATTTTTTGTTGGTTGTAATGGAAAAATATGGGGGTGTCAACCTCCCCCTCGACCTTATAGCTCCTCGGGGGTAAAGGTGACGCAGAGGTCAATTAAAGGGCTGTCCGTAAAGAGCATGACCAGGCGATCGATCCCCATCGCACAGCCTGCCGTCTCAGGCATGTGAGCCAGGCTTTGAAGAAATTTTTCGGGCATGGGATAGGGCACCTTCCCTGCCCGGCGCCTTCTTTCCTCTTCGTCGGTAAAGCGTTTTCTCTGCTCCTCGGGATCCGTAAGCTCCGAAAAGGCGTTGGCCAATTCTATGCCCGCCATGTACAATTCGAACCTCTCTACCACGTACGGGTTTTCTTTCTTCCTCTTCGCCAGGGCCCCGTGGGCCAAGGGGTAATCATAGAGAAACGTAGGCTTGACCATCCCTAATTGTGGTTCCACCCGATCCACCAACACCTCTTCGAATACGTCCTCCTCCAGGGCGGCTTCGAGGGGAAGGGTGGCGTACCGATCAAAAGCCTCCCTTAAGGTTATCCGCTCCCAGGGAGGGCTTAGGTCTATGGCCTTCCCGGCATAAGAGAGGGTATCCGGGCAACCCATTTGGCGCGCCACAAACCGGATCAAATGCTCACACTCTTTCATCAGATCAAAGTAGTCGGCCCCGGCTCGATACCATTCCAAGAGGGTAAACTCCGGCAGGTGCAGGCTACCTCTTTCCCCGCGCCGGAAGCATTTGCAAATCTGATAGATTTGGTGCCATCCGGCCGCGACCAACCTCTTCATACAGATTTCCGGCGACGGATGAAGGAACCAATTATCAGCCGGTTCGGCGTCAAGGTGGAATTCGGGGGCCAGGGCCGGAATGCGATGGGGCGTCTCGACCTCGATGTAGCCTGCCTGCCGAAAAAACTCGCGTAGAGATTGAATAATTTGGTTCCGGGCGACGAGAATATCCCTTTTTCTGTTGAGCAGGTTACTCTTTGACACGGGTCAGGTATTCGCCGGTTCTCGTGTCGACCCGAATCTTATCCCCCTGCTCAATAAAGGGAGGGACCTGGAGGACGTAGCCCGTCTCTACCGTGACCGGTTTTGTATTGCCGGCCACCGTATCTCCCTTAACCCACGGTTCGGCGTGGGTGACCACGAGATCCACCGCATTGGGCAGGGTGATATCCAGGGGCTTATCCCCGAAGAACAGTACGCCCACCTCCAGATTTTCGATCAGAAAATTTTTCGCCTCGCCCACTTGTTCGGCCGTAAGATAGACCTGTTCGAAGGTCTCCGTGTCCATGAAGCAGTACTTCCCTTCCTCTTCGTAGAGAAACTGCATCTTTTTTTGCTGCAGATCCGCCGGCTCGAACACATCCACCGAGCGAAAAGTTCGGTCGAATTGGGCACCTGTGATCAAGTTCTTCAACTTGCATCGGTAAAAGGCCTGCCCCTTGCCCGGCTTGACGAAGTTAAAATCCGTTATGATATGGGGCTCCCCGTCGAGCTTGATACGCAACCCCTTTCTTAAATCACTCGCCTCGTACATAAATTACTGCACTCCATGACCCATTTTTTCGGGTAAATATCTCATTTCTCCTCTCATTGTCAAACGATTATCCATCCAAGGGCCACTTCCCCGGCGTATCCGGCCGGTCGACCACGTACCGGGGCAGGCAAAGGCCGGAAGTAGAAGCCCAGATGCGTTTCATGATTTCCTTCCCCCGGGTGACTGCCACGTGAAAGTGCTCCGTGCCGCTCACGGGATCGCACTGAAACAAATAGTAAGGACGAACCGAAATCCTCTCCAGCCCCGTCAAAAGCGCCTGCATCGTCGAGAAATCATCGTTGATACCTTTTAGCAACACGGACTGATTGGAAACAGGGATCCCCGCCGAAACGAGGCGATCACAAGCGAGGGCGGACCAAGGAGTAATCTCCCGGGGATGATTGAACTGGGTGTTCACCCACAGAGGCCTAAAGCCCCTCAACAGGCGGACCAATTTCTCCGTGATTCTCATGGGCATGACGACCGGCATCCGGGTCCCGATCCTGATGACCTCCACATGTTTGATGGCGCGCAGTTGCCTTAGCATGTCTGCCAATACCTCATCGGGGAGCACCAGAGGATCGCCCCCGGAAAGGATGACCTCCCGAATCTTGGGAGTTTCCTTAATATAACCGACGATGGATGAAAAGTATGGAGCCACGTTTACCGCCTCCGGTTTTGCCCAGCGACGCTTCCTATTACAGTGACGGCAGTAAACGGCACATAGCGTGGTCGCGAGGATGAGGCAACGATCCGGATATCGCTGGATGAGACCCAGGACGGGCATGTGACCCTCCTCATCGAGGGGATCGGGCTTCCCGGTCGCAACATGAAGCTCCCTGATGTCGGGCACAAACTGTCGGATAATGGGGTCCAAAGGATCTTTGAGGGAAGCGAGGGATAGGAAGTACGGCGTAACAGAGAGGGGATAATGGCGGGCTACGGCCTGCCACTTTTTTAGGGTGGCTTTAGGCACCGCCGCTAAAGTGGCGAGCGCCTCTGGAGTCGTGATCCTGTTTCTCCATTGCCAATGCCAATCTCCCCACCTTCTATCAGCTTCTATTGCCATTTTACCCATCTTCATATATGCATCTACCCATGAAACGTGGGTCCTGCTATG
The DNA here is from genome assembly GCA_035358955.1 of Syntrophales bacterium. GTDB lineage: Bacteria > Desulfobacterota > Syntrophia > Syntrophales > UBA8958 > JAOAFE01. Next base: position 99,992 of record DAORXN010000001.1, on the reverse strand, counting down.
CCATCTACCTCTCCCTCCTGGCTCTGGGGGTGCTATGTTATCTCGCTTCGCGCCAAGGCGCTGTTCCCTACCCCCTTGCCGTCATTTTTCTTGCCCTCATCGTGTTTTGCCTCTATACCCTCACCCTTTTTTTAATCACCCGGGCGAAGGAAAAGGCCTTCGATCAAAGGAGCTTGCTCGATTTTATCCGCCGCCGAAAACTTGCCCTGACCTTTTTTCTCCTCTCATTGCTCCTCTTATCCCTGCTTATCATCATCAGTCGTTAGGTGGCCGGCTTAAGTCGGGAGGCATAAATCCCCTTTGACACGAGCAAGATCGCCAAAAGAAGCAGCCCGCAGAAGCCCAGCCATACGTAAGTGTAATCCCTCGTCCGGTCAAAAATCCAGCCGGTGAAGGTAGGCCCGATGATCCCTCCTACGGCGGAAAATCCCATCAAGATGCCCATGAGGGAACCAAAATCCCTTTTGTCGTAGTATTTAGCCACGATCGTCCCCCGGAGGACGGTAAGGCCGCCAAACCCTAAGGGAAAGCAAAGGAGAAAAAAAGCGGCGAAAAGAGGATTCCGAACGAAGGAAAAGGTGGCAATGCCCACGGCCATAATAAAAAAGGCACCAGCGGTGACCCGGGCCGTATCGTACCGATCCCCCAGCCAACCAAAGAGGAAGCGCCCCACTATGGAAGTAAGGGGCATGGAGGCGGCCATCAAACCCGCCCGGCTTCTTCCCATCCCCATCTGGGATAGGTAGGGCATAATGTGCACCACGACCGAAGTCAGCACGAGAAAGCGAAAGGTCTCGGCCAGATTGATCAGAAGAAAGGGGGGGTACTTGAGATAGTGCCGGTAAGGAATACGGGGCTTCTCCGGTAGGCGACCTTTTATAGCCGTGACCCCTGAAAGGGGTTTTTCTCCATCCGGCCCGTAACCACATGCCTCCGGCGTCTCCCGCAAGGAAAGCACGAGTGGAATCCCTACCAACCACATGACCGACCCCAAAACGATCAAAGCGCCCCGCCAGCCGTAATGGTCGACGAGAAAAACAATGAAGGGAAGGATGAGACCGCTCGCACCGAAACCGGAGCTCATCACCGCCAGGGCCTTACCCAGATGCCTTTTAAACCAACGGGCCACAATGGTCATGGTCAGGACACTCGCGCACCCTCCCGCCCCAAAGGCGATGAGAACCATGGCACAGTAGAAAGTGGTCAGAGAATGAATTTGGCTGAGGAGCACCAGCCCCAAACCCAACACCGTCATGCCGGCCAAAAGGATACGTCTGGCCCCTAAACGGTCGGCGAGATACCCCACCAAGGGCGCCAAGATGCCCATTTCCATCCCTCTGATACTGGAGGCAAGGGAAACCTGGGTATAGGACCAGCGAAACTCCCTGACGAGGGGTTCGAAAAAAGCGGTAAAACCATAGAAAATCGTCCCGCTCACGATGAAACTGATGAAAAAACAGGCAGCCACGATCCACCAGCCGTAAAACACCTTCAGTTTCATACGCTTACCGTACATTAATTAACTTGGCATACTTGACCAGCAAAGACAAAGATCGGATGGCCTTCCGGGTGGTAGAGAAAAACGCAAGCCCACACTTGCCCGCCAGGCGGCCGAATTCATGGACGAGTTCTGGTATCGGCCCGTAAGACCAGATAGCGACGGGCTTTTCTCGAAAAGAAGCGATGTATCTCAAGGTGTCTTCGTAAAAGGCGGGGTGCACGACGGAAGAGACGTACGTGTTTATGTAAATCAAATCTACGGCGGGATCGTCTTTCAGCACGTCAAAACCACCTCGGAAAAGATCGAAGATCCCCGCCCCCACTACAGCCGAAGCGGGTCCTACGTCCACGGGATGACCTGCCAGTGTTTCATGGATTTTTGCCAGTCTTTCTCGACTGGTGGGGCTAAGCTCCGCTATCTCCAGCCCCCCTTCCTGGGCAAGATCTATGGCCTGAATGCCCACCGCCCCGGAGAAGGTCAGGATTCCCAACCTGTTGGCACGGGGCAAGCCGTACAAGAGAAACAAGGTGGCGTAATCCCTCAGATCCTCGTATTCCTCGACCATTAAAAGGCCGGCCTGGGTCATGAGGGCCCGGTACAAAACATCGTTTCCCGCCAGAGACCCCGTATGGGAGGCCATGGCCCGGGCGGCACCAGGTGCTTTTCCCGGTTTCAAACAAAGAATAGGTTTTTTCTTGGCAACCTGCCGGGCCGTGCGGAGGAGATCGTCGGGTCTCCTTGTATGTTCCAGGTAGAGGGAAATCACCTTCGTTTGCTCATCTTCCCCTAAATACTCGAGGCAATCGGTTTCATCCACATCGCACATATTACCCAAATCTATGATTTTGTTGACCCCGGGGGCGAACTCTTGCCAGGCCATCGCCTGCGGCCCGTACATACCCGTTTGGGTAATGACGGAAAGTCCTCCCGCCTTCTTGATAGGATATCCCCGATCATAGGGAACCGTCGTGACCCGATCTTGCACGTTGAACACCCCAACCGTGTTGGGACCCACGATCCTCATCCCGTAGGAACGGGCCAGGGACAAAAGCTCCCGCTCCCTTTCTTTCCCCGGGGGGCCGGCCTCGCCAAATCCATCCGATACGACGATCACGGATTGCACGCCCTTTTTCCCCAATTCGTGCACAATGGACGGCACCTGTCGGTAAGAGGTGATAACGACGGCTAAATCCGGCACTTCCGGGACATCCCATAGGTTATCCCATACCTTAAGGCCATAGACGGACTTGGCGGAAGGATGAATCGGATAAATGCGCCCCGGGTAATGCCAAGCCAGGAGGTCCCGAACAATGACCCCCGCCCCGAAATGCCTGCCCTCCGCGACGCTACCGAAGAGAACGATACTGTTAGGTTGCAAGAAAGCTTCCGGTATCATAGGCGGGCTTCATATTGCTTTTGGCCTTCATAATCAAGATGATTTTTCCCGGGTCCAATTGACGGAATGACGGCCCTCAGGTATATTCAGGCAGACGCTCAGAAAGGGGAAGGGGAAGCCATGAGCACATTACTTACCATGTTAGGTTGCCGATATCCCATCATCCAGGGGCCCATCGGGAATATGAATTCTCCACGCATGGTGGCCGAGGTAAGTGAAGCCGGGGCTTACGGGATGCTCGCCCTGGGGTTCATTGACGACATAGAAGAAATAAGGAGGTTGATTCGAGAGGTACGGGCCCTCACGGACAAGCCGTTCGGGGCCAACGTCGTTTTGCTTAATCCCAAGGTAAAAGAAATCCTTACCCTGCTTGCCGAAGAAGGGATTAAGACCGTCACCACCTCCGTCGGCCGGCCGGATAAAATTTACCCCTTTCTTCATGAATTAGGGCTTCAAGGCCTGCATGTGGTCCTTTCCCTCCCCCACGCCCTGAAGGCGGCCGAGGCTGGGGCGGACGGTTTGGTGGTCGTGGGATCCGAGGCGGGAGGCCTGCGCTCCCGCAATCCCGAATCTTCGACGATGGTCCTCGTCCCTCTGGTGGCGGATCACGTCTCCCTGCCCATCGTGGCCGCTGGTGGCATCGCCGATGCCCGAGGCTACCGGGCGGCCTTCGCCTTAGGAGCCCAGGGTGTGCAGATTGGCACCCGTTTTCTCGCCTCCACGGAAAGCACGATCCCCGAGAAATGGAAGCAGATGATTGTAGAAAGTACCGACGGGGGGACCACCCTCATCCCCGTGCAAAAGGGCCTTTTGACCCGGGTAATCATTACGCCCTGGCTTAAGTCCCTCTTGGCAAGGCAAGATGTGGACTTAGAAGAGGCCATCAATTATCGGGCAGGCCTCCAAGCCTGGGAACGGGGCGATTACGAACATGCCCTCGCCGGAGCGGGGCAGGTAAGTGCCCTCATCCGAGAGATAAAGCCCATCCGGGATATCATCGCGGAAATGGTCGCTTAGTCCATCTCCTCTTCGTTTTGCCCTCGGTAAATATACCGGTCAAGTAGGCGGTGAAAAGGCGTCCAGGACGAAGCCGGGTCGGGGGTACCTTTAATGAACTCCTGAAACGCATTGATCTTGGCATCCAAATCGTCGACCTGATGAACGACCAGGGCTTCCATGGTCTTGGGGCGCTTCGGGGAACCGAATTCCAGCGCCCCGTGATGGCTTAAGATGATATGACGTAATTCTAACGCCATTTGTTGAGGGAAGCCATCCATCTCTTTTATTTTTTCGTCTATCATCTCGACCCCCATGACGATGTGGCCGATCAAGCGCCCCTCATCAGTATAATCCACCAAGCCTTCATAGGAAAACTCGCGTATCTTGCCGATGTCATGGAGGATCCCCCCCGCAAGTACCAGGTCCCTTTTCAAGGCTGGATAATGCCCTAAAATAAAATCGAGCAGTTTTGTGACGGAGAGGGTATGTTCGAGGAGACCGCCCAAACTGTTGTGATGAAACCCCTTCGCCGCGGGGGCCCGCTTGAACATCTCTCGGAAATCCGCCTCATCAAAAAAGGCATGCAAGAGGCGATTGAGGTAGGGATCCTTAACCCGGTCGATATAAGCGTAAAGCTCGGCGTAGAGCACATCAACATCCCCCTCGATGGTAGGGAAATAGTCCAGGGGATCGATCTCGGCCGGGGAAGCGGGTCTGATGTCGAGGAGGGAAAGCTGCACGGCATTTCTGTAAGTTACCGCCCGGGATCTTACATAGACGTAGTCCCCCTTCTTACACATCTGGTCCAATCTTTCCACGTTGTCCCACACCTTGGCCTCCATCTCCCCCGTCTTGTCCTTGAGCCGAATGTTCAAATAAGGCGTGCCCTTTTGAGAAAAGGCGGAATTCTTCTCGGCGACAAGAAAGAAGTCATCCACCTTATCTCCCGCCTTAATGTCCTTGAGAAACACGGTTTTTTTCATCCTGCCTCCTTGTGATACCTCGCCCTAATAGATAATCATCTCCCCGTTTCGCACCCGGCCGATGAGCGTGATACCCCATTGCCGGGCCAGTTCTATCGCCGACATGGTAGGAACGGAAAGGGAAATCACCATCCTTACCCCCATTCTTGCCACCTTCTTTATGATTTCCGTGGATACCCTCCCTGTTCGCAACACCCATTTATCAGAAACATCGAGACCGTTCATTAAACCATACCCCGCCAGCATATCCAGGCAGTTGTGGCGACCGATGTCTTCCCGCAGGCATAAAATCCCGCTCTCATTGGCGAGGGCCGCACTATGGGTGCCTCCTGTAACCTCATGCACCCGGGCCCTGAGAACCATTTCTTCCACGAGGTTAAAGACGCGTTCCGGGGAGAGACCAACGGAAGGGGTAAAGTTAGGGTGGGGAGGTATCTCTTCGGAGTTGAAGCGGGCCCCACTCGAAGCCAGAACCGTTTTGGACGGTAAAGTGGGTACGGGACGATGCGTGTAGACCTTTACCCACCATTGAGACGTATCTACCATCATGTCCTTGATATCGGCGAATTGCTCTACGTATCCCTCCGTATAGAGAAAGCCCACGGCCAGTTCATCGAGATGTCTGCCCAAACAGGCGATTTGGACGAGGGATTGGTCATTGAGAAATATCTCGAGAAAATGCTCCGGCACTACCCATTCCTCTTGCGAAGCCCAGTTCCCATGGCGATAGTTGTGCACCTTGATCCGGTTAAAGGGGGGATTTTCCATCTTCACCCTTTCCCCCTCAAGATCCTGTAGTCCCCCGTGCGGATGGTGAGTTTCTGGGCGTCGAAATATTCCATCAGGGGGATGATGAATTTTCGCGTCAGCCCCGTCATTTCTTTGAAGGACAGGGGGGTAGCCTTCCCCTCCCGCAGGAGCAGTGTGCGATAGTCCTCCCACAAACGCTGGATGGCTTCTTTATGAAAATATAGTTCTTCACTTACCTTCACGAGCACCCCCTCCTTTGTGAGAAGCTCCAAAACAACCTCCGTCTCTGGCGGGGCATCGTTTCCCTCCAACACCTCTCGCCTGGTGGGCGGCATGAGGCCGGCCCGCAGGTACCTATCTTCTAAACGTTGGCGCAATTCTTTGAGATTATCGAGGGATACGCGATGCTGGGACAAGCGCACGAGCTCCCTCTCCACCGTAACCACCCCACTCTTTTCCAGTGCGGCCAAGGCGCGGTTAAAGAGCCGGGGGGAGATGAATCCTCCCAAGAGCTGACGCAATTCCTCTTTCGGTACTCCTTCCTTCAAAGGGTTTTTTTCGTGGTAAGAGGCTATTTCCTCACGTATATTTCCCTGCAACAGCTGATAGATCCGCCCGGAAACCGACCTTTTCTCGTCGTCCTCTATGACGACGGCATCTTGGCGAGACCACAGGGCCTCGATCACCGTCTTTAATCGAGAGATACCTATCCCCGTACGCATGACAAGCTCTGAGAGGGAAACACCCGCCCAGCCACCACGATCTACGATCACTTTCACCCTCTCCTCTTCCTCGCCTTGTCGGAGGATGGCCAATTCCTCTTCGTATCCCTTGAAGCCCTTTCTGTACTTCTTGGGCAGGGGATCAAGCACCAGGCCCCCGCCGATGGTGGTAATGGGAGAATAACTCCGGATGACGAAGCGATCTTGCGCCATCACCGCCGTCGGTCGCTCCAAGAACAATTGGGCATAGGCCGCCTCGCCCGGTCTTACGCTCTCGCGCCCGATTATCACTACCCGGGCCATGACCTCACAAGTACCCACGTGGAGGCGAACGAGTTGCCTCGTCTTCAAATCTCTCTCATTGGAAGGGAGAAACTCCAGGAGCGTATCGAGGCGGTGGGTAGGCGTTAAAGTGCCCGGTCGGCAGAGCACATCCCCCCTTTGGGCCTCGCTTTTATCCCATCCCGAGATGTTTACCGCCGCCCGTTGCCCCCGGTAAGCCCGCTCAACGGGGATCCCATGGTTCTGGATCCCCCTTACCTTCCCCCTCCTGCCCGATGGCAGGATGACCACCTCTTCCCCGACCGTGATGTGGCCGCTCGCTATGGTTCCCGTAAGCACGGTACCGAAGCCTTTGACCGTAAATACGCGATCAACAGGAAGCCGGAAGACACCTGAATCACTTTCTGCCTCCACCTTGCTTATACAGTCGTCCAAGGCCACGAGGAAGGCCTCGATACCCTCCCCCGTCACAGAAGATACCGGGACAATGGGGGCCCCTTCTAAAAAGGTGCCCCTCGTAAATTCCCTCACCTCGTCGGTCACGAGAGCAAGCCATTCCTTTTCCACCAGGTCTACCTTGGTTAAGGCGACAAGGCCCTTCTTTACCCCCAGAAGCGAACAGATGGCCAAATGTTCCCTCGTCTGAGGCATGACACCTTCATCGGCGGCAATCACGAGGACCACGCAGTCAATACCTGTGGCCCCGGCGACCATGTTTTTTACGAATCGCTCGTGCCCAGGGACATCTACGATACCAATGGTCTTTCCGCTGGGAAGATGAAGGAAGGCAAAGCCGAGATCAATGGTGATGCCCCTTTCCTTTTCCTCCTTGAGCCGATCCGTGTCGATGCCCGTTAAGGCCTTTACGAGGGCCGTCTTGCCATGGTCTACGTGCCCCGCCGTGCCCAGAATGACATGCTTCATGAAAGCCTCCTTATGTATCCGATTTAACATAAAGGCCGGGAGGTATACAACCATCTTGACAGGTAAGGCTCCCCATAATAGAGTTGCCGTGGAGAAGAGACTTAATGATTGCATGCATCATCCCCGCACGTTACGATTCAAGCCGGTTTCCGGGCAAACCCCTCGCCGATCTATTAGGCAAGCCGATGATTCAGCATGTTTATGAAAGGGTGCGGCTTTCCCCCCGGGTGGAGATGGTCGCCGTGGCCACCGACGACAAGCGAATCCATGATCGAGTGATTGCTTTCGGGGGCAAGGCGGTCATGACCGCCTCTTACCACCGATCAGGAAGTGATCGAGTAGCCGAAGCCGCAAAAATATTGGGGCTTGCGGATGAAGATATCGTGGTAAATGTCCAGGGTGACCAACCCCTCTTCAACCCGGAGCAAATTACAGAGGTGGTTTCCCCCCTCCTGCGTGATTCCCGACTTTACATGACCACCCTTATTTATCCCATCGCAAGAGAGGAAGAAGTGACCCATCCCCACGCCGTGAAGACGGTTTGTGACCGTGAGGGCTTCGCCCTCTATTTCTCCCGGAGCACTATCCCTTTCGTCAGGGAAAAGGGGAAAAAGGCCCGGTATTACAAACATCACGGCATCTACGCCTATCGCGTCCAGTTTCTTCACACCTTCTCCACCCTGCCGGATGGCACTCTGGAGATGCTCGAATCCCTTGAGCAGCTCCGGGTCCTAGAATACGGGTATCGCATTAAATGTATTGTTTCTGCCTACGATTCTGTAGAAGTGGACTCGCCGGAAGAACTCGCGCGAGTGAAGGAAATGCTACTCGGTGAGAAGTGACAAGGGGAACGTGGATTTCGAGGCCTTGTTCTTTCGCGAGGTTAAGAATTGGGGTATCGGCTTAGATGAAGGGCAATTTACCACGCTCAGACAATTCTGGCAGCTTCTCGAAAAATGGAACCGACGGATCAACTTGGTCTCCGTCAAAAACGAAAGGGATTTCTTCCTCCTCCACCTTTTGGATGCCCTTAGCCCCTTGCCGTTCTTACCGACCCATGATTTTTCTCTGATAGATTTGGGCACCGGGGCCGGTCTGCCCGGCATCCCCCTTAAAATCATGCGCCCCGAGATCGACCTGACGCTGTTAGATGCCTCCCGTCGCCGCACTTCCTTTCTCCGGGAGGTAAGAAGACAGCTTTTCCTGTCGAGGGTGACCGTTATCAACGACCGGGCAGAAAATGTAACTATTGAAAACGACAAGAAAAAGTACGATGTTGTTGTTTCGCGGGCCACCTGGAAATTGCCCAAGTACCTGGACCTGGCGGGCCGTTTTCTCGCCCCTGGGGGGATGTTAATCGCCCTCAAAGGACAGATCCCCGGAGAAGAGTGGTCAGAAGCAATGAAACTTCTTGAAATCAAAGAATTTTTCTTAGAAAAGGATGTCGAGGTAATCCTCCCCGATGCCTCTCGACGAAGAAGGGTTTTGATTTTTAAAAAGCAAGTGATATAAGGTAGTTAAAATCATCTGGACCGCAAAAAAATGCTTCCCAAAAACCCCCTTTTGTGTTAGGGAGGCACATACTAAAGGCCTGCTTTCCCGGAACTGAGATGGGTAAAATCATTAGTGTCGCCAATCAAAAAGGCGGGGTTGGCAAGACGACTTCGGCCATCAATCTGGCCTCGGCCCTTGCCATTGCGGAAAAAAAAACCTTGCTCGTGGATAGCGACTCGCAAGGCAATGCCACGACGGGGTTGGGCATCAGCTTTAGCGATATAAGGGAAGCCAACCTCTATCACGCCCTGATCGGTTTAAAAAGGGCAAGGGAAGTGTGCATGGAGACCATTTTGCCCTTCCTTTCCCTTATCCCGGCGGATCAAAACCTGATCGGGGCGGAAATTGAGTTAATTCAAATGGAAGTTAGGGAGCGGAGATTAGAAGAAACCTTGCAAGAAATAAAGGCGGATTACGATTACATCATCATCGACTGTCCCCCGTCGCTGGGACTCATCACCATCAATGCCCTCGTGGCCTCCGATATGGTAATTGTACCGCTCCAATGTGAATATTTTGCCATGGAAGGTTTGGGACACCTCTTAAACACCTTGAAACTCGTCAGGAATGTCTACAATCCGAAGCTGGAGCTGGGTGGCATTCTCCTTACCATGTTTGACCGCCGCAACCTCCTCTCCCATCAGGTGGAAAAAGACGTGAGGAAACACTTTGGAGAGAAGGTGTTTAACACGGTCATCCCGAGAAACGTACGCCTCTCTGAAAGTCCCAGCCATGGGCTTCCCATTCTCCTATACGATGCCAGATCCAGGGGTGCTATCGCCTATTTAGAGCTCGCCCAGGAAATACTAAAAAATGGGAGGTTCTCATGAAACAAAAGGCCCCCCTGGGGAAAGGATTGAGCGCCTTATTTCCCGAATTGGAGGTCTCCCTCGAAGGGCGCAGTACCTATAGAACCTGTGGCATCGAGGAACTGGTGCCCAACCGCTTTCAGCCGCGCCGAGACTTCCCTGAAGAAGAGCAAAGGGAGCTTATTCAATCCATCAAAGATAAGGGCATTGTCCAGCCCATCATTGTTCGTAAAATAGATGGGGCTTACGAGATAATTGCCGGTGAAAGGAGGTGGCGGGCCGCGCAAAAGGCGGGTTTGAAAGAGGTGCCGATTGTCGTCCGTTCAGCGACCGATGCCGAAGTGGCGGAAATATCCCTCATAGAAAACCTTCAGCGCACCGACCTCAATCCCATCGAGGAGGCGCAGGCCTATCAAACCCTGATAGAAAGGTTCGGCTTCCATCAGGAAGAGATAGCCTCCCGGATAGGCAAAGATCGGTCTACGGTGGCCAACGCCTTACGACTCCTTCGCCTGCCAGAGGGTGTGAAGAAGGCACTGATAGAAAAAAGAATTTCCCCCGGTCATGCCCGCGCCTTGCTGGCGCTGGAAGCGACGGAAAACATCCTCCAGGCCTTCAAGGAAGTTATTTCTCGGGACCTTTCCGTCCGAGAAACGGAAGCTCTGGTCAGACGCTTTATGCAGCAAAAAAAGGCCAACCGGGTCACGAAGGATCCCCTCCTTACGGAATACGAGCGGGAAGCCTCCTCGATTCTCGGAACTCCAGTTAAGATCAGGGTAGGAAAAAGAGGCGGCCAGATCGAGATTAAATTTGCCTCTCCGGAGGAATTAAACCGGTTGCTGAACCGGATCATAAACCGTTACGAGTAGAGGCAATTTACCAACACTTGTTAATAACCCTGTTGATAAAAGGTGATGGAAATTGGATCGCATCTGGAAAGAAGCTCTCAAACTCATCAAAGAAAACTTAAGCCAGCAGAATTTCGACATCTGGATTAAACCTATTCGCCTGGCCGACATTAAGGAGGAGGAGATAAAACTCTCCGTCCCCAATCGGTTTTTCAAGGAATGGATCGAGGAAAACTATTTATCTCTCCTCAGGAATAGCCTTAAGGTGTCTTCCGGCCGGGATTATAGCCTATCCTTCGAAATTTACGAAGATCATGCGAAGTCAGATGGCGAGATGATGGCCGATTCTCGTTCCAACAACCTCTTAAACAAGAGGGAAACCCGCCGGAGAATACATCCCCAATTAAACGAAAGGTACAGTTTCGAGCGCTTTGTGGTGGGCCCTTCCAATCAGCTGGCACATGCCGCGGCGATTTCCGTCGCCGAACAACCAGCCAAAAACTATAATCCCCTTTTCATCTACGGAGGTGTGGGTCTCGGGAAGACCCACCTCCTAAATGCCATTGGCCTTCGCACCTTTGAGCTCTATAGTGATATGAACATCGTCTACGTATCCGCCGAAGCCTTTATGAACGAACTGGTCCACTCTATCCGCTGTGAAACGATGGCCAAATTCAGGGAGAAGTACCGAAACGTGGAGTGCTTACTCATAGACGACATCCAATTCATCGCCGGTAAGGAAAGAACCCAAGAGGAATTCTTCCATACCTTTAACACGCTCCATTATGCGGGAAAACAAATAGTGGTGACGAGTGACAAATTCCCGAAGGATATCCCAAATCTGGAAAGTCGTCTCCGTTCTCGTTTTGAATGGGGTCTCATTGCGGATATTCAACCCCCCGATCTCGAAACGAAAATCGCGATTATCACGAAAAAGGCCCAGGAAAACAACATTCTCTTACCGGACAACGTCGCCTATTACATTGCTGAGAAGACGGAATCCAACATTAGGGAAATGGAGGGCTTTCTCCTCAGAATCGTGGCCTACGCCTCTTTAAAACAGCGCGCCATCGACTTAGACCTGGCAAGAGACGTCTTAAAGCACATGATAAATCAGAAGGCAACGGATGACATCTCCATCGACGAGGTGCTGAAAGTGGTGGCCACGAAGACGGGGGTCAAGGTCTCCGATATTAAATCGCCCAAGAAGAACAAAAACATCGCCTTTGCCCGGCAATTGGCCATGTTTATGGCGCGGCGCCTAACCCACCTCTCATTTCCCGACATTGGAGAGAGGATAGGGAACCGAGACCACTCGACGGTGATTTATGCCTGTAATAAATGGGAAAGAATGTTAGAGGAGGACATCAAATTAAGAACGCTGGTGGAAGAGATCGAGGACGCCATCCGTCACCATCACTGAACAAGCCATAAATAGTTTATCCACAGGCCAAAATAGAAAAAAAGGTTAAGGAAAAAATTGGTTACGAAAAATGAATCGACGATTAACAGGAACTATTCTTACTGCTAATTATTTAACTTAAATCGCAATTAGGGAAGGAGGGAGAGAGATGGAATTCACCATTGCCAAGGATGTCTTGAGAGTAGGGGTGCAAAGGACCCTCGGTATAGCGGATAAAAAATCGACCATGCCCGTTTTGAACTCCATTCTCATGAGAACGGAAGGTCAAAAATTAAAGATCGTGGCAACGGACAGGGAGATAAGCCTCATTTCCCGTTACGACGCTCAAATAGCGAGGGAAGGAGCCCTGCTCGTTTCGGCAAGGAAGCTTTTCGAAATGGTGAGGGAACTGCCGGAAGGGGAAGTCAGGTGTGAGGTCGAAGAGAACGGTCAGATGAAACTGAGGGCGGGAAGGGTGTTTTATCGCTTAATGGGTCTGAAAGAGGAGGATTTCCCTACGGTGTTCGAAGTGGAAGATTTACCTCTTTATCCGGTCAAAGCTTCTGTGGTTACGAATCTCATTGAGAGAACGGTCTTCTCTGCTTCAACGGATGAACTGAGAACGAACATGAACGGCGTGTTGTTGGAGGTGGAGGAATCGGTCAACGGTGTAAGGCTAAAGATGGTGGCCACGGATGGCCACAGGATGGCCATTGCCTACAGTGAGCCGGGGGAGCACGGGGGAATGGTGCTGGAGAAGGGGATCATCATCCCGCGACGGGGGGTGATGGAGATAAGAAAGCTCTTGGAGGATGTAGATGAGGAGGCCCAGGTTTACCTGGGATTGGATAAGGGGATGATCATAGTAAAAACGGAGGAAACCACGATGAAGGTGGGCCTTATCGATGGTGATTTTCCCGATTATAGGCGGGCCATTCCGGTAGATAAAGGGATTCCCTTGAAGCTGAATCGAGGCGCGTTGCTCCATACGTTAAGAAGGATGGGTGTCATGTCGAGTGATAGATACGCCGGGGTCGTGCTTACGCTTAAAGGTAACGTAATGGTATTCAATTCGGTTAATCCCGAAGTCGGGGAGGCCAGCGAGGAGATGGAGGTGGCATATGGGGGAGAAGAAGTACGGGTAGGTTACAACGTGCGTTACCTAACGGATGCCGTGGAAGTGATGGAAGAAGGGGAGGTGCTCTTCGAGGTCAGAACGGGTTTTAAGCCGGGTGTTGTCAGATACGTGGGAAGCGATTGCTACGCTTCTTATATCATGCCGTTAAGGGTGTAGGTGGTGGTCAATGGATCCAGCGAATGATTACGGTGCAGAGAGTATAAAGGTTCTTGAAGGCCTGGAGGCGGTTCGGAAGCGACCCGCCATGTATATAGGCAGTACAGGTAAAGAGGGTCTTCACCATCTGGTATACGAGGTGGTGGACAACAGTATCGATGAAGCCGCCGCCGGTTACTGTGACCGGATCGTGGTGAAGATTAGGATGGATAACAGCGTCTCGGTCGAAGATAACGGACGTGGCATACCGGTGGATATGCACCCCACGGAAGGAATCCCTGCCGCGGAGGTAGTGCTAACCAAGCTCCATGCGGGGGCTAAATTTTCTAACGAGAGCTACAAAATTTCCGGCGGCTTGCACGGCGTGGGGGTATCGGTGGTCAATGCCCTATCTTCATATTTGGAACTGGAAGTACGTAGGGACGGTCACGTCTACATCCAGTCCTATCGTAAGGGGGTGCCCGTCTCTCCCCTCGAGGTGGTGGGCACGACGCGGGGAAGAGGTACGACGGTCACGTTCAAGCCGGACGACGAGATCTTCGAGGACACGGAGTTTAGCTACGACATCCTGGCCAATCGCTTAAGGGAGCTCGCCTTTCTCAATTCGGGAGTGCGTATTATCCTCATGGATGAAAGAACCAATCGCTCGGGCGAGTTCTACTATCAGGGCGGCATCGTTTCCTTCGTAGAGTACCTCAATCGCAACAAAAAGGTGCTCCATCGGGAACCCATCTTCGTGACGGGTAGTCGAGAAGATTGCCTAGTGGAGGTGGCCCTGCAATACAACGACACCTACACGGAAAACGTTTTTTCTTTTGCCAACAGCATCAACACCACCGAGGGAGGTACCCATATGGTGGGCTTCCGCTCGGCCTTAACCCGGGTATTTAACGCCTATGCCCAGGCAAACAACCTCTTGAAGGGCTCAAAAGAATCTCTGAAGGGCGAAGACCTCCGGGAGGGTCTGACGGCGGTCATCAGCGTCAAACTGAAAAACCCGCAGTTCGAAGGTCAGACCAAGACCAAGTTAGGAAACAGTGAGGTTAAAGGCATCGTAGAAGGGATCGTCTACGAAAAGGTGGGGAACTTCCTCGAGGAAAACCCCACCGTTGCCCGTCAAATACTGGCCAAGTGCATGGAGGCGGCCCGGGCCCGCGAAGCCGCCCGCCGCGCCAGGGAATTGACAAGGAGGAAGAGTGCCCTGGAAGTAGGTTCCCTGCCGGGCAAGCTGGCCGATTGTCAGGAGAAAGATCCCGCTTTGAGCGAATTGTTCCTGGTCGAGGGTGATTCGGCAGGCGGTTCGGCCAAACAGGGCCGAGACCGGAGGAATCAGGCCATACTGCCCCTGCGAGGGAAGATCCTCAACGTCGAGAAGGCGCGTTTCGACAAGATGCTTCAGAACGAAGAGATCAAGATGATTGTCACGGCCTTAGGTACGGGCATCGGTAAGGAGGACTACGATATCAGCAAAATTCGCTACCACAAGATTATCCTCATGACGGATGCCGACGTAGACGGTCTCCACATCAGGACCTTGTTGCTTACCTTCTTCTTCCGCCAGATGCGGGAGGTCATAGAACGGGGGTACCTCTACATTGCCCAGCCCCCCTTGTACCGCATTGCCGATGGAAAGAAAGAGTTCTATTGCGTTAAAGAAGAGGAAATGCGTGATTACGTTTTGAGCCGAGGCGTAGAGAAGCTGACCTTTTCCAATTCCCTGGGCGAATCCCTACCGGGGCCGAAGCTCCTTACTTTTCTAAAGAAGATTACCCGCATGGACGACATCCTCGACCGCTTTGAACGTGATAAGTACGATCGGGAACTTATAAGGAAGCTGGCCGAGGAAGGTAGCTTAAACGAGGCCGCCTTTCGCACGGAAGAGGGCCTTTTTACCCTGGCCTCCAAGATCGCATCCGATGTATCCGATGGCGAGGTATCCTTTACCATCGAACCGGATGCCGAGCATGGGGGGTGGAAGGTGGCCTTTCAAGTAACGCGCGAGGGGAAAGGGTCTCTCTTCTGTGTTGACCGCGGTTTGATCAAAAACCCGCTTTTTGCGGAATTGAGGATCCTTTGTACGGCGGTACAAGCCCTGGGTAAGCCGCCCTTTTATCTCCGGACGGCCGAGGGGAAGGAAGAAGTGCCGGCCCTCACCCTCTCGGAACTCGTAACGAAGGTCATGGAGCAAGGAAAGAAGGGAATTACCGTCCAGAGGTATAAAGGTTTAGGGGAAATGAACCCGGAGCAACTCTGGGAGACGACCATGAATCCGGAAAAACGGACGCTCCTTAAGGTATGCGTCGACGATGCCGTGGTGGCAGACGAAATATTTACCACCTTGATGGGTGATCAGGTAGAGCCGCGCAAGGAGTTCATTTACAGAAACGCCCTCTATGCCTCCAATCTCGACCTGTAAAAAGGAGATAGAATCACATGAATCAGCCGCAATCCTTAATACCCGTGAATATAGAAGATGAAATGACGAAGTCCTACGTGGACTATGCCATGAGCGTCATCATCGGTCGGGCCATTCCCGATGTGCGGGACGGACTCAAACCCGTGCACCGGCGAGTCCTCTATGCCATGGCGGAGATGGGTAATCGGTGGAACAGGCCGTACAAGAAATCGGCGCGCATCGTGGGTGACATCATCGGTAAGTATCATCCCCACGGCGATGCGGCGGTGTACGAGACCATCGTCCGGATGGCACAAGACTTCAATATGCGCTACCCGTTAATAGATGGGCAGGGGAATTTCGGCTCCATCGACGGAGACCCCCCCGCCGCCATGAGATATACGGAAATAAGGATGGCGCGCCTGGCGGAAGAGCTCCTCGCCGACCTGGAGAAGGATACGGTTGATTTCGTGCCCAATTACGATGAATCCTTGACGGAACCCGCTCTTTTGCCCGCGCGACTGCCCCTTTTGCTCCTAAACGGTGCCTCTGGCATTGCCGTAGGTGTGGCTACCAATATTCCACCCCACAACCTGCGGGAAATCATTTCCGGGGTCATAGCCTTGATTCGCAGCCCTGAGATCTCGATCGAAGAGCTCATGGCCTTCATCCCCGGCCCGGATTTCCCGACGGCCGGTTTCATCAACGGTCGGGAAGGCATCATTCAAGCCTATCAGACGGGGAGGGGTATCATCCGCCTGCGGGCCAGGGCCACGATCGAAAAGAATCCGAAAAAGGACCGGGAAAGCATCGTCATTACCGAGTTACCTTACCAGGTAAACAAGGCGGACTTGATCGAAAAGATCTCGGAGCTCGTAAAGGAAAAGAGAATCGAAGGCATTGCCGATCTGAGGGATGAGTCAGACCGGGAGGGTATTCGCGTCGTGATCGATCTCAAGAAGGACGAGCCGGCCGAGGTGGTCTTGAATCAACTTTACAAGCATACCCAGATGGAAAGCACGTTCGGCATCATCATGCTGGCCATCGAAAACAACCAGCCACGCATTTACAATCTGAAGGATTTACTTGCGAGTTTCGTGGAGTTCCGCAAGGTGGTAGTGACCCGTCGGACCCGCTTCGAGCTTAAGGAGGCCAGAGAGCGTGCCCACCTCCTGGAGGGGTTGCTTGTCGCCCTAAGCCAGATTGACGAAGTCATCGCGACGATAAAAGCGGCCCGAGATCCCCAGGAGGCATCCGTCGCCCTTTCCTTTAAGTTCGGCCTTACGGAGATGCAGGCCAAAGCCATTCTCGATATGAGATTGCAACGCTTGACCGGGCTGGAAAGGGGCAAAATCGAAGAGGAGTTCAAAGAGGTAAAAGCTGAAATCGAGAGATTGGAAGCGATTTTGGCTGACCCGCAACTGATACTGGACGTCATCGTAAAAGAGCTGGAAGAGATAAGGGATCGCTACGGGGATGACCGGCGAACGGAAATCATAGATGAGGTGAAAGATATCGATATCGAGGACCTCATTGCCGAAGAGGATATGGTCGTGACCGTGTCTCACGCCGGATACATAAAACGGAGCCCCCTTAGCGTGTACCGCAGCCAGCGCCGGGGAGGTCGGGGGAAGCTCGGGATGGTCACGAAGGAAGAGGATTTTGTGGAAAAGGTATTCGTGGCCTCGACCCATGATTATCTCCTGATTTTTACTGATCGAGGTCGGGTGTATTGGCTCAAGGTCTATCAGATACCGGAGGCCGCGAGAACCGCCCGGGGCAAGGCCGTGGTCAATCTCATCAGCTTTCATGCCGGCGAGAAGATGCGCGCCATCTTGCCGGTCCGGGAGTTTTCTCCGGATCTCTACGCCGTTATGGTGACAAGAAATGGCATCATCAAGAAGACGGCCCTTTCCGCCTATGCCAATCCCCGCAGCACGGGTATCATGGCCGTTTCCATTGATGAAGGGGATACACTGGTGGATGTCCAGGAAACGAATGGCACGGGGGATATTTTCCTCGCCACCCGGTTTGGCAAGGCCATCCGGTTTCCGGAAAGGGAGGTGAGGGATATGGGCCGCACGGCGCGGGGGGTGCGGGGTATTAACCTGGAAGCGGGAGACGGTATTGTAGGGATAGAAATTCCCTCCCCGGAAGGCACCATTCTCACCGTAACGGAAAAGGGCTTCGGTAAGCGCACACCGATCGAAGAGTATCGCTGCCAGAGTCGGGGCGGCAAAGGCATCATCAATTTAAAGACCACAACCCGCGTGGGATTAGTCTCCGGTATCTGCCAGGTAACGGGAGAGGAAGACGTGATCCTCATCAGTGACAGCGGGAACGTCATCCGCCTCTCGGTGAGCGAGATTCCCGTTACCCATCGTGGAACCCAGGGGGTAAAACTCATTGACATAGGAGAGGGGGAACGGCTGGTGGGGGTGGCGCGGGTGGAAAAGGAAGGGGATGAGGAAGAGGAGCCCCCTTTACCGATATCTTGACCATACGGCCGATGTGGGCTGTGAAGTCTTTGGTAAAACAAGGCGGGAGCTTTACGAACAGGCGGCCCTCGCCCTTTTTTCTCTCGTGGCACCCCGGGAAAAGGTAAAGGCAAGAAAAGAACGGATGGTAGAGGTTTCGGGGATGGACGAGATCGATTTATGGGTCTCGTACTTGCGGGAGCTTCTCTACCTGATAAACGGAGAGGGTTTTCTCGGCCACGGCGTGAAGATCACCTCGCTCGGCCCGAAGAAAGTGTCCTGTCTCGTGAAGGGGGAACCCCTTGATTATGAACGACACGGGCCGATAAGAGAAGTTAAGGCCGTGACCTATCACGGAGCCCAGGTGGACAAGACGCCTCAGGGGTGGCGAGGTAGCTTCATTTGCGATATTTAGGAGATGAGTATGCTAAAGAAGATTGACGACTATCGCTGGGAAGTGCCGCAGACGGGTGGCATGAGGGTGCCCGGCCTCATATACACATCGGAAGCCTTGCTGGCGGCCATGGGGAAAGACGAGAGCTTCAAACAGGTGGCGAACGTCGCCCATCTTCCGGGTATCGTTAGGGTATCCCTCGCGATGCCCGATTGTCACTGGGGGTATGGCTTTCCTATCGGTGGGGTGGCGGCCTTTTCTATGGAAGAGGGGGTCATCTCTCCGGGCGGCGTGGGGTACGATATTAACTGCGGGTGCCGGCTTCTTGTCACGAAGCTTACGTATGAAACGGTAAAAGATCGTCTGGTTGAGCTCATGAACGCCCTCTTCCGGGCCATTCCTTCTGGAGTGGGCTCGACGGGCCCCATCAAGCTCTCCGTGCAGGAAGAGAAAAAGGTCTTGCAGGAGGGAGCACTCTGGGCGGTACGCAACGGATACGGTTCTCTGGAAGATCTGGAGACCACGGAAGACGGCGGGGTCATGGCAGGCGCCGATCCGGAAGTGGTAAGCGAGCGGGCCCTGGAAAGGGGGAGGGATCAGTTAGGCACGTTGGGCTCGGGCAACCACTTTTTAGAGATCGAGGTGGTGGAGGAGATTTTCGATGACCTGGCCGCCCAGGCCTTGGGACTTAAGTTAGGGCAGGTGGCGGTCATGATTCACAGCGGTTCTAGGGGGCTGGGCTACCAAATCTGCGATGACTACCTGGCCCGGATGATGAAAGACTTGAAGAATCTCGATTTTTCCCTGCCCGACAGGCAGCTTGCCTGTGCCTATCTTTCTTCTCCGTTGGGTCGAGAGTATTTCTCGGCCATGGCCTGCGCGGCCAATTACGCCTGGGCGAATAGGCAGATGCTTACCCACTGGACGAGGGAGACCTTCGAAAAGGTATTGCACCTTTCCCCCCGAGACCTGGGGATGAGGCTTCTTTACGATGTGTGCCACAACATTGCCAAAAAGGAAAAATTCGTGGTGGAAGGGCAAGAGGTGGAGCTCTGTGTCCATCGCAAGGGAGCCACCCGCGCCCTGCCGCCTGGCCACCCCGCCGTACCCCAAAGATACCGGGAGGTAGGCCAACCGGTCCTTATTCCCGGAGATATGGCCAGTGGGG
Source organism: Syntrophales bacterium (assembly GCA_035358955.1). Classification (GTDB taxonomy): domain Bacteria; phylum Desulfobacterota; class Syntrophia; order Syntrophales; family UBA8958; genus JAOAFE01. The sequence goes on along the minus strand of DAORXN010000001.1, from coordinate 80,094 downwards.
CCTATGTGCTGGTGGGGAAGGAAGGGGCCCTAAAGGAGACCTTTGGGAGCGCCTGTCACGGCGCAGGACGGGTGATGAGCAGAAGTCAAGCCATCAAGGCGAGCAAAAACCGTCCTATTGTTAGGGAAATGGCCGGTCGTGGCGTCATCGTCATGGCGGGGGGTAAGGAAACCCTCCACGAAGAGATACCGGAGGCCTACAAGAGGGTGTCCGAAGTGGTGGAAGTGGTACATCAGGCGGGCCTGGCCGGCAAGGTGGCCCGCCTGCGTACAATCGGCTGTATCAAAGGGTGAGCTTACTTAGTAGCCTGCCCCGCGACGAAGCCCTTGGAAGGGGGGCCCACATCGGCGGGAGTGCCTGCGATCTGAGACAGATAGGCCGCCCCCAGGGTTTTTATATGATCGCTGACGTTGTCAAAATAGTTGAAGTGCATCTGTTCTTCATCCACGATGGCTTCGAATAGCTTCATGCTGATGGCATCCCCGTTTTCCCGGCAGATGTCTATGAATTGATTGTAATAGTCGATGGTATCGTCTTCAAGCTTCGCGTTGAAGGGGAAAATGGCCTCCACCTTTTGCCCTTTCTCTATTTTTCCTTCCGGTTCCACCGTCGGTTCGCCACCCAGTTCTTTGATCCTCTCGGCGAACATTTCGGCGTGACGCATCTCGTCGATGGCAATGAGTTTCACCTTGGCTGCCAGTTCCCCGTAATCCATATCGTCCAGATTGTAGTGTTGGTTCATATACTGGTGGATGGCCATGAGCTCCATCGCCCGCGCCCGGTTCAAAACCTCAATTACCTTCTTTTTCTTCGTTTCCCTCGGATTTTTCTGCATCGAACGTCACCTCCCTACCCTGTTTAGATATCATTTTACTTTTCTCCCGGAAAAAGGCAAGAGAAAAGCAGGTGCTAAGAGGAGGTTAAGGAGATGATGGACTATAAGACGATACTCATCGAGGTGATCGACGGTATCGCCGTCATTTATCTCAATCGGCCGGAAGTGATGAATGCCTGGAACAGGAGGATGGACCGCGAGGTAAGCCAGGCCATGCGAGAGCTCGACCGAGATGATACGGTGCGGGCCATCGTCATAACGGGGAAAGGGAAGGCCTTCTGTGCGGGCTCGGATTTGAGCGGCGGGGCGGAGGCCTTCGTTGAGGGGGAGGATAAAGACCCCCAGCAGACGGGGGATGTAACCTTTCCCTCCGTCATGCCCTGGCAGCTACGCAAGCCGGTACTTGCCGCCATCAACGGACATGCCATCGGGGTCGGGATTACCTATGCCATGAGCTGTGATATAAGGTTGGTCGCCCGGGCCGCCAAGATCCAGTTTGCCTTTGTCCGACGAGGTATCATTCCGGAACTCGCCTCCCACGTGACGGTAGCGAGGGCGGTGGGCCTTTCTAAGGCGGCCGATTTGCTGCTTACGGGCCGCATGATTACGGGGCAGGAGATGGCGGATATGGGGCTCGCCTCCTGTGCCCTGCCGGCCGAAGAGGTGCTTAAAGCCACCATAGAGCGGGCCAAGGAGTTTCTTCTGGCCGCGCCCGTGGCCGTGGCCATTTCCAAAAGGCTCCTCTGGGAGGGTTTAAACTCCTCTGTCTTTCAGATGTTTCGCCGGGAGATGCCGCTTTTTGAGTGGATATGCCGCACGCCGGATGCCAAGGAGGGGGTGGCCGCCTTTTTGGAAAAGAGGCCGCCTCGCTGGCGGATGGCTGCCAGTAACGATTTGCCGCGCCTCCTCGACGAGGAGGGAAAGGCAGATTGGAAAGACCCCTCCATTCCCCTCAACCGCTATTGAAAGTTTGAGGGGTGGCAATTTTCCCCCGATTGGTTTAAAAGCCGCAAACGGGAAGTTTAATTTTTCAGTCTAAGGAGTGAGCAATGACGAAAGAAGGTAATTTGAAATGGTTCACCGGCGCATCGAAGTACGTTCTGGACGAGGAATTGGCGAAGATAGTGAATGTATCCATTGCCCTGGAGATGCCTTTGCTGCTCAAGGGAGAACCGGGGACGGGGAAGACCATGCTGGCCCATGCCATAGCAGAAAGCCTGCATCTGCCCCTCATCGTGCTCAATGTGAAGTCCAGCATGAAGCTCATCGATGCCCTCTATCAGTACGATACCTTGACGCGTTTGAACGATAGTCGCTTTGGGGATTCCAAGCGAGATGTAAGCCGCATTGAGGACTACATCAGGATGGGCAAGATAGGTCAGGCCTTTACGGCGGAGAGGAAGACCGTCCTTTTGATCGATGAAATCGACAAGGCCGATACAGATTTCCAAGACGATATGCTCGATGTCCTGGATCAGATGCAATTTGACATCATCGAGATAGATAAGACGATCAAGGCCAAGCATCGCCCTATCGTTATTATCACGTCCAACGCCAAAAAAGACCTCTCCGATCCGTTCTTGGGACGCTGCAATTTCCATCACATCGCCTTCCCTGATCCGGACATGATGAGACGCATCGTACACGTCCATTTTCCCGATTTGGAGGATAACCTCGCCCAGCTTTGCATTTCCCAGTTCTACCGACTTCGGGAAATTAGGGGGATTGAAAAGAAGCCGGCCACGAGAGAGCTGATCAACTGGATCCGAGCGCTCAAGGCCGATCCGGACTTTAACCCCCGCCTCCTGGAACAGGGACGCATCCCCTTTCTCGGTGTCCTGTTCAAAAAGAGCGCCGATCTTCACCTGGCCATGCAATACGCGGGCGCGAGGAGATAGGAATTTATGTTCGTTGATTTCTTTTATGCCTTGAGAAACCAGGGTGTCCCCGTCACGCCCACGGCTTTCCTCCGCCTGCAAAAGGCCCTGAATCTCGGGCTCATTAAGTCCCTTGAGGATTTCTATACCATAGCCCGGGCCATCCTGGTGAAGAGCGAGCGATACTTCGACCTTTACGATCAAGTCTTCGCCCAGCATTTCAGAGGGGTATCCTTTGAAGCCCTGTCCGCCGTGGAACTTACGGAAATGGTTAAAGAGCTCCTTCGAGAATGGTTGAAGGACCCGGCGGAACTTGCCCGGGAGTTGGGTCTTTCTGAAGAAGAGATAAGGCGTTTGACCCCCGAAGAGCTTCTGCAATACTTTCTCGACCGCTTGAAGGAACAGACGGAGGCCCATCACGGTGGAAACAGATGGATCGGAACAGGCGGCACGTCTCCCACGGGCCATTCCGGATATCACCCGGGGGGCATGAGGGTAGGGGGGGTATCCCGGCAGAAATCGGCCATTAAGGTGGCCCTGGAGAGGCGCTATAAGGAGTATTCCCTGGATGGGCCCCTTACTTCCGCTCAGATGGCCGAGGCCTTAAAGAGGCTAAAACACTTAACCCCCACGGGTCCCAAGGATGTAGTTAACGTCGATCGCACCATTTATGAAACCATGAGGAATGCGGGGGAAATCGAGATCGTCTTTGATCGGCGCCTCGCGGATCGCCTCAAGGTCATTCTCATGATCGACAACGGCGGATGGTCCATGGACCCGTATGTAGAAGTAGTGCAAACCCTTTTTCGCTATGCCGCAAGCCAGTTTAAGGACCTCAAGATCTTTTACTTTCACAATACCATTTACAGCCGCGTTTGGGCCGATCCCCAGAGGCACTACAAGCCGGAGGAGATAGGAGATTTTGTCCGCTATGACCCGGAAACGAGGCTCATCATCGTGGGCGACGCGAGCATGGCCCCTTATGAGCTTATGCACGTAAACGGTGCCATCTACGTCGATTCTAAGCCAGGCATCCCCAGTGTGGAACGGTTGAAGTTCCTCGCCCGCCTCTTTCGCCATGCCGTATGGCTGAATCCGGTGGAAGAAAAATTCTGGGATTATACCTGGACCATCGGCGTCATTCGCAAGATATTTCCCATGTTCGAGCTTTCCCTGGATGGTTTGGAAAAGGCGGTCCGGTACCTGGTCGGCTCCGGGCATTGAAGTCCTACCGGGCGATGATGAGGTAGTGGCTTTTCATATCATCATGCTGGGAAAGAAAGGAAAACCCCGCCTCTCGCAATTGCTGTTTGACTTCTTCCGGAGGGACGCGCAGAGGAAGCGGTGGACCATGCTCCGTTTTCACCGGTTTCCAGTCCACGATGAATAATCTCCCTCGCGGACGGAGAAGGCGGCGGCATTCCTTGAGCAGATCGATGGGTTGTTCCAGCTCGTGATGGAGGTTTATCATGTAGACGAGATCGCCTACTTGCTCGGGGAGGGGTATGGAGCATTCCTCCATCAGCAGGGGGGAAATCTGCGGATAAAGAGGGGAGACCTTCTCCTTCATCCAGGAGATCATCTCGGGGGCAATATCACAGGCAAAGAAGGTGGCTTGGGGGGCCAGCTGACAGAACTTAACGGTGAAGAGACCGGTCCCCGCCCCGACATCGATGACAATCTCCGGGCTGGAGGTCAAGTCGAGACATCGCCAGATGTACTCCGGGGGGATGTCCTTGAGTCGCTCCGGGTCGTTTAGCTTCATGAGCTTTCGCGGGTCGAATTTTTTCTTCGCCATTTTTCTTATCGAGAGGCCTTCACGATATCAGGGTAAAAATCTTATAGAGGGTCATGATGACGATGAGAATTCCAAAGCCCTGTTTCAATCTTTCGCCGGGGATGTACAGGCTCGTAAGGCGTGCCCCTACGTAAGAACCGGCGGCGCCGATAAGGAGGAGGGTAACGGTAAGAGAAAGGTCCCAGTGCGCCTTTCCCAGATGGGGAATAAGGGCCGAGAAGGAAGGGGGCATGACGGCCAAGGCGTTTATGCCGGCCGCCTTTTTAGCTGGGAAGCCAACGATAATCAAGGTGGGCATGAGCAGGAACCCCGGTCCGATACCTAAGAGCCCGCTCAGAATGGAGATGGGAACGGCGAGGATCAGGGCCAGCCGAAAATTCTCTTCCCCTGGGCGCTCTTTAACGGGTCTGAAGAGACGATAGGCCAAGTAAAAGACAGAAGCGAGGTAGGCGATCCAAACGATCATGACCGGTGTGTACTGGACAATCCAGGCGCCCAGAGGGGCACTTACGGTGGTGATAACGGCTAAGGATAGGGCTTTCTTCCAGTCGACCAGGCCGCTTTTGGCAAAGCCGAAGACGGCAAAAAGGGCGGTGACGCCGTTCAGAAGCAAGGAGAGGGGTTGCACCTGGTGGATGAGGTCGGGCAAAAAGAAGGCGAGAAAAGGGATGGCAGAAAAGGCCACCCCTAATCCCAACATCCCCGAAACCACGGATAGAATGCCCAGGCCAATGGCCATGCTGATAAGCGGATTCATCGTTAGGCCGTCTGATATTCTTTGAGCATGTCCTTCAATTCTTCAACGGAGGGAATTTTTCCGGCCACCACTATCTTTCCCTCCACAATCACGGCCGGAGTTACCTTGACCCCCAGTTCCCTGAACTCTAAAACGTTATAGACGTGAGACACTTCGGCATTTAGGTTCAGTTCCTTGACCGCTTGGGCGACGTTCTTTTCTGTGGCGTGACACCTGGCACATCCAGGTCCGGCAACGATAATCTTCATCTTGCTACCTCCTTAATTTTTTAAAAAATAAAGTTACCGAAGAACCATCCTACGATGGTGCCTAAGATGACGATCGTGACAACATAGACGAAGGATTTTTTCCACCCAAAAACCCGGGCGATGGCAATCCAGTTGGGCAAACTTAAACCCGGACCCGTAAGCAACAAGGCCAAGGCCGGGCCTTTGCCCATGCCCAACTTCATGAGGGTGTCGACGAAAGGGGCCTCCGTCATGGTGGCAAAATAGCTCACTGCCCCGATCATGGTGGCCAGGAAAGAAGCGAAAACACCATTTCCCCCCAGCCAGCTACGAATCCAGGCTTCAGGCAGAAGTTTACCTATGACCCCGACGAGAAAGACACCTCCCAGGAGGAGGGGAAGAATAATCTTTACAAACCACCAGGATTCTCGGAGCCAGCTTTTTATCTCTTCTTTCGTGAGGGCTTTCAGGGCGTAAAGGATCAAAACAATCGTCGCCAGGCCCCAGACGATTACTTTTTCTAAATAGGGGCCTTTCTGTCCAATGTAATTGGGCAAAAGAAGAGAAATCACGATGAGGAGAAGGAAAATGAGATGCTTTCGCGTCAGGATCTTATTTCGGCTCACCTCTTGCTCTGCCATTTCCCTCTCTTGAGGAAAGGCGAGGGTCATCACCCAGCCCACGACGAAGGCCATGGCGATGGAAGCTATCACCCGGGAAATCACCATGCTGGCGCCCAAAATGTTCCCCGTATAGATAAGGGAGAGGATATTAGCGGAAGGTGCCACCCAAAGGACGATGAAGGCGACGCCGATCGCGGCGCCGCTAAAGTAGAGGCCGGCAGCAACGGGAATGACCGTACAAGAGCAGGCGGCAACAAAGAAACTCGCCACACTGGCGATGGAGAAAGATTTCAACTTGCGGGCTTTCTCTCCCAACAGGGTAAGGATGGACTCTTGGTTGATAAAGGCCACCATAGCGCCGGCCAGAAGAAAGGCAGGCACCAGACAGGTAAGTACGTGGGTAGCCACGTAATCCTTGAGGGCCCAAAGCCCCGCCCAAAACAATTCTTTGAAAAATAACATCGTTTCCTCCTTGAGCTAAAGTGCCAGCGGGTGATATAAAAACACCACCTGAAGAGTTCTCGTCTCTTGCAGAAGAGCCTTTATATCGCTAATGAGGAATATAATGGGGCAGCGCTTTTTGTCAAGGGCAATTCGAAATAACTGGAAAGAAAAATGTTAGCAGGGTAAAATACAAAAAAAAGGGGGTGCTCATGTCATGAAAAGGCTTAAGATATTTCTCTACCTAGGCCTTGTTTTCCTTGCTTACCCCTCCTGGATGGAAGCCCGTCATATTCCGCCCATCGTATCTACGCAGTGGCTCAACGCCCGGATAGGAGACCCCTCTCTTACTATTCTGGATGTAAGGAGGGTGGAGGCTTATCAGGAAGGTCATATTCCGGGGGCAATCAATGTTTATGCCGGGGCCTGGGCCTACAAAAAGGGGGTCCTCTTCAACGAGATCCCAGATCAGGCCGAGTTAAACGAGACGATCGGCGCAGTAGGCATAAGTCTTTCCTCGGCCGTGGTGGTCGTCGGGAATATGGATACGGTGCGCGAGGGGTATCAGACGATCAGGGTCGCCTGCACTTTGTTATACGCGGGGCTCGAAGATGTCGCCGTTCTGGATGGGGGCATGAACAAGTGGGTGAAGGAAAACAGGCCCCTATCACAAAAGGTCGTCAAGCCCATACCCAGAGAATTCCAAGGACGGTACCGGACGGACCTGTTTGCCGACAAAGCATATGTGAAGGAAAACCTCGGGAAGATCATCCTCGTTGACGTCCGCGAGCCTGCGTATTATTCGGGGGAGAAGAAGTTGGATTGTGTGGCCAGGCCGGGGCATATACCAGGTGCCTATAATTTGCCCACGTCTTGCGCCTTCAACAGCGACGGCACTTTTAAGACCAAAGAAGAGTTATTGGTCATTGCGGAGAGTGTAACGGGGGCCGGCCGAGACCGGGAAATTATAACCTACTGTGATACGGGGCAGTGCTGTCCCACCTGGCATTTTATCATGCGGGAGCTTTTAGGCTTCCCGCGGGTGCGGATTTATGATGGTTCCATGCAGGAGTGGGGAGCCGACGAAAGAGCCCCGGTAACAAAATAGAAGAAGGGAGAGCGAAATGTATGAATTAAGACACAAGGTGGACGTGTGTGCCAAATGCCGGACGGTAGATTGCCTCATGAAGTGTCAGTACATGACCTTTCGCGATGCGGCCGAAGCTCACGAGGAGATGATGCGCCTCGCCAGGGGTGAAGATACGCGGATTCTCGAAGAATGCCAGACCTGCTATGCCTGCGAGGAATACTGCCGTTACAAAAACCACCCCTTCTACCTCATCTGCGAAAGAAGGGAAGAAAGGGGCATGTATACGGCTCCGCGTCCCATAACAAAGCAATGGATAAACATGACCCAGATGCAGGGAAAGTACATGGTAGGGGAGGTAAAGGAAAGGGTCATCTCCCTTTGTTACATACCCCTCCTCGGGCAACTGGTGCAGGGGGAGTTATTTGACGGGCTTACCTCTTCCATCGTTTTTGGAGCCGAATTCATGTGTCCCGCCGTGCACACACATTTTGCCCGGATGTCCGTGGTAAAGGAGCGATTGCCGAGAGTAATCGAAAACTTTGCCAAGCTGGGGGTGAGAGAGGTCATCTGCCTCCATGATGAATGCTACGGGACCTTTACCTCCATTGCTTCGGCCTACGGGATGGAAGTTCCCTTCACCCCGGTCTATTACATGGATTTTCTCCTGGAGCGGCTAAGGGCGCTCGCGGGCAAGATCAGGCCCCTGGGCGTTAAGGTTGCGTATCAGCGGCCTTGCTCCAACCGCCTTATCCCGGAGAAGCACGAGAAGGTGAAGGAAATCCTCGATCTCATCGGGGCCGAGCTGGTATCGCGCCAGTATGAAGGAGAAAAGGCCCTCTGTTGTGCCGAGGTGATCCGGTCGATCTCCGGTTACCGCCTGGCCGATGAACTGCAGGAAAAAAACTTGAGGGACATGGTCGAGGCGGGGGCCGAGTACTGTGTGTTCAATTGCCCCGCCTGTCTTATGACCCTGTCGGAGAAAGCGGTAAAGAAGCACTTGAAGCCGGTTCATATCGTTGATCTCTGTCGGATGGCCATCGGTGAAAAGGAGGTGATTTGATCCATGAAAGAGGTAAAACGGGAACTTATAGCCATTGTAGGGGAAGATGCTGTCTCCGATGAGGCGGAAGAACTGTGGTATTACGCCCGGGACCCCGGTGTCCTGGAAGCTCACCGGCCTGATTTGGTTGTTGCCCCGCGGACAACGGAAGAGGTCCGGCAGATTGTACTCTTGGCCAATAAAAGGAAGATCCCCCTCGTTCCTATGGGAAACGGGATGGCCCTGACGGGTCTTGTCATCCCCCGGCGGGGTGGAATCGTTTTGGATATGAAGCGGATGAATCGTATCCTCGAGGTGAACGAGACGAGTCGGTACGTCGTCGTGGAAGGTGGCACCTCCCAAGGGATGCTGAAGGCGTATCTCGATGATCATTATCCCCACTTGAGACACAGCCTGCCCGATGCGCCGCCTACGACGACCATAGCCGCCAACGTGGCCCTCCACGGTCAGGGAAGACTTACGCAACAGTACGGGTTCAATTCGGAGATGGTAACGGGGATGGAGGTGGTGCTCCCCACCGGCGAGGTTTGCCTCATCGGTTCCCCTTCGTTAGGGCCCTATTGGTTTTCTCGCGGCCCGGCCTTGCCGGATCTAGCGGGGCTTTTTCTGGGCTGGTTGGGGACGACGGGGATTATAACCAAGTTAGGTTTGCGCCTGTACCCGAGAAAGAAGATCCGGGACGTGGGAATTTTCGTTACCGATCGACCCACGCTGATCCCCGACATACTCTTTAAGTTAACCCACCTGGAAATATTGGAGGACATTACGGTTTGGTTTCAGCCCAAGCCGCTCATGTTCCAGGACAATTACCACGTGACCGTTTTTTATACGGGCGACACGGAAGAGGAAATTGACTGGAAGAGGAGGATGATTTGGGATGCCCTCGAGACCTATATGAAATCGAAAGACGGCGGTTTCATGAACGTGGACCCCATGAAGTCTCAACTCATTCAAATGCCCCAGAGGGGGGTGGCAGAGTTCGCCGACGTGCCTCGGGGCGGAGGGTTTGAATATTCGGGGCCGATTGTGCCCATCGAACACTATCCCCACTATGCGGCCAAGGTGTTGGAGTTGGCAAAGAAGTACGACGTTCTGTATGCGAGCGCTGCCCGGTTGATTTCGGGGGGACATGCCATGATGTTCAGCATCTCCTTTGCGTTTAACCGGCAAGACGGGGAAATGATGAGGAGGGTGAAGGAGGCCCTCGACGAGGCAACCGCTTTTGCCTTGGAAATGGGGGGGATCCCCTGGAAGCCTAATTACGGAGAGCAAAAGATGATTATGGATCGCCTACACCCGATGACCAAGCATCTCCTGCTTTCTGTAAAAAAGCTGTTAGACCCCAATGGCATTATGAATCCTGGGAATTGGGAGGCCTAATCATGGAATATATCAGACAGATAGAGCATGGAGACATTGTTCATCGGTGTTTTCGGTGCGGTTATTGCAAGTTCCCTTCGGATTATGTGGATTTTAACTGCCCTTCCTACAAGGCTTTTGGCTGGGATACCTTCGCCCCCGGGGGGAGGATGTGGCTTATCCGGGCGTGGTTGAGTGGAGAGATTCCGTCGAGCCCCCGGTTTGCCCGTATCATGTTTTCCTGCGCCGCCTGTGATAATTGTAAAGAGCAATGCGTCTTTCCGCGGTTTAAAGATTATTTGCCGGAAATCTTTCAAGAAACAAGGGCGGAGCTCGTAAACGAAGGCCTCATCCCCCCCGAGGTAAGGGATTATTTCAAGGCCTTAATCACCTCGGGGAATCCATACCGCATGCCGCAGAGCCAAAGAGCGGATTGGGCCAAAGGCCTAAATTTAGAGCGCTATGGGGGGCAGGAATATTTGTATTACGTGGGATGCGTAGGGGCATTCGACGAAGAAGGGAAGAAGATGGCCCGCAAATTGGCTGAAATACTCCTTTCTGCCGGCGTGTCGCTGGGCATTTTGGGGGAAGAAGAAACGTGTGATGGAAACGACGTGCGGGCCATGGGTGAAATGGGCCTTTTCCAAGCGCTCATGGCGGAGAATGTGGAGAAATTTCGTGCCCGCGGGGTAAAGAAAGTAATCACTCTGGACCCCCACGCCTTTAATGCCTTCAAGAAGTACTACGCCTTTTCTCCCGGGGAAGTGGAGATCTATCATTATACCGAAATCTTGTGGCGCCTGATTCAGGAAAAGAGGATCCCCTTCACCCCGCGGGCGGAGAAGGTTACCTACCACGACCCCTGCTATTTAGGTCGTCATAACGGCCTATATGGTCCGCCCCGGGAAATTTTGCGCGCCATCGTGGGGAAAAGTAACTTGGTCGAAATGAGGAGGCACGGCGTGGATGCGTTCTGCTGCGGAGGAGGGGGAGGTAACTTCTTTACGGATATACTGGGCCGGAAAGAAGATAGCCCTGCCCTGGTGCGGATCAGAGAGGCCCGGGCGACGGGGGTTCAGGTGCTGATTACGGCCTGCCCCCTCTGTACCAAAATGCTCCTTGATGCGGCCAGAAAGGAAGGTTATGAAGACCTGAGGGTATTGAGCCTCCCTGAGTTCATCCGTTGAATAGAGAGCAAAAGAAGGATTAAAGGCGTTGAGATGGAAAAGAGGAACGCAATTGGGGTGTTTGATTCTGGGGTAGGCGGTCTTACCGTCGTGAGGGCCTTGATGGAACGCCTGCCCCATGAATCCATCTATTACTTCGGGGATACGGCCCGGGTGCCTTACGGCATAAAGTCCCGGGAAACGATAAACGCCTATGCCAGAGAGATAACCGAGTTCCTCCTTCGCCACGAGGTAAAACTGCTCATCATCGCCTGCAATACCACGTCATCCGTTGCCTATGAAACGGTGCAGCATATGTCCCCCGTCCCTGTTTTAGAGGTGATCGAAGCGGGTGCCCGCCAGGCCGTAAAAGAAAGCAAGAAAGGCACGATTGGCGTAATCGGCACCCTAACGACCATCAACAGCAATGCCTATGCCCGAAAGATAAATGAATACGCACCGTCGGCCAGGGTCGTTTCTCAGGCTTGCCCCCTGTTCGTACCCCTGGTGGAGGAAGGGTGGCTGGACCACCCGGTTACGCTGATGACCGCCCAGGAATATCTACGGCCGATACTGATCGAGGGGGTGGACACGCTGGTCTTAGGATGTACCCATTATCCTTTACTGAAGCCTCTTTTACGAGAGGTAGTGGGGCCGGAGGTTACGCTCGTCGACTCCGCCGTGGCCATCGCCCAAAGGGCAGCGGAATTACTTTTATCCGAGGGTTTGGCCAATGATGTCAACGCGCCGGTCGAATATAAATACTTTGTCACCGATGTCCCCTTGAGATTTCATACTATTGCAGAAAGGTTTTTAGGGCGGGAATTGGGACCAGTAGAGCTGGTTAAACTCCCCTTGTGATGGACGCGTTATGCAATACGTAATTGAGCTTGCCACCCACGGGCGGGAAGAACTCGTAGATATTACGGAAAAAGTGAGGTCCATCGTTCAAAGATATGGAAGGGAAGCCTCCCTTTGCGCCCTCTATGCCCGGGGGGCGACGGCCGCCATCATGATCCAGGAAAACTGGGATCCAGAGATAAGAAAAGACGTCATAGATTGCTTGCGGCGCCTGGTGCCGAGCGGGGTTTGGCGTCACGATCGAGAGGATGGAAACGGGGATGCCCATATCAAGGCCGGCCTGGTAGGGCCTTCCGAGGTGATTCCGGTGAAGAACGGAGAGCTCATGTTGAGCACGTGGCAGAATATTTTCTTTTGCGAATTCGATGGACCGAGACAGAAAAGAGAAGTAGTGGTCACGCTCATTTAAAAGACCTTGGGCGACATTCAAGCTTACTTTTTCCCCAAGCCTGCCATGATAAATTAGGTTGACAAGAAGAGCGTGTGAAACTATATTGCCAAACGTCAATATTGTAGCGAGGTAGGGAGGCAAGTGGAAGAGTTTCTTCGCGTCATGAGGGCCTGTTCGGACCGAAACAGGGTCCTCATCCTTAAAATTCTCCAGCAGGGTCCCCGGTGCGTCTGCGAAATGCAGGCCTTGTTGGGGGTGGCTCAGCCCACCGTGTCAAAACATTTAAGGATTCTGGAGGAAGCGGGCCTCATCTTTCACCGGAAAGAGGGATTGTGGGTAGAATACGCTCTGACCTCGGGGGAGCGAAGCCCCTACGCGGCAGCACTTCTCGGCAATTTAAGGCACTGGCTGGAAGAAGATTCGAGGTGGACGGAAATCAGGGACCGGCTGAAAGGGATAGATAGGTATGAGGCTTGCCAGGTGCTCAAGACGGGGAAAAGAGGGGGAGAAGGTAAATGTCGGAGGTAAGGCAGATTAGAATCAAAGGCAATCTGGTGGGTATCATCGGGTTGGATCGGGTACTCGAAGAGGTGTCGACCCAAGTTCGCACGGCCTCAGAGGAAGAAATAGGAGCAGAGATGATCAAGAGATTGGAAAAGGAAAACTACATACCTTCTCGCCTGAGAGACGAATACCAGGCCGCCTTCGTCCGGGAATACAAGAAATTTACCGGGCAGGAGGTGGCAGAGGAGAGGACCGGGGGGCTGGAGGTGCTTATTTTGGGCCCCGGTTGTGCCCAATGCGACCAGTTGGAGGAGGATTGTCGGAACGTGATGGCCGAGTTGGGGCTGCCGGGCGCCATCGAGCATGTGGCGGAGGTCAAAGAGATCGCCCGTTACGGCGTCATGGGGGTACCCGCTCTCCTGATAAACGGTAAAGTACTGTCCGTCGGTCGTGTACCGCCCAAATCCAAGATCAGGGAATGGCTCGTTGAGGCCGCGCAAAGGGAAAAGTGTTTCACGTGAAACAACGGCCGGAAGGCCTATCTTTCCTGGTCCTCTGGCTTCTATATCTATTTTTTCTCCCGCCTTGTGCGGATGGGGACGAATCCGCCAGGATGCCCGCCTGGGGCGAGGGGAAATGTGAAGTGATCATCTTCAGCGATTATTTCTGTCGGCCTTGTCAAATGCTGGAAGGAGAACTCGAGCCCGTTTTGCGGGCGCTTCTCACCCGGGGGCGCATCCGTTTGGTTTTTGTCGACCTACCCCTCTACCGTTTGACCCCCTTGTACAATCGTTATTTTTTAAGCGCCACTTCGGCGAGAAGCGATTACGAAGCGGCTTTTTCCGTGCGGCGTTTACTCTTCGATCTGGCGGGTAGGTTCGCTTGCGTCAAGGAAGCACATCTGGAGCGGGAGTTCCGTGCTCGCAAGATCCCCCTGGCTCGTATCGACCCGCGGCCGGCTCAAGCCGCGATGGCTGATCTCGCCCGACAGTACAACATTACCTCCACCCCGGCAGGTGTGATTGATTGTCCTGGACGTCCTTTGCGCATCTTACGAGGCGGGCAGGAAATCATGTCGGCCCTCCGGCCTATGTGGGTGCAAGGAGATTGAGATGAAAGATGGGCAAAAGTTTTTTCTCCTCGTAGCTGCTTTTTTGCTTGCCTATTTTGTGCCCTGGGATCATGTGGCGATCAGGCGGTCGGGATTGGAGGCCTTCCTTATGCTTCAAGATTACGCCCGAAATCACGTGCTTACCTGCCTTGTCCCTGCCTTTTTTATTGCCGGGGCCATTAATGTCTTTGTTTCTCAGGCGAGTATATTGAAGTATTTCGGCGCCGAAGCGAATCGCCTTTTATCCTATTCCGTGGCTTCCGTTTCCGGTACGATACTTTCCGCCTGTTCCTGCACGGTTCTTCCTCTGTTTGCGGGCATCTACATGCGAGGGGCCGGTTTGGGGCCGGCGACGGCTTTTCTCTTCTCCGGTCCGGCCATTAATATCCTGGCCATCACCTTAACGGCTAAGGTTTTAGGGTTAAAACTCGGCCTTGCCCGGGCCGTAAGCGCGGTTGCGTTTTCCGTGATTACGGGGTTCTTCATGTCCATCATCTTCCGGCAGGAAGAAGAGGAAAGGATGAAAGGGCCCGTTTTCCTGCCCGAGAGCGATGGCATGCCAAGAACCCTGCTCCAAGAGGGTCTGTATTTTGGTGTTTTGGTCCTGATCCTCATCTTGGCCTCTCTTGCCAAGCCTGCCGATGGGGGAGGGCACGTTTGGCTTGCCCTTTATGCGTGGAAATGGCCCCTCGTAATAATCTTGGGTTTCTTGCTTCTCCTTATGCTCAAATTTTGGTTTTCGCGCGAAGAACTTGAGCTGTGGATTAAATCGACGTGGGGCTTTATGGTCCAGATATTCCCCCTGCTGCTCGCCGGTGTTTTGGTAGCGGGCTTCTTTCTGGGCCGACCGGGATATGGCGCCTTAATTCCCCAGGAAGTCGTCGCCTCTCTGGTGGGAGGCAATTCCCTCGGGGCCAACTTCCTGGCCGCTATTGTCGGGGCCCTCATGTACTTTGCCACCCTGACCGAGGTGCCTATTTTGCAAGGCCTCTTAGGGGCCGGCATGGGTCAAGGTCCCGCCTTGGCCCTGCTGCTGGCGGGCCCTTCTATTTCCCTGCCCAGTATGATCGGTTTGTCCGCCATTATCGGATGGAAAAAGACCTTGACGTACGTCGCCATCGTGGTATTCCTGGCCACCATAACCGGTTTCCTTTATGGCTTCCTGGCTACCTAAGTTGAAGGGAGGAGATATGGAACGAAAAACAAAGATCAAGGTAGTGGTAATTTCCCTGGGTGTCGTCATCCTCGCGGCCTTGGGGGTGGGGATATACTTCAAGTTCTTTGACGACTCGTGGATCGTGAAAATAGACGGAGAAAAGGTCTCGACGGCGTCCTTTCTCGAACGTATTTCCCGCATGGACCCCGAGGCCCACGAATTTCTTAAGGCCCAACCCCGTACCTTTGTGGAGGGCTTTGTCGCCCATCTGCTCCTGCTCCGGGAAGCGCAAAAGGCTGCCGGTACCAAGGTGAAAGACGTGGCCGAAGAAGGGGTGCTGATCAACAGTTATCTGCTGAAAAAGTACGAACACCTGCCCCCCGTGACGGAGAAGGAGATAGACGAATTTTATAACGAAAATCGGGACCGCTTTGGAGGAAAAGCGAAGGCCGAGGTCGGGCCTTACATCAAGTTCATGCTGGAACAGAGGAGGCTCTACGGGCAGGTGGAGAAACTCATGGAGGAGCTGCGTAATACTTCGAAGGTTGAAATTAACGAAAGGGCCCTCGCCAAGGTGGCCCAAACCCCCGTGGTGAAGCGACAAGGGGGAAAAGAACTATCTCAGGCCCTCCAGGGGAATAAACCTGTCCTGGCCGAATTTGGTGCCGACAATTGTGCCCCTTGTCGGGAACTCAAGCCCATTCTCCAGAAGATCAAAACCGAATATGCCGGTAAAATGGAAGTCATTATGATCGATGTCCGCTACGAAAAGGAGGTGGCCGATAGGTACAAGATTATGGTCGTCCCGACGCTTATTTTCTTCGACCGGACGGGGAAAGAAGTGGGGAGATTTCATGGCTTCTTGAGCGAAGATAAACTCAAGGAGAGAATTGCCCAGCTCGGGATTGAGGCCGGGAAATCGGTTTCAGCTCCTTAACCTTTCATGACGGGTTTTTTAAGAATTGTCGGATTCTTGCTAACTATTTTTCTCGTCGCCTGCGATGGCGGCGGAAAGGACTCTTCCCTTCCTCGCTCCTCACCTGCCCCACCTGCCTATGGGGATCTTTTGATTGAGGGTTCGATTGGTGATGCATCCAATTTAATTCCCCTTCTCGCCACGGATAGCACTTCTCATCAAATAGGAAGCCTTATCTACAACGGCCTGGTCAAGTATGACAAAAATCTCAATATCGTAGGGGATCTGGCGGAGTCTTGGCATATTTCGGAAGATGGGCTCGTCATCACATTTAAGCTGAGGAAGGGTGTCAAGTGGCACGATGGAGTGCCTTTCACCGCCCAAGATGTGCTCTATACCTATCAGGTGACGATTGATCCCCGCACCCCTACGGCCTATGCGGGTGATTTTCTCAAGGTAAAAAAGGCCGAGGTACTCGATAACTACACGTTTCGCGTTCGATACGGGGCACCATTTGCCCCGGCCCTCATGAGCTGGGGGACGCCCATCCTCCCCAGGCACCTTTTGGCGGGGCGGGACATTACCACTTCCCCCCTAGCCCGGAAACCTATCGGCACCGGTCCTTTCCGTTTCCACCAATGGGTTCCAGGGCAGAAGATCGTACTTACCGCTAACCCAGACTATTTTGAAGGCCGGCCCTACATCGATGGCTACGTGATGAGGATTATTCCCGATACGGCCACCATGTTTCTCGAGCTCCGGGCGGGGGGCATTGATCAAATGAACCTCACCCCCCTTCAGTACCAACGCCAGACGGAAACCCCCGTGTTCCAGAAGAATTTCAAGAAGTACCGTTACCTCTCCTTTTCCTATACCTACCTGGGTTTTAACCTCCAGCACCCCTTCTTTTCCGATCGTCGCGTAAGGCAGGCGATTGCCTACGCCATAAACAAGGAGGAAATCATCCAGGGGGTACTTTTGGGCCTGGGGCGACCGGCCACCGGGCCCTACAAGCCGGGGACCTTCTGGTATAATGACAAGGTGAAGAAGTACCCGTATAACCCTGCCCGGGCGCGGGAGCTCCTCGCCGAGGCGGGTTGGCGGGATACGGATGGAGACGGCGTGCTGGAGAAAGACGGGCGGAAGTTCGTTTTTGAAATCATTACCAATCAGGGAAACGAGGTTAGGGCCAAGACGGCGGAGATTATCCAGCGTCGCCTTTCGGAGGTGGGCATCAAGGTAAAGATACGGATCCTGGAATGGGCTTCGTTCGTGAACGATTTTATTGGCAAGAGGCGATTCGAAGCCACGATCTTAGGTTGGACTATCCCTCAGGATCCGGATATCTTCGATGTTTGGCATTCGAGTAAAACCGGTCCCGATGAGTTGAACTTCGTTTCCTATCGCAACAGGGAAGTGGATCGCTTAATTGAGTTAGGTAGGGGCACGTTTGATGTGTCGAAAAGAAAGGCTTGCTATGACCGTGTGCAGGAGATCCTGGCGGAGGATCAGCCCTACGTTTTTCTCTACGTGCCCGATGCACTCCCCATCATAAGCGCCCGGGTGAGAGGGGTGGAGCCTGCCCCGATAGGGATCAGTCATAATTTCATTAAGTGGTACGTACCCCCAGGTGAGCAGAAATACGTAATCACGCCTTAACCTTTTCTCTGCTTCAGGTAAGATTTGAGGGCTGCATAATCGGCTGGCATTTCGATCGGCGTGCCGGTGCGTGTTTCAATGTCCCTCAGGCTGGGAGGGGCTTCGGGCTCTATGCCTAAGAGTTCCCTGATCTCGTCGGGGAATTTGGCGGGATGGGCCGTTTCGAGGGAAATACAGGCAGCCTCTACCGGCTCATGCTTCAGGAACAATTCTAATCCCCTCCAGCCTACCGCCCCGTGGGGTTCGAGGATGACCCCGTAGGTGCGAAAGACTTGGACGATCGTCTCCTTGGTTTCTTTATCTGAAACGCTGACGGAAAAGATGTGTTTTTTCATTTCATTGACGTCTGGGTAGGCGTGCACCTTACCTGTCCGATCCACGGTTCCGCCGTATAACTCGAAAAAGCGCGCCAGGTTACTGGGATGTCCTACGTTCATGGCGCTCGAGAGGCAGGCCCGGGAGGGAGAGACCTTTTGGTACTGCCCGGTAGCAAGAAATCGGGGGAATTCGTCGTTCTCGTTCGTGGGCATGACCAGCTTCTTCACGGGCAGCCCCATGCGGCGGGCGTATTCGCAGCCGAGGGCATTGCCGAAGTTACCCGAGGGAACGGAAAAAACGACCTCTTCTCCGGGGTGGGCCACCTGGGCATAAGACCACACGTAGTAGACGATCTGGGGGAGGATGCGACCGAAGTTGATGGAATTGGCCGAGGTGAGATGGAGGTCTTTCAGTTCCGGATCGGCAAAGGCCTCCTTGACGAGGTTCTGGCAATCGTCGAACTTTCCATCGATGCTGATTGCCTGAACGTTCTCTCCGATCGTATCCAACTGTTTCTTCTGACGAGCACTTACTTCCGAGCATGGATAGAGGATGGTTACGTCGATGCCTTCCACGCCCTTAAAGGCCTCACCTACCGCGCTGCCCGTATCGCCGGAGGTGGCCACTAGCACATGAAGCCTCTGCCCTGGCGGCCGGAATACACTCATGAGCCTGGCCATCATGCGAGCGGCAAAATCTTTGAACGAGGCGGTGGGCCCCTGATCGAGGCGGAGGATGTATTTTCTATCCACGACCGGTTCCAGCGGGACGGGATAGTTGTAAGAATCCGCTACCACCTCTTGCAGGGTCGTTGCCGGCAAATCTTCCTTCAGATAAGCGGAAGCGACAAGAAAAGCAGCCTCTGGATAGGGTTTCCCCTTCAGGGCCTCTACTTCTTCCTTTTTTAATCTGGGGATGGTGGCGGGCATAAACAAACCTTCGTCGGGTGCCTGACCCATAAGCAGGGCCTCCCGAAAAGTGACGAGGTCACGAAACGGTGTGATCCCCGTCTCAGGCCAAAGGCGTGCATTTGTGCTGTAGTATTGAATGGGTGCCATAACGTTTGCTTATCTGCAATGGGTCAAGCTGTCAAGACAATCTTGGTTGTTGACAAGGCCTTAAATTCGGATGATAATCGCCGCGCTTTGGTCGTGGAAAAGGTTAAAATTGGATGGTGGAAGAAAAAATTAGGCTAACGCAAACGGTGCGGGGGGCGGGGTGAGCTTGTAAAATAGGTCCGGGAGACCTAAAGGAAGCCCTGAAAGATTTGCCCCTGATTTCTCATCCCAATCTCATCGTGGGCCTGGAGCACGGCGAGGATGCAGGGGTGTACCGCCTGCGGGATGATCTGGCCATTATTCAAACGGTGGATTTTTTTACCCCCGTCGTAGATGAACCTTATCTTTTCGGGCAGATTGCCGTGGCCAATGCACTCAGTGACGTATACGCTATGGGGGGTAAGCCGCTTACGGCCCTGAATATCGTCTGCTTTCCCATAAACGAGATGCCCCTTTCGGTCCTGCGGGAGATGCTGGCAGGGGGGCTGGAGAAGATGAGGGAAGCGGATGTGTTGCTTGTGGGTGGGCATAGCGTAGATGATAGGGAGATTAAGTATGGACTCGCCGTTACGGGCGTTGTGCATCCCGAAAAAGTTCTTTTCAACCAGGGGGCGAAAAGCGGTGACAAGCTTATTCTTACCAAGCCTTTGGGGACGGGTATTATCAATACCGCCATAAAGGCCGAGATGGTTTCTGACGAGGCAAAAGAAGCCGCCATCAATACCATGAAAACTCTGAACAAGTATGCAGCCGACTGCGTCCTCCAGGTAACAGGCGTCCACGCGTGCACCGATGTGACGGGTTTTGGTCTGCTTGGCCACCTCTATGAAATGATCGAAGGTTCGGGCTTGAGTGCCATCATAGACAGTAAAGAAGTCCCGTTGCTCCCCGACCTTCAGGCACTCATCGAAACCGGTTTGGTGCCCGGTGGACTGCACCGGAATAAAGATTTCCGTCTGCCCCAGGTAGAAGTAAAACCCACCTGTCCCGCTTGGAAACTGGAAGCCTTTTTTGACCCTCAAACTTCGGGGGGGCTGCTCGTGGCCGTGGCGGCAGATAAGGCCGATGATCTAATCAACCTGCTCCATAACGCGGGAGTTAACCAGGCAAGTGTTATCGGGCAGATAAGCGCGGCCGAGGGAGAAAAAATGGTAGTTCAATGAGACGCATAGAAGATATCCTCGGGCAGAAAGAAGAGACGGTCTTCAATGTCTTTCGTCTAAAGTCCATGGTCAAGGCGGGGGATGCGCTGGCCATCCTCATTTACGGTAGCCCAGACCCCGATGCCATCGCCTCGGCCATGGCGTTGAAAGAACTTTTAAAACATCTCGTCGGCTTAACGCATTGCGTGATTGCAGCCACGGAACCTCCCCGTCGGGTGCAGAACGTGCTGTTCATAAAGGCCATGAGGATTGATATTCAACTGGTAGGAAAATTGAATCTCCGGGCCTTCCAGCACATAGCCGTGATAGATGCACAACCGACCTTTTTTGGGGCCCTTCTCGACGGGATTCAACCCCAGATTGTGATTGACCATCACCCGGTCACGACCGTGTGGCATGCCAAATTAGCCGACGTGCGTCAAAACTACGGGGCCCTTTCTACTATCATGCTGGAATATCTGCTCGCCGCGAAAATCCGCATTTCCCGTCGTCTCTATACGGCCCTTCTTTACGGGATCAAAAGTGACACGAATAACTTCGAGCGGGATGCGATCCTGGAGGATATTGGGGCTTACTATTTCACCTTTGCCCGGGCCAATCGGGAGTTGATACGCCGTATTGAGCTCAACCAGATACCGGAGCGGTATCTGAAGTATTTTGAACAAGCCTTTTCCTATCGACGCCGATACCGGGACCGCGTGGTTTGTTATCTGGGCAGGGTGGAAAATGCCGATGTCTGTGTGCAGGTGGCCGACTTTTATCTGCGGGTGGTGGACATATACTACGTCGTCATTGCTGGGATCGTGAAGGATAAATTCATTATCGTTTTTCGGGGGGATGGTTATCGCCGTGACTGCGGCAGCATAGCCCTGCGCGCCTTCGGCAAGTTTGGGAGCGCGGGCGGACACCGGAGTGCTGCCCGCGTGGAAATTCCCCTCGAAAGCTTATCTGAGGTATTGCCCGCCGATTTTCCCCAGAGACCGGTGGAGCAGTTCCTCCTCCAGCGGCTCAGACGCCGGGCCAAAGGTCTCGGTACCAATGGGAAATAAGGCGTCAAGGTCAGGCCTTATCTTCCTTTTCCTTTCCTTCCTTTTCTTTTTCACCTTGGCTTTCCGCGCCGGTAGAGGCAGGTTTCTTTCCACCGTAGTCCGTGACGTACCATCCGCTGCCCTTCAAATGGAAGGAGGAGAGGGAAACGAGTTTTGAAACCGGCCCTCCACAGAACTGACAATGCGTGATCTCAGGATCGGATATGCGCTGGAAGACCTCAAATTCTTTTTTACATTTCTGGCATTTGTACTCGTATATGGGCATGTGCCTTTCCACCTCCACGGAATAAATTTATTGGCATATTTGATATCGATGGCTGAAACAGTCTAAGACGAGTTTTAAATCCCCCGTCATGCGTGACTGTAAAACGTTTTGGGTGATCGCGTGGACCCTTGCCTCTTCTTCTCTCTTTTCATCTTCCGGGGCATCAAATTCCGCTTCCCCCCGGGAAAATCTGATCACATGAACCAATTCATGCGCTGCAATGTACAAGAGGAGGGGAGAAAGTTTGATAAACGACGCCGCCCTTAGGACCGCATCGAGGATCCGGCTATCCTGCAGGCAGATTCGGTAAAAGTGGCCGCGTTCGTATTCGTACCGGCACAGATGGGCGAAGGCCCCTTCTTGAACTTCGTGATCCTTAAGCTGGGCCAAGGTCTTAACATCGTATCTCAACTCTTTCCAGTCCTTCCCGTTTATACCAAAGTGTCGGTAAGCAAGTAGCTCGGCATGGTAAAAGGCTTCGGCCGCAATTCCGAGTTCCCGGCTATTAAAGCAGCGCCCCATGTCCTCACCTCAAGGAAAATCTATAGCGGATTAGCCATGTTGTCAAGAGGTTTGGCTTAATTAATGAGTTGACGAATCTCACAATTGGACTTATAAATCCTCCATTAGAGGAGGTTTTGCTATGCGTATCTGCCGGTATATTTCAGAGGACAGGCTTACCAGAACGGGCATTTGGCGGCCCGAGGAGCCAAAGGTGGCGCAGGTCATAGAAGGCGACATTTTTTCCGATTTTCACGTTACGGGGGAGATGGATCGAATACAGCGCTTGCTTAGTCCCCTGAAGCCGACGGCCATTTTTGCCCTCGGTTTTAACTATGGTAAGCATGCGGAAGAGACGGGTGCGCACTTGCCAACGGTACCGGTCCTCTTCATGAAGGCGCCCACCAGCGTCATTGGTCCGAAAGAGACGATACTTCTGCCCCTGGCCGGCCCGGACCGAGTGGATTATGAAGGGGAATTGGCCGTCATCATCGGGAAAAGGGGAAAGAACATAAGGCGCGAAGAGGCCTTAAATTACGTATTCGGTTATACGTGTGCCAATGATGTAAGCGCCCGGGACTGGCAGATGGACAAGGAAAGGGGACAGAAAGGTCAATGGGTGAGGGGGAAAAGTTTCGATACTTTCTGCCCCCTGGGGCCCGTTATCGTGACGGCCGATGAAATACCGGGGGTACCGGACTTGAAAATCCGCACCGTTCTTAACCACCAGATAGTTCAGGATTCCTCGACCGGTGATATGATTTTCGATGTACCGACCATCATCAGTGAATTGAGCCGCTCCATGACCCTGGAGGCAGGCACGGTGATTCTCACGGGTACCCCGGAGGGGGTGGGTTACACCCGCGTCCCTCCCCTTTTCCTGCGGCCGGGGGATGAAATCAGGATCGAGATCGAGCGCGTAGGGGTGCTGGTCAATCAAGTCGACCGGGAGAGACCTTGACCAGGGCTCGCTATAAAATAACCTAAGATTTTTTTGAGGAAAGTTATTTATGAATAGACAGGATAGAAAAAAATTCGTCATGTTTCTCGTGGCCTGCATGGTGGCCTTTATGCTCGTCTCCCTCATAGAGGTCATCAGGTCGTCCTTCTTCTCCTTTGCGCCCGCCCCGGATACCCCGGCGGCATCGGCAGTGACGGAGACCAAAGGAGCCCCCCTTTCCTTTGCGGATCTTTACGAAAAGGTGAAGCCCGCCGTAGTGAATATCAGTACGACCCGCACCGTCCGATCGGGTGGAGTATTTTCCCCCTTTGGGGATTCCCCTTTGGATAAATTTTTCGGCGATGATTTTTTTGAACGATTCTTTGGCGATATGCCGCGACGGGAGTTCAAGCAACAGAGTTTGGGATCCGGGTTCCTCATCAGTTCCGACGGTTATATTTTTACGAATAATCACGTAGTAGAAAAGGCGGATAAAATCATCGTGAAGCTTTCCGACGGGCGGCAATTCGATGCCAAGGTGATCGGGAAGGATGCCAAGACGGATATTGCCCTCATCAAGATCAAGGCGGAAAAATTGCCTGCCGCCGAGTTGGGAGATTCGGACAAGGTACGCGTGGGGGATTGGGTGATTGCCATCGGTAACCCCTTTGGCCTCGAACATACGCTAACGGCCGGCATCGTCAGTGCGAAGGGCAGGGTGATCGGAGCCGGACCGTACGATAATTTCATTCAGACGGATGCCTCCATCAATCCAGGAAACAGCGGCGGTCCCCTCTTCGCATTGGACGGGAAGGTGATAGGCATCAATACGGCCATAGTAGCCCAGGCTCAAGGGATAGGTTTCGCCATCCCCATCAACATGGCCAAGGGTATCCTCCCTGAATTGAAGGCGAAGGGCAAGGTGACGAGGGCGTGGATGGGTATCTCCGTGCAGGATGTCACCGATGACATGGCCAAGGCGCTGAAATTGAAGAGCCGGGAAGGGGCCATCATCACGGAAACCTTTAAGGACGACCCGGCCGACCGCGCGGGACTGAAACCGGGGGATGTGATAACGGAAATCAACGGGAAAAAGATTAAGGACAGCCATGAGCTTCTCCTTACCATTGCTTCTTTACCCGTCGGGGAAAAGATTACCGTTAAGGTCGTAAGAGACGGGAAAGAAATGGCCTTTTACGTTACGGTAACGGAGCGGAAGGAGGAAAGGGAGATTGCTTCGGCCCGCGAAGGGGCGAAGGACAAGTTCGGCCTCGTCGTACAGAACATTACGCCGGAAATGGCACGATATTTAGGATTGAAAAAGCGGCAGGGGGTGCTCGTTGTGGCCGTGGAAGAGGGAAGCCCGGCCGATGAGGTGGGCATTCAGCCCCAGGATGTGATCCTGCAGGTAAACCGCGTTCCCATCAATTCGGTGGCCGATTACATGCGAGAAATGGCTAAAAGATCCACTAAAGACGGGATTGTCCTCTTGATAAAGCGAGGTAATGCAACCTTCTTCATCACGCTCTACCGATGATGGTAACCCCTGAGGTATGGGTTGAGGAGGCTTACAAGGTTCTCGAGCGCACCTTTGGCAATCTGAACTGGTGGCCCGGTGACGGGCCACTGCAGATTGCGGTTGGTGCCATTCTCACCCAGAATACAGCGTGGGTAAACGTAGAGAAGGCTATCCAATCCCTGAAGAAGAAGGGTTTTCTTAGCGTGGAATCCCTGGATAGCATCTCCGAGAAAGAGCTGGCGGAGGTGATAAGGCCGGCCGGATTTTTTCGACAAAAAGCTAAAAGGCTGAAGGCCTTCGCTCGCTTCCTCATAGAAAACTATGGAGGGGATTTGTCCTCTATGTTCCGGGAGGAGGTGCCGGTCCTGCGAGAAAGGCTCCTTTCCGTATACGGTATCGGAGAAGAGACGGCAGATAGCATTCTTCTCTACGCGGGGAGAAAACTCGTTTTTGTCGTGGATGCCTATACGAGGCGCATCTTGGGTCGGCATGGTGTCATGGGGGAAAAGGCAGCCTATGGGGAAATCCAAAAGTTTTTCACGGCCTGCCTACCCGAAAACTACTACGTGTACAATCAGTATCACGCCCTCCTCGTAGAGACGGGAAAGAGGTTTTGTCGGCCTAAACCTGCCTGTGATGCCTGTCCTTTGCATAGCCTATGGTGTAACGATGATCAAAATATTATCTCAGTGGGCCATTAATTTGGGCTTCCTGCCCATCCTTTCTTGGATGGTAAGGGGTTATGCCTTTCTCTTACGTAGTCGAACAATAGATGAGCATCTCCTAAAGGAGAAATTGGAGAGAAAAGAGCGGGTTATCCTGGCCATCTGGCATCAGCGTATTCTCGCCGTCATGCCCCATGCCATCCGCTACGGGTTGTACAGTCCAGCCGTCATGATCAGTCGCAGTCGCGATGGAGAGTTGATAGCCGATTTTTACCAGCGCCTGGGATTCCACCCGGTTCGGGGTTCTAGCTCTCGGGGAGGGAAGGAGGGCTTGAGGGCGCTGATTAACTATTTAGAGGACCATCTCCTCGCGGTTCACGTAGTGGACGGACCGCAGGGGCCGGCCGGGGTAGTGAAGGAGGGTCTCATCAGTCTGGCGGAAAATACCGGGGCCACCATCGTACCCATTTACGTTTCTGCCAGCCGGCTGTGGGTGTTAAACAGTTGGGATCGCTTCATCATTCCAAAACCGATTAGCACCGTTATAACCCGTTTGGATAAGCCGATCGAGGTGCCTTCTTCCCTATCTTACGAAGAGAGGGAAAGTTTGCGCCGCCGCCTGGAAGCGCACATGCTGGAAAATCAGCGTCGGGACGATGCCCTATTCGGTCACGACGGATTGATCTAAGGCCTTCTCCTCCATAAGCCAATTGCTGTATTCCACCATTTTGGCGAGGGTTTTGACCGCCCTTTCCGGGGTCAGGAAAGAAACCCCCTTGTATTGGTAGCCAGGGATTTCGGTTACCGTTTTTGTCTCTTCGTCTTCCAACAGGCGAACGCCGATGATTGGTTTTCCGTATTTTTCCATGAGGCGGATGGTGTGGGCAAAAAATTCCCTTTCCGCCTGCTTGAAAACCTTGATCTGGGCTTCCGCCGAGTCCGGGGGGATATCGGGGTTGGTTTTTTCTATGGCCCTGACCATGTTGCGAACGAAGTAGGCCCTCCCGACGGCCCCCAGATGCAAGACGGCATCGCAATTTTCCCATTTTGCCAGGGCCTCTACCACCTTCATGGGGATGGTGGGATCGAATTCTCCCACCAAATCGATGGGATTTTCCTTGCTCCAGTAGGGGGGCAAAAGTTCGTCTACGGCCGAGATAAGGTCCGGCGTGAGGGGGGGAATGGATAAACCATATTCAATACAAAGGTCTGTTGCGACCACCCCCCATCCCCCGCCTAAGGTCATGATGGCTACCCGCTTGCCTTTGGGGAGGGGAAGAGAGGAGAAGGCGGCGGAGAGATCGAGCAGGTCCATCGGCTGATCGGCGAGTACGATGCCTGCTTGCCGGCAGGCGGCGGAGAAAACGCGGGTGTTGGAGGCCATGGCGCCGGTATGGCTTGCGGCAGCCTTGGAACCCTCGGACGTTCGGCCCCCCTTGAGCACGATAACGGGCTTTTGTCGGGAGACGGCCCTAGCTGTTCGGAAAAAGCGCGGACCGTCTTTGATGCTTTCGATGTAAAGTACGACCGTCTTCGTGATGGTATCTGCGACTAAGGCTTCCAGGTAGTCTTCGATCGTTATCATGGCCTCGTTACCCGATCCGCTGAAGGCCCGGATTCCTATCCTTTCCATTTCGGCGAAGGTGAGGAGCTGGGTGCCTAAGTTGCCCGACTGGGAGACGAGGGCGATAGAACCGGCTGGCGGCCAACAAGGGGTGCCGGTACAGTAAAATTTGGCGTGAGGGTTACAGACCCCCATAGTGTTGGGCCCAAGAATGATGATTCCCGCTTGATGGGCTTCCTTCACCAGTTCTTCTTCCAATTTTCGGCCTTGGGGACCCGTTTCGCTAAACCCCGAGGTGATGAGGATCATGTATCGAATCCCTTTTTCCTTCAGTTCTTCGAGGAGGGGGATGATTCTTTCGGCGGGGATGGAAACGATGGCCAAATCCACGGGATCTGGAATGTCGGCCAGCCTCTTGAAAACCTCTCTTCCCGCGATCTTTCCTCCTTTGGGATTGACCAGGTAGATTTTGCCCTCGTATCCACCGGCCACGCAGTTGGTAAAAAGCATGTTCCCCCATTTGCCGGGGGTGGCCGAGGCGCCTACAAAGGCAATGGAGCGGGGGAAGAAGATTTTGAACAGATGCTTGGCCGGGATGGGGGGACGGGAGATGATGCGACTTTCCCTTTTCCCTGTTACGATCAGGGCATCTACGGCCGTCAGGTGCCCATCCGGCGTCACGATGAGGGGGTTAATGTCCACTTCTGTGACTTGTGTCCAATCCTGGGCCAATTGGGAAAGGCCCTGGAGGGTCTGAACGATGTCTTCTTTTACCACCGGTGCGTCTCCGCGAAACGGCCCCAACATGGCGGCGGAACGCAGTTCTCCTAACATGGATATTATGTCCGGTTTTTCCGCCGGGACAAGGCGGAATGTCACATCCCCCATGGTTTCGGTAAAAATCCCTCCGAGGCCGAACATGACGACGGGTCCGAAATTCGGGTCGTGGAAAAGACCGGCCACCAGTTCTCTCTTGCCTTTTATCATGGGTTGGAGAAGAAATCCTTCCAGGTCCTCTCCGGCCGATTGAATGATTTCTTTGGCAGCCTGGCGCAATTGCTCTTCGGCCCTCACGTTTATGTGCACCAAGTTCCGCTCCGTTTTGTGGGTGAGTTTGACTCCCAAACCCTTGAGAACGACGGGAAACCCGAATCGACGGGCCGCTGCAATGGCCTCCTCTTCCGTTTGCACCACGCATTCTTCCACGACGGGGATACCGTACTCTTTCAGCACGGCCTTGGCCTCGGCTTCGGAAAGCGTGTTTCGCCCTTCCCTTTCCACTTGCTCAAAAATTTCTTTGGCCTTCATATGTCAACCTATTTTTTTCTGCGGGGCAGGCCGGAACAAAACGTGTCGGCAAATGCACTTTAGCCTGCGGTTCGATTAATAGTTGGGCATAAATCGCTAAAGCGATTTACTTCTTTTTGTGGCGATTCTTCTTTCTTCTCTTATCGTATTTGTGTTTGCTCATTTTTTTTCTTCGCTTCTTTACCACACTGCTCATGACGATCACCTTTCTTTTTGGTAAAAAAAAGAAGGGCCAGCCTTCACCAACCGACCCCGGGGATATTTCTGTGGTGCCGAAGCCGGGATTTGAACCCGGACGGGCGCTGCCCACTACCCCCTCAAGATAGCGTGTCTACCAAATTCCACCACTTCGGCAACTCATTTTTCTCTATCCCATTTATCTCTTTTTTGTCAATCCCTTAAAAAGGATCTATTTAGTCGGTGGTGCAGGGACGGTCGGAGCCGGAGCGGGACGCTCGATCGGTGGCCGGCTGGCCTTCTTGAAAGTCGGGCTTCCCTTCTGCAGGGAGAAGTAAGTGAGGGAGAGGGAGGTGAGCATGAAAATGATGGCCACCACCGTGGTGACCTTCCCTAAAAAGGTGCCGGGACCACTCGTCCCGAATATCGTCTGGCTCGATCCACCGAATACCGCCCCCATATTGGCCCCTCGTCCTGCCTGCAGGAGGACGACTAATATGAGGATGATGCAAACCAGGATGTGAATGATCGTTATCGCTACATGCATGATAAGTCCTCTCCGTTCCTTTACTCGTATAAAACGATGGCAAGAAAATCATCTAAGTTCAAGCTGGCCCCTCCGATCAGGGCTCCATCGATATCTGTTTCTGCCATGAGGGCGGAAATGTTGTGCGGATTGACGCTACCCCCATAGATGATTTTCAATGCCTCCGCTACTTGCCGGGAGGTTAGTGTTTCCACTTCTTGTCTAATAAAAGCGTGTACCTCCTCGGCCTGGGCGGGCTCGGCCGTTCTTCCCGTTCCTATGGCCCAGACGGGTTCATAGGCGATCACCGTTCGGGAAATACCACTCATGTCTATATCCTGCAAGCCTTCTTTTATTTGCTTCCTTATGACCGAGAAGGTGAGGCCCTTTTCCCTTTCCTCCAGAGTTTCTCCCACACAGAGTATGGGGTACATGCCGCTTGCCAAGACGGCTTTTATCTTTCTATTTACCCATTCGTTTGGTTCCCCAAAATAGGTGCGCCTTTCGCTGTGCCCCACGATGACAAATTTACACCCCACGTCGGCGAGCATCGGGGCCGATATCTCTCCCGTATAGGCCCCATGAGGTTGATCATGGACATTTTGGGCGGCCAGGGAAAGAGGAGAATTTTTTATCAGGGCAGCGACGGGATACAGGGAGACAAAAGGAGGGGCCAGGGCCACCTCTCTCTCTATGGCTGAAGGCAGCCTCAAAACCAATTCTCGGGCAAAGGCCTGGGCTTCCTTAACCGTCTTATTCATTTTCCAGTTGCCGCAAATGAAGGGTATCCGCATGTTACATGAATCTCCCCATATATAGGGCGAGGTCACGCATGCGACAGGCGTATCCGCTCTCGTTATCGTACCAGGCAAAGACCTTAGCGAATTTTCCATCCACGACATTGGTCAGGGGTGCATCCACGATGGCAGAGTAGGGGCTACTTACGAAATCGATGGAAACCAATTCTTCGTCGCAGTAGGCCATGATGCCCTGCAAGGGGCCTTCGGCGGCTTTTTTCAAAGCCCCATTGACGGCTTCGATCGTAACGGGTGTTTCGAGTTCCACGGCCAGGTCTACGATGGAGACATTGGGCGTCGGTACGCGCAGAGCCATCCCATCCAACTTGCCCTTCAGCTCCGGAATGACCTCGGTAACCGCCTTGGCTGCTCCTGTGGACGTGGGCACGATCGATAGGGCCGCGGCCCTTGCCCGCCTTAGGTCCTTGTGGGAGCCATCGAGGAGACGCTGGTCCATTGTGTAAGCATGAACGGTGGTTACGAGGCCGCAGACGATTCGAAAGTTGTCGTGAAGCACTTTCACGATGGGGGCTAAACAGTTGGTGGTACAAGAAGCGTTAGAGACAACGTGGTGACGGTTTGGATCGTACTTATCTTCGTTTACCCCCATGACGAAGGTGGCATCCACGCCTTTTCCCGGTGCGGCGATGATGACCTTCTTCGCCCCCGCGGCTATATGGCCGTGGACATCGTCCTTCTTGCGGTATTTCCCCGTCGATTCGAAAACGATGTCGATTCCTAATTTTTCCCAGGGCAAGTTCGCAAGTTTGGTCGTTTCATTTGTCACGAGGATTTCGTGCCCGTTTACGATTAGGTGCTGATCGTTACTCGAGACCTCACCGGAAAATTTACCGTGTACTGAGTCGTACCGCAACAAGTGGGCAAGAACATCCGGCTTTGCCCTCGTGTTGATGGCCACGATTTCTATCTCGTTGTATCCCTGACAGGCCCGGACAAGGTAGCGTCCTACGCGACCAAAGCCATTTATCGCCACTCTGATTGCCATGAGGCGCCTCCCAATCTTTAATTCCCGGCGCCTCTATATAGTTAATGGGTTAATAAGTCAACCGTTTTTATCCTATCGAAAGCCCTTGATGCCGACCTGACGGCAATATACGCGGATGGGGCAGCGACGGCAAAGGGGGGAAAGGGGGCGGCAAATATCTTGGCCAAATTTCACCAGCAAAGTATTGATGCGTTGCCAGTGCTTTTGGGGGAGAATTTCCCTTAATTTTAGCTCTGTTTCTTCGGGGTTCCGGGTTTTCACGATGCCGAGCCGGTTCGTGATGCGATGGACATGGGTGTCAACACAAATGGCATCTTTTCCGAAGGCGAGGGCGAGAACCAAATTGGCCGTTTTCCTCCCTACCCCAGCCAGGGAAAGGAGGCCCTCGAGGTTGTCGGGTACGTCGCCGTGGAATCGGTTGATGATCTCGGCGCATGCCCGATGAAGGTTGCGGGCCTTGGTACGGTAAAATCCCACCGGATAGATGAGTTTTTCCAATTCCTCGATGGGCAGGGCGAGTATCTCCTCGGGGTTACTGGCGCGAGCAAAAAGCCTTTTTACCGCGGCTTCCGTTACCTCGTCTTTTGTGCGGGCACTCAGGAGGGTGGAGATGAGGAGGACAAAGGGAGAGACTTTTCTTTCCGCGAGCTGGGTTACGATGGGGGGTTCCTTCCCCTCGATGTACTTCTCCAGCTGCTCGATTACCTGCTCAAGCGTGGAATTTTCCATCAATGATTATTCGTAACCTTCTTCATTGGCCAGAAGGTCGAGGTGCAGGGTGGCAATATCTTCCACGTCCAAATTCGCCTCTTCATTGGTGGAGCGAAAATCCACTATTTTTATGTATCTGTGGCACTCGTTGCAAACATCGACGCGGTATCTCTCATCGTCTTCCACGGTGAAGTAGGCGAGGGACTGCTGCTCTTCGTTTCCGCAGAAGGGGCATTTTATTCTCTTGTACGGCCATTCTATGCCACATTGGTTACAAAAAAGATAACGCCTCCCGTCTTTTTCTTTGATCTCCCCTATTTTTGGTTCTTTTCCGCAGAGGGGGCAAAAACCTTCTGTCCATTTCGATTTTTCGATTAATGGGCCGTACTTTTCGGCTACCAGCTCGAAGGCCGGGCGCATGCATTCTTCGAGAAAAAGCTCTATGAGGTCGAAGGTCGGTTCATCCCTCTCGTCGTCTTCTTTTTCTTCCGACCAGTCGCTGTAGAAATGGGCGAGGAGCAGGTCGCGAAAGTCTATTTCTCCTGCCTCTATTTTTTCTTTTAGCTCTTGCGTCTCACTGGGGGAGCCCTTTTCCGTTATTTTAAGTAAATCGAAAAAGTAATCCCGGGCATATTCTATGGGAAAATCACCGTTGGATAGATCAACGAGGGGAAATCCGCTGGCGAGTTTCTGTTTTACGAGGCGATCGTCAATGGGGAAGATGATACCCGGCAATTTTTGACGGTGCGTTTCCCGGAGAATGAGAATCTCCTCCAGGATGGAGAAAAGTTCCGCGTAGTGGGGGCTTTGATTCTTGTACTGCTCTATGGTTATAAGGGCCTTTTTCAATTTCTTTGCCATTATCCGTCATACTCCTAACTTTTTGCCCCCCTATATCCCCTTTGATAAACGACTGCAAGCAATTTGTATTGTTCATTGACAAAAATGCCTCCTCAAGGATAAAGGTGCTACCATGAGTTTATGGGACGCCTTTATCCTCGGGGTGGTGGAAGGATTATCGGAATTCCTTCCTATTTCTTCGACAGGACATTTGATTCTGGCCTCTCGGCTTCTGGGGCTCCCCCCCGAGGTTTTTTTGAAGAGCTTCGAGATTGCCATTCAATCCGGGGCTATAGCAGCCGTTTGCGTCCTCTACTGGCGGGAACTTCTTGTCAATCGGCTTATCATGGCCCGGGTTATTACGGCTTTCATCCCCACAGGCATTATGGGCCTGCTCTTTTACCCGTGGGTGAAAGGTTTCCTGTTGGGTTCCACGACGGTCGTCATCTGGTCTCTGGCCCTGGGGGGGGCGGCGATTATCGCCTTCGAGTACCTGTATCAGGGTAGGAAGGGTCACGTGGAGAGGATGGAGAAAATATCTTACCCCCAGGCTTTTGTGATCGGACTTTTTCAATCCATCGCCATGATTCCGGGCGTGTCTCGTTCGGCGGCGACCATTTTAGGCGGCCTCGCCTTGGGGGTGGAGAGGAAGACCATTGTAGAATTCTCTTTTCTCCTCGCCGTGCCTACCATGTTGGTGGCTACCGGTTACGATTTGAGCAAGAATTGGCACCATTTTTCTCTGGGTGAAATAAGGATTTTGCTTGGTGGTTTGGTGGTATCGTTTATCGTCGCCTGGCTTAGCGTCAAGTTTCTCCTCCAATTCATCCAGACGCACACCTTTATCCCCTTTGGGGTTTACCGCCTCCTGGTCAGCCTGTCGTGGAATTTGTTGCTGTGAGATTTTTGTTGAAATGCACGCGGAAGGAAGGTATAAGAAAATTTAGTGGGGGATCGTTCAACGGTAGGACAACGGACTCTGACTCCGTGAATCCAGGTTCGAATCCTGGTCCCTCAGCCAGTTGAAATCAAGGGGGCTTGAGAAAGCCCCCTTTCATTTTGGCCTTTTCCTCGAGAAGAGTTTCGGTATCAAAAGAGGAGTATGTGCTTTGTAAGCTCGATAGTTCTCACCCAGGCGCCTTTCCAACTCCGGCTCTTCGATGAGCTTGAATTCGAGGAGGCAGCCGATCACGAAGATGGGGGCCAAAAAGAAAATTAGGGAGAAGGAATTCAGGAGAAATCCTACCCCGAAGAGCATGATAAATACCCCCGAGAGCATGGGATTTCTCACGTAAGCGTAAGGCCCCGTGTCAACGAGGGTGGGTGGTGGGCTGGTTGGTACGGGGGTGCCCTGGGCCCGCAAAAATTGCAACACCGACCACGCCCAGAGCAAGAATCCCCCTAACAATAGGGGTAGGGCGATGGCGTAGTTCCATGGTCTCCGAATAGGAGGGGGGAAGTGGAAAAGGTGATCGGCCGTGAGGGAAAGATATACGACGAAACCGAGGAGAAAGAGAAAAAAGAAGGCGAAAAAAGGGGTCAAGATAATCCGCCTTCGCTTTTCTCCCGTGGCTACCCGATAGATGAAATCTACGATGGACTTCATATGATCCCGATGGTGTTACATTATTTTCCTGCAGAGGTTTTAACGGTTCACGGCAAAATAATCAAGGGAGTAGATGAGAAGCCCCCAAATGTTTCTTGGGTACCTAAATGATGGCTTCACCCCTTTTATGTGATTTTAGAGATTGACAATTCCCTATTCATTTTGCTAATTAATCTCTTCTTAATTTTTCAACACATTTTGGGAGCTTAAAGATGAAAAAGACGATCAAACCGGTCAGCAATACAAAGAGAAAAAGAACGCATGGTTTTTTGGTGCGGATGGCCACCAAAGGGGGAAGAGAGGTTTTAAGACGGCGTCGGGCGAAAGGGAGGAGACGTCTTACGGTGTGAAGCGCTTTCATGCCGGATAACAGGTTTAGAAAATGTGAGCGGATAACGAAAAAAAGGGACTTTGAGCGGGTATTTTCGGAGGGAAGGCGTAGTTATTCGGTCCACTTTTCCTGGGTTGTGGCCCCCAATAAGGAAGGGAAAACGCGGTTTGGCATCATCGCCGGACGAAAGGTTGGCAGGGCCGTCAAGAGAAATAGGGTAAAGCGCCTTCTGCGGGAAGTTTTTCGGCTAAATAAGACCCGCTTTCCTGCCGGATGTGATATCATTATAATCGTTAAACCGCGTATCCCTCCCCTGACCTATGCCGACGTGGAGAGAGAAATTTCCGGCCTGTACACGAGCAAGACCCATGACTGAAAAAACCTTGGGCTGGTATATTAATCAGGCGCTGATTGGGCTGGTGCGCATCTATCAATGGTTCGTTTCCCCCCTTTTAGGGCCGTGCTGCCGATTCTATCCGACGTGTTCGGAATACACCATTCAAGCCATTCGCAAGTATGGCTCCCTGAAGGGTTTATGGTGGGGGATAAAGAGAATTTCCCGCTGTCACCCCTGGAGTGCCGGTGGATACGACCCCTTGCGATAGGCGATCTTAGGAGGCATTGATGGATAAGAGGACGATTCTGGCAATTGCACTTTCTCTCGCGGTTATCATCATTTATCAGCTGTTTTTTTTCAAGCCGCCCGTCAAACCCCCCACCCCGGCACCCACCAAAGAGGTGGTGAAGGGGAAGGAAGAAGGCCCCGTTATCGCGAAATCATTAAAGGAAAAGATGGCCGTCGTACCCCAGATGGGAGAGGAAAAGCCCGTGACGGTAGAGACCCCTCTTTATACCGCCGTGTTTACCACCCGCGGGGCGGGGCTCACCTCATTTAAACTGAAGAAATACAAAAAAACCCTGGATGTCCATTCTGAGCCCGTCGACCTTGTTTCCCTCAAGGTGGGTATGAAAGCCCCCTTGGGGATTTCGTTTACCAATTCGTCTTTCGAACTTCCCGACGATATATTTTTTACCGCCCCTCAGGAAAGGATCGAGTTGAAAAAGGGGGAGCGGGAAGCACGCCTGATGTTCAGCTCGACTTTACCCGGCAAGCTTAAGTTGGAAAAAATCTATACCTTTTATCCCGACCGTTATGCCGTAGACTTGGAGATGAAGGTAGCCAATCTCTCGCCCGCGCCCATCGAACAGGTGGCCGTTGTCAACTGGTACGAATACCTGGACCCGAAAGTGGAGAAAGATGATTACGGCCATACAGGCCCCGTCGTCTTCGTGAAAAATGAGGTGGAAAGGCCGGAAGTAAAGAAGATCACGGGGGATAAGCTGTACGGCCCTGGTATGACGTGGGGCGGATTCGAGTCGAAGTACTTTTTGGCTGCCGTAATTTCTCCCAATCCTTCTCTTACCAGTATGTACGTTGAGAAGAAAGCCACGGGCGACGAGATAACCGTCAGGGTGAAGGGGGAAAAGGTGGTGATCCCCCCCACTCAAGCTTCGTCCATCAGCTATCGCCTTTACCTGGGCCCCAAGGAATACAACCTGCTCAAGGCGGAAGGGGTAAATCTTGAAGATGCCATCGATTTCGGTTCGTGGCTCAAGTGGCTGGCCATGCCCCTGCTCATTACCCTCAATTTCTTTAACCAGTACATCAACAACTACGGAATCTCCATCATTCTGCTTACGGTGCTAATCAAGATTCTCTTCTGGCCTCTCGGGAACAAAAGCTACCAATCCATGAAGGAGATGCAGAAACTCCAACCCAAATTGTTAGAATTGAGGGAAAAATACAAAGACGATAAGCAACGCCTCTCTCAGGAGACGATGGCCCTCTATAAGGCCCACAAGATAAATCCCTTAGGTGGATGCCTGCCCATGATTATCCAGATCCCCGTCTTCTTCGGCCTTTACCGGGCGCTCCTTTATGCCATAGAACTGAGGCATGCGCCCTTTTTCGGCTGGATCAAGGACCTGTCGGCGAAGGATCCTTACTACATTACCCCCATCATTATGGGGGCCACCATGTTTATTCAACAGAAGATGACCCCCACGGGAGGAGACCCGATGCAGCAGAAGATCATGCTGTGGATGCCCGTGGTTTTCACCTTTCTGTTTTTGAATTTCCCTTCGGGTCTCGTAATTTACTGGTTATTCAACAACATCATCAGTATCGGCCAGCAAATTTACATCAACAAGCGTCACGGCTGATTTTGAGAGGTGTACCATGATGGATCCTATAGAATTCGAAGGAAAAACGGTAGATGAGGCCATAGCAAAGGCCTGTGAGCACTTCGGTGTCCCCCGGGAGAAATTGAGCATCGATATCATCTCGGAGGGT
The DNA here is from genome assembly GCA_035358955.1 of Syntrophales bacterium. GTDB lineage: Bacteria > Desulfobacterota > Syntrophia > Syntrophales > UBA8958 > JAOAFE01. The sequence continues at coordinate 43,566 of DAORXN010000001.1, read as the reverse complement.
TCGGTGGGGTTTTTAGGCTTAGGCGCAAAGAAGGCCCGCATCAGGGCAGGCCTCCTTACCTTAAGCCTTGCCGAGGACCTCTTCGAGGGAGAAGAGGAGGCAGTCCGACCCGAAATGCCCCGGGAGCAGAAACGAGAAGATGATGCGGCCCGCCGGGCCAAAGAACTGCTTGAGGGCTTGCTCGACCGGATGCATCTCCCCGCTCAGGTAAACGTCCGGGAGGAAGAGGATCGCATCGTACTCGATGTCAAAGGGGACGGGGGAGGGCTTCTCATCGGGAAGAAGGGTCAGAACCTCGATGCCATTCAGCATATAGTCAACAAGGCGATTAACAGGCAAGGAAACGGCAAAAAGATGATCGTCATCGACGTGGAATCGTACCGCAAGAGAAGAGAGGAGGCCCTCGTAACCCTGGCCCATCGCCTGGCCCAACAGGTAAAGAAAACGAAAAAAAAGGTCACGGTGGGCAATATGAATGCCCATGACCGGAGGATCATCCATCTCGCCCTCCAGGGAGATAGTTCTCTTACCACGAAAAGCCGGGGCGAAGGGGAGTTGAGGAAGATCGTAATCATGCCGGTAGGCAAGTCTCAGGCGAAGGGGGAGGGGAGGAAAGAACCGCCCCGGGAGTAAAGGGGTTAGATGACGTTAGATACCATAGCGGCCTTGGCCACGACTTATGGCCCCGGGGCCCTGGCCGTGATAAGGATTAGCGGCCCTGAGGCCGAAAACATTCTGAAGGCTGTCTTCCGCCCTCGCCATCGGCACGGGGATTTTTTTAGCCATCGTCTATACCACGGTGATCTCGTATGTCCCCAAACGGGGAAGTACATTGATGAGGTGCTCGTGTGCCTCATGCGGGGGCCCCATTCCTATACGGGGGAAGACGTGGTGGAAATTTTCTGTCATGGCGGCCTTAGTGTGCCAAGGGCCGTTTTGGCCTCCGTGATCCAGGCCGGGGCCAGGCCTGCGGAAAGGGGAGAGTTTACCCGGCGAGCCTTCATCAACGGTCGCCTCGATCTCACCCAGGCCGAGGCCATCGCCGAGGTGGTGACTGCTCAGGGTGAAAAAGGTCGGGAAGTAGCCCTGCGACAGCTAAAAGGGGAGTTAAAGTCGGTTATCGAGGGGTTAACGGGACGCCTGAAGGAATGCCTGGCCAGGATGGAAGCGGCCATTGATTTCATCGAGGATGTAAGTGACAAAGAGGTGGCGAAAGGTGTGGAGGCGGAGATAGGAAAGGTTCGGGAGGAAATAGTGCGCCTCGCCGGTACTTACCGCCAGGGCCGGCTGTACCGTGAAGGGGCGGCCATCGTTATTTTAGGCCGGCCCAATGTAGGTAAATCCAGTCTCCTCAACTGCCTGTTGGGAAGAAAGAGGGCCATCGTAACTCCCATTCCGGGGACGACCAGGGATTTCTTGGAAGAAATGTGGGAAGTTAAAGGCCTCCTCGTCCGGGTGATCGACACGGCGGGCATTCGCCCTACGGAGGACGCGCTGGAAGAGGCGGGCATTCAGTTCGTCTGGGAGAAGGTGCAGGAAGCGGATCTCATTCTCTTCCTCGTTGATGGCTCAGAGAGGCTCACCGCCATCGATCGGGCGATTATGGAAAGGGTGGCGGAAAGGAGAGTCCTTCCCGTTATCAACAAGATGGACCTGCCCTGTGTATTAGAGGAAGAAGCATTGGCGAAAGCGTTTTCTATACCTGCCTTGCGCATTTCGGCCAAGTATGGGGAGGGGATTGAGCAATTAACGAACACGATTTACCAAATGCTGGTGGGCGAAGAAGAGATATCGACGGTCGCCGTAACCCAGGCCAGGCACCTCCACTGTCTCGAAAGGGCGGCTCAAGCGTTGGAGAAAAGCTTGAAAAGGGATGTTCTTTCCCAGACGGAACTTGCCTGCGAGGAGGTAAAGGAAGCCATCGAGGCTTTAGGGGAGATTACAGGTGAAAAGGTGTCCCCCGACGTGCTCGATATTATTTTCTCCACCTTCTGCGTTGGGAAATGATTTTGCTTTACATGACCACGGGTTCTGAAGTAACCTTATGCCAAATCCTGTCAAAGGAGGATGGCCGCTATGAAGTGGTGGATGGGAGTCGTTGCTATCGTTATTTGCTTTTTTATCGTGCCCCCCGTTGGCGCGCAGGTCAAATGCGTGGAGTCAGAGGGAGAGGCCGTCATTGTTAACAACGATATACCTTCGGCCCGCATCGAAGCCGTTGCCCGGGCCAAGTGGCAGGCCATAGAGAAGACGGTAGGAGTCAACGTTAAGGCCGGCAGTCTCGTGTCCAATTTTACCCTGGTCGAGGATGTCATCAAAACCCAGGTAGGGGGGGCCGTCAAGAGCTTCTCCAAGAAATGGGAGAAGGAGAAAGACGGCGTTCTCACGGTGGGAATAAATGCGTGTGTAGAGCCCACGACGGCCAGGGAGGCCATTGCTTCGGAGCTTTCGTTGAACAGCGGGGTGGCCGTTTTCCTCCCGGCCAGGCTGCCGACAAAAGAGGGCGGTGGGGAGACGGTCGAGGAGACCAACATTCTTTCCGAGACCCTAATCGAAAAACTCCGGGAACAGAATTACCAGGTCATCGACGTAGCGTCGGCGAATCCGGCCGAGGCGGCCGAAGTTGAAAGGGCCATGAAAAGTGGCAGTACACTTGCGCTGAGGAGTTTGATTTACAAATTCCTGGCCAACGTAATCGTCATCGGTCGGACCGATTTCACGATCTCGAGCAAGAAGGGCGAGGAGATCGGCTATGGCCTCTCCATGCCTTTTAACAACGTGACGGCGAGATTGCAGTACCGGATCGTGGCGCGAAACAACAAAACGGGAAAAATGGAAATCTTGACGGCAGGTACCGAGCAGGGAAAGGGCATTCGCAATAAGGTCGAAGATGCCGCCGCCGAGGCCCTGAAGGAGGTGGCAGAAAAGATCACTCCCCGCCTTTTGGACGAGCTGGCCAAGTACATCCAGGGGAATGCAAAGAAGATACGCGTCAAGGTAAACGGCGTGAAAGACCTGGATACGAGTTTGGAGGTTAAGTCTCAATTGCAAAGTATCGTTTGGGTTACTTCGGTGGAAGAGAAGGAGCTGGGGGAATTCATTGTGGAGTACCCGGAGAAAACCCTCTACCTGGCCAACAGCATCCAGCAGAAGGGAAACTTTTCCATAGTGAATTTTACCCCTTACTCGTTAACCTTGAAGTACGAAAAATAGGAGGAAGAAACCATGAAGAGGATGCTTTTTGGGGGTACCGCCATTTTAATCTTAATCGCAGGATGTGCCACCGCTCCCCAGCTGGACTTGTCAAGTTATGTAGTGGATCGATCACCGAAGATACAGATTCCCGCCGTCTGCAAGTACCGCTACGAACATGCCAAGCCCCTCGTAGCAGTGGTTAATTTTACGAACAATACGTCCTTTGATTTTGCCCAGGTGGTGCAGACGCAAGTGCAAGGGGCCAGCCAGAGAACGGCCGTGGGAGGTGCCGCGGTAGGCGTCGCACCCGGGGCCGCCGGTGTGGTCTGGGGTACAAAGGAACGGGCGAGTTTCGAGGCAAATGCCCAGACCGTTTCCCGGCAGATCAATGCGAAGCTTTCGGAAAGCGTGGAAGACGGGGTAATGGATGAGATCGTCAACATGGGCGGGGCCCGCGTCTTTACCCGGAAGGATATGGATAAGGTGTTTTCGGAACAGAAGTTTCAGCAGTCGGGCCTCGTTGACGATAGCACCTTGGTCAAATTGGGGAAGCTCAAAGGGGTGAAGTATATCATCACGGGTTCGGTGAATAACGTTGATTTAACTTACAAGTCCTTTGAGAGTACGAAAAAAGGTTTAACGTCCGGTTCGAGTAGTGCTTTGGCGAGTATTCTCGGGACGGTGGGGGCCGCGGCCCTGGAGACCCAGGAAGGATGGAACATTTCCACGGAAATTACGCTACGTATCCTCGATGTGGAAACGGGAGAGGTGGTCCTTTCCAAGAAAATGTCGGGTCGTCATGTGATCGGGAAGATTCCTTACCCCAACTACGATGCCATGATCGGGGGCATAAAGAAAGCGGCTGCCAAAGCCCTCCAAGATTCACGCCCCGATCTTTCCAAGTATTTCCTCCTTAAGGGTTACGTCATCCAAATAAAGACCAGCCCCGACGGGACCAAAAGGGCAGCCCTCATCAATATCGGGGAGAAGGAAGGATTGAAGCCCGGGCAAGAGTTCTTCGTTTACACCTTTGAGGAAGTGGAAGACCCCATGACGGGAAAGAAAGAGTGCGATGCGCCCAAACTTCCCGTGAAGCTGGTAGTGACGGACCAAATCCAGCCCGATCGCGCCTGGACGAATATCGAGGGGAAACCGGAGCAGATTAAAATGGTCAAAGTGGGTCAACTGGTAGAAAGGGTGCCCCTCAAGGGACAGGGCTTCCTGGACAAAATGGGCATGTAGTGTGGCTCGGATCTGATGAAGGGGGGCCTTCTTAAGCCCCCCTTTTTATTTAAGACATAAGCCCTTCCAGCAAGGCTCGGCAATTCTTTCCCAAGACGCGGTGATTGTATCCCCCCTCGAGGATGGCAAAGCACCCTCCACCGCCTTGGCGCGCGGCCTCTTTTGCCATTTTCCCCATCTCCCGGTAATCTTCTGTGTGGAGGAGGCCGCCCCAGTCTTCTAAGTGGTTGTCAAAACCCGCCGAGATGCCGATTATATCAACGCTATCCTCGAAGAGAAACTTCTCCACTTCTTTTAAATAGTCGTTTCTGTTGGGAGAAGAGGGATTGAGGATGGACACGTATCTCCGGCCACCCAGGATGTTCACCGTCCCGTCTCCGAAATGGAGGTCGAAATCGAGTATTTTGGCCGTCTTAATCCTTCCCGTTCTTTTCAGCCTTTCCAGGGCGATGGCCATGTTATTGAAATAGCAGAAACCCCAGGCACTGTCACGGGAAGCATGGTGTCCCGGTGGGCGAATAAGGGCGAAGGCCGGTTCTTTAAGGCCCGTCTCAGCGGCAGCTATGGCTCCGCCCGCGGCGAGGGCGGCGATTTCGTATAATCCCTCCCTCTTAACTTGCGTAATATGGAGTGACCCGTGGCAGGCGGCGATATCCTCCTCCGAAGCGGGTGGCGGTTCCTCGAAGGTTACGAGGTCTTTAATCTCCCCTACGATGGCTTCCATGCGCCCTATGGCGGCGGCCGGGTCGTAGGTATAGGATTGGTAAAAGTCGGGATGGAAAAAAACCTTCATGGTCAGAAACCCTCCTTTCTACGTTTTCTCCGGGATGAATTTTATCTCCTTCAGGAGTTTTCGGGTACTACGGGTAAGGGGAAGGTGTTCGCACTCTTCCGGCCTTATCCACCGACAGTCGGCCGCGTCGTCGGCCGCCTGGATCGTACCTGTTACGTATTCTCCCTCCAGATCGATGATGACATAATGGAAGATGATTTGCCCTTGGGCGTCCTTTTCGAGGAAATCGAAGACGAAAACGGGTTTCCCCGCTATTATGGTAATGCCCGTCTCTTCTTTGATTTCCCTTTCTGCCCCTTCTTTCAAGGTTTCCCCTAACTTGAGGAGTCCTCCCGGGATGGCCCAGAGATGCTCACCGGGTGGCGCAGCCCGGCGTACCAGAAGAATGGCCCCGTCTTTTATGACCACGGCTCCTACCCCCACCCGGGGGAAAGAAGGATAAATACGAGCCTCCTTCATGGCTTAAACCTCGAGGGTAAATTTCATCTTTACCTTCATCCAGGGGATCGCTTGACCGTCGTAAGTCCTTTCTTCGAAGGTCACCTCGTTTTTCTCATCTATGATCACCACGGTGGACGAACGGGTCCCGTAGATGGGGCTGGAAATGAAGATGGAACCGAGAAGTCGCTCCCATTCCAGGCCCACCCCTGTGCTGGGTAGTTCTTTATCGTGGGGAACGTGTCGGTCCGTAAGGAGCTTAAAAAGGGCCTCTCGCCATTTACGGGGGTCGCTTTTTAGTATCTTTTCCATGAGGCTTTGGGCCCGCTTGACCTTGGGCCAGGGGGTATTGAGGTAGGCGTTGCTCAGGCCGTGGAGGCCGGGGGAAATTAGCTCCCCTCCCCGGCGGTTGGAAAAGTAAAAGAGTTTGTCTGGGTAACCGAAAATCATGTTGAATCCGTTGTAGCGCGGCCCTTCCTTGGTTAGCCAGTCAAGGTAGTCTTCCGCTTTCGCATCCGATTTGAGGAACGCTTCTACGAGTTTTCCCCTTGACGGGGCGTCGGGGCGGAGATTCATGGGGTCTCGAAAGTTCGTAATCGCGGCAAAGCGCCCCTTTTTTGTGATCCCCAGCCACGTGCCACCGTCTTTTAAGTCCCTGCCGCCTACAATTTCGGGATAATCTTCCCATATGTCGGCACTCTGCGTGGGGCGATGGAAGAATTCGTCCCGGTTGGCAGCAAAAACGAACGGGTAGTGGGGATGGACACGATAGGCAAAAAGGACAAGGCACATGTTAGTTCAACCGGCTTGACAGTTCCTCTTTCAACTTGCGCATCGTTTCTCCGGCAGCGGCCCTTATGACCAGGTCGGCGTCGCTGTCGAAAGGGGTATCGGTCATATTTATGATGACCAATCTTGCCCCGGCGTCTTTCGCGTAAGAAGGGAGGAAGGCCGCGGGGTAAACAACCAGGGAGGAACCCACCACGATGAAGAGGTCACAAGTGGCCGCGTGGTGGGAGGCTTCGGCCAATATGCGGTGAGGCAAGGCTTCTCCGAAGTAGACGACTTCCGATTTCAAGATGCCCTGGCAGTTTTCGCAGGTGGGGGCGTGGGGGGAATCGGCGAATTTCGTTAAAACCTCGTCCAAGGAGTATCTCTTTCCGCAATTGAGGCAGGACATCCAGTTCATGTTCCCGTGTAATTCGTAGACCCGTTCGGGATCGTTGCCCGCCCGCTGATGGAGGTTGTCGATATTCTGAGTAATTACGCAGGCGAGTTTCCCCACTTTTTCCAGCCAGGCAATGGTCTTGTGTGCGTCGTTGGGTTCCACCTCGTGGAAGAGGCCGCTTTTGACAAGGAATCTCCACTGACGGTCCCTCGTTTCCGGGCTGTAGAGAAATTTGTCGATGGTGAAATCATCGGGATCGAAGCGAGACCAGATCCCACCGGGGCTTCTGAAATCGGGGATACCTGATTCGGTGCTTACCCCGGCACCGGTAAAGACGACCGTCTTTTTACTCTTCATGATGAAATCGGCCAAGATTTTTACTTTTTCCTGTAATTTCGGTTCGAACATGGGTCCCCCTTTGCTCATATCCTGGGTGTTGCCGACTGAAATTATGCCATTTTTACTGTTCTTGCAAGGCTTAGATGGGGTCGTGGCCCCCGGGCGGATAATAATTTCGTTGAAATTTTGGCTTGAGGTCGTTAGTATTTAATTAGCGTCCAATCGGTCCGGGGTTCTATCATGCAGGAAGTACTAACGGCGGTCACTTATTTGGTCACGTGGCTCATCTGTCAACGGGTGATAGGCATCGAAAGTGGCCTTGTAAATCTCATCATTTCTCTTGCGGCGGCGGTAGTTGTTTACGTCATCATCGCCATCAGGGATCATCGAAGAAAAGCAAAGGAAGAAGATGAGTGACAAAACGGCCATCCATCGCGTGGTCGAGCATGTAGAGAAGTTACAGTGGCAGCGGAAGATAGTTGCCGATATCATTGACTATTCTCCGATCCCCCAGTTTGCCATCGATAAGAATCATCGCGTCATTTTCTGGAATCGGGCGTGTGAAGAATTAACCGGTTATGCGGCCTCGGAGATGGTGGGCACGGATAAGCACTATCTTCCCTTTTACGGGGTGAAGAGGCCTCTTATCTGCGATCTCATCGTAGACAATGACGTAAAGGGTTTGGAGAAGTATTACGGATCCAAGCGGGTGAGGCGCACGGATAGAGGGAGAGGAGGTTACGAGGTCAGAGATTTCTTCTTAAACTTAAACGGTCGGAGCCGACACCTGTATTTTCTTGCCGCCCCCATCTATGACGAGAAGGGGGAGATCATCGGGGCCGTTGAAACACTGCAGGATATAACGAGGGAAAGGGAAATTGAGCTCAGCCTCAAGGAGCATGCCGAGACGCTCCAGGCCGAGTTAGAGAAAAATCTCATTCTCCAGCGGACCATCGAGGGCATCATTGAGGGTTCTCCGGTGCCCATGTTCGTCATAGACAGGGAACATAAGATTCTTTACTGGAATAAGGCAATGGCCGAGCTGACCGGCTGTAGCGCCAAATCCATGATCGGAACGGACAACCACTGGATGCCCTTTTACCCCGGAGAAAGAAGACCCCTCATCGCTGATCTGATCGTCGAAGATGATGTGGAAGGTTTGAGCAAGTATTATGTGCGGAGCCCTGCCCAGAAGTCACCCTTAATCGAGGGGGCCTATGAGGTTTGGGATTATTTCGAAAATTTAGGGGGGCGGGCGCGTTACCTCCACTTCCAGGCGGCCCCCATTCGCGATGACCGGGGGGAAATTATTGCCGCTGTCGAAACCTTGGAGGATATCACCCGCGAGGAAGAGATGGCGAGAAATCTGAGGGAATATGCGGAAAGCCTGCAGAACGAATTGTCCAAAAATATTCGCCTCCGCACGGAAATTGAGGGGGTGTACCGCTATTTGCAGTCCATACTCGATAGCTCCCCCGATATCCTCATCGAGTTGAGTAAGGAGGGTTACATTACCTTTGTGAGTCGTGATGAAGCAGAAGTTTTGGGAGAGGCCAAGTTGGTGGGGAAGCATTTTACCGAATTTATCCCCTCTCTCAAGACCTTGCTTACGAACCGCTGGGCAGAAGTGGAGAAGGGAAACTTCCAACCTTACGAAATCGACGTGGAAACAAAGGGGGGCGAAAAGAGGACTTTCCTCATTACCCCCCGGCCCATCGAGGAACGAGAACGTTACCTTCTCGTCATGAGGGATATTACCGAGTTCAAGGAGCTGGAGAGGAAGTATTACGAGACAGAAAAGCTTGCCGCCCTCGGTCAACTCTCCGCCGGTATTGCCCATGAAATAAGAAACCCCCTTTCTTCCATCAAGATGAGCCTCCAGATTCTCGAAAAGCGGCTGAAACCAGAGGGAAACGATTTGAAGCGCTTCAAGATAGCCCAGCGGGAAGTGGAACACTTAGAGGAACTCGTAAATGATGTGCTCATCTTCGCCCGTCCCATGGAGCCCAAGAAGAGAACGAGCCAGGTAAGGAGGCTCATAGAAAATGCGTTGGAGATGGCGGAAAAGATTATCAGCGACAAAGGCATCGAGGTGGAAACAAGGCTTGCGGAGGATGTACCCGACCTCTTTGTGGATCCCCATATGATTGAGCAGGCCCTCCTTAATCTCATCCGCAATGCCGTGGGGGCTATGGAAAGGGGCGGGCATTTGGTTATCGTGGCCCGCCGAGCCGAAAAGGGTCTTCCGGCCGTCGTCTTAGAAGTAATAGATAATGGCTGCGGCATGGATGAAGACCAGATCCCCCATATTTTTAACCCCTTCTACACGTTGAAGAAACAGGGAACGGGTCTGGGGATGAGCCAGGTGAAGAAGATTATCGATCTCCATCGAGGTACGGTCGAGGTGAAAAGCAAGAAGGGCGAGGGAACGCAGATTACTGTATACTTGCCCCTTACCGAAGGGGAAGCACTGGTCGATGTTAGATAGGCGGAAAGATGGCCAAGATACTCGTTATCGATGACGATAAGTCCATTGTCGAAACCCTTGAAATGTACCTCTCCGAGGAGGGTCATACGGTCTACACGGCCCTAACGGGTACGGAAGGGCTGAACCAATACGTAAAACACACTCCAGACCTCGTAATTCTCGATATTCGCCTCCCCGATATTGATGGATTCATCGTCCTTGAGGACCTGCAAAAAGAGGATGAGAACGTAAAGGTAATCATGATTACCGCCTTCCACGATATGGATTCTACCATCCGGGCCATGAAAGGCGGGGCTTTCGACTATATCCACAAGCCCATCAATATCGAAGAACTGGAAATGGCCATCGAAAAGGCCCTGAAAACCCTCGAGATGGAGCGAAAGATCAGCGGGCTTCTGAGCGAACCGTCCCGGAGTTTCAAGGTGGGAGACATTGTGGCCAACAACCGAGAAATGAAAGAAATCTTCAAGATCATCGGCGTCGTCTCCCAGAGTAAGACCACCGTCCTCATCCAGGGAGAAAGCGGTACGGGAAAAGAATTGATTGCCCGGGTCATTCACAATAACACCTCCCCGGACGAGCCTTTTATTGCGGTAAATTGCTCGGCCATTGTGGAAACCCTTCTGGAATCAGAACTTTTCGGCCATGAGAAGGGGTCCTTTACGGGCGCCTTTACGAGAAAATTAGGCAAGTTTGAGCTGGCAAGAAACGGCACGGTATTTTTGGATGAAATCAGCGAGATGTCTTTGAATCTTCAGGCCAAGTTGCTTCGCGTCCTCCAGGAGATGGAATTCGAGCGGGTGGGGGGCAAGGATAGGATTAAGGTAAACGCCCGGATCATTGCCGCGACGAACAAGGATTTGAAAACCCTCGTAAAAGAAGGAAAATTTCGGGAGGATTTGTTTTATCGCTTGAATATCGTGTCCATCAAGATCCCGCCCCTCCGGGAGCGGAGGGAAGACATCCCCCTTTTGGTCGACTATCTGCTCGCCAAGATAAATAAAGAGCTGCACAAGAAGGTAATTGGTGTCTCCCCGGAGGTCATGGATATTTTCATGCGTTACCATTGGCCCGGGAACGTGCGAGAATTGGAAAATTTACTCACCCGGGCGGTGGTGGTGGCCAAAGGGCATATCTTATCCCGCGCCGATTTTCCGGAACTCACCGATGCGATGGTGGCGGGAGCCCAGGCGAAAGAGGAAGAAAAGAAAGGGGATATCTTGGAGGAAATCAAAGCCCCCCTTACCCTCGACGCGGTGGAGGAGATGTACATAAGGAAGGTCTTAAAGGAACATGCGGGCAAGACGAAAGGAGAGATATGTGAAATATTAGGGATTTCCCGACCTACGTTCGAGAGAAAGTTGGAAAAGTACGGAATTACGTTCGAACGGGAGTAGTCTTCAAGAGTGAAGATCAATTCGGTGCGATTTGTTCGTTCCGGTGTCAAGAAAGATCACTATCCCCCACCCATTTGCCCGGAAGTGGCCGTCTTTGGGCGTTCCAATGCGGGGAAATCATCCCTTATCAATAGCCTTGTGGGTAGGCACAACCTGGCCGAAACAAGTCGTCGGCCAGGGCGGACAAAGGTCATAAACTTTTATCTTGTAAACGAAAGCCTATATCTTACCGATTTGCCGGGATACGGCTATGCAAAAGTGCCGGAGGAAGTGAGACAAAGCTGGTCACAAATGGTAGATTGTTATCTTCGTGAGAGGGAAAACCTGCGATTCCTTCTTTTTCTCGCAGATATCAGGCGGGATCTGGGCGTCGAAGAACTTGATTGGTGTCAACGTTTCGATGAGCTTTCGTTACCCTTTGTGCTCGTCCTAACCAAGGCGGATGCATGTAAGGTTCAAGAGCGACTCCGACGGTTGAGGGAAATGGAGGGATTGAAACGGAAGCACTTGATGGCCATCGTGGATTTTTCCATTCGCGAAGGTGCCGGGAAAAAGGCCCTTTGGGCCATTATTTCTAAAATTTTTTCATGATTTCTTCCAGCTCTTGGCGGCTAAAAGTGTATTTTCGCAGGCAGTAGTGACAGGTGATTTCCATGTCTCCGTGAAAGGTGAGATGACGTTTTATCTCCTCCCTGCCCAGGGAAATGATGACCCTTTCCAATCGCTCTCGGTTGCAAGAGCAGGTGAATCGCAAATCCATCTTCTCCAGGACATGATAGGCAATAGGGGAGAAGATCTTTTCTAGTATCGTTTCCGGCATCTCTCCCTCTCGCAAGAGGGTCGTTACGGCCTTAAGGGAGCGGATGCGCTCTTCGAGCTCCTCGATTACATGTTCATCGGCCGGAGGAAAGGACTGGACAAGGAAGCCACCCGCTAACGTAACCTCGCCAGGGGGTGAAACGTAGACCCCGAGGCCCATGGCGGAAGGGATCTGTTCCGATTTGGCCAGATAGTACGTGAGGTCTTCTGCTATCTCCCCCGTCACGAGAGGGACGATCCCCGTGTAGTTTTCTTTCCGGCCCAAGTCCTTGATCACGGTGATCACCCCGCTTTTTCCTACCAGGTCTCCGACCCTAAGCTTGCCGTTGTGCGGTGGGAGATCGACTTCGGGATGAGAAACCATGCCCCGCAGCGTACCGTTTCTTTCCGCTTCCACCACTATCTTCCCCAGGGGCCCGTCTCCGGCTATGGTGAGGGCGAGGCTTTGCCCCCTTTTTAGTAAGGCCGCCAAGAGGGCGGCTCCCGTGAGGGCCCTCCCGAGGGCGGCCGTAGCGGTAGGGGAGGTGTGGTGAATATGCGCGATTTCATTTACCAGTTTGGTGGTTACGGCAGCAAGCCCCAACAGATGGCCGTCGTTGCTCATTATTCTAACAAGATAATCGTTCATAGCCCTTCACGGCTATCAGAAAATGGCGCTCCGGGCAAGGGGTATAATGGTAATAATAATTTGCCCTTGACAGGGGGCGTCAATCGTGATAGCCCGTGCGACGGTTTTGGGTTGTTCTTTCAAAATACGTCCCTCCCGGAAGGAGACGTTTCTGGCCATATCTTAAAAAGCCCGTCCTATTAGGGCGCGAAGCACATCGTGAGGTGGTAGCACGTGACAAAAGATAACGAAAAAATCGGCGCAGTCATGGTGGTAGGGGGTGGGATTGCCGGTATTCAGGCGTCCCTCGATCTCGCCAACTCGGGAATCAAAGTATATTTGGTCGAAAATGGAATCAGTATTGGGGGGGTCATGGCCCAGCTCGATAAGACCTTCCCTACCAACGACTGTTCGGCTTGCATTCTCTCCCCCAAACTCGTGGAAGTGGGACGTCATCCCAACGTAGAGATTCTCACCCGTCGCACGGTGGAGGCCGTGGAAGGCAAAGCGGGACATTTTACGGTCAGGTTGAAGCGCGCCCCCCGATACGTTGATCTATCAAAGTGTACCGGTTGCGGCGACTGTGCCAAGGTTTGTCCCGTGAACGTACCGTCCGACTTCAATGAAGGATTGTCGGAAAGGCAGGCGATTTACCGCCACTTCCCCCAGGCCATACCGAGCGGGTATGCCATAGATAAGCGGGGCACTTCTCCGTGCAAGGCGGCCTGTCCCACTCATATCAGCGTTCAGGGTTACGTAGCTCTGATTGCCCAAGGGAAGTTCAAGGAAGCCCTGAAGCTCATCAAGAAAGACAATCCGTTCCCCATCGTGTGTGGACGCGTATGTAATCATCCTTGTGAAACAGCGTGTATGAGGGGTAAGGTCGACGAACCGATCGATATTATGCATCTTAAACGGTTCGTCGCGGACTTGGATTTAAGGGATGAGACCCGTTATATCCCCGAAAAGAAAGAGAGTAAGGGTAAGAAGGTGGCCATCGTGGGGGCAGGGCCCTCGGGTCTTACGTGTGCCTACTATCTTGCCATCGAGGGATACGATGTTGAGGTCTTCGAAGCCCTGCCCGTTGCCGGTGGCTGGCTGGCCGTGGGTATTCCCGAATATCGCCTACCCAAGGATGTCCTGCGGGCGGAAATCAAGGTCATCGAGGAGCTGGGGGTAAAGATTCATCTCAATACCCGCGTGGGCAAGGACATCCCCTTTGAAAAACTGAAAAACGACTACGATGCCGTTTTCATCGGTTGCGGCACCATGCGCAGCACGAAGCTGAATATCCCCGGGGAAGACCTGGAGGGAGTTATTCACGGCGTCGATTTCCTCCAGAGAATAAATCTTGGAGAAAAACTGTATCCGGGCGACCGGGTAGCCGTCATCGGCGGTGGTAATGTGGCCATGGATGCCGTTCGCACTTCGGTGCGGATGGGGGCGAAGGATGTGTTCATCCTTTACCGTCGGTCCCGGGCCGAAATGCCCGCCTCACCGGAAGAAATTGAAGAAGCCTTGGAAGAAGGCGTGCGCATGGAATTCCTCGTGGCCCCCAAGAGGATTATTGGGGAAAACGGAAAGGTGACGGGGATCGAATGTGTCCGCATGGAATTGGGGGAACCGGATGCGAGCGGCAGAAGGCGTCCCATTGAGATCAAAGGGTCTGAATTCATCGTTCCTTGCGATGCCGTGATCCCCGCCATCGGTCAGGAAGCCGACCTTTCCTTCTTGACGAAGGAGTGTGGTGTCTCGGTCAACAAATGGAACAATATCGATGTGGATCCGGTGACTTTTGTCACCAACGTGCCGGGTGTTTTTGCCGGGGGAGACGTGGTTACGGGACCTCAGACGGTGGTAAAGGCCGTTTATGCGGGAAAAGAGGCAGCCAAGTCCATCGACCGGTACCTAAAGGGGGAGGATATCAAGTTTGGTCGGGAGCGTGACTGGACACAGGGTCTCGCCGATCCCGGCGATGTATCGAAGGTACCCAAGAATCCTCGGGTAAAATATCCGCATCTCAAACCGGAAGAGAGGAAGAACAATTTCCGGGAAGTGGGGATTGGGTTCAGTGAAGAAGAAGCGGTGCGCGAAGCAAAGAGATGCTTAAGTTGCGGTATCTGCTCCGAGTGCTATCAGTGCGTGGATGCCTGTATAGCGAAAGCCATCAACCACGAAGATACTTATGAAGAAGAGACGATAGAGGTAGGGGCTGTCATTGCGGCTCCCGGTTTCGAGACCTTCGATGCGAAATTGCGTGCGGAATACGGCTACGGTGTCTATCAGAACGTAATTACGAGCATTCAATTCGAGCGCATCCTTTCCGCTTCGGGTCCCTACTTTGGACATGTCCAGAGGATTTCCGACGGCAAAGAGCCCAAAAAGATTGCCTTCATCCAATGCGTAGGTTCCCGGGACACCTCCTGTGGCAATAGTTGGTGTTCGTCCGTATGCTGCATGTACGCCACCAAGGAGGCCATTATCGGCAAGGAGCACGCCAAAGAGCTCGAACCCACCATCTTCTTCATGGATATCAGGGCCCATGGCAAAGACTTCGACCGTTTCGTAAACCGGGCCAAGAACGAATACGGCATCCGTTACATTCGCTCCATTCCTTCCACGGTTAAGGAGTTGCAGCAGACAAAGAATCTTTTGGTGAAGTACGTGCAAGAAGACGGGACCCTCGTGGAAGAAGAGTTCGATATGGTTGTCCTCTCCGTGGGTCTTACGCCGCCCAATGAGGCGAGAGAGCTGGCCCAGGCGTTAGGGATCGAGCTTGACGAACACGGATTCTGCGCTACGGATCTGGAAAATCCTGTAAAGACCACACGTGACGGCGTGTTTGTCTGCGGTGCCTTTGGGGGGCCCAAGGACATTCCGGAGACGGTTATGGAGGCAAGCGGTGCGGCGGCGTGTGCCTCGAGTATCATCGCCGAGAGGCGTGGTACCCTCATAGCGGAAGAGGAGCTTCCCCTGGAGAAAGACCTGCGTGGACTGGGACCGAGAATTGGTGTCTTTGTCTGTCACTGCGGCATAAACATAGGTGGTGTCGTCAATGTGCCGGAAGTGAGGGATTACGCGAAAACTTTACCCAACGTCGTGTTTGCCACCGATAACCTGTTTACCTGCTCCCAGGATACGGCTGTAAAAATGGGAGAGGTGATAAAAGAATACAATCTGACCCGGGTCGTGGTAGCTTCCTGCTCCCCCCGTACCCATGAGCCGCTTTTCCAAGAAAACTGCGAGAAGGCAGGTCTCAACCCTTACCTCTTCGAGATGGCCAATATCCGTGATCAGGATTCCTGGGTCCACATGAACGAGCCGGAAGAGGCAACGAAAAAAGCGAAAGACCTCGTCCGAATGGCCGTAGCCAAGGCCCAGTTCTTGAAGCCCTTGAAACCGGGCCAGCTTTCCGTCAACAAGGCCACGATGATTATAGGTGGAGGCCTCGCGGGAATGACGGCGGCCCTTTCTCTGGCCGAGCAAGGATTCGAATCTTATATCGTGGAAAAGAAGGCCCATTTGGGAGGTAATTATCGGGAACTCTACTACACCCTGGAGGGGTTGGATACGAAGAAGCACCTGGCCACCTTGGAAGAGAAGATAAAGGCGAGCCCTCTTATCCATGTGTATACCAGCGCAGAAATAGTGAAGATTGAGGGTTTCATCGGCAATTACAAGACGACTATCAGGGCCCGTGGGGAAGAGGTATCGTTCGAACACGGCGTGGTCATTGTTGCCACGGGTGCCTACGAGATGGAAACAAGCGAGTATCTCCACGGTCAGTCTCCCAATGTGATCACTCAGAGGAATTTAGAGAAACGCATCGTGGAGGGTGATGAATCCTTAAGGCGGGCATCGAGCATTGTCATGATCCAATGTGTAGGGTCCCGCACACCGGAGAGGCCGTACTGCAGCCGTTATTGTTGCTCCGAGGCGATAAAGAACGCCCTGAAGATTAAAGAAATGGATCCGAAAAAGGACGTCACCATCATCTACAGGGATATCAGGACCTTTGGCCTGAAGGAAGATTACTACAAGAAGGCGCGGGAACTGAATGTGAAGTTCATCCGGTACGACGAGGATCGCAAGCCGGTAGTTACCCAGGCGGGTGATCAGGTGAACATCCGCGTGTTTGACCCCATCCTCAACGCCCCGGTGGATCTAAAAGCCGATCTGCTTGCCCTTTCTGTGGGGGCGGCGCCGAATCCGGAGAACGAAGCCATCGGTCAGATGTTAAAAGTCCCTATTAACCAGGACGGTTTCTTCCTCGAAGCCCACGTTAAGCTTCGCCCCGTAGACTTCGCCACGGACGGTGTCTTCATGTGTGGCATGGCCCATTCACCGAAACTGAGTGAAGATGCCATTGTGCAGGCCAATGCCGCTGTTTCCAGGGCTTGCACGATCCTCACCAAGGATTTCATAGAAGCGGAAGGGAAAACGGCTTTCGTAAACAAGGAAAGGTGCTCCGGCTGCGGTCTCTGCGAGCAGAACTGCCCCTTCGGGGCCATCGCCGTGAACCCGCAAGAAGGCGTCGCCGAAGTCAATACGGTGCTTTGCAAGGGTTGTGGTGTCTGCACCGCCTCTTGCCGGATGAACGCGGTGGACTTGAATGGCTTCACCAACGAAGAGGTAATAGCGCAGATTGCCGCTTTGTAGAAGTGATCGTACCCTGCGATAAGCAGGGAGAGATTATATCCAGAAACGGAGAATGCGATGTCAGAAGATCAAGGGAAAGCAACTTGGGATCCGAAAATAGTGGCCATTGTTTGTAACTGGTGCACCTATGCCGGGGCCGATCTGGCCGGTATCAGTCGCATTCAGTATCCACCCAATGTGCGCATCGTGAGGGTGCCCTGTACGGGCAGGATAAATCCCTTTTACATCGTGCGTGCCTTGCAGGAAGGGGCGGATGGAGTGCTTGTTTCCGGTTGCCACCCCGGAGAATGCCATTATTTAACGGGTAATCTATGCGCTCGAAGAAAGTTCGCCATGTTGAAGAAGTTCCTCGATTATATAGGCGTGGAGGCAGATCGGACGACGTTTACCTGGTGTTCGGCCTCGGAAGGAGAGAGGTTCGCCAAGGTCGTGCGCGGCGTGACGGAGAAGGTGAGATCCATCGGGCCGGCGAAGCGATTGGTTAAATCTCTATGAAGGAAAGGCTATAAAATCAACGAGACGAGGATTCGTGAAAAGTGGAAGCTATTGAAAAAAAGCTAAGAGAAGAAGCTAAAAGACTTTTGGAAGAGAAGAAGGTTGACGTAGTTATAGGGTACGAAGTTGGGACGTTGCCCCTTACGGCTACCCCTACTTTTATCACCGATCCTTCGGAGGTGGAAAAGCTTATCTGGAATCCTCTGTGCGTGCACAATCTGGCCAAGTATGTGCATGACGTCATTTCACAGCACAGGAATTCACAGAAAAGGGTAAAGCCGGAAAGTAGGACGAAAAAGGTGGTAGGCGTGGTGGCCCGGGGATGTACGAGCCGATCTATCATTCTTCATCTTCAAGAGCGCCAATATACCCGAGAAGATATAGTGATTATAGGGGTTCCCTGCCAGGGTTACGTGGACAAGAGAAAGCTTTCTTTGGCCATAGGCGGGGAAGAAATTTTATCGGGGGTTATGGCAAACGAGCAGATTACGATCATGACGCCTTCCGGGGAGAAAAAAATAACCCTGGCGGAGGTGTTGTCCGATAATTGCGTAACCTGCCGGTTCAACAATCCCATTATTAGCGACGTCTCCATTGGGGAGCCGGCTCCTCCCATGAAGGCCGATGAAGAGTACGAGGAAGTAAAGGCCTTCGAGGCTCTACCGGCCGATGAAAGGTGGGCTTACTTTGAGAAGGAAATGGCCAAGTGCATCCGCTGCTACGCCTGCCGGCAGGCCTGCCCCTCTTGTTATTGCCCTGAATGTTTTGCTGAGCAAAGTCGGCCTCAATGGGTGGGCATTGGCGGAGAGGCATCGGATACTCAAGTCTTTCAAATTATGCGTATTTTCCACATGGCGGGGCGATGCGTCGATTGTGGGTCATGTGTTAGTGTCTGTCCCATGGGGGTCGATTTGAGGAAGTTCCTGAAGAAACTGGACAAGGATGCATTCGAACTATTCGGAAGCCGGGCGGGGGCCTCTCTCGAAGATCCTCCGGTGCTTTCCACCTTTAGAGAACACGAATGCGAAGATTTTATCTATAACCCTTGAGGCGGGAATACGGAGTTAATCATGAAGACTTTTCTTGAAGAAGTGAACGAAAGGATAAACGGGGTACCCATTCAGAGGTGTTACCATTGCCGGAAATGTACGGCGGGATGTCCCCTCGCCTTTGCCATGGAGTACAACCCTAACCGCATCATAAAGATGATCCAGATGGGGATGAAAAAAGAGGTTTTGACGAGCTCCACCATATGGCTGTGCGCCTCGTGCGAGACGTGTATCACCCGCTGCCCCAACGAGGTGGATATTGCGCGGATGATGGATGTCTTGAGGGAGATGGCCATAAGTGAGGGCGTTCCGGCCAGGGAGAAGAAGGTGCTCACCTTCCATGAGGCCTTTCTTTCCTGTATAAAATCGCGTGGTCGAATCAACGAACCGTTCATGATGGTAAATTACAAGCTCAAATCGGGTGATCTGTTCTCCGATATGGGCATGGGTATCGACATGTTCCTCAAAGGAAAGCTACCCCTGATTTCTCCCAAAACCCGGGATCTAAGGGCCGTGAAAAATATCTTTGAAAAGACCAAATAGTGATCGTTTAAGGAGGCATGTGTTGAAAGTTTCATACTATCCGGGATGTTCACTTCATGGGACGGCAAAGGAGTACGATCAATCCGTCAAGGCCGTATGTGCCGCGCTGGGAATCCAGTTAAACGAGGTGGAGGATTGGTCATGCTGCGGTGCCACGGCAGCCCATTCGACCAACTTCAGCCTTTCCGTGGCCCTACCGGCACGCAATCTGGCTTCCATAGAGGCAAGTGGTCTTCAGGAGGTTATGGTGCCATGTGCTGCCTGTTTTAATCGGTTCAAGAGCGCACAGCACCATCTGGCTCATGACGGTAAATTGAAGGATGAAATTACAGGCATCATAGGCAAGCCCTACCGTGGCACGGCGGTTGTGAAGCATCCGATTGGCATTTTCCACGACGATATAGGCCTCGAGGTGATTGCGAGCAAGGTGCAAAAGAAGCTTACCGGTCTTAAGCCTGTTTCTTACTATGGGTGCCTCATAGTCAGGCCTCCGGAGGTGTGCCAGTTTGAAGACTATGAAAACCCTTACATGTTAGACGATATCCTAAGCGTCTTAGGGGCAGATGTGAGACCGTGGTCCTTCAAGACGGATTGCTGCGGCGGCAGTTTGACGATAAGTCGGACGGATATTGTAAATAAGTTGGTGGATCGTCTCATGACCATGGCCCGGGAGGCGGGCGCCAATTGCATCGTTACGGCTTGTCCGGTGTGTATGGCCAATTTGGATACCAGGGCCAGTGAAAACCTGAAGCTGCCCATCTTCTATTTTACGGAGCTCATGGCCCTTTCTTTTGGCCTGCCAGGGACGGAAAACTGGTTTAAACTCCACATGGTAGATCCTACACCGCTCATGGGTGGATTGGGTTTGGTATAAAAACTCACAAGATTGAAGGATGCTATGGAAAAACGGTTAATTAAAAAAGATGCATTGGTCGGGATATTGAAAAAACTTCAGGGAAGCTTTACCGTTTTTGCGCCGGTAAAGGTGGAAGACAATGTCCTCTTCAAGGCCTTAGAACAGAAAGAAGAGCCCTGGATGGACTACCTGAACAGCAAGAATGCTCCGAAAGGGGTCTTTTTCCCTCGCACCGAAGTGATGATGCGCTATTTAAGAACTCCCAAGGGGGTTGAGCTCAAGGGCATTGAAATGGCGGCAGACGAGGTCGTTCTTTTTGGGGTAAGGCCTTGCGATGCGAGGAGTTTCGTCCTCCTCGATATGCTTTTCGATCAGGAAAAGTATAAGGACCCCTACTATGTAGCCAAAAGGGAAAAGGCCATCGTCATTACTCTTGCCTGCAGCCGTGTCCCCTATTCTACCTGTTTCTGTACCTCCGTGGGGGGAGGGCCAGTGGATGGGACGGGAAGCGATGTGCTGGTGACCGACCTCGGCAGTGATTACCTGGTGGAGTTTCTCACCCCCAAAGGGGAGAAGGTGGCCTCCTACTTCGAAGGCACACCGGCTTCGCCTGAGGCCGAAAAGGTTAAGGAAGAGGTGGCGAAGAAGGCAGAAGCCCAGATTGCTTCTCGGATCCCGGCCCAGGACATCAAACCTATCTTGGATGTAAGTTTTGACCATCCCTTCTGGGACACGATTCATAAAAGGTGTCTCGCCTGCGGTACGTGCACCTATTTGTGTCCCACCTGCCATTGCTTCGACATCAGCGACGAAATGAAATACGATGATGGCAGGCGTTTGCGGAATTGGGATTCCTGCATGTACCCATTGTTTACGAAGGAAACATCCGGCCACAATCCACGCCCGACCCAGAAGGAGAGATGGCGCCAACGGGTCATGCATAAATTTAAATACTATGTGGATAATTTCCACGCCATCGCCTGTGTCGGGTGCGGGCGGTGCGTCATGTACTGCCCGGTAAATATTGATATCCGGAGAATAGTCGAAGATATTTCGAAATTACAGTAATCGGGAGATCGTCATGGAGAATCCATATGTGCCCTATCCAGTCGAAGTGATAAAGATCGTGACCGAAGTGGACACGAAGGATATCAAGACCTTTCGACTGGCCTTTGTGAATAAGGAAGATGAGGAAAAATTCAAATACCTCCCCGGACAGTTTGCGGAGCTTTCCCTCTTCGGGAAGGGGGAATCACCGATTGGTATCGCTTCCTCACCCACGAATCCGGGTTACGTGGAATTTACCGTGCAGAAGGCGGGGGTGGTAACCACGGCCCTCCATGAGATGGAAGAGGGAACTATCATGGGCATCCGTGGGCCCTTGGGTAATTCCTGGCCTCTCGAATATTTGGAAGGTAAAAATGTGGTGGTCGTGGGCGGCGGTTTTGCCTTTACCACCTTAAGGGCCCTTACCCAATACATGATTCACGAAGACAATAGAAAAAAATACGGCAAAATTACCGTCATATACGGGGCGAGGACGCCGGGCTTGCTTATCTACAAGGATGAGCTTGCGGCCTGGTCGAAGAGGGACGACCTGGAACTTCACGTAACCGTAGATAAGGGGGATGAGAACTGGAAGGGAAGGGAAGGTTTTGTCCCTACCGTTTGCAAGGAGGTGGCCCCCAGCGCGGAGAATGCCGTGGCCGTCATCTGTGGCCCCCCGATCATGATCCGATTTACCCTGCCGGTGTTCTTTGAGCTGGGCTTTTCGAAAGAGAACATTTATACCTCCCTCGAGATGAGGATGAAGTGTGGGATCGGGAAGTGCGGCAGATGTAACGTAGGAAGCAAATATGTCTGCAAGGATGGGCCGGTATTTTCCCTCGCCGAACTTGATAAGTTAACACCGGAATACTGAACTATAGTGGTGTGAAAAAAATAGATTTTCTATAGGGGGTAATCCGCGAAGGGGGTTATCCCCTATTTTTAAATTCGAGGAAACCGATCATGCCGAAAATCGTCAGGAAAGAGATCCTTTCAGAAAACATTATTCGCATGGATATAGAAAGTGAGGAGATTGCCCGACGCCGAAAAGCGGGGCAATTTGTCATCATCAGGTTGCACGAACAAGGTGAAAGAATCCCACTTACTATCGTCGATTCCGATCCAGAAAAAGGCACGATCACGATCATTTTTCAGGTGGTCGGCCACACCACTGCCCTGCTTTCCACCCTCACCGAGGGGGCGGAAATTTTGGACCTGCAGGGGCCGCTGGGCAATCCCACGGAGATAAGAAATTACGGCCATGCCGTCTGTGTAGGTGGTGGGGTAGGTGTCGGTGTGGTCTATCCTATCACGAAGGCCTTGAAAGAAAGCGGAAATAGGGTCACCTCCATTATTGGCGCCCGGACGAAGAGCCTCCTCATTCTCGAAAGGAAAATGGCTGCCGTCAGCGATCGTCTAATCGAAACGACCGATGATGGCAGTTACGGGTTTCACGGTTTCGTTTCCCAAGCCCTTGATGAACTCATTAAAAAGGGAGAAGAGATTAACTGCGTCTTTGCCATCGGTCCGGTGCCCATGATGAAAGCCGTAGCTGAATGTACAAGACCGCACGGGATAAAAACATTTGTGAGCTTAAATGCCATCATGGTGGATGGCACAGGGATGTGCGGTGCATGTCGTGTTTCCGTGGGCGGGAAGACGCGTTTTACCTGTGTGGATGGACCGGAATTCGATGGTCACGAGGTGGATTTTGACCTTCTCATGAAGAGACTTCGTATGTACTGCGCCCAGGAGCAAATATCTTACCAACGAGACCAATGTAGGTGTGGAAATGGCAGATAAGGTAAAGATTCCCAGGCAGCCCATGCCCGAGCAGGATCCTTCGACCCGGAGGAGGAATTTTAACGAGGTGCCTTTGGGGTACGATGCTGAGACGGCTATGCGGGAGGCCAGTCGTTGTATTCAGTGCAAAAAGCCGGGGTGCATCTCCGGCTGCCCAGTGGAGGTGAACATTCCCCTTTTCGTCCGCCAGATAGCCGAAGGGGATTTTTTGGGGGCGGCCCGGACAATTAAAGAAACCAACAGCCTCCCCGCCGTCTGTGGGCGTGTGTGTCCCCAGGAAGACCAGTGTGAGAAGTACTGTGTTTTGGGAAAAAAGGGGGAACCCGTGGCCATCGGTCGGCTGGAGCGGTTTGCCGCCGACTACGAGCGTTCCCAAGGTGCCGTCGAAATTCCCCCCACTTTGCCACCCACGGGGAAAAAGGTAGCCGTCATCGGCTCTGGTCCTTCGGGATTAACCATTGCCGGAGATTTGGTGAAGTTAGGTTACGAGGTGACGATTTTCGAAGCCTTACATAAACCAGGAGGCGTGCTCATCTACGGGATCCCTGAATTCAGGTTGCCCAAGGCCATCGTAGAAGCGGAGGTGGAGTATTTAAAAAAATTGGGGGTCAAAATACAGTTGAACTCCGTCATCGGGCGACTGAAAACAGTCGATGACCTGTTCGCGGAAGGATTTTCTGCCGTTTATATCGCCGTGGGAGCCGGGGCCCCCGTTTTCATGAACATTCCCGGGGAAAATCTCCTGGGTATATACTCGGCCAATGAGTATCTCACCCGTTCGAATTTGATGAAGGCGTATCTCTTTCCCGATTACGATACCCCCATCGTGACGGGGAAGAATGTGGCCGTCATTGGTGGGGGCAATGTGGCCATGGATTCCGTGAGAACGGCCCTGCGACTCGGGGCGGAGAATGCTTATATCGTCTACCGGCGGGGGAGGGAAGAGATGCCGGCCCGAAAGGAGGAAATTCACCACGCCGAAGAGGAGGGGGTACAGTTTCACTTCCTTACCAATCCTGTTAGCTACATCGGTGATGAAAACGGCTGGGTGAAAGAGATGAGGTGCATTCGCATGGAGTTGGGGGAGCCGGATGCCTCTGGCCGTCGAAGCCCCGTTCCCATACCGGGTTCCGAGTTTGCCCTGGCGGTCGACACGGTGGTGGTGGCTATTGGTACCCAGGCCAATCCGGTCGTGCCGTCTACGACACCCGGGCTGGAAACGAATAGGTGGGGCTACATTGTAACAAAAGGCGAAAATGGTGAGACGACTCGAGCAGGGGTTTATGCGGGGGGAGATATTGTGACGGGTTCCGCCACCGTCATTCTCGCCATGGGAGCGGGGAAAAAGGCAGCCCGTGCCATCCACGAGTACCTGTCAAACAAATAGTTGTTTTTAAGCCATATTGCTGTATAATCACTTCATGCTCACGGTGTCGGATATAAAAAGCGTGAAGGAAATCCTGGCCGCAATGGCGCAGTATGAGGAGGAAATCTCAGCCCTTTACGCCTCGTGTGC
Source organism: Syntrophales bacterium (assembly GCA_035358955.1). Taxonomy (GTDB): domain Bacteria; phylum Desulfobacterota; class Syntrophia; order Syntrophales; family UBA8958; genus JAOAFE01. The sequence goes on along the minus strand of DAORXN010000001.1, from coordinate 19,112 downwards.
GGAAAGATGGCCGGAAAGTGATGAACTATGGCTAACGATGAGCAAGGATGAAGTGGTGCATGCGGAACGTTTAAGATGGCTTTCACGCATCTTGGAAGAGAATCCAAGACAGTTCGAGATAGGGCGTCCCTTCAATCGCATAGCGATAAATACGGCCATCTCCGGGGTGAAAAAACACAGGGAGGAGATAAAGAACGGTTCTTATGCCCCGGAGCGGGCCATGGCCATTGCGCGAGATATTGAGCAGTCTATCCTGGAGTCCCGTTACATGGAATTTTTGAAGACTTCTAATGTGGAATATCAGGAGACAATGAAACGTCTTGTCGAGGAAACAGGTAATCACCGAAAGATAATTCAGCAGTATCTGGAGAAGATCACGGAATAATCCCGTCGATTCCCACCCCTTTTAGCTGCTTCAGGTGGCGGGTAAGTAACTCTATATCCGCCCTTTTTCTTATAATGCTGCCATGCTGAGGGGCGATTAATTTTAGGTCGAGTGGCTCGAGGACGCTCATGGCATGGGTGAGGGCCTTTTCTGAAGGCATGATCGTGCGATGGAATTCCAAAATTTCCTTAACGGGACAGGAGTCGCAAAAATCCATGGACTCGCAGGTAAAACACTTTTCCTTCAACTCCAGATACAGGTCCCATTTCTGAGATATACTTCCAAACAAGTCGCTCGTAAAAAGGGTCCCCGTAAATTCATCATAGGTAACAAAACTTCCCGCCGCATGGGCATAGGGGGTAGGGAAAAATTTTAGGCGTCTTTTGCCCACGAGAAGTCCTTCAGGATAGTGGCTCGTGGATTTGATTAGCTCTCTCTTTTCTTTCTCGACGTAAAAGCTAATGAAGGTGTTGTTTTTAGGGTCCGATAAGATCTTTAAATCGGGGTTATTGCAGATGTCGATCATGTTAAGCATAGAGCCACAGAGATCTGGGTCGGCATGCTGGTAAATCAACGTGGTAATCTGGCCGGGAGAAATACCCGTTTGCAGTACTTTGAGCATTACGATGGCAAAATCGGATCGGCTTCCCGCATCAATAATGGCGGCTTCACCGTGGTCGATAACAATATAAGGATTGCAATGAAGATTGGAAGCAGGATCGTCAAATCCCACCCAGAAGATGCCGGATGCAATCTCTACCGGGCGGCGATAGTCAAAGTTCGCTTCCATTTTTTACCTCCGCCGCAACAAGATATGCCGTCATCTTGCCCTTGGATTTCAGGGGTATTTCTCCTCTTTGCTCGAAGACGAATTTCTCACGCGTTTGAAGATATGTGGCTTGGGAGACGTTTATCTTCCCCGGGATGCCCGAGGACTTGAAACGGGCGGCGATGTTTACATCATCTCCGAACACATCGAATTGCATCCTCTCCTTTCCCACTACGCCGCCTATAACCCGGCCACTATGAATGCCGATTCTCATCTCTATGTGTTCGTTTAGGGAAGCATTCAATTCTTCCAAAGACGTAAGGATTTTTTTGGCCGCTTTGATGGCGCATTCTGCATGGTTTTCATGGGTGATCGGGGCTCCAAAGACAGCCATGTAAGCATCCCCTATAGTTTTTATTTTCGTTCCATGAAAGGCCCCCACGATTTCGTCCATCTTTTGAAACAAGTTGTCAAGCAGGGAAATCAATGCTTCGTGAGATTTTTTCTCGGCGAGATGGGTAAATCCCACGAGATCGGAAAATAAAATGGTGCAATCGAAGAACCGCGGGCGGTAGTAGCCGTAGCTTTTTATTTCTTCTACGACGGGTACGGGCAAGGTATTCTTAAGCAGGGCATCTACGCGCCTTTCCAGTTGCACGTAGCCGTATATCAATTCCTTTAGCAGTCGTTTTTGCAGGGAGTCATCTTGACGGCGGGAATAGGAATTCAAATATTCTATGAGGAGGGTATTTTTTGCTTCGTTTTCCGTTTCCAATCGGCAAAAATTGGGATCTATGGCCAGGCCCTCCCCCTTTTTTTCATCCTGTAAGGCCATCACCGATCCCTTGGGAAGAAAGTTTAAAAGAAATTTATAACTGTTATCCCTTGCCTGTCAAGGCCATAAAAAAGGGGGATCCTTTTTTCCGGATCCCCCATGAGCCACTTATCATGCTCAGTGGTGTTCCTCCATGGCGCCGGCGATGTACATCATGGAAAGGAGCATGAAGACCAACGTTTGAATGAAACAGACAAACAGCTTCAAGACGAGAACAGGCAGGGGTACGAGGAGGGGAACCAGAAAGGCGATCACGAGCAGTACGATGTGCCCACCCTCGATGTTGCCGAAGAGACGGAAGGTGAGTGAGACGGGACGGGCAATGTGGCTTACAAGTTCAATGGGGAACATCAAAGGGGCCAACCAGGGGCTGGGTCCCATGAACTGCTTCAAATACTTTATCCCGTGCACCTTTACCCCCACGATGTGGGTGAGGAAAAACACAATCAGGGCCATGGCCAGGTTGGTATTTAGATTCGCTGTTGGTGAATCAAAGCCGGGAATGAGGCCCAGGACGTTGGAGGTAAAGATGAAAAGGCCGATGGTAGCAACCAAGGCAAAGAACCTTTTGCCTTGCGGGCCCATCGTATCGATGAGCAGGTTGTGTAAGGCTTCCACTACCACTTCCATTACATTTTGCACCGGTCCCGGTTTCAGGTTAAGACGCCTCGTGGCAAGAAAAGAAATGAGGATGAGGAAAAGCATGACGAGCCACGTGTAACTTACGTGAATGGGGATGGAGGGAAAGGCTAATTGCAAAAACGACAGGGCATGCATTTTTAATTGACCTCCTCAGGGCGGTTTTTTTTTGCCGTAAGTATGATGGCGGTGATAACTAAATTGATAATCACGATGGAAAGACCTATAAGGAGCCCAATGAAGTTGAGCATCTGCGCCTTCACGATCAAGTACAGAATCACCGCCGTAACTCCAAATCTAATGTAATATTTGAACATGAGCCGGGATTTGGCCCGCATATTTAGACTGCGAAAAACTTTCCGCAGGTCGTGCTTTAACCAGTAAAAGTTAAAAATGCTTATTATCCCTCCTACTATCAGCCCTAAGGTAAACGTATGCGGCATGAGAAGAAAGCTTAAAAAAGTCATGCTTCCGAGGATTATCCAGTTTGTGAAATCAAGCCTTTTGAGGAAGGGGTCTTTTTCTATGAGGTTCACTTTTCACCGACCGGATGATATTTCTCTCATCTTTGAATTGTTTCTTTATTAGCGTATACAGGCTCCTAAACCCTGCCGCTATACCCATGAGCAGGAAGAGGAACGTGAAGAAGGGCGAGGTCCTCATCTGGTGATCCAGCCACCGGCCGAAAAACAACCCGCCAAAGATGGCGAGGACCATGGCAAAACCCACGCTCGATGCATAGGCCAGATTATGATAACTTTTTTTCATAATCCGGCACCTCCCTGCCGGCCAGGCTCATACCATTAACAAGAATTGAAGTCAACGGGAAATTCCGTAGAAATCTCGATACCAGTTCACGAAATGCCTAACACCTTCTTCAATGGGCGTGGCAGGGCGAAAGCCCACCTCTTTCATCAGATCTGAAACATCGGCGTAAGTTGCGGGTACGTCTCCGGCCTGAAGAGGAAGCAGGTTTTTTTGGGCGACCTTCCCCAAGGCTTTTTCCAGGCATTCGATAAAGGTCGTAAGCTCTACCGGGTTACTGTTTCCGATATTGTAGATCTTGTAAGGGGCAAAACTCGTCGCCGGATCCGGCCTCTCCCCTGACCAATGGGGATTCGGGGTGGGAGGCTTTGCCATGACCCTCACCATCCCCTCGATAATGTCATCGATGAAGGTGAAATCTCGCTTCATGTTTCCGTAATTGTATAAGTCGATGGGTTTTCCTTCGAGGATGGCGCGGGTAAAGATAAAGAGGGCCATGTCCGGCCTTCCCCAGGGGCCGTAAACGGTGAAAAATCTCAGCCCCGTTGTCGGGATACCATACAGGGCCGCGTAAGTATGGGCCATGAGTTCGTTGGCCTTTTTGGTGGCGGCATACAGGCTCACAGGGTGATCAACATTATCGTGGACAGAAAAAGGAAGACGCGTATTGGCCCCGTAAACGGAGCTGGAAGAGGCAAAAACCAGATGTTTTACGGGGTGATGACGGCATCCCTCCAGGATATTGAGAAAGCCCCGCACGTTTGCATCCACGTAGGTGAAGGGATGCGTAATGGAATGCCGCACCCCCGCTTGTGCAGCAAGGTGAACAACGGTAGGAGGTTTTGCTTGCTTGAAGAGGCGCATCATTGCTTCCGTATCGGCAATATCCTGAAGATGGAAAGAAAAAGCCGGATGAACTAAAAGTCTTTTAAGACGGGCCTCCTTGAGACTTACGTCGTAATAGGGATTCATATTATCCACGCCTATTACCGTCGCCCCTTCGGCAAGAAGCCTTTCGCATAGATGGTAACCGATAAAACCGGCGGCCCCTGTCACTAAAATGGGTTCTTCTAAGTTCATTTACAGCCTCCAGTAGGGAAGTCCCAAGTGCTTCATTTCTTCCGAGTGGAAGATGCCTTTTACGTCGATAACGATGGGGCGGGCGTTTCTGCCCCATTTGGCTAATTCCTCGGGCTTCAATTTTGTATAGTAGTCATGGGCCACAGCGGCGACGATCCCGTCTATATCCTTAACTTCTTGCAGGCTTACCGTCTTTAGTCCGTAAACGTTTTCTATTTCGGCGGGGTCGGCCAAGGGGTCGTGGAGGAGGACTTTTACCCCGTAGCCCTCGAGTTCCCGGACGATGTCGATGACGCGCGTGTTGCGAATATCCGTTATGTTTTCCTTGAAGGTGAAGCCGAGTATGAGGACTCGCGAGTTGCGTACGGGTATGTCCTCGGCAATGAGCATTTTCACCGTTTTTTCCGCCAAGTACTTTCCCATGTTGTCGTTTATGCGCCTTCCCGCCAGGATAACCTCGGGATGATAACCCAGAATTTCTGCCTTGTAGGTGAGGTAATAGGGGTCCACGCCGATGCAATGGCCCCCCACGAGGCCGGGGCGAAAGGGGAGGAAATTCCACTTCGTGCCTGCCGCCTCGAGCACCTCCAGAGAATCCAGCCCTAGGCGATGAAAAATGATGGCGAGCTCGTTCATGAGGGCGATGTTAAGGTCGCGCTGGACGTTTTCTATTACCTTGGCGGCCTCGGCGACGCGAATGGATGAAGCTTCGTAAATGCCCGCCTTTACAATGGTACCGTAAAGGCGCGCGAGGAACTCTCTCGTAGGTAGGTCAGAGGCGGATACGATTTTTACGACCTGCTCCAGGGTGTGTTTTCTATCTCCCGGGTTAATCCTCTCCGGTGAATATCCCACGGTAAATCCCTTCCCGAGTTGGAGGCCCGATTCCCGTTCCAGGATGGGGACACATATTTCTTCCGTTACCCCCGGGTAAACGGTGGATTCGTAAACCACGCAAGAGCCCTCTTTCATCATTCTTCCGGCAGTAATGGAGGCGGTCATAAGGGCGCTTAAATCCGGAATCCGGGCAGCGGTAATGGGCGTGGGGACGGTAACTATTATGAGCCGACATCCTTTGAGCTCTGTGGGGTCGTCCGTATAGGTAATCTGGATTTCTTTCAATTCTTCAGGGCTTAATTCTCCCGTTCTATCCACCCCTCGGGTGAGTTCCTCAATCCTTTCCCTTTTGATATCGTATCCGAGAACGGAAAAATGGTGGGCCAGATGAACGGCCAGGGGAAGCCCCACGTAGCCTAAGCCGATGACGGCAATTTTTTCTTTTTTGGCGAGGAAGTCTTCGATGTTGAGGCGTCCGTCCATATGGATCTTCACCATCGAAAAATTACTTGCCGACAGGCTTCGACGGTTCTTTCGATATCTTCTTCACTATGGGCAGCGGAGGTAAACCAGGCTTCGAACTGGGAAGGCGGCGGATAGATACCCTGGCCAATCATCTCCCGGAAAAACCGGGCGAATTTTTCCGTGTCGGATCGTCCCGCCGAGGAAAAATCCCGCACCTCTTTATCGGTAAAGAAGATGGTAAACATGGAACCCAGGCGATTTATCCGCGTGGAGAGCCCACGGAGAGAAAAGACCTCTCCCATTTCTTGACAGAGCCTTTCCGTCAATCGGTCCAGACGGTCATAAATATCCCTGTCTTCCCTGAGAACCCGCAAGGTCTCTATACCCGCGGCCGTGGCCACCGGGTTACCCGAGAGGGTACCCGCTTGATAGACCGGACCGAGAGGGGCAAGCAGAGACATGATCTCCCAGCGCCCGCCGAAGGCGCCGATAGGTAAGCCTCCGCCAATGATCTTGCCTAGGCACGTGAGATCGGGTTTTAGGTGGACGATATTTTGCCAGCCTCCCCAAGTGAAACGAAAACCCGTAATGACCTCATCGAAAATGAGCAGTATGCCTCGTTTAGCCGTGAGCTGCCTTAAAGCGTGAAGAAAATCAGCATCCGGCACCACTACCCCCATGTTGCCCGCGATGGGTTCCACGATCGCGGCGGCGAGCGTCTTCCCATGCATTTCTATGGCCTCTTTTAAGGCATTGACGTCATTGTAAGGGATGGTAATGGTTAGTTCGGCCAGGGCCTCCGGAACGCCCGGACAGCCGGGGATGCCAAGGGTGGCAAGCCCCGATCCGGCGCGGGCCAGAAGAGAATCTCCGTGTCCGTGATAACAGCCGGCGAATTTCAATATCCTGGTGCGTCCCGTAAAGGCGCGGGCCAGGCGCAGGGCGGACATGACGGCCTCCGTACCGGAATTCACTAGCCTCACCATTTCCATGGAGGGAATTGCTTCTTGTATGAGTTCTACCAGTGTAAGTTCCTGCTCTGTGGGAGCCCCGAAACTTAAACCTTTTTCCAGTTGTCTTTTTACGGCTTCTACTACCCTTTCATGGGCGTGACCCAGGATCAAAGGCCCCCAGGACATGACGTAATCGAGGTAGGAGTTGCCATCAACATCGATGATTTTCGATCCCCGTCCTTCTTTTATGAAGAGGGGTCTGCCTCCTACAGCCGTCCATGCCCGGACGGGGCTGTTTACCCCACCAGGGATTAGCCTCTCGCTTTGGGAAAAGAGGATTTCTGACTTGGTCACGTGGCGGCCATCCTTACAGGTTTTTCTGCTTATAGTTTAACATTCTTTTGCTTTTCACGCCCTTACCTGTCAGAAGTACCTCATGCTCGTCTTTTTTAGCTCTTCGATCGTTTTAAGAAGCATGTAGTCATAAATTCCGGCCTCCCTTGCCATGTCTTCTATGATTCCTTCCTCTTCCGGGGAGGGCAGATGGATCATGGTGAATAGATTGTAACGCCCCAGATAGGGGGGGGTTCGCTCGTAGCAGTGAGAAACCCATTCTTTTCCGGCGAAGAGCATGCCCACTCTGTCTACTGCCTTGGGGGGGACGGCCCAAACAACGAGGATGTTGTTTTTGTAACCCACCTGTGGGGGACGAACGGCAACACCTAATTTTCTTATTATGTCTTTGTCTTTCCAGCGCCTAACGATGTTTACCACCTCTTCTTCTGAGAGATTGACGGCTTTACCCAAGGCAAGAAACGGCTTCTTTTCTAAGGGGAAGTCGTCTTGCAGGAGCTTCATGAGAGACATTTCGGCGTTGGAAAATTTCATATGCCGTTTATACCTTACAAACTTTCTTCCGTAAAGGGAGGAAAAGAGGTTGACAAACCCCGGAGGGTATTGTAGAGGCACAAAACAAGTGGTAAAAGAGGTATATTTTTGGGGAAAGGAGGTGAGGAAAAACAGTTTTGAGTGGGCGAATCGCCGCCCGATCGTTTTTTCAAAAAACAAAAGAAGGAGATGAAGATGATGAAACGTATCTGCTTAACGATGGTGGGTTTGATCGCAATGTTTGTCCTGGTCCCCGTTCTTTATGCAGCCGAGCAGGCGGCGGGAGGGGTCGGAATTGACTACACGAAGGCGATTGTCGTCGGCATTTCCGTTTTTGCCGCCGGCATGGCAGTAGGCTTGGGAAGCGTTGGTACGGGAATCGGTATGGGTAGTGGTCTTAGCGGGGCCACGAATGCCGTCGGGAGGAATCCGGAGGCGCAGGGAAGGATTCTGCTTACCATGATGGTGGGTCTGGCCATGATCGAGTCGCTCGCCATTTACGCGCTGGTTATTGCGCTCGTGATTCTGTATGCCAATCCGCTGCTCAAGGTGATTGGTGCTTAAAAGATAAATTCATTTTAGTGGTTTCATTTAAGGGAGGGGAGCGTACATCGACTTTCTCTCCCTTTTTTATTTCTTGCGCGTCGAGCCCTTCTTTCCTTATTGCGTCGTATTTTTATCCGCGTGATTTCTTCTTTTTCAAGAGAGCCTTTTTGCCATTTTTCTATTTTGTCGAGGAGGAGTCTCCGGGCAAGAAAGCGGTTTATACTCTGAGATCGGTTCAGCCCGCATTTCACCGAAATACCTGTGGGCAAGTGCGTAAGTTGGACACAAGTCGCCGTTTTATTGACCTTCTGTCCCCCCGGCCCTGAGGCGTGGATAAAGGTTTCCTTTAGGTCTTCTTCGGAAACCTTGAGCTCAGCCATCCTATCTATGAGGGCTTTTTCCTTTTCCGGTGAGACACCGAATTTGCCCATAGTTACAGGGAGTAAATTTCCTCGCCCACGAAGTTTATCCAGTGCTGAGAAAGGATAGAGATGGCCCGATCCATAGGTTCGCAACCTATGATTACGATCGTTTCTTTGCCGATGCGTTCGATGGTGGTGTATATGTAATGAATGTTTACGTCCCCCTCTGCCAGGGGCTTTACGATGGCGTTCATTCCCCCCGGGTGAAGCGGCACCTCAACAGCTATTACGGGTGTCTCTTCGACGTTGAAATGGAAGTTCTTCAGGGTCATGACCGCCCTTTGCGGATCATTTACCACGAGTCGTACGGTACTTTGCTCTTCTGTGCTTGCGGCAGAAACAGCTTTGATTTTTATGTCTTCCTTGTCCAGGATATCGATAAGCCGGCTGAAGCTACCTGGTACGTTCTCGAGAATGACGGATATCTGCGAAATGACCATCTATTACTTGAACCCCCATTCGTAGCCCGCCATGAAGGCTTTGCGATTGTTTTCCCAAGCGGCGCCTCTTTTTCCCTTCAGACGTTCTTCGATGCCCTTGATGCAGGCTTCGAGAGAGACAATCCCCGTTTTTCTGACAAAGGCGCCCAACATGATGAGATTCTGTCCTCGGGGAACCCCGATAGATTCAGCTATTTCTGCCAGCGGTATCTCGTGGACGACCACGTCATTTCTCCCGGGCCGGATATCGACCAGGGAGGCATTAAGGAATATTACCCCTCCGTGGGTGATGCGGTTTTGAAAGGTAATGAGGGAAGGTTTGTTCATAATGACGAGGTATTCCGGCTCCGATGCAATAGGAGAGGCTATTTCTTCATTGCCCACGGCGACGGTGCAGTTCGCCGCCCCACCCCTTACCTCGGCACCGTAAGAGGGGAGGTAAGTTACCTGGTACCCTTCCATCATGGCGGCATAGGCAAAGGTATAACCCATCATGAGCACCCCCTGCCCTCCGAAGCCGGCGAAGATGGTCTTCACTATCATCTACGCTTCCCCCTTGGTTTTCGTGACATCCTTGATGACCCCCAGGGGAAATTCCCTCACCATGACTTCGTCTATCCAGCGACAAGCGTCCGGGGGAGACATTTTCCAGTTCGTGGGACACTGGGAGAGAATTTCGATGAGCGTAAGGCCGAATTCGTTTTCCATCTGGTAGAGAAAAGCCTTTTTTAAGGCCTTTCTCGTGCGGTTGATGTTAAGCGGGGAGTTTACGGCACATCTCTCAATGTAGGCCGTCCCCGGCAACTGGGCGAGCAGTTCGCTCACCCGGATGGGATAGCCATCGAGCTTTTCTGTGCGACCGGGCGGAGTGGTGGTGGATACCTGCCCCAAAAGGGTGGTCGGTGCCATCTGCCCCCCCGTCATACCGTAGACGGCGTTGTTAATGAAAATGACAGTAAAGTTTTCTCCCCTGTTGGCCGCATGCAGCGTCTCCGCCGTTCCGATGGCCGCCAGGTCCCCGTCTCCCTGGTAGGAAAAGATGATTCGATCTGGCAAAACCCTCTTTAGTCCGGTGGCCACGGCGCAACCCCTCCCGTGGGCAGCTTCTATCATATCTATATCGAAGTAGTTATAGGCAATGACGGCACAACCGGCCGGGCAGACCCCGATCGTACGACCGGAAATGTTGAGCTCATCTATTACTTCACAAATCAGGCGATGGGCTATGCTGTGGCCGCATCCGGGACAGTAATGGAATTTGGACGGCTTCAGGGATTTTGGGCGGCCGTAGACCTTTTTCATCTTTCGTTCCTCCGGGCCTTGTAGGCAATGACCTTAGCCAATTCGGCCGGCGTGGGAATGACTCCGCCGGGGCGACCGTAGAATTCTATTTGGACCGCCCCTTCCAGAGCAAGTTTCACGTCTTCCAGCATCTGCCCCGTGCTCATTTCGAAAACCACGAAGGTTTTTATCCGCTTGGCCAATTCTCGGACGGGTCTGGCGGGAAACGGCCACAGGGTGATGGGGCGCATAAGTCCCACCTTATGACCTTCATCCCGCAACCTTTTGATGGCACCCTTCGCGATGCGGGCGGCGGTTCCGTAAGCAACAATTACGATGTCGGCGTCCTCCGTTAAATAATCTTCGTAGCGGACTTCTTTTTCGGCGATGACCTGATATTTTCTGTATAGTTTCCAGTTGTGTTCCTCCATCCTGATGGTGTCCAGGATAAGGCCCCTGATAAACCGGCTCTTCCCCTCCCCTTTTCCTTTCATGACGTAACTTTCATCATATTCTCTGGGCGGCGGTGTTTTGAATACCACCGGTTCCATCATCTGCCCCATCATACCATCAGCGAGGATGACCACCGGGGTTCTGTATTTGTCGGCTAGGTCGAAGGCGTCCATGGTTAGGTCGGCCAGTTCCTGAACATGGGCCGGCGCAAGGACAGGTGTTCTGTAATCTCCGTGTCCCCCTCCCCGCGTGGCCTGAAAGTAATCGCCCTGCGAGGGGGCAATGTTCCCCAGGCCGGGTCCTCCTCTCATTATGTTGACGATCACGGCGGGTAATTCGTCGCAGGCGAGGAAGGAGATTCCTTCCTGCTTCAGGGCAATACCGGGGCTCGAAGAGGAGGTCATGGCGCGGGCACCGGCGGCCGAGGCCCCGAGCACCATGTTGATGGCGGCGATTTCGCTTTCCGCCTGGATGAAAACACCGCCCGGTACCTTTCGCATATGCTCGGCCATATATTCTGTAAGTTCGTTTTGCGGGGTGATGGGGTAGCCGGCATAGAAACGGCAGCCAGCCCGGATGGCCGCCTCTCCTATCACGTGATTTCCCGCCATGAGGAATTTCTTATGCACGGTACACCTCGATCGCGCAATCGGGACACATGAGGGCGCACAGGGCACAACCGCTGCACTTGCCGTCATCTTTAAAAACGGCCGGGTGATAGCCGGCCGAGTTCAACTGCGATGCGAAGGTAATGTTTCCCTGACGGCAGACGGTGATGCAGAGGCCGCATTCTTTACATAATTCTACATCTATTTCTATTTTGCCTCTGGGGGCCATAAAAACCTCTTTGCTGGCAAGTGCAACATGCGGGCTTTCTTACCCATTGAAGTGATTATGTCAAGGGAAAAATCAGATCTTTGCAATCTGGAAACCTTCCAGCTTGAGGGCCACAGCCCGGTGTAGGAGCTCGAAGGTTATGACAAATACCTCGTGTTCCAAGTCCAATGCGGTGACGATGCCTTCGATTCCGGCAAAGGGGCCGTCTATAATACGAGCCCTCTCCCCCAGGCTGGGATATCGGAAATGGTTGATTTCCGCGGGGGATTGGATGAGTCTGTTGATGGTCTCGATTTGTTCATCGGGGATGGGTAGGAGATCTCCGCCTCTCGGTTTGCCCAGGATTTTTACGACGCCAAAGGTCCTCAGGATGTCCACCCGGGTGCCGTTGTCTGGCTTATCTAAATGGATAAAGAGATAGCCGGGAAACATGGGGACCCAGATCTTCTTCCTGCGATCCTTTCTTTTGCTCCAGACGTTAATTTTGGGGAGAAAAACGTGGTAAGATTTCGCACTGAGCTGCACATGTACACGATCTTCATGTTTGCTTTTCGTGTAAATGGCATACCAGGGCATAAATGGAACTACCTCTTTTTTTGCAGCGGATATATACCACCAATTTCGAATTTGTAAACCCTTAAGACACGAGATTTTGAAGGGCCTTTATAGGACGGGACTGCGCAGAGTGGTCCGCTATTCGTTGTTGGTAGCGCCGTTAGCGTCTATGTCCCGGTAACGATAGGGTAGGGACTCTCTTATATGGGAAGGAATTTTCCCGTATTTACCCTCGAATTCCTCGAGGAAATTTTCTCTTCCCCGAAAGAAATCGACGAGCTTTCTTTTCATGAGCTCCCTGTCTGGAAAGAGGCGGTGGGCAACGAGATAGTCTAAATCGGCGCGATCCGAACGGATGGGGTAGTGAAGGCCCAGATCATCCGGCTCATGGCTGAAACGTAACTGATGCCGGAGCAGGTCGTTGTAAGTGGCCAGGGATTGCTTTAGGGTTACTTTCTTTTCCTCCTGTCCGATGGTTCCCGTATTGGCGAGGAAACAGCGGCAACGGTTTTTCCTGACAATTTCGTAAAAGAGCATGGCATGTTCCAGACGATCGCCCGCCAGAAACGGGTCGAGGAAAACCTCTCGTTTGAATTTTCCCGCCTCTTCCGGGTTACCGCCGGTGCTTTCAATGGATTCTCCGTAGATGAACTGCATGGTGGCCTGTTCGGGTGTAAGCTGGCTTAAAACATTCATGAGAGGGTTGCGGGTGAGGATGATGATGTAGTTTAATTTCTCTGCCCTTAAACTGGGGCTGGCTATTTCCAGGTTTTTCCTTGTTATGACGGCTCGACCGTTTCCCGTTTTTCGCAGATCCTTGAAGTCGGGCATGTACGGGTACTTTGTGATAGCGACGTTTTCGAGGAAGGTATCCCTCGATTCGGCGGCCCTCAGGATTTCCGGCTGACTTTCGTCGAGGCCTTCCGTTTTTACATATAACCCGCCGATTTCAAAGGCCGCATAACCTCCATCGAAAGAGAAAGTTCCGCCATCATCGCCAATCATTTCGGAGGTTTCGCGGGGCAGGCGGGCGAAGCTGCGGCAAAGAGTGGTAGTTTTCCCCGTGGCCGTAAGCCCCGAGATGGCCGTAACTACCTCGGTCAACTCCGGCCGTCCGGTCTCTTCGTTGAAAATCCAGAGGAAATCTCGTCGGGCGCCGGCATGGAGGAAGATTCCCTGTTTGTCAATGGCCTTGACACGCCAGTCTTCGAACATGAAGACGCCCTTTTTTGCCTCCCCCAGGTATATGGTGTTGCGGCATATCTTGACCTGCTCACCCCTTTTTTCTCCTAGCCACAGGCGGACATGGATATCCTTTTCCAGCAGCCTCTTTTTCTTGTTGGGTTCGAATTGCCCGTCCGTGAAAAAGATGATGGTGTACGTGGGATCATCGATGATGCGGCCTTCCTGTTGATCGTCCATGAGAAGCTTAACGCCGAAGGCAATCTGGGCGTATTGTTCGGGCATGATAAAACGAGCCGTTACGCCATCTTTCCCGTCTCCCACCAGGGTGTCCAGGGATACGATGCGTTCTTCCGAGAGACGGCGGACGGCCTCTTCCGCGAGCCTTTCCTCCACCTCTCCAAAGGGATGGTCGATGTTATTCTTCGTGTGGGGTGCCGATCGGTTCATGGGTTCCGAGTCGGCCGCCAGGGATCCGATTTGGGTCTTGATTACGCCTTCCTGGCGCAAGGCAATCTGTTTGAGCTCCTCCAGACTCAATCCTTGCAGGAGGCGCTTTTCTTTTTTTGCTTCTTCGTAGATTCTAACCGCCGCTTTCTTGAAGTAGTTCATGGCGTCGCTTATACAGCAATATTTCCTTTGTGAAAAGAAATTTAACGGCAAAAAGGTAGCCAGAAGGTGTGATCTTGTGTATAGATAAAAGTGAATCTCAAAAAGGATTTCTGGCATGAAAAATAACCTGAACCTCGGCCTTGTGAGTAATGGCCGGATTGCCGCTCTGGTCAATGAGGTAGGAGAAATAGTCTGGTATTGCGTTCCCCGATTCGATGGGGATCCTGTATTTTGTTCCCTCCTCAGGGAACACGCAGAGGGGGAAGGATTCGGATATGCGAGCCTGGAACTTCTCGATTTTCAGAGGGCAGAGCAGTACTACGAAAAAAATTCTGCCATTCTTGTAACCAGACTTTTTGATAATCACGGAAGCGAAGTGGAAATTTACGATTTTGCTCCTCGTTTTTTCCATTTCGGCCGGATTTTTACCCCTATCATGTTAATAAGGCATATAAAGAGGGTAAAAGGTTCTCCGCGCATTGTAGTTCGCATAAGACCTGCCTATAGTTACGGTCGGCATCCTTGCGAAAGGACCTTTGGAAGTCACCATGTCAGGTATGTGGGTGAAAGCTGGACGATGCGGGTGACGACAGATATGGCCTTATCCTACCTGATAGAGGAGAGGCCTTTTTTCCTGGAGGACAACATTTGTCTGGTCCTAGGTCCAGACGAAACCATTCCGGAAAATATTAATTTTCTTACACGTCGTTTTTTAGAAGAAACGCTGTCTTACTGGCGCGAATGGGTGCGGGATATCGCCATCCCGTTTGAATGGCAAGAGGAAGTTATCAGGGCGGCCATTACCTTGAAACTAAATTCATTCGAAGATACGGGTGCTATCATCGCCGCCGTCACCACTTCCATCCCTGAAGCACCTCACTCCATGCGCAACTGGGATTACAGGTTCTGCTGGATCCGGGACGCTTATTTTGTCATCAATGCTTTGAATCGCCTTGGTACCACTCAGACGATGGAGAAGTACCTCGGTTTTCTAGTCAATATCGTGGCCGGTTCAACAGATGGAAGGCTTCAGCCCGTGTACGGAATATCAGGGGAAGCGCGTCTCATAGAGTATGTTGTGGATGCCTTGCCCGGGTACAGGGGGATGGGACCTGTCCGGGTGGGAAACGATGCCTATCGTCAAATACAGAATGATGTGTACGGTTCGGCGATACTCGCCGTTGCCCATACGTTTTTCGATCAGCGACTGATCAGACGGGATGAAAGGGACCTTTTTCAAAGATTGGAAATCCTGGGTGAAATGGCCTTTAAAGTTTATGACAGGCCTGACAGCGGCCTTTGGGAAAGGAGAGGTATCACCAAGCCGCATACCTTCTCCAGTGTAATGTGCTGGGCCGCTTGCGATAGGTTGGCCCGGATAGCCGAAAGGATGGGCTGGGAGAACCGTAGGAGATTGTGGAGAAAAAGGGCCTCCATCATCCATGATGTAATATGTCACCGGGGTTGGAATGATAAAAAGCAGTCTTTCGTGTCCTCGTTCGAGGGAGAGTCGTTGGATGCGAGTCTGCTTTTGCTCCACGATCTCGGTTTCCTTTCCGTCGACGATGAAAGATTCAAAAAAACGGTGGCCGCTGTGGAAAGGGAATTGAAACAGGGAGATTTTATCTTCCGATATGTGGAGGCGGATGACTTTGGGATACCGGAAAACGCGTTCGTCGTTTGCACGTTCTGGTACATATATGCCCTGGCGGCGATGGGTCGGATGGACGAGGCAAGAGATCTTTTTGATCGCATGCTTTCCCGGGCCAATCATTTGGGTTTGTTCGCCGAACATATAAATCCTGCCTCCGGTGAGCAATGGGGGAATTTTGTTCAGACCTACAGTATGGTGGGTTTGATAAATGCGGCCATTCGTTTGAGCAAACGCTGGGATGCCGCCTTTTAGGACGTGTTTATGAAAAAAATTATAAGATTGATTCAGAGGGTAAAGCTCCCCTTACGATTCGTCATCCCCCTGATGGTTTCCCTGATCATTCTCGCCTATATTGCCACCCCCTTGGTGGATAAATGGATTTTGCGCTGGACGATTCGCGATCTCGATATGAGATCAAAGCTCATTGCCCAGACGATAGAAGAACCTCTTGGCGATCTTCTATCCCAGGGCAGCAAAAGCAAGGTCATTTCCCTTTTCAATCGTGTTATCAGAGATGAGCGCCTCTTTGCCATTGCCTATTGTGATGAGAAGGGGCAAATACTTTATCGAACGCCAACCTTTCCGCCGGATTTGAATTGTTCTCAGTTTATGGAACAGCCGGGAAAATCGTACACGATTAGAGATTTGTTTCAAAAACCGGTCCATCTTTTTACCTATAAGTTGGTAATGGAAGGAATTTCTTCCGGTGCCCTTATTTTGGTGCACGATATAAGTTACGCGGAGCGTCGCAGTGCCGATACCAGAAAATACCTATTCTTTTTATTTGTTTTTATTGGAGTCATAGTTTCGCTCATCACGGTTGTGGTGGCCCAGTTGAGCTGGCAGGGATGGATGAGAGGGGTGCGGGCCATGTTGAGAGGGGTGCCGGACAGGGGTTTGCCTCGCCGCGATTATGTCCCGGAGGAGATAAAGCCCCTGGTTACGGATCTGAGGACAATGTTGCGGTCCCTGGAGGAAGACAAGAGGCTCATTGACGATCTCACGATTACCTGGAATCCAGATAATCTCCGGAATCTTATGAAGAAATATATGAAAGGAGACCAGATAATCGTTGTGTCCAATCGGGAGCCATACATCCATGTGGCTGCAGAAAACGGAGTTGAAGTAATAAGGCCAGCAAGCGGTCTCGTTACCGCGATTGAACCTATTTTGAAGGCCTGTTCGGGTACATGGATTGCTCATGGGAGCGGCAGTGCAGACCGTCAGGTGGTGGATGAAAAGGATCATGTTTTAGTGCCACCGGCAAAGAAACAATATACCCTGCGACGGGTATGGCTTACAGAAGATGAAGAGAGTGGTTACTACTACGGTTTTTCCAATGAAGGACTCTGGCCTCTGTGTCATATTGCTCATGTAAGGCCAGTTTTTCGCAGCACTGACTGGCAAGCATATGTGAAAGTCAATCGGCGATTTGCCGAAGCGGTGGTAGAGGAGGCAAGGAGTGAAGATCCGCTGATTCTGGTCCAGGACTATCATTTTGCTTTGCTACCGGAAATGATCCGTCAGCTACTGCCGCGGGCCACCATTATCTCCTTCTGGCATATACCCTGGCCCAATCCGGAGTCGTTCGGTATCTGTCCATGGCGCGAGGAAATTATACTGGGTTTGTTGGGAAGTACAATTATAGGCTTCCATACCCAGTTCCATTGCAGGAATTTCCTTGATACGGTGGATCGTTACCTGGAGACGCGCATTGAGCGAGAGACATCTACCATTATACGTCAGGGTCAATTAACGATGGTCGAAAGCTATCCCATCTCTATCCAGTGGCCCCCTGAATGGGAAGGAAATCAACCCAGCATCGAGGATTGCAGAAAAGAAGTGTGTGAGACGGTGGGTATACCAACAGACAGCCTCATTGGCCTGGGGGTAGACAGGCTGGATTATACGAAGGGCTTACCGGAGAGGCTCCGGGCGGTGGAAAGAATGCTGGAATTGCGCTCAGAAATGATTGGCCGGTTTCGTTTTATTCAGATCGCTGCTCCGTCTCGAAGTATACTCCAGGATTATCAGGCCCTTGACAGCTATGTGCGGAAAATGGCAACGGAAATTAATGACAAATTCCGGAAGGATTATTATGAGCCCATAATAATGCGCATCGCCCACCACGAGCCCGAGGTAATAAACCGTTATTACCGGGCGGCCAATGTCTGTTTGGTTACGAGTCTTCATGACGGCATGAATTTGGTGGCCAAGGAATACGTGGCCGCCAGGGATGATGAAAAGGGGGTGCTCATATTGAGTCAATTCACCGGAGCTGCCCACGAACTGCACGAGTCGCTCATCGTTAATCCGTATCATATAGAGCAAACGGCAGAGGCCCTTTATCAGGCCCTTACCATGCCGGAGGAAGAGCAAAGGGAAAGGATGCGACACATGAGGGCCCTGGTTAAGGACTTTAACGTTTACCGTTGGGCAGGCAGGTTGCTTATCGATGCGTCAAGGGTCCGTCAACGAGAGCGCCTGGCGGCGCGGTTAGGGGGAACTCTCAGGAGCATATGAAAGCCCCCCGCTATTTGCTGGACGTAAGCGGAATAAGGAAGCTTGCGAAGTTTGTGGATGTGGAAACCCTGTTTGCTTTCGACCTCGATGGCACCCTGGCCCCCATCGTGGATGATCCGGGAAAGGTCAGGATTCCTTCAGAAGTGATAAGGGGATTGGAAGAATTGAAGAAGTGGGCTTACGTCGCGGTAATTACCGGGAGATCATGTGGAGATGCCCGTTTGCGGCTGGGCTTTATCCCTCATCATATCATAGGCAATCATGGGGCCGAAGGTGTGGTCGGCTGGGAGGCGAAGGAGAGAGAATTCCAGAGGATGGCCTTGAATTGGGAAAGACAGTTACGAAAATTCTTGGACGGGAAATCGGGTATCGTTCTCGAAAATAAGGGTATGTCCATTACCCTCCACTACCGAGGGGCAAGAAATATTTCCGAGGTGCAGACCGTGTTAGAGGAGGCAATCTCCCATCTCTCCCCTGAGCCTCGCAGGATCGGGGGCAAGTATGTGGAAAATCTCTTGCCCGAAGAAGCCCCGGATAAAGGAGAAGCATTTCTTCAATTGATGAATGCCATTGGTCGTTCCAAGGGATTTTTTGCGGGGGATGATGAAACGGATGAGGACGTTTTCCATCTGACGGGAGATAACATCTTTACCGTCCGGGTGGGCAAGAGCTTTCATTCTCGCGCCGGTTATTATCTTAAGAGTCAGCGGGAGGTTGCATCCATGCTGGAGATTATAAACAACACCTTTTCCGGGAGGATGCCGGAATAGTAAACTGAAGGAGGGAGAAGTGATCCGGGGCTTTCAGGGAAAGATGCCGAAGATTGCGGAAACCGCGTTCGTAAGTGAGGCGGCCTATGTGGTAGGAGAGGTGGAAATAGGGGAGTTTTCCGGGGTGTGGCCAGGAGCCATAGTGCGGGGTGATTTTGCGCCGATCGTCATCGGCAAGTATACTAATATTGAAGATAACTGCGTGATCCATTGCGCATCTC